>JBEKME010000038.1:0-48843 GCA_050008675.1 Terriglobia bacterium
CTCTCACTTCCAGCAGCATGGGCCCGCGCTTTACCGTGTCAATCCAGACCGTCGCCTTATCCACGCTGGGCGCAGCGGGCTTGAGACGCGAAAGTCCCAAGGTGACTGACGCGATGGCCAACAGACCCAGAATGGAATAAATGATCCTGCGAATTCGCCGTTGTCGCTTTGCAGACTCACGTGGGATGTCCATAGAACCTCTCCGAGAGTATTCAGGGCACGAGGGCTGCCATCCTCTTCGTTACTCGAGGCATTTATTTTCAAGGGGTTAGGGAGAAGAGCGGACGAGACTCCCGGCTGAGGTGTCCGATTTTGGGATTAGGCTTGGCGATATCGGACAGTGGCTTAGCCGTCAGCTATCAGCCTTTTATCGCTGGACTTCTGTGTCCTCCTCGTCAATCCTTACTGGCCCGTCGGAAATGGTTTCTCTGAATCCTGAATCCCGAATCCTGAATCCTGCTCGTATCGCAGTGCCACCAACGGATCGACTTGCGAAAGCGGCTGCAACTGTTCGATTCCGGCCATCATAATCCCAAAACCGAACGCCTTGAGGGCCTGGCGAGATACCGCAAACAACTCGCATCACACTGATTATAAATGAGCTAGCCAACATTCTGGGAATGGCAGTAAGAGTGCATTAGAGGGCCTATGTAAGAAGACATAAAAACCGATCGGAGAACTGCGCATGGTAACAAGAATGGCGTTCTGGCGAATGTTAGCGACAATACCCTTCCTGGTTCTGGTCTTGACCCAGCCCGTGGCTGGCCAAGACGCCAGGAGAACTTCGGGGCCGGAGGAAGCGACTCACTTCGACTACTCGAACAGCCACGCCTTCCCCCAGCTTTTTTCACCTTACGTCACCCCTTTTGTCCCCAGCCCGCGGCTGGACAACTCGCGACGGCTTCCGAATCTGATTGTGGAGGGCAAGCTCATGCTCAGACTCGATGACGCCATCGCGCTGGCGCTGGAAAACAACCTGGACATCGAAGTGGCGCGTTACAACCTGCCTATTGGTCAAACGGACTACCTGCGCGCCAAAGGGGGAGGTGCAACGCGTGGCGTGGCAGGCTCATATCAATCCACGACGGCATTTTCCGGCAGCCTAGGAGGAGGTTTGAGCAGCAGCGGAGGCGTTGGCGGAGTTGGCGCGGGGGGCACCTTGGGAGGCGGCGTCAGCAGCGTAGGTTCAGCAGGCTGCTGCGATCCGAGCGTCTACGCCTTCTATGGCTGGAGCGATGCCATCTCGCCCCTGAACTACGTAGTGGTGAGCGGCGTGCCGGTTGAGACCTCACACACAGCGTACTTTCAAGGCGGGTACAGCCAGGGATTTCTGACCGGCACAAGCTTCGGCGTGTCCGAGTATAGTTATCGCCTATCCTCAAACACCACTACCAGCCTGTTCAATCCCGAGTTTGTCACGGGCCTCTCCATAGCCTTCAGCCAAAACCTGTTGGCCGGCTATGGCTACCGCGCCAACGCTTTGTTCATCCGCCAAGGCCGCAACAATCTGAAATATGCCGAAAGCGTCTTCCGGCAGAGCGTGATCACCCAGGTGGCGGCGGTGATGAGCACTTACTACGACCTGCTGGCCGACCAGGAAAAGATCCGTGTAGCGCAAGAGGGGCTGCAAAATGCGCAGAAGCTCCTGGAAAACAACCAAGTCGAATTGAAGATCGGCGCCGTAGCCCAGTATGACGTGCTGCGCAGCCAGGAGGAGGTCGCTTTGCGGCAACAAGACCTGCTGGCGGCAGGAAACACTTTTTCCCAGGACGCCCAATCGCTGAAGGCCAAGATCTCCAAGAGTTTCAATGAGGAGTTGGCCACGGTGGAGATTGCCCCCACCGACCGGCTGCCCGAGCCGCATGCGGATGACGTGCCCCCCTTGGCCGAGGCTTTGCGGGAAGCGGCCCGCTATAGCCCGGAGATCGAGCAGGCCGATATTAACCTGCGCAACCAGGAGTACACCATCCAGGCGAGGCGCAATTCGCTGTTGCCTCAGCTTCAGGTGTATGCCTCCTATAATCTCGCGGGGCTGGGTGGGGCTTTGCGGCCTACCTTCGCCAACGTCTTCCAAAACGAATATCCCAACATCCAATACGGAGTAACACTGGGGATTCCCATTCGCAACCGTACCGCCCAGGCTGACGCCGCTCGGGCGCTGCTCGAGCAGCGGCAGTTGCAAATGAAGCTCCAGGACGCCAAGAACCAGGCGGTCTGGGGCGTGAGCAAGGCGGTGAGCGCGGTGGAGCAGGCCAAGAGCCAGCTCGACGCTGCCTTGAATTTGGCGGCGATTTCGCGCCAAGTGCTCGGCATGCAACAGCAGAAGTTCACCCTGGCTTCGGCCACGGTGGAAGACGTCATCATCGCACAGACCAACTTGGCCAACGCCCAGGGCACTGTGGTGACAGCACGCGCCGCCTATGCCAAGGCATTGATTCAGTTTGAACAAGCCACGGGAACCCTTCTCGAAAGGAACAACATCAATCTGTCCGAGGCCGTGCAAGGGGAAGTTCAGCGCGCACCGAATATTCCCGGCACACACGAGCCCCTGAATTAGCGATGCGAGATGAGCAGCTCAGAGCAGGGTCACGGTATAGAATCTGACTGGCGCCTCAGGCGGGGACGTGAGGGCCTTCTTGACGCCGCCCACCTCGACTTCTGCCTGGACGTAATAATCCATCAAAGGGCCCACCTCTTGCCATTTGATCTCGCTGGCATAGGTCCGCCGGCGTGCCAAGCTCATGGGGGAAGGACTCCAGTTGTCCGAATCTTTCGCGCGAGTAAAAAGGGTAACGTGGGCCACATGCCCCGCTCCCGGAACTACGGCTGAGATTCGCGCCTGTTCCCCTTTGCGGAGCAGGGTGGGACGAGTGGGGACAAAGGCTCGAGGCATGGCCTTTGCGTCGGGCTGGCGCACTTCCGCAAACAAGCGCTCCGTGTCGGGTGGCAGCTCGCCGAGGAACTCCTTCATCGAGGCCCGCAAGCGATACAACGCCAGCCGCTCGTACTTGTTGTGCATCGAAGCCAGTTGTCCGAGATCATTCCTGGTGCTCACAATCTCCTGGTAATCGAGAAAGACCTCTCTCACCAGAGGCGCCATTTTGAGCCAGAGTGGCACACCTTCCGTCACGATCAAGTTGCGCGCTTCGTCTGCCTTGTTTTGCTTCTTCAAATCACTGGCCTTCTGAAGTTTCTGATTCAGACGGTGCGCCAGTGACCACGATTCGGAATAAGGGCAGGGGAACTCGACGAAGCGCGTGAGGTAATTGAGCCGCTCGCGCTCCGCCGGACTCGAGGCCGAATCGGTGAGTGCGCGAAGCTGCTGTGCCACTTGACCCTGCGATTTCTTTACACTATCGGGGGGTTCGTAACCGTTCCAGAACTGGAACGCCTCATCATAGTCACCCGTGTATTCATCGATTTCGCTGTGACCATTCTTGACCTCGCCCGTCCACGAGCACAGAATCAGCCGGTCGCGGTCCGTGTCGTCCAGGACCTTTGCCAATTTGCCGGCGCGTGGTTCGCGGGCCTGGGCCGCGGCAAAAGCCTGGAAGAATCTGGTTGGGGTCAGCTCTTTGCTCCACGAGTAGCCAGCCTGAAAACCGGCGTCGATATCCATGATGCGATGCCGCCAGTGAATCCCCAACAGGCCCTGGCACCCGTATTGTTCCGCCAGATCCATGTCCCGTACGAAGCGAGACACATGGAACTGGGGCAGCCACATGGCCGGATCATCTTCCAGCCAGGGGATCGGCCAGCGCTCGCGAGCTTCGAGTTTTCCATACTCCTCGCTCACGGGGTCCCAACCCAGGTTGTCGTTCAGCGAAGAAAAGATGATCTCTTCCGGCAGCGCCTTATGGAAGTAGGCGAAATGCCGGACCACGCCGCCCCAGCCGGAAATCACCAGGCGCTTCTCGGGGGCGTGGCGCTTCAGGAAATCAAAGGCTTGCTTGAAAGGAGCGACAGAAAGTGGAACGTTTTGCTTTTGGCTAGCCCAGCTCATCCCCTCGTCTTCCCACAACCAGACGTAATCCACGCTGGGATAAGCCTCCAGAAGTTGCCCCAGTCGTGCTTCCAGGATGTCCTTCGCCGCTACTGACTCGGGATCGATGCGCGGCCCTGGGATCTTTGCGTCGCTCGAAGCATAGTACGCTTCCGGAGGAGTGGCGCGGTAAATCTCATCGGGGACCTGATAAGGCTCGAACCCCACGCCGGCGCGGATGCCAAGCTGCTTGGCGTACTGCAAGGCCTCCTTCCATAGTTGCTGCGCAAGTTCTTCGGCCTCCCAGCAACTCCTGGCCTTGGTGGTGGCTTCCGCGCCGAAGACTTCATCCACGAAAAAGTCGGGCGCCCCCATGCCATAACGCGAAGTACGCTCCGGCAGATAGCCCCAGCGGTTCGTCGCGCTGGTGTCGGTATAGGCCAGATGACCGGCCCCGGCATACTCGAAGGAAAGGAACGACTCAGCCCACTGGTTCGCGCCGGAGTAGACGTGTACACCCAGGGTGTTGAACCGCATCCGGACCATGGCCTCGAGGTAGGCGCGCCAGTCTTCGCGGTTGTAAACCGTCACACAATTGAGGAAGTCCGGCCAGGGCACAAGCCCGCGCACGTTGAAGCGTGGCTGCGCTTGCCAGGGGTCGCCGACGGGCGGCAGATTGAGGGCGCGTGCGGGCTCCAAGGGGTAGACTTCGCCGTCCAACCCAAAGAAGGCTCCCTGACGCTCCAGGAAGTCAAACACTGCGTAAAGAACCGCCTGAGGTGTGGCGCCGGTCAACTGGACACGGGAAGCCATGCCGCCCCCGGATTCGTGAGAGACTTCGTAGGCTTCAGGATGTTTAACGCCGCCTTTCCTGACCGAAAGAGAGAAGATAAAGCCAGACGATGGCTGTTCACCTCCACCCACGCGGGCCTGTACAGGTTCCCTGGCAAGCCCCAGATTTCGTAAGCCGCGCGCCAACTCGCAAGATGCCAACTGCTCCTGGAAGCCCGCTTGCGGCTCGCGAATGATCCATACCGAGTCTGTCGATCCGAACCTGGCTTGCATCTTCAGGCCATTGGAATTGGATGTTGGACCGCTTTGCGGTAAACCTGGATGGGCTGGAGCCGCCCCCTTTGCGGGTAAGGCTGCGTTGGCAATTAACGGCGCTGCTCCCAAGCCGAGAGCGGAGTCGTGAAGGAATTGACGCCGTCCGATGCGTTGAAATGGTTTCATGTTTCTCCTTTCACCGAATGCCGCACAACTTGTCGATTATTGGCCCTATTTTTCGCTTTGATTGGCGCTTTTCGCACTCAGAATTCGGTTCGTTTTTGAGCCTCCAAGAAGGTTAACCCCTTTATTTTCAACAGAATCTTCGGTTCGTTCCCTCTATTTAGTATCTTTACCACCTACCACCTGCCACATACCAGCTTGGTCATGAGTTCGCAGGTGGCGGTCGAAGGTTGGCTGCGGTTCTTCCCCCACCTACCACATACCACATACCACATACCACGTACAAGGAACTAACTACCTGTATTTTCAACAACATACCCGCTTTAGGCGGAAATCTCCTTTGTTTTCATAGACATCCCAGCTTCATGGCAGGCTGCGGAAAGCTCCTCCTTTGTTTTCACAGACATTCCCGCGTCGTTCCCTCATTTTAAAGTTACTACTGTTTCCTCTTTTCCGGTGGAGAAGACAGTCTGTCCCAGGCTGCTGTACGGGCGAAGAGTCCCGCCAGCCCGAACTCCCATCCAAGCAGCCGGCAGTAAGCAGAAGGCAGTAAGCAGTAAGCAGTAGGCAGTCGGCGGAAAGCAGATGCTCTTCGTTCTGACTCCTGAGTCCTGAAACCTGCTCTTCCCCACCTACCCCCTACGACATACCACCTACCGTATCCATAATTCATAATTCACCATTCACCATTCACCATCTCCCCCCTGCAACCACTCTTCCGTCTTCCGACTCCTGAATCCCGGCTTCTGCACAATCCACCTAGCATAGTAGCCTATCTTTTCTCGTTTGTCAAGAGACATGGAGTCGCAAGGAGTCCCGCGCACCCGTCCCCGATCCCCCCGGCCAGGCTGAGCATGACCCATATCTTTTGCTGGACACCGGGCGTGCGAGCGCTACTGATGCCAAAATGAGCCCCGAAGGGGCGACCTAGCCCAGCCCAGGCCAGCGGCCTTGGTCCGAGGATCCAGCGTTTTCTTGGCGGCAAGCCCTGAACGGGCGAAATAGCACTTGGGGAGACACGCGGACGGCCGCCTAAGCCTGGTCGGTAGATGGGTCACGCCCTTTCAGGGCTGGCGAACCCCAGCGGCGTAAACTTTTTGACCCAGGCCGGTGGCCCATAGGCGCTAACTTAAGGCAGAATCCCCGTGCGGGGGGAGACCGTTACCCCTCATCCGGGGCGAAAATCGGCAAGCCTGACCTTAACTTCCAACTTCCCAGAAGGGGACTTCGGGGGAGTCAGGAGGTTGCACTTCTACAAGTAGGCCAAGTGACTCTCATATGACGTGAAGCCGACTTTTCAGGCCGAATCTCTGTTAGCGGCAGAACCTCATGACCGGCAGTAACTTGCAGTGAGACGAGCGAATAGATTCTTCTGCGACCACATGAGAGTATTTTCCGAGTGGCGACCGTACTGGAGCTGAGCGACTTCGCTCTACCCTGCGTTACTCGCGATCAATCCCAACGAGCGCCATACCACCCCGAACTTCATCGAATGGGACTTCCGGTAAGCTTTCGGGGAAGATTTACGACCATGGGCGTTATCCGGCCCAGTGTCTACCGACTGCCCAGAATGTGGCCGGGTTTCTTCCCAGTGCGTCGTCCAGGCGCAATCACCAAAGTAAAAGGGCAGACCAAATCTACAGATTTCCCGTGGGCCAAACGGCTGAGGTGGAAGCACAGGTAATCAAAATGCCTGTAGTCAAAATCCGTGTTGCATAACCTGGACGAACTGGATTAACATTGCCCAACCGTACTCATTTGGGCAGATAACTGTGGCCGACGAGAGCTTCGATCCGAAACTGCGACAGAGATCTCAGACCCCGCCAGTGGAGGAGCGTCTGGAAACTTGGGGGGAAATCGCGGCTTACTTGAAGGTCGAGCAACGCACCGCCCAGCGGTGGGAGGAGATCTTAAGCCTGCCCATTCACCGACTTCAGGGTCGAGTCTTCACCTATAAGTCTGAGCTGGAAGCTTGGCGGCGCAAGCGGGAGGACCCTCCAAACCCTCCGGAGCCTGACCGTAAGTTTTGGACACAGGAAGAGTTTGAGGCTATAAGGCGGCACGCAGGTGTTGCGGCAGCTTCGGTGGTGCTCGTCGTTCTGGCAGTCTACTTCGTCTGGCTGTTCTTTCACCGACCACTGACAAAAGTGATGCTGGTCGTGCTCCCCTTTGAGAATTTAAGTGGCGACCAGAATCAGGAATACTTCTGCATGGAATTCACGGAGGAACTGACTACCCAATTGGCGCGTTTACGTCCGGAGCGGTTGGGCGTAATCGCCCCCACTTCGGCACGGAATGTAAGGGCTAAGACCATCGATCAGATTGGACGCGAACTCGGGGTGAAATACATTCTGGAGGGGAGTGTTACGCAACACGGCGGCAATCAGGTCCACATCACAGCACAACTGATTCAGGTGAGCGACCAGGCCCAACTTTGGGCAGACAGCTACTCGCGCAGCGAAGCAGACGTGCTTACACTACAGAGTGACGTGGCGGGAGCCATCGCGCGCCAAATCAAACTAACACTGACGCCCCAAGAGCAGGCCAGCCTCACGGTTTCGCATCCTGTGAACCCGAAGGCTCACGACGCCTACCTGCGCGGCCGCTATCAGTGGAGCCAACGAACTCCCAAAGCTATTGCCAACGCCATCCAAGAATTTCAGCAGGCCATCGCGGCAGATCCCGATTACGCCCCGGCCTACGCGGGGCTGGCGGATGCCTATGAGCTTCTCGGCTCGGTTCCCAACGACGCGCTACCTCCCCGTCAAGCCATTCCCAAGGCGGAGGAAGCCGCCGAGAAAGCCCTGGCGCTTGACAACTCGCTCGCTGAAGCACACGTCTCCCTTGCTTATATCCGGCTCGCTTACGATTGGAAACGGCAGGAGGCTGAACAACAGTTTCGAGAGGCGTTGGAACTCAATCCAGGCTACGCCACCGGTCACGAGTGGTACGCGTTGTACCTGGTTGCGACAGACCAAATGGACAAAGCGATTGTCGAGATACAAAAAGCCCAGGAACTCGATCCGCTCTCGATCATTATGAACATGGCCGCTGCCCAGGTTTTCCTTTACGCTGGCCAGTATGATCGGGTTCTCGAGCAATGCCAAAGGGCGTTAGACCTCGATTCGAACTTCTTTCTGGCCTATTACTTTCGGGGCCGCGCTTACGAGCGGAAAGGTATGCTCCCGCAAGCCATCGCCGAGTTCCGGAGGGCAGGTACCCTTTTTCCCGGTAACCCTACATTGATGATGGCACTCGGCGGTGTCTACGCCCTTGCCGGCGACAAAGCACAAGCTCGGAGCTACCTGGCCGCCCTCGTGAATCTTTCAAAGCAGAGATACGTGCCGGCGGTTTACATGGTGGGGATCACGGCGGGGTTGAACGATAAGGATGAAGCCTTCCGCTGGTTGGATCAGGCGGTTGAGGACCGCTGTGACTACGTCATTTACCTTGGTCACGAGCCCGGACTCGACAACCTGCGTGCCGACCCGCGCTTCCGTGAGTTCGTGCACCGCATCGGTCTGATGCCTTAGTACGCGAGGTTTAATTGGTGACACCCAAAGACACTGTGAACAGTAGCCGCAGTCTGGCGCTCGTGGTCCGTCTTGTCGTGACGGGTGTCGCGATCGGCTTTTGGCTCTGGACTCAGTCGCTGCTCGGACGGAGACCTCTGGCATCATCCGGAATCGGCGATGCCTTACACACTCTCTCGGCGCCCCTGAACCATTACTTGGCGCTAAATCCCACCGCAGCAAACGGTTTGCTTATAGCCAGCTCGGGACTGATCGATCTATTGACGGTATTTGTCCTCGCGGAATGGGTCTTCGGAAGGAGTGTCCGTCCGATACTCGGATTGGGAATACTCATTGGTCTTCGGCAAATAATGGAAGGCCTCTGCGCATTACCGAAACCCGAAAGCATGATCTGGCATTACCCCGGTTTTCCCTCGCTGCTCGTCACTTATAGTGTTGCCAACGACTTTTTCTTCTCCGCCCACACAGCCATCGCCACCTTCGCCGCAACTGAACTGGCACGTTTAGGCCGGCGTTGGCTGAAACTGCTCGCCACTGCCATCGTCGTGTTCGAGGCGGCAGCGGTTCTGGTGCTCCGGGCTCACTACACGATGGACGTTTTCACTGCGATCATTTCTGCCCTGTATGTGGCCCACCTCGCTGACCGGATTTCGCCGTGGTTCGACCGGAAGTTGGCAAGATTCTTGACGCCGTCAGGCGGGCGGCGCCCGCCCGAGGGTTACGCACCCTCCCCATCATCTGTCGACAAATAGGAGATCAACTCCATAGAATCAGCGGGTTGCAAATCAGCCCGCACTCCTCTCCTTAGGTTAGGAATAGGACGCTACTGCCCGCATCGCGGCAAAGCACGACATCGCCACAATGTCTAGCCTTGTCGCTTGCATGTCGTTTTTCATATCCCCTAGGATCGCCACGTAGCGCAGGGAGACAGGAGGGTATGATGAACAAAAAGACGGGCAACTTCGGGCCGAAAGAACGCCCCAGACTTGCAGACTTCACCTCCGATCAAAAGCGAGTCCTGCTGGTTCTCACACTCATCAATTTCGTCAACTGGATTGACCGCCAGATTGTGTATCCCCTATTTCCGTTGATTAAGAACGACTTCCACGTAAGCTATGCCCAACTCGGCTGCCTGGTTGCCGCCTTCAGCGTCGTTCACGCTCTGGGATCCTTCGGCCTTGGTCGCCTCGCGGACCTGACCTCTCGGAAGAAAGTGATCAGCTACGGCATCGCCTTCTGGAGCGCAGCCACGTTTATGAGCGGCGTTGCGCCATCATTCCGTTCACTTCTGGTGTGTAGGGCGGCGGTGGGAGTGGGAGAGGCGGCCTACGCTCCCGCGGGTAACGCCATGATCTCGGCCGTTTTCCCCAAAGGCGTTCGGGCCCGCGTGCAGGGTTTTTTTGACCTCGGCATGTTCACCGGCGGGGCGCTTGGCCTGGCCCTGGGGGCGATTCTCGCCCAATCCGTCGGCTGGCGACCCGCTTTCTTCATCGTCGGTGTTCCCGGTGTCCTCCTCGCTCTAAGCGTCAGAGGTTTGCCGGAACAGAGCCAGAAGTCGGAAACCGAAAAGGTCTCCATGCGGGAACTGGCACGGATCCCTGCTTACCTCTTTGTGCTGGTGAGCGGTTGGTTCAGCGCCTTTGCCGGCCACACCTACGTCATCTGGGGAGCAGAGTTCGTTTACCGATATAAGGCTTTCAGCTTGCGCCAGGCGGGTATTCTCTTGGGCTCGGTCATGTTGGTGGCGGGAATCCTCGGTGTGATCTCCGGGGCCTGCGTCGCTGACCGTCTGGCCAAGACCGTCGTCTGGGGTCGCGCTTTGACTCCGGCCATCGGATTCCTGGTATCGGCGCCCTTCATCCTCGGCGCACTGCACACTGGCAGTAAGTTCACTGTGCTCTTTCTGCTCTTCACCGGCACCTTCTTTATGACGTGGTACCACGGACCGGTGACAGCTGTCATCCATGACCTGACGCCACCCCGGAATCACGCCTCCGCCATCGGGTTGTATTACTTCTTTGTGAACTTTTTTGGCACAACCACTGCCTCAGCGCTGGTCGGGAAGTTGGCTGACCGCTACGGGTTACTTGCGGGAATGCATTGCGCCGTCATCGCCCAGGTTGTGGGCGGGATGGGCTTCTTTGCGGTCGTTCATTCGATCCGCCGCCACGGCCTCGCGAGTTCGCTCGCTTCGCGCCAACCGGAGAATCATGGGTCGCCAGAGCCGGTGGTTTGGATCCGTCGGCGCGCAGAGGCTTCCGAATGAAGCCGATACTTAGCGGCTGTCTTGCGTCCATCACATTGGCTCGACAGGAGCTTCGAGAGATAGAGATGGCACTTTCGGCTGTTATGAGGGTACCAAGAAACGAGGTAAACCGTGAGTAGACCGTTTTTTAGCGAATTTAAAACGGCGAACGACTTGGTCCAGATCAGTCACGGGGAAGGCCTGATCGGGCAGCAACTCGAGAAAGAACGAAGCCGACTGGAACAGCAGGACGGCATCGCCAAGCATCAGACCCATTGCGCCGAAAGGAGAGGGCGCAGCCTGCCGCGATGGGCTTCGCCGGGTTGGAGGGGGGCCGCGTATGATGCGCGCCAGCCGATTGCAATTTTGATTTCTGCTTCGGTATTGAGCTTCTGCGGAAATCTTCAGGCTCAAACACCGGAGGGGCCACGCGAGCAGACTGCTGGTTCCTACATCGCGGCATGCCGGACTCCCGCACACGTCAGGAACAGCAAGCCGGAGGTCTTCCACGGTATCGTGGATCAAGTGGTTGAGTTCCTCAAGTCGAATCGGATTGTCCTGGTCAGCGACCCTTCGCGCAAAATGATTCAATCCGAGGACGTAATCTCCCGGGAGACTTTGTTGAATGTGACAAAAGACGTGGGCGCTTCTCATCTCTTGTATCTCATTGTCGACCGGCCAACCACCCAATGGGCCAAAATTACACTGCAGTGCTTTGAGGTTTCCGGCAAGCTCGTTTGGGAGGAAAGCGGCGGCTCGGGAATGGGCGCGGTGTCAGGAAAAAAGGGAGTGTCAAGAGCCCTCGAAAAACTGGAGAAGCAACTTATGCCCAGGATGGGCCAGCCTGGGCTCCCTCAAGCCAAGGATACTGCGCGGCGATTGTCCGGCCTCCCGGCCTGTTCGTATCTCGCTGGACACTCACACCCTCATGTCATGCTGCGGGCCTCCCGGAAGACCCAAGTCAGGCATCAAGGGTAAGAACCGAATGAGGAGACGAAATCCTATGACTCTCTCAAGAAAGATCATTTGCGCATTCTTCACCCTCACGTTAGGGATATGCCCCAGCGCCTCACTTGCACAGAGTCCGACTCCCCAACAACCGAGTCCGCCCGTCCCCCCAGTCAAGGGTCCGTCGGCACAGTCCCCCGCCATATTCATCCTGAAAGAAGGCACAGAGGTCAACTTAAAATTAGCTCAAAGGCTGACGTCGAGAGGCGCGGTGGTGGGTGAGCCGGTAGAACTAGTTCTGGCCGATGATCTGAAAGTCGGGGATGCAATAGTCGTGAAGAAGGGGGCGAGGGTTCTGGGGACGATTTTGGAAGGGAGAGAATCAGAGAAAAAAAGAGTTGAAGCCCACCAACTCAAGATTCGAGCGGACTTCTTGAAAGCCGGCGATGTCAGAATCAAGCTGCGAGGCGAAGAGGCAGCCGCGGGCAAGCGCAACAAGAAGGCCATGGCGGCTGGCGCGGCTGCGTTGGGCGTGTGTGGATTATTGCTGGCCTCGCAGAAACGATACGTCTTCGAAGAGGGTACGCCGGTCAAAGCCTACGTGGACGAGGATGTCGAGGTTGCGGGTGGGAGTTCGAACGCGACGTTCGATGGCCTCGGCCTCGCGCTCAAGCGTAAAGGCGACCTGGACGGCGGAATTGCCGAATCGCACGAAGCGATTCGCCTGAATCCGGACCTTGCCGGAGAGCACTACAACCTGGGCTTGGAACTCGCCACTAAAGGCGATTGGGACGGCGCGATCGTGGAGTTTCGCAAGGCACTGCACCTGAACCCGAATCTCGTCGAGGCGCACGGCAACCTCGGAATCGCGCTCGGACAGAAGCTCGATTGGGACGGCGCGATCGTGGAGTTTCGCGAGGTGCTGCGCCTGAACCCGAATCTTGCAGAGGCGCACTTCGGCCTGGGCACCGCGCTCGAGAATGAAGAACACTGGCACGACGCGATTGCGGAATTCCGCAAGGCGATTCTCTTGAAGCCGAATTACTCCGAAGCGCACAGCAACCTTGGCTTGACGCTCCAAATGAAGGGCGACCTGGACGGCGCGATTGCCGAATCGCGCGAAGCGGTTCGACTGAAGCCGGACAATGCCGACGCCCATCGGGGCCTGGGCGGAGGGCTCAGTATCAAGGGCGACATCGATGGAGCGATTGCGGAATACCGCGAGGCGATCCGTCTGAAGCCCGATGACGTCTGGGCGCATTATAACCTCGGCAGCACACTCGAGCAGAAAGGCGACCGCCAAGGGGCGCTGGAAGAGTACGAGGCCGCACTCAAACTCGCGCCCGATAACCCCGGCCTCAAAGCCAATTGCGAAAGGCTGCACGCGGGGTTGAATGGAGCCGCTCTTGCGGCAACCGCGCAGTCGAGGGGATCGCTGCCCGGCGAGCTCAGTGGAGGCACCCTTGCAGCGCCCGCGCAGTCGCGAGAGTCGCTGCCCAGCGAGCTCAGTCAGGCCGAAACAGCCATCGAAGCAGCGGAGGCATATGAAGAATTTACATCTGACGAGGACGAGCCGCCGCTCCCCAAGAAAGACGCGGCAGAAAAGGAGCCGCAGCTCCGGATAGGACTGAGTAGCGCGGATGCTGACTTGACGCGTTACATCAAGAAAAAACCTAGGGACGTGCGCGCTTTGCTGCTTCAGGTCTGCCTTGACGAGGTCAAGGGACAGGTCTTCCCTCTAGGATACGCGGGGAGGAAAATCACGCGGGCCGGGATGCCCGCCCCGGAACGCGATCCGCAAGAGACCCTCGATCTAATTTTGCAGATTGATCCGCAAAATGCCGAAGCCTACTACCGGGAGGCCCGCTATTGGGGGATGTTAAGGGTGAATCTTACTCCAAATCACTCGTTTATGCGGCAGGCGGATTTCGCAAAAGCCTCCCGATTCACCCGGATGGCGGCTGAAAGGGCCCCAGAAAATGTGGAGTATCGGGAGACGCTGGCGACCTACCTCAATGCCCAGGGAAAAGCGGCGGAAGCCATGGAGGCGCTCAAGACCATCCAGGGCGCAAACGACCCCAGGTACCGCTTGCTGATCGGCGAAACCAAGATTTCCGTCCCCGAAGGCTCGGCCTTCGATACTGATCAGGTAGAGCAGATACTCCCATTGGCGCAGGAAGAGAATTTAGATTTTCCCGCACTGCGCCTGAGAGCATTCCTCTACCCCGGGCCGCTGTCGAAGGTGCAGGAGTTCTACCAACAACGCTGGAAGGACTTTCGATTGCAACAGGCGCCGGGGGGAGACGCCAATAACAGCAAATTTGCCATCTTTGAATGGCAGGGCGACACTTTGCAATTCTCACCGCAACCGGTGACCGAAGCGAATACTAAAAAGGCTCAGTTCTTGCTCGTCGTGGGGGAGTTGACAAACCTGACGAAGGAAGCGAAAGGCCGGCTTTTCTGGAAGGAACTCCTGGGCGAGAATCCGAGTGACGTTGCTTGCTTCATATTCATGGTCAACCGCCGGAGGTTCTAAACGCCACTGTGTGACGATAACCTTGGGGAAGACCAGGTTGTGCATGCGCCTCTGAGGAACTTCGGAAGTTCATGCCGAAGTGTGGCGGGAGTGAGAAGGCGCTTTCTGCATCCATGGATTTGTACCGTCTGAAATGGTGCTGGGTATGGATTCAATTGTTTTAGAAACTAGCCTATTAGCGTTTTTCTGGCCGCGGCGCTGGCGAGCGCTGGCTACCCTCGCCTGCGCGCTGCTCGCGGTGTTGTCGAACACCGGATGTGCGGTAAAGAGGATCGCCGTCAACAAGTTGGGCAACGCCATCGCCAGCGGTGGAAACGCTTACGCCAGCGACGATGATCCCGAGCTGGTTCGGAGTGCAGTTCCTTTCAGCTTGAAGCTGATGGAAAGCCTGCTGGAGGAAAGCCCGAAGCATCGCGGTCTGCTCTTGGCCGCCTGCAAAGGTTTCACGGAGTATAGCTATGCCTTTGTCCAGGAAGATGCCGACGAACTCGAGAGCAAGAACCTTGCCGAGGCCACCCGGCTGCGCGCACGGGCGCGACGCCTTGATCTGCGCGCCCGCGATTACGGGCTCAGAGGACTCGAAGTGCGCCACCCAGGATTCGGCAAAGCCGTTCGCAATAACCCACCAGCCGCCGTGCGGCGCATCACCTCAGCCAAAGAAGTACCTTTGCTTTATTGGACGGCAGCGAGCTGGGGCGAAGCCATTTCGCTCTCCAAGGATAACCCTGACCTCATTGCTGACCAGCCGATCGTGGAGGCACTGATCGACCGCGCTTACAAGCTGGACCCCGACTTTGGAACCGGCGCCATCGACGGCTTCCTGATCACCTACGAACCGAGCCGGCAAGGGGCCAAAGGCGATCCTTTGGCGCGCTCGCGAGAGCACTTTGCGCGGGCTGTTGCGTTGTCCCACGGCCAGCTTGCGGGGCCCTACGTGTCTTTGGCTGAGACAGTATCAGTCCAGAAGCAAGATCGGGCCGAGTTCCAGTCGCTGCTCAGCCGGGCGCTGGCCATCGATCCCGACGCCAGACCCGAGTGGCGACTCGAGAACCTGTTGATGCAGCGCCGCGCCCGCTGGCTGCTGGCACGGGTGGATGAGCTGTTTGTGGAGTGAGACGAGCGTCAGGATATCCCAAGGGGACAAAGGAAAATGGTTGCTCGATGTCGCACCTTGTCGCTTGCATGTCGGGTGCTTGCACTCTTATGGTCGCGGACGGGGACCACGAAAGGAGGGGCAAAACAATGCATGACAGAATGAAAGGATTAGTGAACCCCTTGCTTGCCAAAAAGAGCAAGAAAATGGCTATCGCGAAAGTTCTCATGTCCTTGGTGGCGGTTTTGTTCCTTGGCGGCTGCCGCCCTGTGGATTCGCTCAATCCCTTGTATACGCAAAAAGATCTGGTCTACGACCCGGCATTGCTTGGGACCTGGTGCCTCAAAGACGATAACGACACCTACACATTGCAACGGTCCGGCTCTGCGACTTATAAGCTTGAGCTTCGAGGTTCGGATAAAGATACGAACGAGGAATACCAAGGCGTATGGGACGCGCGCTTGCTGCGATTGGGGAAGTTCCTTTTCTTGGACGTTGTTTTTGAAGAGTCGTTGCGCCCCGTGAGGCACAGCATAAGGCCGGAGTCACACCATCTGCGCGCCGTTCGCTCTGAAAAGGACGGCACAAAGCAAACCCGATTCGAACCTCATCGCCTGCGTATCGCGAGGGGTTTCTCTTTGGAGTTGGTTCCTGGGGGCAAGGGAGATGATTTCCTGGACCTCTATCTGCTTACAAGGCCGCGCGTGAGGGTCGACACCGTGAAAATCGAGATAGCAGACAAAGCGGAGGCAGGAGGATTGTCCTCTTCCCCTCATCTATTTCCGATCGAAGACTGGCTCTTTTATCTTGACCTAAGAGTGCCCGGAGGGTCGGCCCCCATGAATTCCTTTGAACTCCATGTCATCCCAGTTCACTGGTTTTTCAAAATGTCGATTGATAATGACGTCTTGCGTCTCGCTTACCTCGACGACGACTGGGTTATCAACATGACCGAAGAGAAGAAGGTTTCCATCGAACACGAGCGAGTTGGCGAATGCCAGAAGGGCATCGTCCTGGCAGCTTCCACAGAGGGTCTCCAGCACTTTGTCCTGGAGCACGCCGACGACGAAAAAGCTTTTTCCGAAGACCACACGCTGGAATTCCACCGCCAGAGGTGAGGGGGGTAAGATGTCTGTAGGAAAAATCGCAGCTGACTCTGACGTTCGACTCCGGGCCCACGCGACCCGCTGGGGGCTGGCCCCGATTCGCAGTCGGGCAAGCGCGGCTTGGGACAGGGGCCACCGGTGGGCGACGTCCCTTCGGCTGCGGCTGAAGCCGAAATCCTCCCTGGCCACAGGGAGCGTCCTCGTCCTTTTGACACTCTATCTGCCAACAACGGTAACTAGCTGCGGTGGCCCGAAGAAAGGGTATCAGCTCCTACTGGGTCAGTATGACACATTTTGGCCTGGCCTCTGGACACTCGACATTCAGGCACCAGGCCGCATCTTCTACGCATTAAACCTAGCTCTGGCAGGCCTCACGCTGTGCCTTGTTCTATCCGCAGTATATCGCGGCGGGATCCTGCGAAAGCCCCTCGCCGTCCGGTGTTTGTTCCCGATTGCAGGAACCATTTCCCTGTTCGTGTTATCGGATTTCTCCACGCTTGGATTTTTCTTCCTGCGCGGGCCTAATAGCCCGCTTTGGGCTGCCGTGCTCGGCCTTCCCCTCTTGCTTATTCTTGTGTCTTTCCTTCGTCCTGAATTCTGGCGAATGCGAGGCTTTTTCTCCTGGGCCCTTGTTATCGGAGCGGCCCTTTTCCTTTTCTTCGGGTTGGACTCGCTCTTCTTTTTGGGTTTTGGGAACGAGACTTACCTTGGTTCGCTCGTTCCAGGCATTCTCTACACGGTTATTCCGCTGGGCGTTTGGTACCGGTTTGGTCTTTCACAGCGAAAGGAACGGCACGCTCGATGGGAGGAAATACGTCCCCGGATGCAGGCTCTTTACACATTGGAGATATTATTTGCTTGCTTCTTCCTCGTCGCCTTCGGACTTGCGGGCTCGGACTTGTGGGGCTTGCTGGCGTACTTTGTAGGAATACACCTGATCTCCCTGGGGTACATGCAACTTTGGCGAGAGGCGAACCCCCTTCTCTCCCACGGACAAGTTTTGAATGAATATGAGGAGCAATAAAAATGACGAAATCGCTCAGCCGAACAGAAAGTGAAACGTTATGGGTGGGCATTCTTGCAGTCTTCCTAGTTCTCCTGGGCGCATCGGGAACGCGCGCGGCCGGACCGCCGGCGCCGGTGCGAATCAAGCTGGGCACGTTGATCCCAAGAGGCACGCCACCCTATGAAGTCCTCTTGGAGATGAGGGAGAAGTGGCGCCAGGCGCCGGAGGGCGGAGTTGAAGTCATTGTCTATCCCGACGGCACCATGGGCGGCGAGGCGGACATGGTCCGCCGGATGCGTGTAGGGCAGATCCAGGCGGCGCTGCTGAGCATGACAGGCATCTCAGAAATCGATAAGTCGGTGAACGCGCTCCAGGACATGCCGATGATGTTCTGGTCGCTCGACGAAGTCGAGTACGTCAGGGAGAGAATGCGACCGATGCTGGAGAAGCGCCTTGCCGACCGGGGCTTCGTCGCCCTCTTCTGGGGCGATATCGGATGGGTAAGGTTTTTCTCCAAAGACGCGGCCGTGCACCCTGCTCAGTTCATGCGCATGAAGCTCTTCACCTGGGCCGGGGATAACGAGCAGCTTGACATCATGAAAGCGCTGGGATTCAACGCCGTGCCGCTCGAGACCAACGACATCCTCCCCGGCCTCCAAACCGGACTCATTAACGCCGTTGACACAGCTCCTCTGTATGCGCTGGCCGGGCAGTTCTACGGCCCCTGCCCGCACATGCTGGACCTCAACTACGCTCCGCTGGGCGGAGCCGCGGTCATCACCAAGAAAGCCTGGGAATCGATTCCCCCGGGCACCCGGCAGGCGGTGCTTAAGGCGGCAGCCGAGGCGGGCGGCGAGATCACCAAGAGGAGCCGGGTAGAAAGCGACCAGGCCGTGGAAGCCATGCACAAGCGCGGACTGGAGGTCCACCACGTGACCCCGGAGATCGAGGCCGAATGGCGGACCATGGCGGAAGGAATCTACCCAAAGATCCGCGGAGGCATGGTTCCGGCGGACGAGTTTGACGAAGTGGAGCGCCTGCTCCGGGAATACCGGACATCGGCGGCGACCAACCGAGGCGGCGCAGGAAGCAAGTTGAAATGACCACGAACGTCCCGTTAGCCACACCCGTAGAACTGTTAGCGGAGAGCCTGGAGAAGCAGGAGTCGAAAGGGCGCCGCTACTTTCGCCACGGCGAGAATGCTGCCGTGACGCTGGCCCTGGCGGGGTTGGTCTTGCTGCCTCTGACGGAGAGCGTGCTGCGGAAAACGCTCCACCTTGGCATCTCCGGCTCGACGGCCCTCGTCCAGCATCTCACTCTGATTCTCGGCATGATTGGAGGCGTGATTGCCGCGCGCGAAAACCGGCTGCTGCCGCTTTCCACTCTCGGAGCGCTGCTGAAGGGTAAGAAGAAAAGTGCAGCGTTTATCTTCTGTGGCGCGTGTTCGGCCGCTGTCGGTGCTCTGCTCTGCTGGGCGAGCTTTCAGTTTGTGCTTTCCGAAAGACGTGCGGGGAAGATCCTCGCCTATGGGATTCCCATCTGGTTCGTGCAATTGGTCATGCCCTTCGGCTTTGCCTTGCTGACGGTTTACCTGCTGTGGCACGCCTCAGGAAGTTGGGTTGGGCGAGTGACGTGTGGCGCAATCTCGGGAGCCATAATTCTATTTTGCGCTCGATCTCCGCTGCCCGTGGAACAACTCATGGTTCCGGCCCTGATTGTGCTTCTGGTGGCCACCCTGCTAGGCGTTCCAGTTTTCGTGACTGTGGGTGGCGCTGCCCTGCTGTTCTTTTGGAAGCTGCACGAACCGATCGCTTCCATTCCCATCGACCTTTATTCGCTGGTCACGAATCCGTCTTTGCCGACCATGCCCCTCTTTACGCTGGCGGGCTACTTCCTGGCGGAAGGCGGAGCCTCAAAGCGCTTGATGCGCGTCTTCCAGGCGCTTTTCGGATCGTTCCGCGGCGGTCCGGCCGTCGTCACTGTCCTCGTGTGTGCCTTCTTCACATCGTTCACCGGAGCTTCGGGTGTGACGATTCTCGCCCTCGGAGGGCTGCTGATGCCCATGCTCGTGGCAGCGCGATTCAAGGAGAAAGACGCGCTGGGCCTAGTGACGGGCGCAGGCTCATTGGGCCTCTTGTTCCCGCCGTGCCTTCCGTTGATTCTATACGCCATCGTCGCCAAAATTCCCATCAAGGACGTTTTCCTGGGCGGAGTAGGGCCCGGCATCGTGATGCTGGCGATGACCGCGGCGTGGGGCATCATGGTGGGGCGCAGAGGTACCGCCCCAATCCAGCGTTTAAGCTGGGCGGAAGTCCAAGCCTCTGTCTGGGAGGCTAAGTGGGAGCTGCTTCTTCCCGCTGTCGCCTTTCTGGCGCTCTTCGGTGGATTTGCCACACCGGTCGAAGCGGCCGCCGTCACCGCTCTCTATGCCTTCTTCGTCGAGACGGTCATCTACCGCGACCTCAGTATCATTAAGGACATTCCGCGCGCCATGACCGATTGTGGCTTGCTGATTGGCGGCGTACTCCTGATCTGGGGCGTGGCATTGGGCGTCACTGATTACATGGTGGATACGGAGTTGGTGGTTCGCGCCGTGGATTGGACAACCCACAGCATCCAATCGCCGTGGGTTTTCCTGCTGCTGCTCAACCTGTTTCTCCTCATTGTCGGCTGCGTGATGGACATGTACGCCGCGATTGTGATCGAGGTGCCGCTCCTCGTCCCGCTCGGTGTCGCCTATCACATCAATCCCATCCACCTCGGCATCGTCTTTCTGGCCAACATGGAACTGGGGTACCTGACGCCACCGGTAGGACTGAACGCTTTGCTCTCCTCTTACCGCTTTAAGAAGCCCCTGAGCGAGGTCCTACTCTCCGTGCTTCCCATAGACCTCGTGCTGTTTATCGGCGTAATGCTCATTACTTATGTTCCAGCACTGACCACTTGGTTGCCGGCCTGGCTCGCCCACTGAAAGACTCTCGAGCTGGGAACGGCGCCGTGGTCAGCGATCCATGGGCGCGTCAAAGCTCGATATTGACCGAATGTCCGACCTTGTCGCTTGAATGTCGCACTACGGCTTGTTTAGAGTTGCAGCCGGGTCGCACCAAAGTTGCACAAAACCGGGCCCAGGAAGTGACAAAGCAGAGGCTCCGGAGCGACTCCGACTGGTGAACGTGTTTTGCAAGGGCGGGAATCCGCGCGATACGAGGAGGGAGAAGATGGAAATCCTACTGAAGTTGACGAAACCGACGTTCAGCTGGCTCGCTTGCTCCGCATCGCTGTGGCTCTTGCCCGCGGTTGCCCTTTTCTCCGTCCTCCTAACGTCCTGCGGAGGCGCTCTCACCCAGGCCCGGGCAAACGCACCATAAAGCATACATCTGTCCAGAACCTTCGGCGCAGATCATAAGCTGCCATTCGAGGGATGGCAGCCTGCTCCGTCACAGGCTGTAGTCGAGTTAGCGGCGAATCGACACCCTATTACCAATTTGCCGGACAAGGTGCTCTATACTCGTGGATGATCTGACATGGAGGATGCGATGGCTACTGTGTTCATCTCGCACGTCCGAGAGGATTCAGATACGGTCGCACGGTTGGCGGAAGACCTATCCAGCTTCGGCATCACCGTTTGGCTAGACCGAGACAGCATCAAACCAGGAACGCGATGGAAGGATGCGATCAGAGACGGCATTAATCAGGGAGCGTTCTTTATCGCCTGTATTTCGCGGGCGTACTTGGAGCGTTCCAAGACCTGCATGAACGAGGAGTTGGCACTGGTGATCGAAGAGGTCCGCCAACGTCCTACCGATCAAGCTTGGTTCATTCCGGTGGGGCTCGACGACTGCCAAGTGCCAGGCTGGGTCCAGCACGTGCCACTGTTTAGCGACTGGGCGAATGGAATCCGTCAAATTGTTGCCGTAATCCAGCCGTCTTCCGATGCACGAAGAGAGTCGGTAGCGGCTCTCATCCAAACGCTAGCTGAACAGCCCGCGTCCGAACATCCGTTCGAAACGAGCGATCCGCGTGCGACTGCCGCTAAGGCGCTGGGCTCATTTGGCGACCCCATCGCGGTGCCTGCATTGGTGGAAGCTCTCATGGATTCGAACTACGTTTGCGTTTGCGCAGCCAAGGCTCTCGCACAAATCAAACATCCCGATGCGATCGATCCTCTGATCGCGGTACTCGAAGATACGAACAAGTTTTGGGTGCCACGGGGTGCGGCGGCAGTCGCGCTCGGCCAGTTGGGAGAGATTGCCCGCCCCGCGCTACCAGCTCTGCAGAGAGCACTTCAATACGATTGTGATGGCGTCGGTGGAACGTGGGATTTACGGGCACGTCAAGCAGTCGAAGATGCGATTATGCACATCACAGATCCAACATCTCCATGCTCTCTGAAGGGAAGAGGGTACCGATTTGAGATGTGGGGGATCTATTAACGTTGCAAGCTGAAGTTCACCCTTTTGCTCAATGTTGGTTCCAGTCGATGGGCAGCAACCCCGAACTTGGGGGACTGCGAAACGGAGTTGTGATAAATGTCTCCTGACTTGGCGCTCACAGCTTACCAATATCTGTCGGTAACAGAGCAACCCACCGCTTAAGACGGATTCGGAACGAGAAACGCCCTTCTATGATAGTGGGGAACGGCACGATCGCCTTGGTCACTTGGACGTATAGTCGTACCCGGACAAGTGCTGAGGACCATCCACGCCAAACATGGCGCATCGGCTCCCGCGAAACGGGGTTCTGGGAAGGTGCCATAGCACATCAAGCCCAAAACAGCTTAAGTTAGCGCTTATGGGCCGTTGGCCTGGGCTGGGCTAGGTCGCCCCTTGGGGGCTGAAAGCGTGCATCCCAGGAAGCGCGACACACCTTCATATTCGTCGGATTTGCGGATGAGGTGGCTGCCTCTAATACTTGGCCTGGGTGATGCGCCCCTCGGTTTCGCCTCGCAACCAGACGTAAAGCGGGGCGCGTGGGGAGGGAGGCGGCCACGGCAAGTCGATTTTCAAGGTCTGTTCCTGGGGATCTCCGGCAATGGGGGTGGGGATTCCCTGCACTGGATATCCAGTCTTGCCATCCCAGCCCGTCTTCTCGATGGTCTGCAACTCCTGGCCGTTGAGGCTTCCAATGTAGAGATGGCCACCTTCCTTCTCATCCGAGAGCAGAAATCTCTCAATATGCGGCAGGCGAATGACCCGGCCCAGAGTGTAAGGATCGGAGGCGCCGGTCTCCTCGAGGGTTGCCGTCGCCACTAACTGGCAACCGGATTGACCCACTGATCCGGGATCGAGGGACAGAAACAGGATGCCTTCACCGGCAAAATCCAGTTGCGCTGATCCGTTCCGCTCTCCCGGATGGAGAGCGAGAGGGCGCTTCACGTCGCCCGCATTGGTGCAGGTCAGGGCAACGGTGGGGTGAGCCCCGGCATTTTCAGTTTCGAGCGCAAAGCTCACGGCCGTCCCGGCGGCGATTTCCCCCTGGCGCAGTGCCACGTCCATGGCTTGAGATGCAGACTCACTCGCCCGGATGATTTTCGGCCGCGGTCCCACCACCTCGAGGGCATCGGGCGCCTTGAGCGGACTGTGAAGCCCCGAGACTTTCATGCTCAGGTCAAGCCTTTCTCCTTTGTTCACCTGTGCTATCAATTTGAGCGTAGCCTTCCGTTCATGAAGATTCCGGGCATCCGCTGGGGCAGGAGTCAAAACCCACGTTGCGCCCTCACTGCTAAGCCCCTCGATCCGCTCCAGCCCAGTCCCCTCGAGTGTAACGGCTTGTTGCGGTTCCCCGAGGTTCGCCCGCAAGGGGAGATTGGATAGGGTGGGGTTTGGAGGGTGGATTACAATCCCGAGGTCATGGGTCGATCCGTTGGTCTGAGTCAGCTTCAGGAAATAGGGACCAGCGCGCAACCCGGAGGTGTCGATTTCCACTTCCATGGTCGTCTGCTCCCCGCTGCCGTTGCCCTTGGGTAAAGTGATGGGCAGTTCCCTGGGTGTCGCCTTACTGTCTCCTGAAGGCAAGATTGTAACCTTGTTGACGAACTCGAAATCCGCGCCCGTCAGTTGAATCCTCATCAGGCCAGTACCTTCCGCGAGGCGGTCTTCCGAATCCGCGCCGACCTTCGCGCTGGAAAAATCCGCGAAGGGACGCAAGCTGATGGCGCCCTGCACTTCAACCGGGTCCCAATCCCATTTGGCGGCCAGGCGGTACAGCCCTTGCGGAAGTTTTGTGTGGCTGAGGTCCAGCTCGAGAGTGTCATCCGAAGTTCCTACCGTGACGGTCACGGGGACTTCAGCCGAGTGGGCGGAGGAGACCAGTTGCCAGTCCCGGACGCGCGGAAGAATTTTGAGCTGGTTGGGGTTTGCGCACGCAACTTTAAGGGTAGATTTCCAGCCCAGTGGAAGGCACATGGTCTCAGGCAGTGAAGCCGTGGGCGCTCCCACATCCGGAACGCGCAGTACCCAGAGATACGCAGGTCTGGTGCGTGGTTTCACCTTCAGGTCCTTGGTACAAAGCGCCAGCCCGTCAGTGCCCGTGGACTGCGTGAACGCGGTGTGGAAATCGGTGTCAGGAAACATCATGATGCGGAGGTTTACAAAGAGCGCTGCGCCTCCGGCCGCCAGACCAACGGGCGTTCCGAAGAAGAGGGCCGCCACAGAGGACGCCAACCCCGCGGACTGCTGCACGAGCGCCGACCGGTCCGAGGTAAGCGGGTCGTAGGTGGACAGTGAGGGAAGTACAGCCCGAAGCAATTGAGCCGCCTGCTGGTCCGTGGGAACTGTAGGATCGAGTTTTGGGACAAGCACACCATATTCAGCGGAAAAGCCACTCAAAGCCGCATTCAGATCCTTTCCGGGAGTAGGTGATTCCTCAACTCTCGAGAGCGTCTGAACCAGCGCCTCCACCGTGGCCGTCTGCTGCGCATAATCCGCGAGCTGCGGGATCAGGTCTTGGTTCTTTTCCACCAGTGAGCTCACCTTCTTCACATCCAGCCCGTGCGGGCCGAAAACTACGCCCACGATGGACGCTCGCGCTGGAATTACCCACTGCGCAGGGCTCTTCGCAGGCTGTGCTTCCAGCACGACGATGTCCTTCTGGTTGTCTTTGCCTTTCTCCTCGCCCCCTTTTTCGCTTGATGGCTTGGCGACGGGCACGAGCAAGATCGCGACCTGCGCCTTGTCCTTAATGGGACCAGGCACGTGGATCGGTTCATATTTCAACTTCTCACCCGGCCCAATGATGTTGACGGAGCTTAGTGGTAATGCGGGGCCTTTCCCTTCCGGTTGGAGTAGCAGCCGAAAAGTGCTGACTGACACACCTCCAAGACAAGGGGGTAAAGTGGCGGCGAGAACCTTTGATAGGGAGAGTGCGATGATAGCCAACAGGCAGAGGAGTTGTTTCATTCCAAATTTGCCCCTATAAGAGTCTTAGACAACTAAAACTATACACCCGTCTGCTTCGATGTCAGGCGCTCTCATTGGGTTTCCCATTTCGGCTAATTGGTGATTGGTGATTTGCAATTGGTGATTGGCGATTGGCGATTGGTGATTGACCCGCTACGGCGGGCTGATTGCCGATTGAAGAACTGGTATTGCAACATCCTCCGCCATCAACCAGCAACCGCAATCCCAGCCATCCTGGGCCAAGCGATGATCGTGGAAAATCTTCCCCGCACGAGAAGAAGATGACTGCTGGTGCTACAACGCGGCACGGCCGCAACCAAAAGCAGATTCTTCGCTCCGCTCAGAATGACATGCCATACGCTGCGCTCCGCTCTCCTGAAAATCACCCCATGCCTGTCATTCCCGCGAAAGCGGGAATCCAGCCGTATGTGGACTGAACTGGACCCCCGCTTACGCGGGGGTGACAACACCGGCGATTTTCATCTCCTTGGGTGGGCCGCAGGCCCATGAATACTCTCCAGAAACTCGACGCATTACTCGTTTCCATTGAGCAGCTTGGGCCGAGCCTGTCGGAGCCGTCCTCGCCCCGCAACTAACCCCTCACCCGGCCCGCGACGCCTGAAGAAAGCGGCGTCGCGGTCCACCCTCTCCCCTTGGGAGAGGGCGGACCCACTTTGCCATGCGCTGCGTTTCTGACATCACGGATAACGGTCTTCGGCTATCCTCGCTCAGAATGACATGCCATACGCTCCGCTCAGAATGACATGCCATACGCTCCGCTCAGAATGACATGCCATACGCTGCGCTCCGCTCAGAATGACATGCCATTGGTGGTAGTATATGCACCTTGAATCAATCTGCGTGGAGGTGCGCAATGAAAACCAGCCGAAGAAGATTCTTGCAAGCGACCGCGGCCACGGCCGCCGCCGGCGTACTGCCCGCCGAAGCTCGCCCACTTTCTAACGATACCAGGCTAGATGGATTCAAAATCGCCAAGCGCCATCAAATCCTTCGCGACGTGCCCACGCCGAATTTCTTCGAGGGCATGTTGCTGGGCAACGGGGACATCGGCCTTTGCGTCACCGTGCGCCCGGATGCGCTGGGCCTTCACCTGGGCAAGGAAGATTCCTGGGATATTCGGGTGAGCGAGGACCACTATCAGTACGTCCTGCCCTTCAACGAATTGCTGAAGCTCTGGGAACGGGCCAGCGAAGAAGCCAAGCGGCAGGGCAAGCCTGACATGCTCTATCTCGAATCCAGCATCGACTTTTTCCGCGAATACACGCTGAAGGTGACCTCCTCTTACCGCAAGTCCTGGCCTCGCCCCTGGCCATGCGGGATTGTGTGGATTCACTGGGATTCGCGAAAAGTCCGCGTCTTGCGACAGGGGCTTGACCCATCGAACGGCCTTTTCACGCTCGACCTCGAGCACGACGACCTGCGCGGCAAGCGTGGCAAGGTGACCGTGCGCTGCTTTGTGAGCTGGAACACCGGGCACGTCTCAGTTTCCAGCGATGAACCCTCCCCGTTCGTCTCGGTTTCCTACTGCCCGAACCTCGACGCGGCAGCCCAGCTCCCGCCCCCGGAGATTGACGGCAGCGCCAGCGAGGGGTTTGCAGAGTTCTCCGGCTATCAGCACTTCCCGGCGACGCTGCCGACGCCGGAGAACGCGAACCCTCCTCGCACGGACAAAGACCGCAACTTTGCTTTGAGCGGCCGCGTACAAGGCTCCTGGGTCGTGGAAGGTCTGGCGGAAAACCAGGAACGGCTGGGAAGGTTGGGGCCAGACAGCAAGGAAACCTATTGGGACTTTAACTCCCCTCCCTGCGTCTTCCTGCGAAGTCAGAAAGAGCAGCCCTTCCGCTTGGACCTCACCCTTTTCACACCACGCGACCACGCCGATAACGTGGCCTTTGCCAGGAGCGAGGTGGCGCGCCTGGCGCAAGTCCCCGTGAAGCAACTCCAGCAGGAAACGGAAAAAGGCTGGAAGGATTTCTGGGCGCGCTCCGCCGTCGAGTTCGAGGACAAACAACTCGAAAAGATTTGGTACCACAACCAGTATTTTCTGGCCTGCTGTTTGCGCGCAGGCAAGGTGGCCCCCGGCCTGTTCGGCAACT
Organism: Terriglobia bacterium; assembly: GCA_050008675.1. Taxonomy (GTDB): domain Bacteria; phylum Acidobacteriota; class Terriglobia; order UBA7540; family UBA7540; genus CAVROP01. Next base: position 27,194 of record JBEKME010000038.1, read on the forward strand.
GGACGAGTGGCAAGATCGGCACCGCTTGGCACGGCGACTACCACATGAACTACAACACTCAACAGGTCTTCTGGGGAATCTTTTCCAGCAATCACGTGGAGCAGAATCTTCCCTATGTGGAACTGGTTGAAAACCTGCTGCCTATGGCCCAGAACTACGCGCAGGAGAAATTCGGCTTGCCCGGCGCCTTCTTCCCGCACTCCGCCTACCCGGTGCCGAGCCAAGTGGTGCCTTTCCCGGCGCCACCCTGGGGTTACGAAGTCTGCGAGACGCCCTGGACCGTGCAAAGCCTCTGGTGGCAATACCTTTACACACTCGACAAGGTGTTCCTGAAACGGGTCTATCCCCTTTTCCGCGCGGCCACCGATTTTGTGGTCGCTTTCGTGAAAAAGGAGTCCGACGGCAAGTACCACATCCTTCCCACCGCCTCACCCGAGAATTGGGGCTGCACCGTAGACTTCCGCCTGAACAAAGATTGCATCATGGACCTGGCGCTGGTGAAGTTCCTGCTCGACGCTGCCGCCGAGGCCTCCAAGGTCCTTAACCTCGACGAGGGCGAACGCGGCAAGTGGGCGGAAGTCGGCAACAACCTTACGCCCTACCCGAAAACTCAGGGGCCTTATGGCGAGGTCTGGCTGGACGTGCTCAACGCTCCGCCCGAGCACGTCTACAACGTCCCCGTAACGCTTGCCCCGGTCTTCCCCGGAGAGCAGGTGGGAATCGGCCGCAACGAAGAGTACTTGGAAATCGCCAGACGCACCGCGCGCACAGTTCGGCTGGAAGGTGGCAATGATCTCGTGTATCAGCCCCTGATACGCGCGCGGCTGGGGATGTTGGATTTGAAATGGTTCAAGAACGAGGTGCGCTACTGCCTGTTGCCCAACGGCATTGCTAACGACCGCGTCCGGCAGATGGATGGCCGCTACCAGGACAATCTCGATTTCGACTTCATGATGCGCATGGGCGTTTGGACGGAAAACCTTTCGCTGCCCGCCGTGCTGAACGAATGTATGCTCCAGAGCTTCACCGGCACCGTCCGCCTGTTCCCGAACACTCAGGGATTGGGACAGGCGCGCTTCCGGGACCTTCGTGCCATGGGGGCCTTCCTGCTCAGCGCCTCCTATGACGGCAAAGCGGTTTCGGAGGTGACGCTGTTCAGTGAGAAAGGGGCAACAGCAAAGCTGGTCAATCCCTGGCCCAAGACGCAGCTCAAGGTGACGCGTGTGAAGGACAACCAGCCGGTCACCGTCTCAGTGAAAGGCGAGAGCGTACAGTTCCCCACGCAGGCGGGCGAACGCTATCGTCTCGAGTCGGCATGAAGAATCTGCGAGCCAGTCGGCTAGGAATCTTGATTTGCCATACTCGGCGTAAAAGGAGCCGCAGAGGTCTAACCCAACTCTACCCACGGGTTTAACTACTCTCCGCGCTCAACGACCTCCACGCAAGAAACTGCTCGAGTTCTCTCTTTGTCTCGTCTCTGTTATTCTTCAGCGGCGCCAGAGTGCGCGCACATTCTTCTGACACCCTGACAGCCTCATCAATTTGCGAAACATACGGCCGGTTTCGTCGACCTCGAAATATGGCGTTCCCGACGTAGCCACCGGTTACTGCTGCGACTACGGAAACAGGGATTCCGATCCCGCCCCCATATTGACGAAAAGTGGCCTCTCCAAGAACCAGTGTGCCGACGACTCCAAGCAGAAAGCACGATGCGATGACGAAGAGGAAACCGAAGAGGAAACCCACCTGCCAAGCCGTCTTTGTATCACTTTTCTCCGCCATCTTCCCTCGCAATACCCGTATTTGAAGTTCACATCCCTGCAGACGAGATTTGATAGGTGTAATCTGCCCTTCGATGTCACGAATCCGATTTTGGAGGTCGCTCTCAACTGTCTGTTCCACTTCATGGCGCACGTCCACGACGTGCGCACAGAGGTCTTCGATATCCACGTTCACGCCTTGAAGCGACTGCTTCGCCTCGCCAATATCCTTCTCAATAGACGCCAGCTTCCTAAGTTCCCAATGGGAGTTGGGGCCGATTCGTCTCGCCCACCCAATCGCCTCAGCAGTCTTTGCAATGTGAGCCAGTGTGGCCTGCGCACGAGGACCGGGAGAGACCGCGGACTGTCGGATGATGCTCTCAATATCGGGCCACAACGGGCTGAAGTCCTTATCCTTACCTGCCTTGGCGAGATACCTACGGTCAAGATCCGAAAAATACTCAAGCTTTTTCCGCCCTTCGTCCAACTGCCCCAGTAGAGAGTGACACTTCGCCAGAGTGTAAGCACTTTCGAGGAATTTAGGCCAAAGGTTATCTGCGTTTATAAGGAAGCCCAACGCCCGCTCCAAACAAGCCCTCATTGCATCGTTGCGGCCAGCCAGGTACTCCTTCTCGCCACGCAAGTAGGCGGCCACTCCCGCATGAAAGTACGCCTGTGCACAGTATTCATTCCATTTGGGAATCGAGTCCTTCTCAGCCTTAGCGAACCTGGCGGCAAGAAGAAGGTGACGTTCCGCCTGGGGAATATCGATCACGTCGTTATCCCTGTCCTTCCCGTAAAGTAAGAGCTTGCCGATCTGCAGTTGGAGAAGAAAGTCGACTTCGTTCTTCTGCTCCGAGTGGAGAAATACCTCGAGCGCTTTGTCCAACAACCCCTTGCTGAGGCGCTCTTGCCCAAGTTGGAACAGTTCTCGTGCCTGCGTCATGAGGGGAGATTGGAGTGTCTTATGAATTTCATCCAGTTGCGAAGCGACGCGGGCCACTATCTTTATCTGCTGGTCCATGCGCTCGGCCAACAGGGTGAATCCCCACTGGAACTGCGCCCTCATCTCATCGAATCCGCTCTGGAGGGTGTCGCCTATCTTTCCCAATTGGGCCGTCTGGGCGTGCATCCCAGCAAGTTGGGCTTCACCAATTTCCATCGCTTGGGTGCTGACCGCGTCGATGGATTCCTGAATATCGATCAAATAGTTGTCCCACTTCTTCCCCCCGTAATAGTAGGTCTCAAAAATGTGCGATGAACGCATTGTAGGATCCCCTTGAAGCTTCCCTAATAAGGGTCGCTAACACTGTGATTAGACAAGCGGCACATCCATTAGGCTCTTTGGCCGTACGATTAAGACGACACCTGTATACACCCGAGCCGGGGGAAAGGCAAGGGCACGAGAGCGCCGCAACGAGAGGGGGCCATCAGCCGCACGCCCTACACGTCACCCCGCACGTCGAATGTTACCGCAGAATACCGTAAGCGATCATGCCCCGGAAAGCCTGTTCTCCAGGTCGGCTCTGACGCCCGCCCATTCGGAATCGACGATGCTGTAATAGACCGAATGGCGGATGCGGCCAGTCCAGGTGATGACGTGGTTGCGAAAGATGCCCTCCTCCTTTGCACCGATTCGCAGCAGGGCGGCGCGTGACCGCTCATTGAGAGAGTCCGTCTTAAACTCCACCCGCAGGCAGCGCCAGGTATCGAAGGCGTGACGCAGCATCAGGTATTTCGCTTCCGTATTGGCGGCCGTCCGCTGCCACTTCTTTCCCAGCCATGTCCAGCCGATTTCCACGTGACGGTTGGCCCGGTCGATGTTTCCGAAGCGGGTGCTGCCGATGGCCCGGCCTGTGGCCCTCTCGATGGTCGCGAAGGGAAGCGCGGTCCCCGCCGCCTGCCACTGGAGCGCCGTCTCGATATAGGCGCGCATTTCATGGGGCGTCCCCACGGCCTGGGGAATCCATCGCCACAGTTCGTCGTCCAGGCCCACCTCGCACAACTGCGCATGATGATGAATGGAGAGCGGCTCCAGGCGAATGTCCTGCCCCTCGAGCGTCACCGGCTCAACCACCATCGGCAGAAGGTTGCGATCCACTATCCGCGGAGCGTTGGTCGACATGCGATCTCCAAGACGAGACGGGACTCCCGAGGGCTCCTGTACCTCTGGTTGCTAAAAGCTCTCCGGCCACCGGCGCGCCGCATGGATAAGAGCAATAATTTCGATCTGCCGGTGCTTCGTTCGATAAGGGATGATAAAAGGTGTGCCCGTCACCACCAGTTCGCGGGTGCCCTCGACCCGTCCCGGGCGGCCGGCATCCGGAAACACCCTCGAGGAATTTACCGCGGCTTCGATCCTGGCAATCATTGCGGATGCAGCACGAGGATTGTCGGCGGCAACATACAGGTAAGCGTTGTCCAAGTCTTCGAGCGCCAAGGTGGTCCATAGGAGCTTCACTTGCGCCACCGGGCAAACGCCTTCTTCACTTCCGCATCGCTGGCGAACTTCCCCGCGTCCGCCTGCATCACGCCTCGCATGATATGCTCCACTTGCCATTGGTGAGCGTCAACGTAGGCCTTGACGGCTTCATTGAGGACGTAACTGCGGTCACGGTCGATTGACGCCGCTATGACATCCAGCGTCTTCCTGGTGCCCGTATCCACTCTGAACGTAATGGTCTCTTTTCCCATAACTTGCTCCTCTGCGGACTGCTAAGCAAGCTATTATAACACACTGCGCGACACTGTAATACCACGCGATCATTCCGGTAGTGGGTCAATTTGATGCTGTAGCGGCGAGTTTATCTCGCCAAATGGCGGCGTAAAGCCGCCTCTACATCAAATTGACCCACTGTCGTCATTCCCCAGCCCTTAATTCTGCCTTCTGCTTTCCGCCTACTGCCTACTGCCTACTGCCTACTGCCTACGGTCTTCCCAAGCCTGCATGGTAGTCCCACACAGCGTGATAATAGCTCATGAAGCGCAAGGGTTCGCAACTCGGCTCAGCAACCTCGGCAAACGTGTAGCGGTCGAAGTTGATGGAACGCAGCAAGGCGAAGAGTTCGTGCCAGGGATAAGCTTTATCGTCGAGGTTGTTGATGTGGCAACTGCGAATCCACGGTTTTAGCAGCTCGAAGCCGTTGCGGACGGAGCCGTTCTCCACGTCCGTAGGATTGGAGTTCCAGCAGGCGCCCACCAAAGGGTGATTTGCGACCGAGAGGATTTGATGAGCGTTCACCGGAATCTGCGTACCCCCTCCGTGAACTTCCATCCAGATTTCCACGCCGTACTCGCGCGCCACGTCTCCGCACTTGGCGAGAGCGCGGCCGATCTGCTCGAGGGTCTGCTCGTGCGCAATGCCCCCCGGGAACCCGTTGGGGCGGACCTTCACCCCCAGGCAGCCCAGGTCCTGCGCCAACTCGCACCAGCGGCGCGTTTCTTCGATGTTCTTTTCCACTGCCGCAGGCTCCGGCGACTGGTATTCGCATGTCGTTCCCAGGCTCACCAGCCGCACGCCCGAATCGGCAAAGCGCTTCTTCACTTCCGCGCGGCGCGACCTGCTAATCGAAGGTTCCACCCCGTGTTTATGCGTGGTGCGCAGTTCTGCCCCTTCAAACCCCGTCTTCGTGCAATTCTCGATAATGGTCTCGATATCCCAATTGACAGCTAGATTGTAAGTAACCAAGCCGAGATGAAATGGAGGCGGGGTTCCGGCCGCCTCCGCCGTCGCACGCCCCACCGGCCTAGCGAGGACCTCCCCGCCCGTGGCCAATCCGAGACAAGTGATTCCTGCTGCTGAAACGATACCCGCCTTTAAGAACTCGCGTCGCTTGGTTTCTCGCATATTCTCCTCCGTTGACACTGGCAAGACGCTGGTGTTTGCCGGCTTGTCGTTGCGTCTCGCGCACCATTTTATGACGATTTTGGATTTTAGATTTTGGATTAGCATTTCGGGTTTGCCGATTTTAGATTTTAGATTTTAGATTTTGGATTAGCATTTCGGGTTTGCCTCTGTCCATAACAGCGACAAGGCATATTTGTGAATCCAAAATCTAAAATCCAAAATCTAAAATCCAAAGTTCCACTATAATGGCTTTGAATGAGCCGCAATATGATCCTCGTAATCGACAACTACGATTCCTTCACCTACAACTTGGTCCAATATCTGGGAGAATTGGGCGCCCAAATGCGAGTGGTCCGAAACGATCAGACCACGGTGGATGAAATCGAGAAGAAACTGCCCGATGCGATTGTCATTTCGCCCGGGCCGAAAACTCCCAACGAAGCAGGGATCTGCCTGGAGGTGATTGATAAGCTGGCCGGACGTGTACCCATCTTGGGAGTGTGCCTCGGCCATCAAGCCATCGGGCAAGCCTTCGGCGGCAAGGTCATCCGGGCGCCGGAACTGATGCATGGTAAGACCAGCCAGATCCATCACGACGGCAGGACCATTTTCGAAGGCCTGCCCAACCCTTTCGAGGCCACTCGTTACCATTCTCTGATCGTGGAACGCGAGAGCCTGCCCGCCTGCCTCGAAATCTCCGCCACCTCGCCCGACGGCCTTATCATGGGCCTGCGCCACCGGCAAATGAAGGTCGAGGGCGTTCAATTTCATCCCGAATCCATCCTCACCCTATCGGGAAAACAGTTACTCGCAAATTTCTTGAGGATGTAGGGTTAGAAGTTGCTGTCCGTTGTCCGTGGTCAGTCGTCCGTTGTCCGTGGTCAGTCGTCCGTTGTCCGTGGTCCGTTGTCATACGCAATGTCCGTCATTCGTAGAGGATAACCCCATTGTCTGTCATTCTGAGCCCGTTCGCTTCGCTCAGGATGACAGCGAAGGGCTCAGAATGACAGACGGTGGCCTTATCCTCTACAAATGACGAACAATCCGTACTAGTTGCTTACGGCAGAAAGGAAAGCGAAGCTGACCGACTCTCGCTGAGGATGAAGCACGCTCTTCAATGAACCAATGAATCAATGATTCAATGATTCAATTCCCTCGCTCCTGTTCCGTTGCGTAAAATCCACCAAGTCTTTGAGCTTCTGAAGTGCGGCGCCGGAGTCAATGGCTGCCGCGGCCTTCTCGACTCCCTCGACAAAGCTTTGAGCGATGCCCGACACCACGAAGGCCGCCGCAGCGTTGGCGAGCACCACATTGCGGTGTGGACCGCGCTTGCCTTCGAGCACGCTTCGCAACAAGCGCGCGTTGGTCTCCGCATCCCCGCCACGAAGCTCTGCAAGCGAAGCCCGCGCCAGACCGAACTCCTCCGGAGTCACGTCGCGCGTCCTTACGGTGCCACCCTCGTTCCATGAGAGACGTGTGGGGCCGGATAGAGTGACCTCGTCGATGCCGTCTGAGCCTGTCACGACGAAGGCCCGCTCGGTGCCGACCGCCCCCAGCACGCGCGCCATCATCTCGGTTCGTGAAGCGTCGTAAACACCGGCCAACTGAACCGATGCGCGCAGGGGATTGGTAAGCGGGCCCAGCAGGTTGAAAACGGATTTTGTTTTCAGGGTTCGGCGCGCGTTCATCACGTGCTTCATGGCCAGGTGCAGGCTTGGGGCGAAGAGAAAAACCATCCCCACTTCTTCCAGGCACGCGGGAATGCGCGCGCGCGGCAGATCGATGGCAACCCCGAGAGATTCCAGCACATCCGCGCTGCCGCAACGGCTGGAAATGGAGCGGTTCCCGTGCTTGGCTACGCGGATTCCGCCGCCCGCAGCCACCAGCGCCGCCGCCGTGGACACGTTGAAGGTGCCGTGGCCGTCGCCGCCGGTTCCGCAGGTGTCCAGCAGGGGCTCTCCACTCTGCCATGCTTCCACATCGACTCCCGCCTGCCGCAACCCTTCACTGGCGTGGGCGCGCATGACCTCCGCGAACCCGACCAATTCCTCCGGCTGCTCGCCCTTGTCCCGCAAAGCCGCAAGGAAGGCGACGATCTCCGCGTCCGGTACGGAGCCCGATAACAACTGCTCCATCACCGCCCGCGCTTCTGCACGGCTGAGGTGCTGCCGCTGTCCGGTTTTTTGGATGGCCTCGCGGATTTGCATGGCTTCAAGAGTCCGTTGTCCGTTGTCCGTTGTCAGTTGCTGCTTTCACCCGAACGTTCCTGATGAGGGCCGCCCTTGAGTCCCTTCATTACATTGCACACGCCTTCTTTCCTCACGTATGGGACGGGCATCCGTTGCAAACGAGCCTGACCCGTTGCGAACCCACGCTGCTCGTTGCAATTGGGATGCGCATTTCTTATACTGCCAGATTAAAGGCTAATTGTAATCCTGCACTTTCGCAGACGGGTTATAAGAGTGAATGCCGCCACGCCGACAGTTGTGTGGGCACTTATGGCAACGGACAACGGACAACTGACAACTGACGTTTTCTACCATGAAAATTCACGAATACCAGGCCAAGCAAACACTTGCGAAGTTCGGAGTCGCCACCCCGCGCGGCGAAGTCGCCTATAGCGCCGAAGAAGCACGTGCCGTGGCGGAGCGCCTGGGCGGCGCCGTCGTGGTGAAAGCGCAGATTCATGCCGGAGGCCGTGGCAAAGCCGGCGGTGTGAAGCTGGCCCGCAGCGCGAATGAAGCCGAGCGCATTGCGAACGAGATGCTCGGCAAGAAGCTGGTCACCATCCAGACGGGGCCTGAGGGACGCGTGGTGAAACGCGTTCTGATTGAGGAAGGTCTGGAGGTGGCGCGCGAGCTTTACCTTGGCCTGGTGATTGACCGCACCAGCGCGCGCCCCGTGTTTATGGCCTCGAGTGAGGGCGGCGTGGAAATCGAAGTGGTGGCCGCCGAGCACCCGGAGAAGATTCTGAAGGAGTTCATTGATCCTGCGCTCGGCCTGCAGCCTTTCCAGGCGCGAAAGCTGGCCTTCGGGCTTGAACTGGACGCGAAACTGGTGAATGAGGCGGTGCGCTTCTTTTCCAGCCTCTACCAGGCAATGCTCGCCACGGACGCTTCACTGGTGGAGATCAATCCTTTCGTACTGACGCGCGACGGCCGCTTGCTGGCGCTGGACGCCAAGATGAATTTCGATGACAACGCCCTTTACCGCCACAAGGACATCCGCGAGCTGCGCGACCTGGATGAAGAAGACCCGCTCGAGGTGAAAGCCTCCAATTACAGCTTGAACTACATCCGCCTGGACGGCAACGTGGGCTGCATGGTGAACGGCGCAGGCCTCGCCATGGCCACCATGGACATCATTCAGTATGCCGGCGGACGCCCGGCCAACTTCCTGGATGTGGGTGGCGGCGCCAACGAAGAACAGGTTCGCCGGGGTTTCGAGATCATCCTCAGCGATGCCAACGTCCGTGCCGTGCTCATCAACATCTTCGGCGGCATGATGCGCTGCGACGTCGTCGCGAACGGCGTCGTGGCGGCGGTGAAAAGCCTCGGCATCGAGGCGCCGGTGGTGATTCGCCTGGAAGGCACCAACGTCGAGCTGGGCCAGAAAATTCTGCGCGAATCGGGACTGAACTTCACCGTCGCACAGGGCATGAAGGATGCGGCGGAGAAGGTCGTCGCGGCGGCGGGGATTTGATCCATTTTCGTTAACTCGTCTGCGCATGAGTTAGAATTGGTGGCAGGAGGCTGCGTGATCGCTGCTCGGCTGAATCGGGACAAATTGCGGCTCCTGGCGGACAGCAGACTGAAGGAAGCCGGGGTTTTGCTGGACAAAGCATGCTGGACTGGCGCGTATTACATGACGGGCCTTGCTGTTGAGTGTGCACTAAAGGCGTATCTAGCTCGCGCGGTTCAGCAGTACGATTTCCCAGATAAGAATTTCATCAACCGGGCTTACACCCACAAGCTGAGGGAACTGGTTCAAATTGATGGGGTGCTTTGGAAAGACCTCCAGAAGGAATTCGGTGGTGACGTGAAGCTGGAGGGCAATTGGAATACGGTCCTCCTTTGGGACGATGAAAACCGTTATGAAATGGTGGAAGAGTTCCAGGCCAAGGCTCTATACTCTGCGGTCATGGACCCAGGAAGTGGGGTTATGGAATGGATTCGCAGGAGGTGGTAATGAGCGATGTCGAAACGCTCGATGGAATAGACATCGAGTTTGGAAGAAAGCTGTGGCAGCGATTACGGGACAACCAGGACTTCCCTATCAAGGGAATCTTCTGGTTATCGGAGCCCAACATAGGCGGTTGGCATTTGGTGATCGCCAGTCCCAAGGTCGATACACTGGGGCCGCGGGATGCCTACCTAGAGTTAGCGCCGATTATGCGAAGCATCACTGCTGATTCCAGCCAGCACATAAGAATCGAGTTGATTAGCCCAAAGCAACCCCTGTACCAGGGACTGCGCTCTGTTTTTGCTCAGACCGCCTCAGTGGAAGGGGCGCGGCTGGGCAACACCATGGTGGGTGGAATGTTCATTGACGAAGCTTATCTTTATGAGATCCGTTGAACTATCAACCCTATGTCTATACTTGTTGACGAGAACACGCGGCTGCTGGTCCAAGGAATAACCGGACGCGAGGGCAGCTTTCATACCCAACAGGCCATCGCCTACGGTACCAAGGTGGTGGCTGGCGTGACGCCGGGAAAGGGCGGCAGCACGGTTGATGGCGTGCCGGTGTTCAATACCGTCTACGAAGCGAAGGAGAAGACCGGCGCCAACGCTTCTGTGATCTTCGTGCCTCCAGCGTTCGCGGCAGACGCAATCCTGGAAGCTGCTGATGCTGGGTTGCCGCTGGTGGTTTGCATTACGGAAGGCATCCCGACGTTCGACATGGTGCGCGTGATGCGCTATCTCGTGGGAACCAAGACCCGGCTGATCGGCCCCAACTGCCCGGGTATCATCTCACCGGGAAAATGTAAGATTGGCATCATGCCGGGACACATCCACCGGCAAGGAGACGTGGGTGTGGTTTCCCGCAGCGGGACCCTGACGTATGAAGCGGTGGGCCAGCTTTCCGCTCTTGGCATCGGCCAGTCCACTTGCATCGGCATCGGCGGCGACCCCATCATCGGGACTACGTTTGTGGATGTCCTGCGGCTCTTCAACGAAGATCCCGAAACTCGCGGAATTGTCATGGTCGGCGAAATCGGCGGCACGGCCGAGGAGGAAGCCGCCGCGTTCATCAAGGCGAACGTCAAGAAACCCGTGGTCGGATTCATCGCCGGCCGCACCGCACCGCCGGGTCGTCGAATGGGCCACGCCGGGGCCATCATTTCGGGCGGTAAAGGCACTGCCGCAGACAAGATCGCGGCACTCCAGGCAACGGGCATCGCGGTGGCCGAGAGCCCGGCACTTATCGGCGAGACGCTCAAACAAATTATGAATTCTGAATAGTGAATGGTGAATAGTAAATAGTAAATAGTGAATTCAGGGTTCGCGCCGCACACTCCGGAGTCTACAACTTCGCGACTGTTTTTGAAGTTCATCGTTTACTGTTCACAATTTACTATTCACTATTCACCATTCACTATTCGGATGGAGGAACATGGAAATAGAACGCACCCTTACGATTATTAAGCCTGACGCTGTTGAAGCGGGACACATCGGTGACATTATCAAGATGTTCGAGGCCAAGAAGTTCAAAATCGTTGCCGCGCGCTTCGTGAGCCTTTCCAAGAAAGAAGCTGAGGGTTTTTATGCCGTGCATCGCGGCAAGCCGTTTTTCGAGAGTCTCACTACGTTCATGAGCTCCGGCCGGGCGCTGGTGATGGTTTTGGAAGGCGAAAACGCCATCGCCCGCCTGCGTGAGGTCATGGGCGCCACCAACCCCGCCAATGCTGCCCCCGGAACTATCCGCAAGCTCTACGCCACCGACATCGAATACAACGCCGTCCACGGCTCGGACGCCCCCGAGACCGCCGCCTACGAAATCGGCTATTTCTTCCCTGCCGTGGAATTGGTTGGCTGAGAAGGTGCGAAAAAATCGCGTTGTAGGGGCGGCCCTTGTGGCCGCCCTGGGGCAACCACAAGGGTTGCCCCTACGACGCGCCGCCACAACCCGATTTTTTCACACCTTCCTGAGCCCTGGGAAATCTCCAACGTTGACGTGGATCGCGCTTGTGCTCGTGTTTATTAAGTCTCTGGGTTTCGCCGCGCGGGTGTTAGCGCCGGGTCAAAAAGGAGCCAGTCAGAATTGCCCCAGCATCTAGTCCCTGTTCTTCTGCGTTTCCTGGACAACGCCTGCTGGATCGCATGCATCGCAAAAACCAGCGAGGACGCTGATGAAAAACGCGCTGGTGCGTCGGATTGTCGCTGTGCTAGCCCTGGCGCTGGCCGGGACACAGGTCGCTCCCGGTCAACTCCCGCCATCATCGCCACCCGCTACCTCCTCCGCGGCCCCTCCAGAGCACCTTGCCGCCCCGCTCGGGAAACCTGGGGATTTACCTCCTGACGGCCGGCCAGGCGCAGTACCCGATAGCCAGTCGAAAGATGCGGCGAGAGTTGCGCCGCAGCAGACGCAAAGGTTGGTGCCCACCGCGACTTCCCGGCCCGTTGACAGCCTTGCGACGGCAGGCGGGGCGGACAGATTCAGGCTTAAGGCGGATGTGGATCTGGTCCTGGTCGAGGCGACCGTTCGCGATCAGGACGGTGGCATTGTCAACAACCTGAGGCGCGAGAATTTTCGGGTCTACGAGAACGGCGTCGAGCAGCGAATCGGTTATTTTTCGCGCGATGAGCTCCCCTTGGCTGTAGCCCTGGTCTTGGATTGCAGCGGGAGCATGGGTCCGGTTCTGAAGCAACTGCATCGCGTGGCCTTCGACACGCTCTCTTCACTCAAACCGGACGATCGGGTGGCTTTGTTTGACTTTGCCGCCCGAACGGAAATGCTGGTAGGTCTGACGAGGAATCGGCAACGCATAACGGACGCCATCGCAACCATTCGCGCCGGTGGCGGCACGGTCATCCCAGACGCCCTCTTCGAGGCCGCGCATTACCTCGCCCGCGCGGCCCCGGATCGCCGTCACGCCATCATCCTGGTTTCTGACAATGAAAACACCCTCAAAGGTTACACCGACGAAAGTCGCGTCATTCGCCAGGCGCTTGAATCGGAGGCGGTAATCTACAGCATTCGGGTCGAGGAAGGGTTACACCCACATTCGATGTACGTACTTCTTCCCCTCTTTCGCGAGGTTTCCGTGCCGAAGATCGCCCAGGAGACCGGAGGAGAAGTCATCGACGCCAGAAACCTGGAGTCCATCCGCTCAGCCATGGCCACCGCGATCTCCCGCTTGAAGCAGCGTTACAGCCTCGGCTACTACAGCACCAACCGTCGCCACGATGGCGCCTTCCGGGAAATCGAGATCCGCATCACGGATGGTTCGATTGACTCCCAGCGAAAATACACAGTCTATGCCCGCCGGGGCTATTACGCCTGGACGGAAGACGCTACCTCGTTAGACACTCAGCCCTGAAGGGCAGGTGTCGGGGTCGAGGGACTGGGGGGTAGGGGATAGATAGACAGTGGCGAGTGATGAGCAGGAGTCAGAAGTCAGGAGACAGAAGTCAGGAGTCAGGAGACAGAAGTCAGAAGAAAGCCTGTAGACCCCACCGATCGCCAATAAGAATGGCGGGCCCTTTGGACCTAAAGCTCGTCCACCACCCCCGCTCACCCCGGCGAGCTCACTTAGGGCCTGTCAGGAAATAGCTGTTACAAGTCTTGCGTGCCACTCCCCCGCGCGGCGGAGGAATCCAGGTCATTCCCGCGAAAGCGGGAATCCACGCGGCGACATTGGCGTTACCGCTTTGTACGAGTCCGTCTGGCCTAGAATTGCCCGGCCCTAATGAGCCTAACCTCCCACTGGATTCCCGCTTTCGCGGGAATGACTGCCTTCACAGGCCCACACGAAAAATCAACTTCTGCCAAATGACACCAATACCCATTTCCAGGTCAGTTTGACCTTGAGGGCCAGGCGAGTTAAAATCCAGGTACAGAAAGGCGGGAAACTCCCGAGTTCGGAGGGTTTGATGGGAACTCAGAAATCTTCCTTTATCGGCTTCCTAAAGGTTTGGCTCTGCTTCTCATTGCTGTGGGTGGGATTGGCGCCCGGCAACGCGTGGGCGCAGTCAGCAGACGTGTGCGGTCCCGCGTCGGCCGTCAAGGCGGCCCTCGAGCAGTTGCCCCAGCAGACCCCGGCGCTGACCGGCTGGCAGTTTCACGAACAAAGCGCCGCCGCCCTTCAAGCCTTGCTGCGCCAGTACCCTGAAGACGTCTTTGTCCAGCGGGCGTACATCGGCTCGATGTATGGCAGGTCCGATAAGGACAAGGTGATTGCCGAATACAAGGCGCGCTACGAGCGGAACCCCGACAACCCGCAGTTGGCGTACCTTTACGGTCTGGCGCTATTGGGCCGCCAGTCGGCGGAGGCCATTAAACTGTTCAGTGGTGCTCTCCAGAAAGAGCCGAACTTCCCTTGGCCACATTTGCAGCTTGTGACCATCTATAGTTCACCGGTGTTCTTGAACAAGGAGCAAAGCGCCGCGCACCTGAAGGCCTTCCTCGACGCTTGCCCCGCCTCCCTGGACGGTTACGAGCGGCTGACCCGTATCGACGACAAAGACCTTCTGCGCCCGTATGCCGCCCACTTGCGCACCCTGCTCGCGAGCCGGAGCGACCCCGATGCTGTCGGCGCCTATCGGACGCTCTGGTCGCTTGAGTTCAAGGTGCATCCGCCGTCAGAATATGGCCCGCTACGCCGGCAGGTGGGCCAGGACCTCGAACGCCTCCGCCAGCTTAAACTCGAGGACAAGCGCCAGTGGTACTGGGCGCTCGTGGAGGGCTACAAGCTGGTGAACGATCAGAAGCAGTCCGACTGGGCAGAAGAGCAGGCGCAAATGCGTTTCCCAGAGCCTTGGTCGCTGGCGGCGATGTCAAAATGGCGGAAAGACCACCACTATCCGGGCGACGATGCGCCCCCGGACAAGAAACGGGCCTACTACAGCGATCTGTTGCAGCAGACCGCCCAGTGGGTCAAGGAGCGCCCCAACACTACCTATATCTGGATGGAGCGCTTGGATGCTATGCAGCATCTCGAAGATCTGCCCTCGGGTGACGTGATGAAGGCGGTGGATCAGACGATCAAAGTCATGATGAGCAACGCCGGGCCGGAGGGCCCCGGCAGCGGTGATTACTTCAATGTGGGCGAGGTGCTCACCAAGAGACATCTCGAGCCCGAGCGCGTGGTGGAGATGGCGCAGAAGGGACTCGCCAAATGGGCAATGGAGTCGAAGGAGCCGTACTACGATCTCTACGCCACCAAGGAGAACCTCGAGGACAACAAGTTTTATCAGGCCTACTCGCGCCTTCAGGGATTGGGATTCGAGACGGACGGCACTCTGCAATTGAAACAGCCGGACAAGGCCCAGCTCCTGCTTGCGCAGATGGACGAGCGGCTCGAAGACCTGAAGTCGCTCGCCGGCGATAAACAGGACCGCAAGAAAACCTATGCTGGTCAGCTCGCTGCCTACTGGGGGCTGATGGCCCGGGAGGGGGAACTCCAGGGTCGCAAGCTCGATGCTATGGCGTTCTATGAGAATGCCTTGCTCACCAGGCTCGACGCCCAGCAAAAGCCTGAGACGGGAATGAAGGATGAGCTCGCCGACAACGCGCGCCAGCTCTGGGCCAGCCTCGGCGGCACGGACGAAGGCTGGAGGCTATGGTATGGCCGCCGGGCCGACGCCTTGGCCAACCAGGCCACGCTGACGTGGGAGGACGCCAATCAACCCTTGGCGACCTTCGAACTTGCCGACCTGAGCGGCAAGACTTGGAACGTGGCCTCGCTCAAAGGAAAGGTGACGTTCCTGAACTTCTGGGCGTCCTGGTGAGGGTACTGTCGCGAGGAGTTGCCTCGCTTACAAAAACTCATCGAACAGTACAAGAATCGCTCCGACGTCCAGTTCATCACCTTGAACATGGATGAAAACCCTGGGATTATCGAGCCCTTCCTTAAGGAGCATCAGCTCGCGCTCACCGTGCTCCCGGCTTACAGCTACGTTAGCGACACGCTCAAGGTGAATGGAATCCCGCAGAATTGGATTGTGGATTCGGGCGGCGTGGTCCGCCTGAAAGGTATTGGTTACGACGCGACGGAGAAGTGGGAGACCGGCATGAGGGACGCCATCCAGAAAGTTCAGGCTGCCGCACCCCCTTCCAACCCTCCCGCAAAGTGAGCGTGCTGAGAGACATGATTAATCTGAATGAAGTCGGGGCCTTCGGCTCCAGCGATCCTTCCGGGAATCTCAGCGTTCGTTTCGGGGTGTATCTGCCGGGCATCCACGCCACCGATGGATTCGAGGTGGAGGTGCGGATCATCCACCGTGACGACCGCTTCGACCCCGCGATCCCAACGCAGGATTTCCCTCTCACCTGGGTAAACGGTCACCCACTGGACCTGTGGACCGCGACCGTACCCCTCCGCCCTTTGCTGAACACTCATTTCGGCCAGGAGGGCATATATCTCTACCGCTATCAGCTTTGGTGGGCGCCCCCCGGCGGAAGCCGCCAACTCCTGACGCGCTGGTTTACCGATCCGTTTGCCCGCGCAACCGATATTGGCGAACTGTCGGCGGTCACGCTGGAGCGCGTCGATGTTCCTTTCAATTGGACGGACGCGGCTTACAAAACCCCGGAACTGGATGATCTGGTGGTCTACGAGCTCCAGGTGGAGGAGTTTAACGACACTTTCGACGAGGTCGTGGAGCGGCTTGATTATCTCGAGAGCTTGGGCGTGAACTGCTTGGAACTCATGCCCGTCACGAGTGTCAAGCTCGATTTCGACTGGGGCTACGGCCCGCTCCACTACTTTGCGCCCAACGCACGCTTCGGCGGCGTCGATGGGCTGAAACGGCTCGTCGATGCCTGCCACGCTGTCGGGATGGCCGTCATCCTGGACGTGGTCTACCAGCACGTCGATCCCATGTTTGCCTATAAGCTGGTTTACGATGACGTGAACAATACCCCCGGCGCAGCGAAGGCGCCGAGTCCGATGATCGGAGCCAGTGGTCCTTTCGGCCCCCAGTCCGATTTCTCTCAACCGTTCACGCAGGAGTATTTCCTCACCTCCAACCGCCTGTGGCTGGACGAATATCATGTGGACGGCTTTCGCTACGACGAGGTCACAGATCTCTACACGGGCCCCACCGACGACGCTTATGCCAAGCTCGCTTACGATACTTACCAATACTCGCTCGGCATCGAGCGCTTCCAGCAAGGCTCGGGCAGCTACAGCCGAATCATCCAGTGCGCTGAGGCGCTATCGAAAGCGCGTGACGTGCTGCGAAATACCTACACGAGCTGCGCCTGGCAGGACGACTTGCTGAACAAAGCCGAGGACATGGTGCAGTGGAACTATGTGGATGCCAATTTCGCCCACCTGCTCGATCCGCGCTTCAGCGGCTACCCGGATACCAAAACCGTGGATAATGCTGCGGGCGAACCGGTGGATATGCCCGTGGCGCCCTTTCAATACCTCGAGACGCACGACCACAGCCAATTGATCGTGTTTGCCGGCACCCAGTCCGACGGTTTCTTCCCCCCCGGCGACCGCAGCCGCTTCTATAAGCTACAGCCCTTCGCCATCGCGCTTTATACACTTCAAGGTGTTCCCATGCTCTGGCAGGGCCAGGAGTTCGCAGACAACTACAACCTTCCCGGCAGTGGGTCGGCGCGAATCGGATTGCGGAGGGACACGCACTGGGAATACTTTTACGACGACTACGGCGCCTCGCTGGTTCGCGTCTACCGCCGGCTCGGAGTGCTGCGTCGCACCTACCGCGCTCTGCGCGGCCGCGAGTCCTACTACTATTACTTGCAGTCCCTCCAGGGCAACCAGATCGTTGCTTACCACCGCCACGCCCCAGCCACCTCTACACAGCCTGAAGAGTATGTCATGGTGCTGCTGAACTTCTCGGATACGGCTGGAACAATAAACCTGCCGTTTCCCAAAGCGGGAACGTGGCAGGAGATGGTCGATGCGGACGTGCGTGTGCAGACGATCACGGTCGCAGCCGACGGCGCCACCCAGGCCATCACCGTTCCCTCAAACTATGGCTTGGCCTTCGTCTGGCCTGCGTGACCAGAAACCGCAGAGCTACTCCAATACTCAAGCGCGGAGCCTGAGGCAATTCAATAGACAAGGCTTGGAACATCAAGCCGTCAATCGGGCGGAATGAATACAGCGGGGCACCAGATGGCCCGTCAGCATTGGCGGCCAACCGTTCCGCTTGCAGATTTGCTGATAACGCGATTTTACAACAGCCATCAGGCGGCGGATTCCAGGACCGCCCAAATCGCGTGCTGCTGTCTGATGCTCGTTATCCAATTTCCGCGCTGCTCAAGCACACATCGGCGCCGTGAATCACGCAGGTGTCGGCCTGCTCGTGCGCGTCGCGGCGTACTGACTTCATCTTCATCAACGCGCCGCTCTTCATGGCCGCTTTCAACAGCGGTTCGCGTTGCGCGTCCCGCCCATTCCGGCAGGAATAGATTGCCAGTGAGGTCACGATCTGGGCGGAAAGGCCGCCACGCTCGCGAGTGATCTTTGTCATCACGCCGATGCCCACGGTGGGAGTGGCGCCCATGGTGAGCGGCACGACCAGGCGGCCGCCCTCGCGCAGCCGATCGAGCCAGAGCGGGCTCGGATGCGTCACCCCCGCATTGATCAGCATGGCGTCACATGCGCCCGGATCGAATTCAGCCCCGTCCCCCGCGTGCACCGTCACGTTCGGATAACAAGACAGGTTCTCTTTTGCGCGAGTCGCCAGACCAGGGTGTAGCTCAATGCCTACCACGCTCCCGCCCGGTCCAACTACTTCCGCCATAATTGCCGTGTAGTAGCCGACCCCGCAGCCGAGGTGATAGACCCGATCGCCCGCTTTGAGATCCAGCGCGTCAATCCAGCGCGCCAGGGCGCTTGGCTGGCCGTTATTGATGTCGGCAGCTTTGTCGAGCACCACCACCACGTTGTGATAGAGGTGACGCGGATCGTCAACCGGCGTGTACGACATCTGCACGGCGCCCAAAACCGACATCCCTCTAACGTCCGCGGAGGCCACCTCCCAAGGGCCGCAGCCGAGAAATTTTTCCCTGGGCACGCGGGCAAATGCCTCGACTAGAGCGGCTGAACGGACATTGGCAGTGAACCGTATTTCCTCGGCGTAAAAGCGGCGACAATCGTCGATGGTCATAATGAGGTTAGGTCCAGTCTTCCCCACGCGGCGTGTGCTCGCGCATGAAGCCGGGGTCGATTTCGAGACCGAGGCCGGGCCCCTCCGGAAGCTGAAAGGTCGAGTTCCTGACCACCGGCGGCTTTCCCGCAGCCATCTTCTCGACCATGCGTCCGGGGCGGCCCAGACGGTTTTCCGAGCGGTAGAAATTTGGAATCGCTGCGGCGAGTTGAACCGAGGCGTACGTCCGTACGAGTGTCCCCACGTTGTGCAGAGCCATGGGCGTGCGGTACAGCGCCGCGTAGTCGGCGATCCTTCGGCAGCCGCTGATACCACCCGCATAGGAAACATCCGGATGGATGATGTCCACCGCCTGGGTATCGATAAAGGGTTTGAACTGTTTGACCATCTCGAGCTTTTCCCCGGTCAGAATCGGAGTGCGTGTCGCCCGCTTGACCGCCGTCCACGATTCGCAGTATTCGACGCTGCTCAGCGGGTCTTCAATGAACAGCGGCTTCATCGATTCGGTGGCCCTGGACACGGCAATCGCGCTGGGGGTGTCCCACTGGTTGTGGCAATGGACGGCGATGTCGATGTCATCGCCCACGGCGGCGCGCACGTTCTCGAATCCCCGGGCGATTTTCCTCAGTTGTGCAGTGGTGACGGTGGGGCCCACCTCTTCGTCGGCAGCGAGGGCCTGCTTCGGCTCGATCTTGAAAGTCGTGAAGCCTTCGGGCTGCTCGCGGATCATCTGCGCCCACTCGCGGCAGGAGGCCGGGCTGCTCATGTCCTTAAGAAAATCCCCGTGTGAATACAACAGCACGCCAGCGCGCAGCGGCCCTCCCAGCAGTTTGTAGATGGGGAGATCCAGAATCTTCCCGGCCACATCCCACAAGGCGATGTCAATTCCGCTGATCAAGGGGATGATCGGCCGGAAAGGATGAATGGCTCCGGTCATAGCCTGGAAATGACGCTCGATGGCGAGGGGGTCGGCGCCGACGAGGTGCAAGAGCGGGATGCGGGCGCGCGCCGTCGCGCCATCCACGCCGGTTTCTCCGTACCCGGTAATTCCGGCGTCGGTCTCAATCTTGACCAGACAACCATCGCCTTCAAAATCCAGTTGCAGCGCCTTGATGGACGTGATCTTGACCGCACCGCGCAAAGGCGCGGCCAGCGCTTTATAGCGTGCCAGCCATAACCCCGCGGGCAGGGCCAGAGCCATTCTCAGGAAGTCTCTTCGTGTCCACATGGCGTCTCCTTATCGATATGGATTTGGCTCCCTGGAGTGCGCGGCTTGCGTTGCGTGAGCCGTCCGCGAGTATACCCTCCTGCTTACCGGATGTACAGACGACGATGCATGGGAGGAGTAGTGGTGTAATTTGCGAGACATGGGCGTTGCAACCCGCAGTCATTCCCGTCCCGCCATGGCGGGACGGGAATGACTGGCGTTTCGAAAGGGATCCTACCCCAAATGACACTATCACCACAGGAGGACCGGAGCATTTGCAGCGCTGCTGTCAACATGATAGATTCTATGTAGTGGAGGCCAACATGTCCCTTCGACCCATTAAGCGGCTCATCAGGGCGAAGCCCACTCTGGAAGGCGCCGGCGTTCACCTGCGCCGCGCCTTCGGCTTCGGCAACACGTCCGAATTCGACCCGTTTCTCCTCCTCGACGACTTTCGCAATGACCGTCCGGAGGATTACCTGGCTGGCTTCCCATGGCATCCCCACCGCGGGATCGAGACCATCACGTACGTTCTCGCGGGAACCGTCGAGCACGGCGACAGCCTGGGGCACAGCGGCGCCATCGCCGCCGGCGATGTCCAGTGGATGACGGCGGGGAGCGGCATCATCCACCAGGAGATGCCGAAGGGTGATCAAGACGGCCGAATGCATGGTTTCCAGTTGTGGGCCAACCTTCCGGCGTCTCTCAAGATGACAGCGCCGCGTTACCAGGAGGTGAAGGCGGTCGACATCCCCGTAATCACGGATGACGACGGCACCCAGGTTCGCGTCGTCTGCGGAAGCTTTTGGGGGAAGACCGGCCCCGTGGACGGGATCGCAGCCGACCCGATCTACCTCGATGTGTCGGTTCAGCCGGGCAAGAGAAAGACCTTGCCGGTCGAGACGACTCGCCACGCCTTCGCGTACGTTTTCGCCGGGGCGGGGAAGTTCTGCAACGCGTCGGGTCCCCTGACGGTGCCCACGGAACCGGCCGGATGGGCGGACACGTCGCCTTCCACGGAGGCGGACAACCGCTCGCTCGTACTCTTTGATCGCGGTGACGAGGTTACGGTACACGCCGGGGACGACGGAATCCGGTTCCTGTTGGTCTCGGGAAAACCGCTTGAGGAGCCTGTGGCGTGGTACGGCCCGATTGTGATGAACACGCAAGAACAGCTTCGCCAGGCGTTCAGGGAACTCGAGCAGGGGACGTTCCTGAAGCATCAGACGCCGAGCTAGGAAGTCCGCGGTCGGGCCTCTGACGTCTGCCTCTTTCCCGAGGAGAAAGGATGGGATGGAGCCTTTATCTAAGCGCAAATGTAGAAACTCCAGGCCCTCTCCCCAGGGGAGAGGAGGGGAATGGAGCCTTTATCTAAGCGCAAATATAGAAACTCCAGGCCCTCTGAAGGTGTGAAAGAATTGGGAAAGGCGAGGTTCTACTCTCCCGCAGAAGGACCGTTTTGCGGGTGTTATCGACCCCGGCTGAGATTGATTATGGCCACGACATTGGATTACCTTTCCTGG
>JBEKME010000039.1:0-48775 GCA_050008675.1 Terriglobia bacterium
AGTCGCCAGCCTTTATTTGACATTCTCCGGTCGCGAAAGTTCCAAGCGCGCCGGCCACAAGGTCGGTTCAAGCTGCAAGGCCTTTTGGAAATCGGCATTCGCTTCATCAACACGTTTCAAGGATCGTGCTGCAAGGCCGGCAAGGTAATAATCCTCTGGGGCAGTCCGGCCCTTGGGCGGGGCATTCGCAAGTTGCTCGAGGCCATCCTCAGCCTCCTGGACGCGGCCCATCTCCCTGGAGTCCAAGGCATGGTAGAAGAGCGAAATGCCGCCTGAGGTCCCTTCGCGGCTACTGGCGGTCCATGCTTCGAGGGCCGCTTGGGCTTTTCCTTGAGCCGCGAAAGCCTCTCCGAGCCAGAACTGCGCCGCTTCATCGCTGCGCTCATCGGGTTCTCCCACGCCAAGGTTGACCGGATAGCTCAGAGCTTCTCGAAATGCCCTTTCGGCTCGCGCTGGATTCCCTTCCGCCAGAGCCTTGCGTCCCTTTTCCAGATTCGCCGCGACGAAAATATCCCGAATCACCCGGCCCCCCT
The DNA here is from genome assembly GCA_050008675.1 of Terriglobia bacterium. Lineage (GTDB taxonomy): Bacteria > Acidobacteriota > Terriglobia > UBA7540 > UBA7540 > CAVROP01. The sequence continues at coordinate 534 of JBEKME010000039.1, forward strand.
CCCAAGGCTTGAAATTGTGGCCCTTAAGGAGCTCCACGGCCTCGTCAAACTGCCGCTTTTCCAGCAGCAGCAGAGCCTTCGAGGCCCGCACGGTGTCATGGTCAAGCACGTCAGGTGGAGCGTCTGCCAAGAGCTTTTCACGACGGTCTGTGGCGCCTTGTCGGGCATAGATTTCATCAAGGTTGGTATAGAGGCGGAAGTCGTGAGGAGCCAGCCGAATCGCCTTTTCGAAAAAGCCTCCAGCCTCGGCCAGATCCTTTTTCACTTTCCACGCATAGATTCCCAGGTTTCGAGCGAGCACTGGATCATCGAATCCTCGCGCCATAGCCTGTGACCACTCTTGCGCTGCCTCATCGTACCGCCCGTGAGCGAAAAGAAAGTTACCCAGCATAGTGGCGGCATGTGTGTCCCGGGAATCCTGGGCAATGGCCTCATTCAATACCTCGGCGTCTTCGATTCGGTTGGGAAACACACCTGTAAGGTTGGCAGCAGCGGCCTTCGCAGCATAGGCTGCCGCCTCGCTGCTGCGATGCTCTTTCCGGGCGTTGGCAGCAAGGTAGTAATAGATCAGGGGCGAGACGTCTCTATCAGGCAGGTTCTCTACCGCCGCCTTGAGAACAAAGTCGGAAGATGTCAAGACATTCAACTCACGATACCATGCCGCCGCCTCCAGGTAATTCTGCGAAGCGTATCCAAGCGTTTGCTTCCATATTTTCGCGACGCCTGCCGCCCCGGCGCCATGGGGGCTTGCAGCTTCGGCAATAATCCACTTCTCCGCCACGGCAGGGGGGAAAAGGGGCATCTTCCGCTCGGCTTCAGCAGCGACACTTGCTGCCTCCGCCAGTTTGGCTTCGCCTCTCAGACTTACAGCAAGATCGCACATGACTGCCATGTTGTCAGGGCTCGAGTTCAACGCCTGGCGTAGCAGTGTTTCGGCATTGGCATAGTCCATTTGCTGAATCGCAATCTCTCCAAGCTGTGCAAGTGCAGGCACAGCGTTTCCGCCGAAATGGATAGACTTCCAGAGAAGGTCCTGCGCAAGGTCTGGCTTGCCCTCGCGGCGAAGGATGATACCCGCAAGGTATGCGGCTTGCGGATTGGTCTGGTCGCGCGATAGTGCAAGGGTCGCATCCGTGTGCGCCGAGATGAAGTCGGCGGCTCGGTATCGCTCCAGCGCAACCGCGAGCAAGGCTGGAATGTACCCCGGGTCTCGCTTCAGCACTTCCGTGTACCGGCTTGCGGCTTCCCCACGGCGGCCCTCTTTTTCGTCGGTCTGAGCTTTTATGAAAAGTTGCTCGACAGTGAGCTTGTCATCCGGAATCTGCGGCCATGAATGGTCGCCGGCGCTCGAAACAAAGTCGCGGTTTCCATCCACCGGATCGCGGGCATCCCAGTGGAGCACTGTTTTCCCCTGCTGGTCTTGGATCTCGATTTCCAGTTCGTTCCGTGCCTGGTTGAGATCTTCAACCGAGACCAAAAAGTGGGATGTGACGAGAGGCTTAAAGGCCACAGGCTTGAAGGACCGCAGCACTTTTCCTGCGAGCTTCACTTTAACCTCTGCGGCCCCTATTCCCACCACCGGGCTGACAAGGGCTTCCACGCGGGGCTTATCCTTTCCCTCGGGAGGCCGAAAGCGCACGTTGAGGGCACACTGGTTCGAGGCTTCCACGAAACCGTCCTCGAGTCCGTGCACCGGATACCAGTACTCCGTCCATTGCTCGACCGCCCCTGGAGTCATGAATTCCTGGCTGAGTTGGGTTTCGAAACGTCCCGATTGGATTTCGTTGTAAGGCCCATCCTGATCTGTCAGCAGATTGGTCCAGATCAGGCCATCGCCCGCCACGCCCCACGACCAGATTTTCTTTCCTGGAAGCGCACGAAAATCGGCCACATGCACCACGCCGCGATCCTGCTTGTGGTAGTAAGCCCCGAAGAAGTCACGGTGCACTTGTAGCCCGAACAAGGAAGTGGGCTGACGTATGTTTTTGTACCAACTGTAATCTACACCCTTCCAGAGCGGGTAGGTCCATATTGCGCTGTGCGAATGGGGATTGGCTTCCCTCATGGGGTAAATGAATTGCATGTCTTCCGTTGCCGGAACGGCGGCGTTGGCCCAATACCAGTAAAGGTCGGTCACCGGCGTGTCGTTAAAAAGCGTCACGCGTTCCTCCAGCCGTGCCTGCCCGGAACGAAGCGTCAAGGCGACTTCCCAGTGCATCTCGCTCACTTGGTCAACATCCCCTACGATCACGGTTGCACTGCCGTCCGCATTCTCTCGCGTTCGGTAAGAAACTCGCGCCACCGTGTCCGTGGTGTGACCGTTGGGGAAATTGAACTCAATTCCTCCGGATATCCACGCCCCTCGCATGGAGACCAGCCCATACTTGACCACGTTGTTACGGTAGAACACCTCACGCTTATCCGTCTTGTCGTAGAGCGAATACAATCGACCCCCAAGTTCCGGCAATACGATTGCCTTGAGGTACTCATTCTCAAGGTAAACCGCCGCATAGCTCTTCACTTCTCTCCGGTCCGTGAGGTCATCCTGCATGGTGTAGGGGTAGATGTTTAGGCCATTCACGGCGGGAAAGGGCGGGTTGGGATCGTCAGGGCCCAGCAAGTAGGTAGGAATTCGCAGCGTCCCTTCCCACACTCGAGCAGTTTCGGCCTTAAGCAATCCCGCCCAAAGCAAACTGAGTAACAAAGCAGCAAAGAGCATTCGTTTTGGTTTTTTCATGGATGACTCCAAAGAAATAATCGAGACGTCGCTCACCTTAAACCAGGATGCCCATGTTGGAATCCCGGGTAGCTGTGAGTGTACCACCCATGGCCTAGTTTTGGAGCAAGCAAGCGACTAGCGCCTCACGAAGAAGTTGGAGACTTTCCCTCCGAGCCGCCGCGCTTGTGACGTCAGCGGGGTGACGGGCGGCTTGCCGTTTGCACGCCGGCATGATAGCATGATTACATGAGTGACACCCTAGCCGACGAGATCGCTGGCGTTGAAACGAAGGTGGTCGGGAAAAGCGGCCAGATTTCCCTGGGTAAGAGCTACGCTGGCAAGACATTCCGCCTCGAGCGGTTCAAGGACGGGCGCCTGGTGCTGACGGCGGTGGTGCTGGTACCCGAGACCCAACTCTGGACACTCGCGGAGCCACACCGTTCCCGCATCGAACGAGGACTAGCCTGGGCGGCGGAAACGCGGCCTCAGGAGACTAATATCGATACCTTGCTGAGGCGCCGATCGAAGGGCGCGGGGCGTGGGCGTGTCCGCCGCTCATAGCCGCGTCCGCCTGGACCTCAACAGCCCCGAGTTTCAGGACGTCTTGTTCCAACTCGAGTCGGCCGAGCTGAAGCAAGTGGTTGCTTCCCTTCGTCGCCTGAGCAGGTTGGAGTGGGCCACCCTATATCGCCACACCGGCTTTCATTGGGAAGCGATCGAGCACCTGAGGGCGCCGAACGGTGCAAAAGTGTACTCCCTTCGCTTGAGCCAGCGAATCCGCGCCCTCGCTTACCGGAACGGCGATTTTCTGCGGTTCCTGTCACTCCACCCCGACCACGATTCCGCCTACGAGCCGTGAACGATTGCTGAGGCTGCCGAGCCCGCTCGGCCTGCCGCCTGGAAAGCGAGTTTCCATTATGGTCATGCCGCATCACCCCGAGGCAGAGGAAGAGAAAGTTCTGGCTGCGAACTTGGCGTTTTATGAGGCCATGCGGTCCCTGGACATAGCTCGTATGGAAGCAGTGTGGCTTCAAGAAGATTGGGTCAGGTGCTTGCACCCCGGCTGGGAGTTGCTCCTGGGTTGGGAGGAGGTCCAAAGAAGCTGGGCCGCCATCTTCCAGTCAACCGGGCAGATGTTGATTTCAATCAGCCGCCCCCTGGTTCAAATCGTGGGCGACACAGCTTGGGTGTCCTGTCTCGAAGACGTCACCGTCACACAAGCGGACGGCTTCTCCTCCGCCCTGATCGAAACCACCAATATCTTTGTTCGTCACCGAGGCCGGTGGCTATTGGTTCATCGTCACACGACGCCGCTTCCTGGGAAAACGGATTCGCCGCATGCTCAGGTTTTGCAATGAGCCTTATTTCTGAGTGGACCCCCGCTTGCGCGGGGGTGACGTCCTCGGGCGACCACAAGGGTCGCCCCTACGTGAGGGTGACAACGAAGGGAAAGGAATCAAACGATGTGTTTAAGCAGACGTAAGTTTTTGGGCAAAACGGTCAGTACAGGCGCAGGCCTCACCGCCTTACGAGTTTTCGGGCCAAGTTCGATCTTTGCGGGGATTCCGGATAACCCAGCCAATTTGGATGCCAAAGAGGAGCGGATGGCCTTCACGCCCGCGACAGCTTATCGACCTTACGAAACCAAGCCTGCTGACAGGGCCGACGAAATCACTTGGGTTCAGGTCGATTTGGGCTCAAGCCAGCCGGTTGAGGCGGTCAAACTGTTTCCAGCCCTCGAGCTCGATTGGGATGGTGTGCGGGGCTATGGCTTTCCCGTTCGCTTCAAGATTGAAGCCTCCGACGACCCGCAGTTCCAGACCGCCCATTCTATTGCGGACCTAACCAGCACCGATGGCCCGAACCCTGACGATAAGATTACTCAATATCCTGCCCGCGGGGTTAAGGGACGCTACGTGCGGTTGACAGTCACCCAGTTGAGGTTGCGGAAGCCCAAGGTGTACGATTTTGCCTTGTCGAAGATGGACGTCCTGTCTGGAGGCAAGGACATCGCCGCGGGTCAACCGGTAAGCGCCGACTCGACTTACGGGAATCAAGGCCTGGCTCGGCTGACCCGGCCGCCGCGCCCCATGGGAGAAGGTATTGTCACCGATCATCCCCAAAACGTCATTCCCCAGCCCCGTTGGAGGCCTGTAGCCTACAATGCCAGTGCTCCGCTAAAAGGCGTGACCCTCGGCGACGGCCTGTTTAAGACTGCCCTCGAGAACAACATTGGGTACCTGCTCAACTCTTTCACGGTGGACGAGTTGCTCCGGCCATTCCGCGAGCGGGCCGGCAAACCGATTCCTGCGGGGTTGAGAGAACCGGTCAAGTTCTGGGATACGCACCTTCCCGGTTCCAACGCCGGGCGATTTCTCATGGGCGCCGGAAATACCCTTCGCTGGGTCGATCACCCGGAATTGCAACGCCGTGTGAACGAGTTGGTCGATGGTATCGCGGACTGCCGCCAACCCAACGGCTATATCATGGCCTACCCCGAGGACACGATCTTCTTCTCCGAACGCGCCGCTTACACTCGTGCCTGGTTGACTCACGGCCTCATCGAAGCGGGCTACGGGGGCAATCCCAAGGCTTTCGGCCTGCTGCGCGGGTACTACGACTGGTTCGATCGTTGTCCCTATCTGCCCAAATTGCTTCGGGGCGCGGCGCAGGGCGTTCAGGGGATGATTGCTAACACCCGAATGTATTTCACACCCGTCGGTAAGCCGGAGGACCTTCAAGTCGTACAGCGCTATTTCCAAGAGAATTACTGGCTGGAAGAATTGGCGAAACATGAGGAGCGCGCGGTTTGGCAATATCCTTACGATCGCCCCCACTGTTATCTGATCACTGATTTCGAGGCCTACCTGGACTTGTACCGGGCCACGGGCGAGCGTCGTTATCTGGATGGCATGCTGGGGGCATGGGATTTATACCATGATAAATGGGAGCACGTGGGCGGCACGATCGCAATCTGCGAGTTCGACGAGTATCCACCCCAATCGTACCAGTTGTACAGTAACACGGGCGAATTGTGTGGCAACGTCTTCTGGGCCAAATTCAACCAGCGCCTTCATCTGCTTTATCCGGAGCAGGAGAAGTATGTCAACGAAATCGAAAAGTCCATCTACAACGTTGCCCTGGCCAACCAAGTGGGGACGAAAGGCATAATGTACCACGCGAAGTTGGTTGGCCCCAAAGACGATTCGGTGGGAATATCCATCAACACTTGTTGCGAAGGCCAGGGCACCAGGCTGCTGGGTTCGCTGCCGGAGTACATCTATTCCATTGCCTCCGACGGCTTATACGTCGACTTGTTCGAGGCCTCGACCATCACCTCGTCGCAGGCCGGACAAGCGCTCGAGTTGAAGATGGCCACACAGTTTCCGTTTCACCCTGAGGTGCAACTGCATTTCTCGGCGGCGCAGCCGATTCCGGCCAAGATCCGTGTGCGCGTCCCAACGTGGGCAGCCCAGGAGATGCCTATTCAGGTCAACGGCACGCTGGCCACCACTGGCAAACCGGGAACGTACGTGACCCTTGATCGGACTTGGTCTAAGGGCGATACGGTCACGTTCCGCCTGCCCATGGACTTCAAGCTGACGCGATACACGGGAGTGGACAAGATCGCCGGCCATGAGCGTTACGCGTTGGAATATGGTCCAGTTCTGCTCGCGATAGTGGGATCGGCGGACGCAAGGCTGGTGGTGCGGAACGGCCAGCGCCCCGAAGATCTGGTGAAGCAGCTAAAGCCTAAAACCGATCAGCCGCTCCACTTCACCATCGACGGCGATACGGTACATGAGTACATACCCTACTGGGAAGTGCCCTACAAGCAGTCCTTCACCTGTTATCCGATTGTTGACCTTGCCGCCGGGTAAGACCTTGATAAGCTATATCACGAGAGTTACAGTCTGATGGTCGAGCGGCTCAAATGGTCTCGTTCTGCCCGGCCAGAGGGTGGAGCTGTTTCTGGAGCTGGAGCTTGAGCTGTTCCTGGATTGCCCGCTGGTACTCTTCTGCGGCACGCCGTGCCTTTTCCAACGCCTGACGCTGCTGGTCACTCAGTAACCTTTGAGATTCTTGCAGGGCGAGCTGAGCCGCCGCCAGTTGCGCCTTTGCCTCCCCTGCGTAGCGTTGTAATTCGCCCGCATCAAACCCAAAATTCGCAGCCATTTTCCCGCGCTCGCCAGGCCCTAGCCTCTCCAGTTCGACAGGCACAGTCTGCTCATGCCGATCGCGCACGACTGTCAGGTTGACCTTTCGCTCTTCTTTTGAGGGGTTGCTCTCGAGTGCCTGGCGCAGTTCCGCAACCGTGGCCACGCTCTTCCCATCCACAGCCACGATGACGTCTCCTGCCTTCAGCCCCGCTTTCTCGGCAGCGCTGCCGACCACCACTTCGCGCACCAGAACTCCCTTGCCCTGCTTGACGCCGAAATAGCTTGCGAGCTGCGTGGTCAGTTCGTCTCCCGAAATTCCGAGGCTGGGTCTCCTGGCGTCGAATAGGAAGTTGAAAGCCGGATAGTCAAAAAGCTGCGTATTGGGGGGTTCGATGTGAATTTCCGGAACCTGGATGTTGAGATGGTTGGTTCTGGACTGGAGCTTGGCGTTAAGGGCTCGAGCCTGACCGTCACGGAAGACCTGCAAGCTGACTGTACGGCCGGCAGGTGTCTCGCGAATCAGGCGACGCAACTGCGCTTCGCTTCGCACTCGCTCACCCGCGAACTCAACGATCACATCGCCCTTTTGCAGGCCTGCCTTGGCCGCCGCGCTGTCCGCATCAACGCTCTCCACCAGGGCGCCATACTCGCCGGGCAATTTCAAGTCCCGCGCCTTATCAGCGGTCACATCCTTCAATGTAACACCCAGCCAGGCGGCTCCATCCGCAGTGAGGAGTTGCGACTGGATGGCGCCAATTAACCCTTCCGGCGCCTCCGGCGGCTCTGGAGGCTCGGGCGCCTCCTGACTGCGGTACTCACCCACGCCAACCAGCAACATCAACGCTGATAGCAGTAACCCCATGGCGAATTTTCGATTCATGATTTTCCTCCCTGTGCCAACCGTAGTGGCTAGTGGTTAGTGGCTAGCGACGGACGGTTCTGACCCCTCACCACTAGCCACTAGCCACTAGCCACTGTCGGAATGGCAGCGCCAACCAACATACTGTTAGACGCGGGTCGTCTCACTTCGTGATCGAAACTACAAAAGGTCGTCCCGCTCGGCGACGCGGATCGAGCCCCGGACAGTCCGCAGAGAAATGGTCACGCCGCCCAGCCCCACACGCGTCCGTCGTCTCGAATCGCCCGGGATGGAGCTGATTTGAAAGGCGTAATTGCCTTCGATGGTCCCGGCCACCGTGCTCAGTTCCAGGTCCGCATTCGGCCGGGGTGGAAGGAGCAGGACTACGTTGCCATTCACCGTGTCCAGGAGCAGCGGAGCCGTACCCGACGGCAGGGCGCGCAGGGAGACGAAGATGCTTCCTGTAAGCGCCCGCGCCACTACTCGGCCCGTCACATTCATCTGCGCGATGTTCCCACTCAGAGTCCGCGCGTCCACAGATCCCTCGACATTGTGCACGGCGATATTTCCTTCCAGCGTACGCAGTGAGGACAGCCGGACCTGGCGCGGCACGCGCAAGCGGTAGTTCACCCGCACCGGTTCCTCCAGATGGGGTGGGTAGACGGTTCTAAACTTCAAGCTCCGGTCCCCAAGCTCGGTCACCACACGCACGTCATCGAGGTGGTGGCCTTGCCCCGAGCCGATCTTTGCCGCCGTGACTTCCACTTCCGCCCGATCCCATCCCTCCACGCTGACCTCGCCCTGGACGTTCTCCACCGCCACGCTTCCTCCAGGAGGAAGTGGATAGCGTCCATACCAGGCTCGTTCAAGCTCCTGAGAAGTTGCAAGCGTGGCCGTGCATACCATCCCGAGGCAAATGAAAAAGCAGGTTCTCAAATGTCCTTGGAGTCGCGTGTGGTCAGTCCTGGTCACGGTCTTCCTCCTTCTCTCGCTGACGCTCACGGCGTTCTTTCTCACGCTCGCGCTGCTGCTGGTTCTTTTCCGCCTGCCGCTCCTGCCAGCGATTCCAACTCGTCTCTTCGCGGCTCTTCAAATCCTCCAAGCTTCGCGAGTCGAGTTTTCGGATCTCGATGTTGCCGGCAACGCTCCGGATGCGCAAAACTTCACCCCCGCCGTTCAAGGTGCCGTGGCCACGAATCGTGCGCTCGCCAAAATCCTCCTTGTCACCCAGAATGCTGAGTGGAAAATCGGTGACAATGTGATGGCCGGCGGCCGCGTCGATGGCAGCGTCAATAGTCAAAGGCAAACCCACGGGCAGATATACGTAAACATCTCCCATGGAGGTCTCGAGCTGCGATGCCGCAAAAGTCTTGGCGGAAGCGTCGAACTCCGCCAGGATGCGTCCTGCGGAGGTGCTGGCGCGGACGCCCGCCTCGAGCTGCAAGAGGTCAATGCTGCCACCCGCTGTTTCCGCCACAACTCGGCCACGCGCCCCTTGCAGGCGGATGCTTCCTCCGGCGGTCTCCGCCCGCACACTGCCTCCTGTTGGCCCCACCTGGATCTGTCCTCCCGCAGTCTGCGCCAGAACTTCACCGGCAGCTCCGGCGATGACCACATCGCCTCCCGCCGTCTCGGCCCGCAGCGTCCCGTCCACCTGCCCCACCTGGATCTCCCCGCCGCTAGTTTCAATCGTCGCATCACCCCGGACGTTCCCGACATGAATGCTGCCACCGGCAGTCCGGGCTTCGGCGCGGGCCCCAAGGTTCCCCAAGCTGATGCCTCCGCCGGCGGTTTCCACTCTGATTGGGCCGCTGATGTCCGTGGTGTGGATATCGCCACCTGCGGTGGTCAGCCGCGCTTCGCCCTGGAGGGCGCCTTCCACGCCAATGTCGCCACCCTGCGTCTCAACGTCCAAATTGAAACGAGCCGGAAGTTTGATGTCGAATTCCGCTCCCGCGGAGTGGTCGTGATGCCCTGAACCGGACAACTCCCCGCTCACATAAACGCCGCCACCCTCTATAGAGCGGGCGCTGAGGTGGTAAGCATCGAAAACCCGGCGCGCCTTCTCCTCGCTTCCCGTGTAAGCGCGCACGACCACGCGACCCTCGAGCTGATTGCCGGCCCCGGGGGTGATTTCCACGGAGCCCATGTCGGCGCGCAGAATCAGCTTTCCACCTTCGCGTGCCGGAGCGGTCCACTCGTAGGTCTCCGTCCAGGAGGCGTTCCCGTGACGCACGGGCGTGCCCTGCTTTACGATGGACTGGCCGAGCGCCGGCAAGGGCAGGGCAGCCAGCCAAAGCCATATTGCGAATTGCAAGAGGCGTTTATTTCTCATGAGGTTATTAGAACCCATCGCTTCCCAGCTTTCTCAGCGCACTCGCGCACTTCAATCGCACATAGCGGTTGGGATCGTTTGTGGCAAGGCGCTCGAGCGCGCTCAGAATCGCTTCATCGCGTCCTTCCTTCTCAACGTGGTCAACCAGCACGTCAACAGATTCGACCCTGACTCCCATGTTCCTGTCATGCTCGAGGACCTCCATCAAGCTCTGCTGGAGATCATCGCCACCCTCCATGCCTCGAACCGCGTCCATGGCTGCCAGGCGGTTCCCGACGTTCGAGTCGTGCTCCATGGTATAGAGCAGGGCGGCTCGGACGTTAGGACTTTTTGTCCGGGCACGCAAGGCGTCCAGTGTGTCACGGCGAATCCCCGCGTTGTCGTAACTCTTCACGGCATAGACCAGAAGCTGTTGGATGCGGGGATCGTCAAGCGACCCTTCGAGGGTGACACGGCGTTGCGCGTCCATGGTAATGCGCACGTCGCCCGTCTTCGGATCTGGAGCCACGCGGCTGATGTCGTTGATGCGCATGTTTTCAAAGTCCGCGCCGGCCAGGGAAGACGTGGTCACGTTTCCAGGCTCGGAAGGGACCACTCGAGCGGCTCGCGGGCGGAGCGTCCAACCTAGCCCAAAACCGAAAACTATCAGGCTTAAAGCGAAGGCCATGCGCGGGGCCATACTTAGTTGCAGGAAAGGCAGCCACTCCCGGATCAGGCCCTGCCATCCCAGTCGTTCCCTGTCAAGCGCTTCCACCAGCGCTTGCCTGCACTCCACCAGAAAGTCAGGAGAAGGTTCAATGCGTGGCCGTTGAGCCAGCACCTCATGAAGGCCGCGGACTTCCTCCCGCGCAGCCTGGCAATTGACGCAGCCCGCAAGATGCGCCTCGTAGGCCGCCCGTTGCTCAGGCGGAAGGTCGCCATAAAGATCGAGCGTCAAGTTCTCTTCAAACTCCTTGCAGTTCATGACCAAGTCTCCCCAAGCGGTAGGTCGTAGGTGGTATGTGGTAGATGGGGGAAGAACCTATTCCCTGACACCTGACACCTGACACCTGACACCTGACACCTGACACCTGACACCTGACACCTGACACCTATTCCCTACTCCCTCTAAACAAGGTCTCCAAGCTCCGTGCGCAATTTCTGCGTAGCGCGGAACAGACAGTTCTTAACCGTCTGCTCGCTGGTCTTGCAAAGCTCGCCAATGGCGCGGAGCTTGAGACCCTGGTAATGCTTCAATTCGAAGACCATGCGTTCGCGAGGGTTCAGGCGCTGGAGCGCTTCGTGGATACGCCGCCCAATTTCCCTCGAGTGTACGGCGCGTTCCGGGTCGAGCACTGGGCTCTCGTCAGGAACCGTCTGAAAGTACTCCGGTTGACCGTCTCCGCTTTCGGGTCCCTGGACTTCCTTGCGCGTGTTTTGGCGGCGTAGATAGTCCAGGCAAACATTCATCACCACCCGATAGAGCCAAGTGGAAAAACGCGCCTCGAGGCGGAAGTAGCGGAGGGAGCGGTAAACCTTCAAAAACGCCTCCTGGTAAAGGTCTCGAGCCTCTTCCTGGGAGTGCACCACTTGCAACGCAAGGCGAAGCACGTTCTGATCGTATACCCGCACCAGCGCCTCGAAGGCTTCAGGGTCCCCTCCCTGGGCGCGGCGGATCAGCGCGATCTCGTCCGCCCCGCTCAGTTGCCTCGCCTCCTCTGGTATGTTTCCGGCCAGTTCCAAGCAGCCTTCCATCACCAACTTCGCTTGAACCTCTCTACCCTTTACGACGCCTTGACGGGGAAAAGGTAAGCGCTAAAAAGCAGAAATCAGAAATCAGAAACTGGAAATTGGCAGCAGTGTCTTCTCGGTCCTGGTTTCTGGTTCAATTTAACTCAAGTCCTTGTCTTTTCAGCAACATTCGCGGATTAAACCGCTAAGTGTCTGTGTTTTCATGCACATTCCGGCATCGTTTCCGAGTTTTCGGTACCAGTCCTTTGTTTTCAATAACATTCCGGCATCGTTCCGTCAAAAAAAGAACTCATTTTAACTCGAGTTCGGACCGGGGCAGAATGCTCCCTCCTGACACTACGAATCCAGACGGAGTGCAAGACAGTGGGAGGAGCTGGCACCGTCTAAACTCAGGATTCGTGCTAACGCGCGAAGCCAAGAACAAATTGTCGCTGTCCATCATTTCCCCTCCGCTGCGGTGAGCCTTAACCCCTTGTCTTTTCAGTAACATCCCCGCATTAAACCGCTAAGTGCCTGTGTTTTCATGCACATTCCGGCATCGTTCCCGAGTTTTCCACAGCGATCCTTTGTTTTCAATAACATTCCGGCATCGTTCCGTCAAAAAAAGAAGCAATACCTCAGTTTCAGGCGCATACCCCTGGGAGCGCGGCCATCCTTGGCCGCACTCTGTGCGGCTCGAAGCCCGCGTTCCTGACAAACGCGCCCAAAACTGAAGCATTACAAAAAGAATTCTTTTCTGATTGCAGCCTGCTTTGGTAAATTGATAGTTGTCAGAATACGGCTGCCAGTAGATCGCTCTCCCTGCCTGCGGGGCCTTTCCCCCGCCACGGCAGGCAAAGGCGCTGAGGGGGGCCCGGATCTTATAGGCCTTCCTGCCCGTAATCATACGCTACCATTGTAGCTCACAGGAGCGAGCCTGTCAAGCATTAATTTTCGAGTCGAAATCCAGGATTCGGGATTCAGGATTCAGGATAGGATCACTCCAGTCGAGTTGTCTTGGAAGGGCACGCTCAGGAGGTAAGGGCAAGGAATTCGCGATCCTTCATGGCTACCAGCATTTTGAGCAGCGGTGAGTTCAGCGGAATCTCGTCAACGGGCAGGAAGTCGTGCTCTCTTTCCTGTAGTTGGCGGATTATCTCAGGAAGCTGCCCTAGTTCGGAAGCAGACTGCAAATGGGAAAGCAGGGCATCCGAGAGATTACGGCGCGCTTCCTCAAATGTCTGCCCGAAAGCAGCTACCGGCAGGTCTTCGGCAATACCATTCAACACTCCATCCTCGCTCCAGAATCTGCACAGAATGCTGATAGGCGCGGATGTTTCCATTCCAGGTTGAGTTGCCAGGACCTTGCCTCCCGTTCAATTCCGTAAAAATGGTTGCAAAAATCTACCGGCCGGTCAAGCGGAACTGTCGCTCCCTATAATCTGCTGAGTTGCGAGGCCTTCTTTCCCCCCGCAGTGCCTTGCGGCGTGGGCCGTCCAGGTTGAGAGCGTTGGGGTACCCAAGGCCCCGAAGGGGCCTTCCTTGAGTAGCCGCAGTCCCGCAGGCGCGGGACTGCGGAGAGCGGAGCCGAGCGAATGGCGCCAACCCTACCGGGGTTGATCCCGCCGGCACGGGACCCCTTCAGGGCCGGCAAGGGCTTTTCGCATCCTCTCCGTGGGTTTCACCCCGCGAATGCGGGACTACTCACGGTACGCCCCTACGGGGCAATTCCTGCCTCATCATCTCGGGTTGCCAGAATTGCGGGCCTTTGTAACGATGCACTTTGGGGACTTCGGCGGAATCCCGCCACCGCCGGCGCCGACAGCAGTTGAAAGTGATAAACTGTAATCCTCAGCTCTGCCCCTGACCGTCCGTCTCTCTGAGGCAACAATGTGGCAACGCTCCGGCAATCTATCAGCCCTTTGGGTGATTCTCCTGGCGCTCATCCTTGAGCTGCTTTCCCCGGCGACGTCTGCGCGCGAGGTGAACGGTGGAGCGTTCTCCGGGCCACCTCAATCAGCTTCGGATGAATACAAGGCCGGGCGGGAAGAGATGGTTCGCGAACAGATTGAAGCGCGCGGCATTCGCGACACCCGCGTTCTGGCTGCCTTGCGCAAGGTCCCTCGCCACCTGTTTGTGCCGCCGGAGGAACAGGGCGAAGCCTACAACGATTACCCGCTGGCGATTGGGCATGGGCAAACCATCTCGCAGCCCTATGTCGTCGCTTATATGACGGAAGCGCTGGAACTCAAGCCGCGCGACCGCGTGCTGGAAATCGGCACGGGCTCGGGCTACCAGGCGGCCATCCTGGCGGAGTTGGTTGCGGAGGTTTATTCCATTGAGATTGTTGAGCCGTTGGCCAAGCAAGCGGAAGCTCGCTTGCGACGCCTGGGCTACTCCAACGTGCAAGTTCGCGCCGGCGACGGCTATCGGGGGTGGCCGGAGGCCGCGCCCTTCGACGCCATCATCGTCACCGCCGCCCCCGGCCACGTCCCCCAGCCACTCGTCGACCAGTTGCGTGAGGGCGGGCGGATGGTTCTTCCTCTGGGGCAGTGGGACCAGGATCTGGTCCGCCTGCGCCGAACCCCCGAGGGGATCCGGCGCGAGGTTCTCCTCCCTGTCCGCTTCGTCCCCATGACCGGCGAAGCGGAAAAGCACCCCAACTAGCGCTGCGCTTTGGGCCGGCGCACGCTTGCCGGGGCTCCACCCTCCCCGTTTTGCCGCCGGACCAATCTCTTCCTTCCGCTTCTCCACCCTCTCGGTTGGCGAGAGTTTTGCCCTTCCGCCAGCTCCCGCACGCACGGGGTTGTCTTCTGGGCTTCGCCGCGCAGCTCCCGAGCACCTCGACACCTCACCTTCCCGTCATTGAATTTGCACAGGGCCGCGTCCGCCGCAACCACGGGCGGCTTCCTTCTCACACCTTTATCGAACCCGCGCCGGAACGCCCTACCCACCTCGACTTTTTCGCGAAAGCGCGCCTCTGATAAAGCACTAACGTGGCTCGCCCAGAACTTCGCGTTGCCCTGCGGGATCGTCAATAAACAGTAGGCGGCTGCTCGTTGCTGGTGCCAGGCCGATAGGAGTCTGGTCCGCTTTCAAAGCGCACTCGTCCTGTTTTCCGGGAAGGGCGTTTCTCGGGCACGATCTCCAAACTACCCATTGCATGAATGGCGCTCAAACAGTATCCTCGTGCCGACTGTCGGGGAGTGGCACTGACGAGAATCGGCGCTTACGAATTTGAGCAGGTTTGCGACATCGAGCCTATGCGAGCCCCAGATGGTTCCGTGCAACTTTTCATGCCTCAGGACCGATACGAAAACGTTCGAAATCTGCCTCTAAATAGATATGGAGCTGGCCCGTTTTGCAGCTTCAGGATTGGAAACCGCTTTCGGGCAACCGGAGTCTATGTGCTCATGGTTGATGGGGAACTACGCTACGTGGGCGAATGCGCCAATCTCTCAGACCGATTTAATGCTGGCTACGGAAACATTTCTCCCAAGAATTGCTTCAAGGGTGGTCAAGAAACGAACTGCCGCTTGAACAATCTCGTTTACACGACAGCCAAGGGCGGAGGGCGCATATCGGCGTGGTTTTTCCGGACCGCCGATTACAAGTCGGTGGAAGCGCTTTTGCGCAACATCCTAAACCCGGCATTGAACCGGGTCTGAGAGGCAGCGGAGCACAAATGACAAGAGAAGAGATACGCCAGGAATTTATCGCTTATCTCAGGCAGGCGCTTGCGGATAGAACGAAGGGCGGAGCCATTCAGTTGATGGAACTCTGTCAGCATCTGCAACGGAAGGTTGGGTATCCCGCCGTCCGTTCAGTACACCAGATTGCACGTGAGCTGTTACAAGAATTCGTGAACAACAATGTTCTTTTCATCGGATACGGCGACGCAGAAGGATTCCCATGGTTTACGGTCACCGAGTATGGAAGGAAGTGCATAGCCGAAGGCAATCTGCTGCCCTTTGACCCCGAGGGATACCTTGGTGCGCTGAGCAAACGTGTTCCCGGACTTGACGCAACCGCATTGACCTATTTGCGAGAGGCAATTTCAACCTACAACCGAGGCTTTTTCCTTTCTTCAGCGGTATCACTCGGTGTGGCATCAGAACACTTGGTGCTTCGATTGATTGATACTTATGTGAACGCTCATGCTGACCCGGCGAAGAGGGCTAAAGTCCAGCAGCGGTTCGAGGGTAAGTTTATTTTCCCGCAGTATTCGCATTTCAAGAAGGAACTGGACGGGCTGAAAGCAAGCATCCCTGGTGAACTCCTCAAAGACTATGAAACACATCTGGACGGAGTATTCAACCTGATACGCCTCGTACGCAATCAATCCGGACATCCTTCGGGAATTGTCCCGGACCAAGCGATTGTGTTTGCAAACCTACAGGGGTTTTCGTTTTTTGCAGTCCGGGTCAAGGCGCTGGAGGCTCACTTTGCCTCCACCACGCTTTGATGCCGCCATGAAGTGGGGGGATAATGAACACGGGCTTTTACATTGAAAACGAGTACATCTATGGCCCTGAAGAGTCAGGACGCTTCTACATTCAGAACGGGTATGTTTATGGCCCAAGAAACTCCGGGCGTTACTACATTGAGAACGGGTACATCTACGGGCCGGGACAGTCCGGTAAGTTCTATATTGAGGGCGGCTATATCTACGGTCCGTCAAAAGCTCTGCCTTGGCTCGAAGAATAAATACTCTGGTTTCTTGACGGTTTCGAGTTGGCCCAACCCACTGCCGATGCGTGAGTCACTCCGATGGAGCCGATTGCCGACCTCATTTGGGTCTGGGAAAAATTAGAGGGATGTGAACACAGCGGTGACCGAATTGATTCTCTTTGTTCGGGGGGCGTTATGGTTCGGGAGTCAACCCCATGAAGATAATCTTCAGTCGAAAAGGGTTTGACGCAAGATACGGCGGCGTCGCAAGCCCGATTTTTCCCGACGGACGTTTGCGTTCTCTCCCGATTCCGTCACTGGGGGACCAAAGGGACCCGCCGCCACCCCGCTACCGTGTCACGTACGACGACCTAGGCAATGACACAGACGACCTTGGGACAATGGTTGAGGACTTGACCTTCAACCATCGGAAGGGGAAACCCCGGATAAAAAGGACCGATTTCTGCCACTTGGACCCTGACCTTATCCGTGGCGACCTCGTCCGAAAGGAGGGCTGGTTGCCCATCTTCGGGCAATCCGATAAGGCCTGTGCCCACCTCCTCAACCAGGGCGTTCGGGAAGGTGACCTTTTCTTGTTTTTCGGCTGGTTCCACCGGCTGCAAGATGCGAACGGGCATTTCAAGTCCGACCCCAAAAGGCAAGACGTCCATCTGATTTTCGGCTGGTTGCAAGTCGGTGAGGTTTGGGGCTGGTTCAATGCGGAACCGGTTCTCCCAAAATGGGCAAACGACCACGCTCATGTTCGTGGTGACAGAGATGGGTACTGTAATCTTAGAAAACCCGTAGACGCTGTTTTCATTGCCCGGAGGCGCCTCGAACTTCCCGGTCTGTCCACTCGACTTCCAGGCGGGGGCGTATTCACGGAATTCCACAAGAAGCTTCTGCTGACCGGGCCTGGAGAAACCCGATGCAATTGGCGTCTACCGGCGTGGATGTATCCGTTTCCAGATAAGCCCCCACTATCCCATCACAAAGACAAAAAACGATGGGGGACGGGTGGGCGATGGGCTACGGTGAAGACCGTCGGTTATGGACAGGAATTTGTTTTGGACGCCGACTACTATCCCAGAGCAACGGATTGGTTGGTGGAATTGTTCAAATCAGCGGCCTAGAGACGACCTCGGCGAGTTCAGTCGTGGATGCTGTTTGTCAATTCCGCCAGCATTTCCGAAATTCCAGTCCTCACAGGTCAGCGTTTTGAAAGATTGGCATACCGTACGCAGCCAAGGCGAGGGAACACTAACCTGGGTCCGTGGGAACATTCGGCAGATGTGTACGAAACAGATTGACCACGTGCGGTTGCCGCTGGGGTACAAAACTGAATCGTCACGGAGGCACCATCGATGCCCTGCCCGAAATACCCTTCACGCACCGGTAGCACCGGACGAGCTTACGCCGGGAGCCAGCGACAGATTCAGACATACGTTAACGAGCGCACGTCGGAACTAAACCATGCGGTTGCCGAGGCGCTCAAGGCGTACAATCTTCGAGAATTCGCAATCCGTTGGGTCTCGCCACTGGCGGCGGACGATTACTGCGAATATCGAGATAAGGAGTTCCTGGAAATTATCGGCGCTGGGCATCTCGCTCCAAAGCTGCGTGAATTCTGGCCACGTGGGGGTCCGTGCTGGGATGCGCTCGCACGGCTGGACGGTGGTGGTTGCGTGCTTGTCGAGGCAAAAAGCCACTTCCCCGAGGTGTACGGGAAGGGCTGCGGTGCGTCGGGCGGGTCGCTGTCGCTCATTCAGTCGTCACTTGGACGAACGAAGGAATGGCTGGGCATGAACCCGGACGCCGATTGGCTCGGTCGCCTGTACCAGTCGGCCAACAGGCTTGCATTCCTCTACTTCCTGCGGCAGATTGGGAAAGTTGATGCGTACCTCGCCAACGTGTATTTCACGGGGGACCGGCATTCACCCACGACCCGGCAGGAGTGGGACACGGGCATCAGGGCCGTAAGTGATCAGCTTGGAATTTCCAGCCCAGTGCCATATAGCGCGTCAGTGTTCCTAGAGGCCGCTGAGTAGCGGCGATCCCCGAGTCCCTCGAACTGCGATGAAGAACGGATAAAGAATGGCTACGAAAATTGCCTTCCAACTCATTCCTTTGGAAAGATTCTCCAGTCAACCATTTGACCTGTCTCAATTACCGTTCAGCATCATGCCGAACGTCGAGGTTGCTGATGTATCAGAGCTATTGCCACCTTCGATGTTTGAGTATATGAAAGTCGAAGTCGGTCTGCACCGGCTGCGGTTTTTCGAGGGCACGGTGAAGTATGCTCTGGTCCATCGCTACGACGACCCCCCGGAGGCTCCTACCTACGAAGAGTCCGTGAGAATGGGCCAAAGGAACGACGAATTGATAAACGAGGTCTTTGTGTGCTCCCGAATAGTTCGACCAACACGCCGTCAAGGCTCTGTCACAGGCTACCTCACCGAAAGCGGAACGGTGGACCAACGTGGGGTCACCTTTCCCGACAGCGCCTTAGATGTTCCTGAGGCATTGAAATTGTTTGAATTTCGGAATAAAGACCTTGAGAACTTACATACGCTCATTTGCCCTTTCCTCAAAGCTATGCACGGCGAATACTGGCCCTTTCGGATGGCGGTGCAATATTACAACATGGGGTACGAGGTGAATGATTGGAAGTGGCGGTATCTTTGCTGGGGTTCCTCCGCCCTTCACGCTCTTTACTCGCCCAGTAGCGAAAAACTCGTCCGCAGGGTCAGGGGATTTTTGGGAGAGACGACGCCTATCTACCCACCCAATGAACATCCTGAGTTTGAATTCATGGAACCTAACCCAACAACCATAGGCGACATCATCGAAGACATCAATGTGGTCCGTAACTGCATTGCTCATGGTGAGCGCATACCTAACAAGTATTTTGGAGCAGAGGCTGGACGGGACAGCTTAGGTGGACGAGTAAACTATATTAGTGTCCTCGATGATGCGTTGGCTTTTATCGTGAGGGAAACGCTTCGCCGTGTTCTTGCGGACAATCTCATCGGTGGGTTTACGAGCCGCCACAGTGTTTCGATGTTTTGGAAAAGTAAGGGTCTGTAAGAACTGCCTGGAGGATTTGCCCAGGGGAGGAATCAAGCATGTACTTATTCAAGCAAATTGATGCCCCGAACATTTATGCCCCTGTGAGGAATGTGCAGATTGGGCTGGCTCCGCTGATTTGGAGGCTGGTAAGAAACAAGGCCGTTAAGAAGTCGCCCCCAGACGGCCAGGGCTTTCCTTGGCAATTGGACGGAGCCGAGATTCTGCGCAGTTGCTTGAGCGGCAGCGAACCTGAGCAGGTCCAAAGCTACAAGCTCGTTGCGGATATTCTGGATGCCGTCAAGAACGCTAGTAGAAAGTATGCGCAACTCTTCGAAGTATGTGAGATTTTCGGGTTCTCAGGCTGGAATTGGACTCCCATGTTGTGGAAGTTACGGCTGCTTTACGAGTGTGACGATTGCACCGACGCCAGGGATCAGGGACGCTGGAAATTCGACCCTGTCGACTCATTTGTCTATGAATTCCTGCGGCTTCAAGCAGACCATAATTGGGAGCGCACGAGGCAAGGAAGGCGGGATTTCGGGATGGTAGGCAAATTCAACGGCGTTCTACTTTGGCCAGAAGCGCTGAGGTACTTCATCGGGAAAATGGACTTGGAGAAAGGCACGATTGTCATCCCTGAGGTTGGTACGTCGGTAACCCACCCCCTTCCTGTCAACTGTCCTCCAGCGACCAATGTCGGTGTAGCCAACCTGTCAAATGTAAAGACAGAACACGGTCGGGGGTGCAGTGACCCTGAGACAGACGTCAAAACACGTCAAGCGTGAGCGTCACGTTGTCGGGTAGGACGATGGAACCGAAACCCACTATGCCCGTCACGACGCAACGTCTGACGGGAGGGTCCAACGGTTGAAAATGGTTTACTGACCGTAGCCTGGTACCTACCAGAAATTCCAATTTCACCATTTTCTTGAGATTTCTTACCCCCGCTCAGTCAGGAACATGCAGCGACCTCGCAAGGCGGCCAAATTTAATTTGTGAACTAGGGCCCAAATGCGGTAAGAAGGCAGGGATTAGCGTCCGCCGCCGCAAGCGCTTAGTTCCAGTTGCGTCATTGGAAATTATCTTCAAGTGGTCGCAGGAGGATCTACTCGCTCGTCACACCGCAAGTTGTAGCTCCGAAGATAGTTCCGACGCTGGCATGGATTGGGAATGAAAAGTCGGCATCACGGAAAATGGCCACCGGCCAATATAGACCCTGTGTGACGCCGCTTCGTTTAAGAATCCGTTCAATTGCCGTCCCGCACTCGGAAGCTGTCTTCTGCAGTGGCTCTATTCCCATTGCCGTTGTGCTTGCACCGGCACGCCCGGCGGGCATCCCCCTACCGCTTCCGGGAGGAGTTGGAGGGGTTTTTTTGAACTCCTCTTGCCACTGGCGGTCGGCCTTGACGTGCCGGGGACGAGGTGCGAGCCTTCGCCAACGGTGCCGGTGGAGCAAGCGGTACACATAGGCCAGGGAAACCTTCTTGCCCGTAGGTTTGCAGCAAGCGTAGCGCGGACCTGGACTTTAGGTCCGCGGTTTCTTGTTGTCAATTGGGGACGAACCGCACACCCGCAAAAGAGGTCTGCGCGGACGAACTCGATGCGCCCGTGGACGCCGCCGAACAGCAGAGCCGATGCGGGCTGACCATTGACCGCGTGTCCCGCAGGCGCGGGACCAGCCGATGAGAAGGCGGGAATTTGAAGCTGAAAGCCGCGGACCTCCAAAGCGGGTCGGCGTTACGCTTGCTGTACGCGTTGCTGACGCTGGCGAGCCTTGCGGCGCTGGCGGGGGCGGCGAAACGTCGAGCTGCATTCCTGCCCGGCGTCTGCCTGCTGATTGTCCTTGGCAAACCAGCCTTTCGGACGAACGTTCATCAGCTTGGCGCAGGCTGCAATGCCCGCTCGACACCCTCGGGATCGCGCGCGATGACGGTGAGGTAGGCTTTAGCTGGCTGGTCCGGCTCAGAGCGGCCCTGTTCCCAATCTCTTAGAGTGCCTAGAGGGATGTGGTAGCGCGCGGCAAACTCCTCCTGGCTCAGCGCGAGGGCGCGGCGGAGGGTCTTGACGCGCGGAGCGGGACGCAGTTGCCCTGGCCGCGCATCGGTAAGCGGCGGGTTTTCATGGTCGCGGGCGGCAGCGGCTTCGATTTCCGCAGCACTCAGCGGAGGCAGGGGCGGAGTGTCCAGCGCTTCTTCGGTGCCGTCCGGTTTGACCCGGACAAGCCTGCCGTTACGACGCATTTTGGCGATAGTAGTGGTCTTGCTCATCGACAGCTTCTCTCTTTGCGATATCCTGGGGTCTGACTTCCAGCGCCCTTCGAAAAGCAGCGGCAGTGGTATAGGTCTTAGGTTCGTTCATGCGGCGACCGTCAGAAGGAATTGACGTGCCTTCCTGTCATCCCGGGAATGATTTCTCGCTTCTGTAATCTCGCTCCGTCGAATTAGCCCGCGTCGGAGCCCTTCACGAAGCGCCTGCCGCAGCACTGAGGGAGAAACATCACCCGCAGTGAGGAGATCGAGGACCGTCCGCAGAACCTTTGTCACTGGGACTCCATCGATGGCTTCTACATCGCGTTGGGGAAGGTCGTCGTAATACAGGACAAGTACCTGTGGAATTTTGCTGTTTCGACGAAAGCCCGTCGGAACGGTCATGTGGAGTTTTGCGGGCATCAGGTCCGAGAGGTCGTGAATGCTAAGAGCTGTCGCGTGACTGTAGACTCCCTGAGGGACCTCTGCCCGGTTTCTCGACCACAGGGACCATAGCATTAGGTCAGGGCGCTTGCTTTGAGGGAAATTTGGGAGTCGATAGATTCCTCGGTACTCCCGAATCCAATTTCGCGCTTGCACGTGGTAGGGATGAGTGTTCTCCGCGAACCCCGCAGCCTTGGCTTGCTTCGTTGTGAAGAAGCCCTGCTGGCCTTCCGCGATCTCGTACAGCTTCTTGGCAGCTTCCTTGCGCGCTTTCCCCATAACACAATACTACAACTTATTTGAAGTATTGTGTACCCCTCTGGGTAAGAATCTTCCAGGGTCAGTTTCACAGCGCGGCATGGCCGCAACCAAAAGCAGATTCTTCGCTACGCTGCGCTCCGCTCTCCAGAAACTCGACGCATTACTCGTTTCCATTGAGCAGCTTGGGCCGAGCCTGTCTGAGCCGTCCTCGCCCCGCAACTAACCCCTCACCCGGCCCGCGACGCCTGAAGAAAGCGGCGTCGCGGTCCACCCTCTCCCCTTGGGAGAGGGCGGACCCACTTTGCCATGCGCTGCGTTTCTGACATCACGGATAACGGTCTTCGGCTATCCTCGCTCAGAATGACATACCATCCTAAGAATGACATGTCATCCTGATCCCGCCTTGCGGGAGAAGGATCTGCTTTTCTTCGCGCCGCGCGGAAAAGTTGGCGCCTAATGCTACAGTACTTGGCTCGGGTGTAGACTCTCAATGCGGTTGGTACAGATTCTCGCTCAGGTCAGAAAATTCGCGGGTGCAGGCATTGTCTTTCATGTGTGGGCCCCACGAACACGCGGAACATCCCCGTCACGGCGTCCTATCCGTGGCCTGTCGTGGCTTCTTAATGGTCGCCGACATAAAAGGCGATGTCGGCGCCACCCGCCAAAGACGGGGGTCCGCGCTACCCGAACGGATTCGCGCTTTCCGATACATGGGCAAACTGGCTATCGTCAAGCCACAGAGTTGAAGAACAAAATTGGTTAGTGGGTCAATTTGATGTAGAGGCGGCTTTACGCCGCCATTTGGCGATCCCGCTCGGAGCGGGATCGCCACTACAGCAGCAAATTGACCCACTACCCAAATTTGCGCTACCTCTTGATCGTTAAGTTGTACCCTCGCCGCTTGGTCATGATATTATGACCATGGGTATGAGAATATGACCATGAAGACCATGCGGGCGGGGGAATCCAAAGCGCGGTGCCTGAAACTTATGGACGAGGTTCAGAAGACACGGGATCCCTTGATCATCACCAAGCGGGGTAAACCTGTCGCCAAACTTGTCCCCGCGGACAAACCCGGCAACGACATCTTTGGATGTCTCAAGGGCGTAGTTAAAATCGTCGGAGATATTGAATCACCCCTGGCGCCTCCTGAGGATTGGGAGGGGCTGCGGTGATCCTGCTTGACACCCCCGTGTTGGTGTGGCTCGTGGCGGACCCGGCGCGACTCTCGCGCCGCGCGGCCGCCGCGATTCGCCGGGCTCGAGCGAATCAGGGAATCGGCATCGCCGCCATCAGCCTTTGGGAACTTGCCCTGTTGTTTTCACGGGGCCGGCTGGAAGCGACGGGAACCCTTGAAGCCTCAGTGCAATTAGTAATGGACCGCTCGGGCGTGACCGTCAAACCCATTACCCCGGAAGTCGCGGCGCTGGCGACGCAGTTCCCCCAGGACTTCCCCCTCGACCCCGCCGACCGCCTCATCGCCGCCACCGCCCGCGCCGAGGGCCTGGCGTTGATCACCCGAAACGAACGCATCCGCAAATGCCCCCTGGTAAAAACCCTTTGGTAGCGGGCAGCGGGTAGCCACGCCGTGGCCACGGCTGAAAGTCCGCCGATCTTAATGGCGGGCGACCAGTTCTGACCGTGGGCTTTTCTCATACCTGGTACCCTTTGCGTCTCACGACTTGTCCATGAGCGCTTTTTGCACCGCTTCCGGGTTTCTATCAATCACCGTCATGTAGGCGGGCACCGCGCTTTCCGGACGCCACCGCCCTTGCTCCCATTCCTGGAGCGAGCGCGGGCTCACAAGAGCAGTGACAAGTGACGAGTGACCAGTCACAAGCTGCCCGGTTAAAGCCAGCCGCTACGAAAAGCTTCGGGAGATCGCAGACGCTAAGAGGCGACTGTCTGCGCCAGCCCGCGCAAGTAATTTTCGATTGACGATAGACGAACGAGGTCAAAAACAGTGACAAGTGACGTGTGGCAAGTTGCCCCCGCGGCCGGTGTCAGTGGGTTTGTCTCTTGCCCAACCAAAGGAGCTCGATGGGCTCTCGTTTGGAGAGTTGCCACAGTTCGGGATCTCCAGTCACCAGGATGGCGTTTTGCTCCCGGGCCGTTTCCACAGCGAACGCGTCCGCGTAAGAAACAGGGTAGCGGCTCTTCAAGCGAGCCGCACCCAGGATCAATCTTCGGTCGGGGAGGAGCGCTTGAATCGGCATCATCGCGAGGTCAGCAAGGAACCGCTCGGCGGGCGCGGCCCCGTGGCGCTTCGCGATCAGGTAGAAGACTTCGCCCATGTTGAGCAGCGAGATGCTGACCTTGGTCTCGCCGCGCGAAGCCTGCTCCAGAAGTTCGCGCACTTTGGCGCGGGCCGGCTCTTCGCCCTGGAGCCAGCCGATCATCGCCCAGGAGTCAAGAACGCTTGCGGTCACGCGTCAACTCCTTTCGCCGGTTTCGAGCCAGATCCCCCAGGAGATCGGAACCTTTGAAGCGTCCTTCCCACTCCCTCCAGTTCCCCGCCACCGCTTTCCGCAAGATCACCTCATCGCCTTCAACCCTCACCGTCAGGGAGACGCCCTCGCCCAGTCCCAATTGATCTCGGACTTCTTTGGGAAGTGCCAGTTGTCCTCTCGAGGATACGCGGGCTTTCAGCATGGCCTTCACCTCCTGTCTTACTTTATAGTAAGACAGAATGTAATTCAAGACATACGTAGAGTGGCCAATCGGGGGGCCGGAGGGGGCAGCGGGTAGCTACGGTCAGCGCAGTCGTGACTGTGGGGTTTTCTCATGCCTGATACCCTTCGCATCTCACGACTTATTCGTGAGCGCTTTTTGCACCGCTTCCGGGTTTCTATCAATCACCGTCAAGTAGGCGCGCACCGCGCTTTCTGGACGCCTGCGCCCTTGCTCCCATTCCTGGAGCGAGCGCGGGCTCACAAGAGCAGTGACAAGTGACGAGTGACCAGTGACAAGCTGCCCGGTTAAAGCCAGCCGCTACGAAAAGCTTCGGGAGATCGCAGGCGCTAAAAGGCGACCGTCTGCGCCAGCCCGCGGGTGGTGAGCTGTCACCACCTTTCGCGAAGCCCCCTTTTTGAGATGTGCGACCTCGGAGGCGGCCTGAAGTGGAATCTTCCAGGGTCAGTTTCACAGCGCGGCATAGCCGCAACCAAAAGCAGATTCTTCGCTGCGCTGCGCTCCGCTCAGAATGACATACCATCCTGAGAATGACATGTCATCTTGATCCCGCCTTGCGGGAGATGAATCTGCTTTTCTTCGCGCCGCGCGGAGAACTTGGCGCCTAGTGCTACAGTACTTGGCTTGGGTGTAGACTCTCAATGCGGTTCGTGCGGATTCTCGCTCAGGTCAGAAATTTCGAGGGGGTTCTCACATCATGGGGAAAATCTTCCTTATCTGTATCTGCACTCTAACGCTCGCTCCGCTGGGGGCGGGGGACGATCGTTTACTCCAGTGGATGGACAGGATCGCGCAACAGCAGCTTTCCGAGCGCGAGGCCACTGTGGCGAGGATTCGCACGGTCAGCGAAGCGCAAGCGCGTCAAGCATGGGTGCGCGCCAAAATCCTGGAGTTGCTGGCCGGCCTCCCGGACTACAACGGGCCGCTTAATGCTCGAGTCACGGGCCGGATCGAACGGTCGCAGTACTCCATCGAGAAAGTTATCTTCGAAAGCCTGCCTGAGTTTTATGTAACGGCCGACCTTTACGTGCCGAAAGAAGGCGGAAAGCACCCGGGCGTGCTCATGCCCATGGGCCACTGGGAGCAGGGCAAGCTTGCCGCGCAGCCCATGGCTGCGAACCTGGCCATGAAAGGCTTCGTAGTGCTGGCTTACGACCCGGTGGGCCAAGGCGAGCGCCAGCAGGCCTACGACCGCAGGATCGAAGCTTCCCTCGCCGGCGGCGCGACCGATCAGCATTTCCAGGCCGGCGCGCAAAGCATTCTGGCGGGCGAAAACTTCGCGCGCTACCGGATTTGGGACGCCAAGCGTGCGCTCGACTACCTGCTGAGCCGGCCGGAGGTGGAAAGCGAAAAGATAGGCTGCACCGGCTGCTCGGGTGGCGGAACGCTGACTACCTATATCTCGGCGCTCGACCCGCGTATCAAGGTGGCGGCGCCGGCCTGCTACATAAATTCCTGGCGCCAACTGTTTGCCGGACCCACCGGGGATTCCGAACAGAGTTTCCCTTTTTTCCTCTCTTCGGGCCTGGATGTGGCGGATTACATCGAGCTGTTCGCACCTAAGCCTTGGTTGATAAATTCCACGATCGGCGATTTCTTCCCCATCGAGGGTGCACGCCACGCTTACCAGGAAGCGTTGGACTGGTACCGGATTTACAACGCTGAAGACAATATCCGGTGGGCGGTCGGTCCCGGGCCGCACGGCACGCCCCTGGAAATCCGCGAGGCGATCTACGAGTGGATGATCCGCTGGCTGAAAGACGGCCGTGGCAACTTCCGCGAAGAGCCGGTGGAGATGGCGCCGGATTTCGATCTGCTCGCAACTGAAACCGGGCAAGTGGAAGGCCGCCAAGTTTACCAAGTGATCTTGGACCGCTTCCGCCAGAGGATGAGCCAGGGCAGCACCGAACAGTTGTTAGCGGAAGTCCGCAAGTGGTCCGGGGATGGCGCTGGCCGGCCGCCCGTCGTGCACGTCTTAAGTGATGCGCCGGGGGAGGTTTTTCGCACCCAACAACTGGCCTTGGAAGTCGAGCCCGGCCTGGAAATCTCAGGCACCTTATATGCCCCCATCGCGCCCGGCCGCAAGTCGGCGATCCTGCTGGTCGATTTGGACACGCCCTTGGCCGAGCGCTTGGCCGCGCACGGCGCGGTGGTCCTGAACCTCAAGCCGCGTGGTGTCCCGGTTTCCTCCACGGGCGAGGATCAAGCCGCCGCTAAGCAGAATATTCGCGCCTGGGTGATCGGGAAGAATCTGGCGGGCATGCGCGCTGGTGACATTGAGCGCGGCGTGGACGTGCTTCTCGCGCAGGCTGACGTCGACGCCGGCTCCGTCCGCGCCGCGGCCCGCAACGTTTCGGGCGTGTGGCTGCTAATGGCAGCTTCTATCGACGCACGAATCGGCAAGATCTGGCTCGACCGCACTCCCTACAGCCTGCGGGCAGCCCTGGAAGTCCCAATCGCTCGCGACCTGCACGACGCAGTGATTCCTGGTTTCGCGCTCCATTGGGACCTGGAGGACCTCGTGAAAGCTATGGCGCCGCGCCCGGTCCTCTGGACCGACCCCACCGACTGGATGCGCAAGGTGGTCCCGCACCTCGCTGGTTTTCTTTGTCGCACTTTCGAGGAGCCGGACGACCGCTTTCTGGCCGAACTTATGAAGTGAGCCGGAAATTGGAAGCAGATGTGTTGTGGGAACTGCACGGAGATGCTGGGCCGAGAGAATATAGGCCGACCCGGTCTCGTTGGGAAGCTCGGTATTTTAGGCCACAACCTGGACGGGGGGGGTGTCGTGAACCTGTCGATATTTGCCGGCCGATGCGTCAGAAAGGAGCGAGACAACGTATTGGTTAAGGCTCACCCCTTCCCAAACGCTCTGTTCTGCCAGCCTCCTGTGGAGAGAACGGGGCATTCGGAGCAAGATCTTTCCGCTGTATTGCTCCATACGCCGTGGTTCTGGGACCTCCAAGCCTGCTGCCAGCCGGGATTCCATCCACGCACGTTTAGCCTCCTCCAAGTTGTGAAACGCCTCATCGGGTGTCTGCCCGTGGGTCACGCAGCCAGGAAGATCGTCCACTTCAACAACGAAATCTCCCTCCGTGTCCTGGTAAACAGAGCTTCTGTAGCTAAGCTGGAGATAGTAATCAACAGGTTTCATAGACAGTCATCCCTCATACAATCCTAGCTCTTCCATGGCGTCAAGAAACTTCCTCACGTAGACTTCCTTTACGCAGCCTGAGCTTGGCTTGACAATGGTGAATGTCTGGTCGCCCACTGTGAAGGCGTGGTGAGAGCCAGAGCCGTGATGATTGTAGTGGTCATACATACCGCAGATGTGGTTCTCAAGCAGTGCCTCGAGGTCTTCAAATCGGACATTCTTAGGAGAAGCGCCGATTTCCGAGAGCCGTTTCTTGAGCCTGTCAACATCCATTTAATTAGATGCATGATACTACCTGTACTATCGGCGGCTGTCAACAGTTTCTTTGCTGGATCTTTCAGCGTGACAATTTGCCTTTGCGGGATTGAGGCGTCCGGGGTTTTCGCTGGTCGGACTTCTAGGGTTCTCTTTGCCAGTGCTGGCCGCCATCTTCGGTAGTCCACTGCTCCCCGGATTCGGTCCTGACCGTGATCTGCTGAAGGTCGCGCGACCCAGAAGTAATAGCGACAATGGTTTCTGTGGTAGGGCTCTCGCCTGAGTTTAGGTAGACGCGCTTCCACATCGCGCCGCCATCGGTGGAATGGTAGAGGGCGGACCCTCCCGCCCAAACGTCCCTGCCCACGGCGTGGACCGCCCGGAACGTGACCGCGTCATCGACGCGCACTTCTTCCCAGGTTCTCCCACTGTCTTGGGACCGCTGCACTTTGCCACTCGTTGAAATACTCCAAAGTGCCGCGAGCGGAGCCACCGCACGGTTCAGTTTCCCGGCGAACGCCATCCGTGACGGTTCCGCCACCCGCGACCCCACACGGATGGACGCTGCTGCCCGAGGAGCCGACGGAGTACTGCTTGGCGCGGAGATTCCCTCAGCCTGGGCAGCGTTTAATCCCTGCGAGGCGGCAGCGGGTTCGACTTGCGCTGGTGCAGCAGTTGCACCGGCCTGCGACTCAGCACCGGTCTCGGCTTTCAGCGTGTCTTCGGATGCTACCGAGGGTTTGAATGCACGCTTGGCAGGGGGCGGCGGGGAGGGCAAGGCGCCAGCAGAGGTGGCGCTCCTGCCTCTCGAAATTTCGCGCGCCCGGGGTGCCGTCGGAGTATTCTCGGCTTCCACCGCCACCGGCCGGCGAGCCGCAGCCATCAACGTCACACGCTGCTCGGTCTCAGCGCCCGCAGGGTGAGCGGCGATCTTCTGCCTTCTCCACGGATATGAGTGCAAGACCATGACAATGGCCGCGGCTCCCAACGCCGCTGCCAGCGCGCCCCAACGGAGAGTCGGCCAGGCGCTCCACCACCGCCTGGCGGCCAAGGACACGGGCTGAGCCACCCCAACCTCCCCGGGGAGCGTCAAAGCCGCAAGCTCGCGGCACTCTGCACACTGGGCAAGATGGTTCAGAACCTGCGTCCGCTCTCTCTTGGTCAGGGTCTTCTCCACGAATGCCGCCAAGAAGTTGGCATCGGGATGCTCGAAGCCCTGCAAACCCGCAGCTTTCGGAGGACCGCCGGAAGATCCTGGCGCAGCGGGTTTTGTTTTCAGCCGCTCGAGCACGATTTTAGGTAGTCCGCGCATGACCTAATTCCGGTCTGATACTACTTTCGGGTCCGTCATGCTGATCCCGCCCTGCGGGAGAAGCATCCCGGCATTTTTCCACACTGATTGAGCTTTCAAATGCGGGGATTCTTCGCTTCGCTCAGAATGACAGCAGGTGGCGTGCCGACCGTCCTCCCAGGATAAAGCGAACTCGAACCGCACTGGTCTCTCCTATTATGGAACGGTCTGCTAGCCTTTTTCTTGCAGCGCCTGTTTCCTATTCCCTGTTTCCTGTTTCCTATTCCCTATTCCCTATCCCCTCCGCCAGCCGTCGGCGAACGTCCAAGGAGAATTCGCTTACCTCGACTTGCATGGCTTGTTCCGCCTCTTTGGAACTCATGCCGCGCTTGACCAGGCCGGCACGAATGGCCTGGCGAGTTGAGGCGGTGATTTTCTCCAGCCTTCGGCTGACCGTAGATTCGTGCACGCCCAGCAGACGTGCGATGCCGGCCAAGGTACGTCCATCGAGATAATAGCTGGCCAAAATGAATTTGTCTTCCGCCGCAAGTGAAGCGAGGGCTCGATCTGTAGCTTCTTGCAACCGCGAATCGAGTGCCTGAGTTGGATCGGGATCATCGGCCTGGAACTGCACGCCCGCCTCGCTCCGCTCTTCCAGGCTGACCAGTCGCTGCTGCTGGCGATAGCGATTCACATACTCTTGCGCCAGGACGGCCCGGAGCCAGCCCTCGAGGGAGCCCCGGCCTGTGAATGAGTTCAGTTTCGAGACTCGCCGGCCGTCCGTCGTCCGCGTTCCGTAGAGATCGGCATAGAGGGAATCTGCCAGATCACGGGCGGCGGAATCCTCCGGGGCGATGGAGTGCGCCGCGTTATAAAGCTTCTCGCGGTATCGGTTCAGGAAGATCTCCCAGGCAGCTTCGTTGCCCCGGGCGCAGGAGCGCGCCAGCGCCAGTTCCTCGACACGCAAGTTCGTGAGGAGTTGCAGAACTTCGGATGGGCTGGCGTCGGCAGGGAGGTACTTGGCAGCGACCTCTTGTAGAATGCTTGCGAAATCCTGCTGGGCCAGGCCGAATCTTTCTGCTCCGGCTTGGCGATAAAGCTTGGCAGACACCGATTCCGGGATGGCTGCCATCGCGAGGCAGGTTGCGGTTTCTTGGCTACGGCTCATCGGATTGCCGAAACTCGAAAATCGAAAACCGAAAATCGAAACTCGAAGGAGACCTCACTCCCGCTCGTGGAACCGATCTTCGATTGCAATAGCCGAAACTCAAAACTACGTCATTCCCGCGAAGGCGGGAATCCAGCGGGTGGACGGCACTTTTCCAGATGGCTGGGAAGTGGATTCCCGCTTGCGCGGGAATGACTTCGGCCGAAAGCGCCACTGTACTCCATCAGAGCCGATTTTCGAATTTCGATTTTCGAATTTCCACAATCAGTTGGATGCAAGAATTATAACTTGAGCCGTTCTTCCTGTAGACCGGGACAGATGCCCTCGGTCAACTATTTTGGGTAGTGTTGTAGCGGCGAGTTTATCCGTCAACTGACGGACCAAATGGCGGCGTAAAGCCGCCTCCACTCCACTACCCTAATTCTGGGAGGAACCTACCATGAGAAGAAAACAAATCTTGGGTTTAGGCGCAATGACAATAATGACAGCTTTGATGGTCTTGCCCCTGGGGCCGGAGCGCGGCGCGGCGGGCGAGACCGGGTGGAGTTACAAAGTGCTCGCGCCGATCAGGCGCAGCAATCTGACCATCTTCCCGGTGGTCACCGACCGCACACATGACACGAGGGATTTCCTGACCCTCGATGAAGGTCTGCGCTCGGGCGAAGTCGTGGTAAGCGAAGCAGGAAGCCTCCAGCCGCTCATTCGCGGCCGCGTGCGACCCTTTCCCGGGGGCGCGCAGGTTGACCGGCTGGTGCTGGTGAACAATTCCGCACGTCCCCTGATTCTGCTGGCGGGCGAGATCTTAACAGGAGGCAAGCAGGACCGGGTGGTCGGCAAGGATCGCATTGTCCCGCCCAAGAGTGAACCCATCGACCTCGCCGTCTTTTGCGTTGAACCCGAGCGTTGGGTGGCGACCAAAGACAACTTCGGCTCTTTCCATACTCAGATGGCGCAGCCCAGCGTGCGGCGTAGCGCCATGGCCGAACAGGATCAACAAAAGGTATGGTCGGAAGTTCATGCCTCAGCGGCAGCGATGGCCTCGGGCGCCAGTCCGCAGGCAGCCCGCGAGATCGAATCGACTTCGTCCTATGCCCGCGTGATGAGCAACGATGAGGTGAAACAACGCGTGGAGGCAGTTGCCGCGCCGCTCGAGCAGTCCTACCAAGAAGTGATGCGCGAATTGCGCGATCGGAATGCCGTGGGCGTCGTGGTGGCGGTGAACGATCAGATCATCTGGGCCGATCTCTTCGCCAGCACCGCCCTGCTTGAGAAATACTGGCCCAAGCTTATCCGCTCGTACGCTGCCGAAGCTTTGACGCGGCCGACGATCCCGGGGCATCCCGACGTGAGGGCTGCCCAAGCCTTCTTGCAAGACTTCGAGGCGCGGCGTGAGACCGTGGAAAGTGAACCCGGCGTTTATCGGCGCACCGAATTCGCGGGTGAGGGCTTCACGGCCTTCGAGCTGACCACCCTTCTGCCCGGGACAGGCTTCGACATTCATATCGCGAAAATGGCGGAATGACCACGAAGCCCACCGGCGATTGCGAGACCTATTGATAGCTGCATAATAAATGCAATGGTGCCATTCTTAAAAACCCCGATTATGCCGGTTTTTGAGCAGCGGTTCATTGCATTATAAATGTCGCGCTCAATAGTCATTCCCGCGAAAGCGGGAATCCAGTCCGACGGCAGCAAATCTCCAAAGGCTTGCAGAGTGGATTCCCGCTTTCGCGGGAATGACTAGGTCTCGCAAATAATACCAACTGGTGACGGCAGCAAATCTCCGAAGGCTTGCAGAGTGGATTCCCGCTTTCGCGGGAATGACTAGGTCTCGCAAATAATACCAACTGGTGACGACAGCAAATCTCCAAAGGCTTGCGGAGTGGATTCCCGCTTTCGCGGGAATGACTAGGTCTCGCAAATAATACCAACTGGTGACGGTAGCAAATCTCCAAAGGCTTGCGGAGTGGATTCCCGCTTTCGCGGGAATGACTAGGTCTCGCAAATAATACGAACTGGGCTGGGGTATTGCATGCGGAGGCGGTCAGGTGTAGATTACCGCACGGCCTGGAGAGCAACATGGAAACGCCATGGGGGGGGAGGGAAGTGAGGGCGGCAAGGCTGTGGAGACCATCTCCGGCAAACGCCGTGCCTCCCGCGAGCGAAGGAGAGTTTTTCCCCCTTTAAATTGGCGGCCGCTCCGAGCTAACGCCGCTCGCAAACTTATGAATGGCTTCTAACCTCTCTTATGGACCGAAGAGAATTCCTGAGCATACTCGGGACATCGGCGTCGATACGATTGGCCGGCAAGGAGGAAGAGACTTTACCGATCAGGGATGATATCTACCCGGATTTGGTGAAGGTCGCGGAAAGGGCTGCGGAGGAATCGCTGCCCAAGCAGCAAACGGATGGGGGGCTGCGCGACGAGCATGAAATCCCCCAGCCGGGAGCCACCGCCGGCTTCCTCTCGAACCTGGCCGCCCTGTTTCTGGCCCCGGAGTCCCGCTACCACCGCAGCGCCGAACTGCTTGAACGGATGGAGCACGCGGCTGAGCACCTGGTTCGCATCCAGTATCCCGACGGCACCATCGACCTCCCGACCACCAACTTCGGGTCTCCACCAGACGTGGCTTTCGTGCTGGAACCGTTATGCGCTGCTGCCGAGGTCTTGCGGGCTCGAAAGTATCAGGAGACGCGCAGGCTGGAGGCGACGCTGGAAACGTTCATCCAGCGGGGCGCCTCCGCCTTGACGACGGGAGGCATCCATACTCCAAACCATCGCTGGGTCGTCGTGTCAGCCCTGGCCCGCTGCCATCACCTCTTTCCCGATCCTCGTTACCTCGCGCGCCTGGACCAATGGTTGGCCGAAGGCATTGACCTGGACGAAGAAGGACAGTTCACCGAGCGCAGCACCGGAATCTACAATGCGATCACCGACCGCGCGTTGCTGACGGCTGGGCGGATACTCGACCGTGCCGTTCTGTTCGATCCGGTGCGGAAGAACCTGGAGACCATGGTCTACTTCCTGCACCCCAACGGCGAGGTGGCTACCGACATCTCCCGCCGCCAGGACCGCTTCCAGCCCGCTACCCTGCGGCCCTACTACCAGGCTTACCGCTTCCTGGCGCGCCACGACCGTAACGGACGCTTCGCGAGCGTCGCGGACGACATCGAGCGTTACCATCTCGAGCAATTGGGCGGAGAGTTGATCTACTTCATGGAGATTCCAGAACTCCGGCAGGACCTGCCGCCGCGCGAGGCGTTGCCCAGCGATTACGAAAAGTTTTTCCCCCTTTCCGGGTTCGTGCATATCCGGCGTGGCGAACGCAGTGCCACCATGCTGGGCGGAGACTCGCGGTTCTTTTCCTTCCGGAACGGCGGAGCGGTGGTCGAGGCGGTGCGCCTGGCTAGCGCCTTTTTCGGCAAAGGGCAGTTTTCCGCTCCCCTGACACGTTCAGGAAGCATGTATCGGCTGGAGCAGGAACTAGAAGGATTTTACCTGCAACCCCTGGACCCGGGGGATCGTCGAGCGGATGGGAATTGGCTGGCGATGCCCAACTCCCGCCGCGCCCACAGCAATGTCTTCCACTTGCGGTCCCGCGTGGATGTTCGCGAGAGCGAGGACGGCTTCGAACTCTCCCTGGACGTCGGCGGCACCGACCGGGTTCCGTTTGTGCTCGAGATCACGCTGCGGCCGGGAGGACAACTCACGGGCGATGGGCTGGCTCCGCTGCCAGACGTGCCCAACGCTTATTTGCTCGCAGAGGGTTTCGCGAGCTATGAACTCGCCGGCCGTCGGCTGCGCATCGGTCCTGGCTTCCGGCGCCACACATGGACCCAACTGCGCGGCGCCGAACCCCGCCTGCAAGGAGTTACTCTGTATCTGACCGATTTCACCCCCCTGAACAAGACTCTTCAGTTCGCCGCCCAGTGACGCTCGGCGCGAGGACGGAACGCGAGTCATTCCCGCGAAAAGCTTGCCCTGAGCTTGCCGAAGGGCGGGAATCCAGTGCGTGGATACCTCATTTCCGAAGGTTTGTGGAGTGGATTCCCGCTTTCGCGGGAATGACTGCGGCTTGGAGCGCCCCTTCGCGCAAATCACACCACTGCCCGCCGATTGGAGAAAGGTGGGAAGGGCAGTGACAAGTGACGAGCCGGAGGAACTGACTTCTCACTCGTCACTTGTCACTCGTCACTGCTTTACTGGTCGGGGCGCGCGGATTCGATCTGCGGACCTCTTGCGCCCAAGTCTGAAATGGATAACAGCGCGAATTCGCAGAGATACGCGGGGACGGCATGAAAACTGGTCGAAATGAAGCCCCACCTCAGCCTTTTCGACGCGTGGGTGGCCTAAGCCGCCACGCATTTATCGTTTTTCTGTCCATTTTTGATTTTTGTGCAAGAAAACGGGGTGAGCTGCCTCGGACGCCTACAAGGTCCAACTCGCCCGCGTCGCGGTCAAGCGCTCCCTGTTCCGTGCCGCGAAAGGAGAGGTCTGACCACGTCTGAGCCGACTCCCCAGCCCGGTCGGCCCACGGTGCACCGCCGCCTGCCCCGCTCCAAATGGATGTTCATTGAAGCGGAGCCTGACCCGACCGTTCCGCGCTCCGACGGCGATGTCTGCTGGTGCGTGCACACCCAGAACTGCTTAGGCCCCGAGGGTGCCCCCTGGCGAGACGCTAATCTCTCAGGAGGCATTCCGGCGCGTCGGGGACAAATCGCCGGAAGAATTCCGCATCACTGATCTGCCTGGCTGACTGCACCAGGCTGCGCCAGGCGGAGAAGTCGGTCTGCTCCAGCCACTCCTGGACTTTCCTGGGCGCGGGTTTCATCAACTCTTCCAGGGCTGCCGCCGTTTGTTCCTCGAAGACAGTCCGCACCATCGCGAAGCGGTCGAACTCGATATCCTCCCAGCTTATCGGATACGGGAACTTGGATCGCGTGAGCTTTCCAACCCGAGCGTTGGTGACGCATCTGACGCCGAGTCCCGTGATCCACGCCCTGGCGGACAAGTCCTGCTCCAGCGTTCCCCAAATTCGGAAGAAGGGCGAAAAGCCACCCATTCTCTCGTGGCTCTCGCGCAGCATCATGCAACAGGCGCCGATATCCACCGGAACTTCCACGGCGCCCTCACCGGGGAACTTGGTTCGATGGCGAAGCATGAATCCTGGCGAAATGTTGTTTGCGTAGTTTCTCTCGCCGCGCCAGACGAAATCCGCGCCCCAGCAGACGGGCCTCGTCAGCTCGTAGTTCCAGAAGGCCGCGCAGAGGAGCGCCCCAGAGCCGACGTGGGCCAGCATGCAGTCCAGCCAGTCGGGCGCGAAGTTCATATGGGCGTTGGGCCATGCCAGCACATCTCCGCTAGTCAGCGCGGCGCCGTGCCGCCGTGAACGCGTCGCTCCCATTGCCGCGTCGTGCCGCACCACCCGCACGTCCGGTCGGGACAGGCTCACCGGCGTCAAGCTCGCGTCGTCCATTACCACAATCTCCCGTGGGTATCGTTCCGACGTGGCCAGTAATCCATCGATGGTCGACTCCAGCACGGCCACCGATTCATTGCGCGTGGTAACGACAAACGAGATCTTGTCTCTCGTCCGCGATGCCAGGGCAGGAGCCTTGCGCTGATGATTCTCGATCCTGTCAGGCAGCTCGGGAAGAAACCGAGAGAAGAACTCCGCATCACTGATCTTTCTGGCGGACTGGACCAAGCTGCGCCATTCTGAAAAGTCGGTCTCGTCCAGCCACTCCTGGACCTGCTGCGGCACAGGCCTCAGCAGTTCCTCGAGCGCCATGGCGGTTTCCTGCTCGAATACGGTCCGCACCATCGCAAGCTGGTTGTATTCGATTTCCTCCCACCGCACAGGATACGGAAACTGAGATCGTGAGAGGTGCCCAACCCTGGCGCCGGTAACACATTTCACGCCCAGCCCAGCGAGCCAGGCGCGAGCGGAGATGTCCTGCTCGTCTTTCCCCCAGATGCGAAAGAGGGGCGAAAAGCCGCCGATTCTCTCGTAGCTCTCCCGCAGCATCAGGTAGCAGGCGCCCATCACCATCGGCACGTCGACGGCGCCTTCCCCAGGGAATTGAGTGCGGTGGCGGAAGTCCAATCCTGGGCAGTGTCCCTTCGCGTAATCTCGTTC
Source organism: Terriglobia bacterium (assembly GCA_050008675.1). Taxonomy (GTDB): domain Bacteria; phylum Acidobacteriota; class Terriglobia; order UBA7540; family UBA7540; genus CAVROP01. The sequence goes on from JBEKME010000039.1 coordinate 37,707, forward strand.
TGCCCGCCAGAGAAAATCAGCACCCCAGCATTGCGGCTTGGTCAGTTCGTAATCCCACCAGGCCGCGCAAAGTAATGCTCCAGAATCGACATGGGCCATCATGTGCTCAAGCCAATCGGGGGCAAAGCTCATGTGAGCGTCGAGCCAGACGAGGACGCTTCCCGTAGCAATCGAAGCTCCGCGCCGACGGGACTGGAGCACGCCGACAGGCACCTCGTGTCGTACCACCTGCAGCTCAGGCCGTACTAGAGCCACCGGTACGGCGCTTCCATCATCCACAATGATGATCTCCCTGGAGCAGGCTGCCGAAGACTCCAGCAATCCTTCGATGGTGGACCGCAGCACCTCCAGAGACTCATTGCGTGTCGGGATGATGAAGGACAACTTGTGGACCAAGTGACCTGCCCTCCAGGCTAGTCTTGCCGGTGCAGCCTGCCGAAGCTGCCCGCAGAGTCAATCCTGCGACGCACAGCTATTACAGCACGTCCCACCGAAGACAGCGTCTGGGTTTAAGAAAACTCTGAACCTCGGATGCTTGGCAGCCGTGCCTCGAGCGCCAGCCGAAGCTGGTCGGGTACGGCGACAGCATGAGCCCACCCTGTCCCACCGCGAGCCAGTTCTCAACAGCACTTTCGGTTGGTGCCCCGATTCAGTGTTTGCGGGCTCTCCTTTTCGAAGAGGGCTTTGAGCTTTTGCTTTCGGGGGAGCGAGAGCTTCGCTTCGCTGAGTATACCATCCAGTTCCTCCTGATCGGCAGTCGAGGCAGTGTAATAGCGGGTCAAAAAGTTCTCCACATCTGTGCTCGCATGCGGATCCAAGCGGCGGAGCTTCGTCTGCAAACGGTACTGCTCCGCCTTCCGTCGGTTCTCTCTCAACGCCGCCTCATACTCGGCACGGGCGGCTGGGTCCTTGATGGCCTTGGGATCCGCTCCGGGGGGAAACTGTGCCCCGTTTGAAGGGGGAGGAATCACGCCCCTTTCGGGAACGTCATCGGGATTAAAGTTCGGGTCTAAGCTCCGGTCGATCGCCGTCAGCACGTCTAGCCAAACCTTCGCGGCTTGTCGCCGGGCTTCGATTGGGCCCAAGGCTTTAGCTAGCGCCGAGAGGTCGACGTCCTCCATCGCTTCGACTGCAGCTTGGAGATAGTTGGGCTCCTTGGTTTTCTGAAATTCCGTCAGTTGATTGCCGGCCTCCTTAAGCTCTTTCGACATGGTCTTTGTTCTCTCCTTCGCTTTCTGAATCGCCTGCGAGGATGGAAAGCCGGCCGAAGCGAGAAGTGCGGCAACCAGGCCGACGCAGATTCGAGATTGCCACCAGATCGCGCGCATGGCGGCTCAGTAGCTCGACGTTGAATCACTGACTTGAATCGCCGGTGAGGGTCCTCCTGCCTTGGACATCGTCAGCGTTGTACCGTCGGATGCCAATGTGTGCTGCTGCGTCACGGGCTTGATCAGCTTCCAGGCTCCGCCGCCGACTCGAAAATTCGTAGGGATAACCCATATCCGGCTTCCTGGAGCAAAGGGAGGCGTGCCGAGTGGATATCCCGAGTAAGCCTTATCTTGACCGTTGCATTTTGTACCCAGACCCGCCACCACGGTCATGCTGTTGGTGGAAGGGGTGGTGTCCGGGTGATGGGCCTTGTCGTCAATCAAAGCATAAACACCGGTGTCGTTGGCAGTGGCTTCCTCTTCGATCGTTTCAACATTGTAAAAGCAGACGTCGTCGGGGAGTAAGTAAATGTCCATTTTCATCCCGGTGCTCGGCTTGTTGACCGTGTGCTTGACGTTTGTCCCAGGAGTCTGTCGCTGCGCCACATCGGAAGGTTCGACCACATTAAAAGGAATGGTGGCGGTGCAGGTCGAACCGGTAGCCGTGATGGTAATGGAAGCGGCGCGGTCGGGAGCTGTAAAGCGGACGGTAGCGCCGCTATCGGAGGAAAGCCTGCCCCCGGTGGTCGTCCAGGTGGCAGTGCCGCCCGAGAACGTCAAATTCACTTCTTCTCCCACACCGATTTTGGTTCGCGCCAGGTTCGCGGGAGCGGTCGCCACGGTCTGCGAATCAATCCAGCAGTAGGGAGTGGGCTTGGGAGTGGGAGTAGGAGTAGGAGTTGCTGTCGGTGTCGGCGTCGGAGTTGGCGCTGGAGTTGGCGCCGGTGTCGGCGTAGGAGTTGGCCCGGAACTGCAAGACTCCGTGGGGGCACCCACGTCGCCCGTCGCACTCTGGGTAGCAGGGTCGGAGGCAGCGGAGGCCAAAGCCTGGTCAGGGGGCTGTGTGGGCGCCGGGGTCGGGGTGGGCGCGCAAACGGGTGCCGGAGTCGGGGTGGGCCCAGGAGAAGACGGTGCCGGGGTCGGAGTCGGGTCGGGCATTATACTATGCGCTCCTCAGGTGCTTCTGGGCAGTCTTCAGCAGCACGGAGATCCGCACATCAGCGCTGTTGCGCGTCCTGAGAACCTCGCCGACCCACGGCAGCCGCTTGTCGCGATCAAAATCGTGGCCGAGAACAATCATCAGATCGACGTATCGGCTCACGTCGCGCTGCGCCTTGATGTTGTAGGAAGCAGCCTGCTTGATCCCGTGCCGGATTGTCTCGCGAAGCTGCGACTCGCCCATGGCCTCGCACTGCTTCGGAAAGAACTTCTTGAGGTGAATGACCATGCGGTCCACAAACTTTTTGGTCTCCACCTCCGCGAAAACCGCCATCTGCTTCCTGCGAATCGTCAGCATGATTGTCTTACTGCCTCACCTGGCCGCTGAAGTTCTCGCCAGAGTTCCCGGCCGTCACCCCCGCAGCCCTGCGCCTCAATTGTCTCCACCGTTCGGACCCACTCCGACAGCATCCTTCACCTCACCGCAGTGGCTTGGAGCTTTACGGTTTCCTGCGACAGAGAAGTAGCGTCAAAGTCAAACCGAATCAGGGTGGCAGGATCTTCGCCTTCGACCAAAAAGCGGTCGATAGGACCGAAAACCGTCTGAAGCTCCCGCGTCAAGCAGGTAGGGAGATACACGCGCAGGACGCGGGGGTCATAGTAGCGGAAGATCAGGCGCTTGCCCTGTTCGTCCTTCACCACGAGAAGCCCGCGCAGATGCCGTCGAAGTCTCTCCATGCCGGAATGCGACCGAAAAAAGATTCCCCAACTGTTACCCCAGCCCTTGTTGATGATGTAACGCGTGAAGGGGTCATCGCGGTCGAGCTCGATAAGATAGGGCGCCGTCAATTTTGTCTCGGAGGGCAGATCGCCGGTGTAGAGGCAGCAATTGTTCAGGTAGCAGCCGACCACGGCGGAGTAAATCCGCTGATCGCGGGCGCCATCGAGCACGGTCCAGACCTTGTAGTACCCGGGCTGGCTCCGGGGCCACAGGGCATTCTGAATCTGTGTCAGAAACCGGTGAGCCATCAGCTTGCTGCCGCCCTCCGGGCGGCTTCACGCTTCATTCACTCCTCGCAGAAGGGTTTGCCGGACTGGGCTGCTTCCTGCAGAACCGCTGCCATAGCCGCTGCATCGATGTTCGGCAGGAACACGGCTTCTTCCGGCTCTGGCTCGGGCGGTGCACTAGACTTTGGCGGAGGTGGCGGCAGCGGCACAGGCTGCGGCTGAGTTGCGGCCGCTTGCGTCGCGGACGCTGCCCCAACCGCATCGTACTTGCGCTTCACCCACAGCTCCCGGGATGCAAGCAGCCAGGCGATTTCCTCTAGCACCTCTTGATCGCCGAGGAGCGAAAGGGCGTATCCCTGGTTCCATTCGGCGAGCAAGTATCGAAGACCCCACATGAACTGGGCGTCGGACTTGAACGGAAGCAGAAACAGCAGCGCCGAGCGGCGGTCCGAGAACTCGATGGCGTCGTCGAGGTCCACCGGCCCACTCCACCACCCAAACTCCCAGCTTGCGCCGCCGTACGGAATTCTCACGAGGACCTACTCGGGCTGCGAAACGCGCCCCGCTGTTCACACTCCGAGCGGACGTCGTAAGGGAACCGTGTTCCCAAAAGTCCGTTCGGAGTTTAATGCGCCAAATTATAACCTTGCGGCGCCCCCTTTTGCAACGACACGAATTAAGTCGCCTCTTGATGGCGCGGTGGTCTTGCTCCAGAATGTTGTTCGGATATTGAACCGGCCGGTGGCGGCAGCGTGGTGGTAACACTCCTTTTTCCTTGGATTCATCAAGCGCTGGCGGGCAGCACCTGGCTCGGTCGGTGTTGAACGCTCGCGGGTGGCGCATACATTGCCTTTTATGTATGCGCCCCACGAACACGGGCAACATCTCTGTTACCGCGTCCTATCCGTGGCCTGTTCTGGCTTCTTAACGGTCCCCGACATGAAGGGCAATGTCGGCCCACCCGCGAACACAAAGCGAGCAAGGTAGCGCAGACCTGTTTCGCAAGGTCTGCGGCTCTTCTTCCGGTCCCATCGCAGGCTGCGGACTCACAAAACAGATCCCCGCTGCGCTTGCTTTGGCTACGGACGGCAACGATGCAGCCTCGGCGAAGGCATTCGGAGCGGAAATCACCATACTGTCTGGATGTTTGAGGACTTTACGCGGCCATCTCGACTGATGACGGGCACTCGCAAATAAACCGCAGTGGCCGCCACAATCCGATCCGGCATGTCCGGCACCTGTGCGCGGGGGATTTGGCGCATCGCTTCAACGCCGACAATCACGGCAGATCCTCGCCGAAGCCGCGAAACATTTCCCGGCGGTTCTCGTCGATCTCTTCTTCAGTCGGACCAGGACCATATTTGGCAAGCAGCCCATAGGCCGATTTCTTGGGCTTGACCGGCTGAGCGGGCGCCTCAGCGAGAATCTTGTCGAGAGCCTCGCGAACGAATGCATCGGGCGAGAGGCCCTTGGCCTGGGCCGCAGCCTTGAGGCGGGCTTCTTCCTGAGGTTCGAGCGGCAATGTGATGGTCATTGAGCGGCCCTTTCGTTCCCAGATCTCCTCAACACCCTCTTACGTGAAACGCGGCCTGCAAGCAAACCAGCACTGGAATGTGGTTTCGCCGGTAGCGGATACACAGCAATTTATGTGTGCGCCCCCAACATCTCCGTCACAGCGTACTACCCGTGGCCCGCCGTGTGTTCTTAACGGTGCCACATGGCGCGTCGGCTCCACTTGCCGGTTATACTGTAACGCGCACATTATCGCGTAAGAACTCGGGGGCAAAGTCGGCTCCATTCGGCCAGACGAGTGTGTGAAACTCGGGATGAATCTGGAACTGACTGAATACTACGGGATTGCGCAACGGTTCGAAGATGGGTCCGCGGAGAGCCGACGCCAGATCGACCTCGCCGCTCGTCCCGTCGCGAAAGCGGAGCCACACGACGTGGCCGGCCACGTAGCGCGCCTCGACAATGTGATAGTCCATGATTCTCACTCCAGTGGGGCAATGCGCCTGAGGGGTTGCCCTTGCCTCGCGAGTTGCCAGTTTTCGATCAATTCTTCCTTGTGAAGGCACTGGACACTAAATCCTTGGGGATGCTGGTCGGGGCGCGCGGATTCGAACCGCGGACCTCTTGCGCCCAAGGCAAGCGCGCTACCAGGCTGCGCCACGCCCCGAAATGGAGTACCATTTCATTTTGCCAAGCTTCTTTCGGGGTGTCCAGTGCGAATCACGGCGTCGGGCGCTGCCAAGGCGGTGCCCCGCAGCGAGACGGTAGTCGAAGGAGACAGCGATGAATGAGAGCGGTGAGCTTCGGGAAAGACGCCCCACGTGGTATTTTCTAGTGCTGGTTGTGGTCAATCTGATGTGGGCCTTCCAGTACACGGGGGCCAGGATCGCGACGCGGAAACTCGGCCCCATCACGGTGACTCTGTTGCCGATGGCTATGGCGACGGTTCTCTTAAGCCTCTTGCTCCTCTCCAGCCGGCGCAAGGAAAGCGGAGAGCTCTCAAGGGAGCGCGGCAGCTTCGGGCGGCAATTGCTGGGGTTCGTCATACTGGGAATCGGCGGCTGCTTTGTTGGGCAAGTCTGTTTGACTTCCGGCGTCAAACGCTCGCTGGCGTCCAACGCTTCTGTCATCACTCTGGTGATTCCGGTTCTGACCGCATTTCTCGCCACGCTCCTGGTGGGCGAGAGAATGAGCCGTCTCCTCTGGATTTCATTTGCTCTGGCCATTGCCGGCGTGTTGCTGGTGTCGGACGTGGACTGGCGCACGGTTCACATCTTTCGTGGCAAATATTTGGCCGGCAACGCCCTGATCCTGGTCGGTTGCTTTGGGAGCGCATTCTACAACGCTTTCAGCAAGAGGCTGCTCCGCATATTCACTCCGCTGGAGGTGCTAGTCTATAGTTTCATAGTTGCTGACGTGGCGCTCTTCGTGGCGATGCTAGTGCGCGAACCGCCGTCGTGGCCACAACTGGCTTCCCTCGGGTTCGCGGTATGGCTGAGCCTGGGGATGATTGCGGTTTTCTGCCTGACCTCAGCCATGATCCTTTTCTTCTGGGTGATTAAACGCATCGACCTCACCCGAGCCTCGCTCTCCATTTATCTTCTGCCGGTTTTTGGAGTGCTCATCTCCACCCTCACACTGAAGGAGAAGATCAGGTGGGAGTTACTCGCCGGCGGAATGCTGGTATTTGTCGGAACCTTTCTCGCCACCAAGTACGGGGAACGCAAGAGAGCCGGGGAGGGGTGACGAGCGTAAAGATATTATGGACGCCTGGCTGAAATACGGGTATTTCTGATTTGCTGACAGCTTTGAGAAGGGGGTGCAGAATGGCTCGAAAGAAAATCCTTATGCTGGTTGGGGACTACGTTGAGGACTATGAGGTCATGGTGCCGTTTCAGGCTTTGCAGATGGTTGGGCACACCGTTCATGCGGTCTGCCCGGATAAGAAGGTGGGAGCAACGGTCCGAACGGCCATCCACGACTTCGAAGGCGATCAAACCTACAGCGAAAAGCGGGGGCATAACTTCGCGCTGAATGCCAGTTTCGACGAGGTGAAGCCGGAGGATTACGATGCTCTGGTAATACCGGGTGGACGCGCGCCCGAGTACCTCCGCCTGAATGAGAAGGTAATCGAGATTGTGCGGCACTTCAGCGATACCGGCAAACCCATCGCGGCCATCTGCCATGGGGCTCAGATTCTTGCCGCCGCCGGGATTCTGAAAGGCCGAACTTGCAGTTGTTATCCCGCCGTTTCGCCGGAGGTGATGGCGGCAGGCGGCGCTTACGTTGACCTGCACATGGATGAAGCGCACCTTGAAGGAAACCTTGTCACGGCCCCGGCATGGCCCGCTCACCCGGCATGGCTTGCAACGCTCCTGCGAGTGTTGGGCACTAGGATCGAGCCCTAAGGGCAGTGACGAGTGGAAGAACAGGAGACAGGAGTCAGAAGTCAGAAGTCAGGAGTCAGAAGTCAGAAGAAGGGGTTTCAGGTGTCCGGTGCCAACCGGCCGGGGTTGGGGCCTAGGGGCCAGGGCTGCATGCTAGGGAAAGGAAGCGTGCCGACCTCCGCCAACGATTCCCCGCTTTCGCGCCCACGGCCTAGTGCCTACTGCCTACTGCCTACTGCTTTCTTGGGTGCGATTGGGAAGGGAAAGCCTGTTTGGTTTGTAGAGATCGAGACCCGGGCGAGGGAAAGGAAGCAAAATGGAGCAACAGAATTACTTCAGCTTGAGGAATCGTATCGCCGTGGTGACGGGGGGCGGGCAGGGTATCGGCGAAGGAATCGCAACGCGTTTGTACGCTGCCGGGGCAAAAGTAGCCGTTCTGGACGTGAACGAAGAAGCGGCGAAATCGGTTGCCAAGTCGATTGAGGGAATGGGCGTGAAGTGCGACGTCTCATCCGCCCCTTCCGTGCAGGGCGCTATCGACCGGGTGCGGGAAGAGTTGGGGGCAATCGACATTGTGGTGAACAATGCGGGAATCACAGGGAAGACAGCACGGCTCTGGGAATTAGAAGAAGAGGACATGGACCGTGTTTATGCGGTGAACCTCAAGGGCGTTTTCCTGATCTGCCGCGCCGTGATTCCCGAAATGCTGGCGCGGCGGTACGGCCGGATCGTGAACGTGGCTTCGATTGCCGGCAAGGAAGGAAATCCCACCCTCGTTCCTTACTCGAGCAGCAAGGCGGGCGTCATTGCGCTGACTAAAGCTCTCGCCAAAGAGGTTGCCGACCAAGGCGACATCACCGTGAACAGCATTGCCCCCGGGGTGGTGAGGACGAAGATCCTTGATACCATCGCGCCGCAGACGGTCCAGTACATGATCAGCAAGATTCCCATGGGGCGCACCGGGAAGATTGAAGAGGTTGCGGCGCTGGTTCATTTTCTTGTTTCGTCGGAGGCCTCGTTCACCACCGGGCAGTGCTACGACATTTCGGGTGGGAGGGCTACTTACTAAAGCTGTCAGCCGTCAGCTATCAGCTATCAGCGGCGGTGCCTGGAGTTTCTACATTTGTGCTGTGGTTTTTGCCGCTCGAGGCGGGCGACCCCCTCACCCGGCCCGCGCCGGCTGGTGAAAGCGCCGGTCGCGGTCCACCCTCTCCCCCAAGGGGGAGAGGGCTGGAGTCTGTAGATTTGCGCTGTGATTTTTGCCGCTCTGCCCCTCTCCCGTTTCGGGGGAGACGGGCACAGGGCGCAGAGGCTGATAGCTGATAGCTGACGGCTGATAGCTTAATCTGCTTCCATGCCACACACAAATCTTGGTAATGTTGGTTGTGTATGAGTTTTGAGATATTCGTGGCCCTGCGGTACCTGAAGGCCAAGCGGAGACAATCTGTCATCTCCGTGGTCACCGTGATTTCGATTCTAGGGGTCATGGCTGGTGTCTGCGCGTTGGTTGTGGCTCTGGCGATTAACAACGGTTTCCGCGAAGAATTGGAAAAGAGCCTGCTGGGCGCCACCGCCAACGTCAACCTTCTACGGTCCAAGAACGACGGAATCAAAGACTACGAAGCGCTGGGTGCGCGACTCAGCAGCCTGCCGCATGTGGCGGCGTGTGCTCCCGCACTCTACGGAGAAGTCCTGGGTTCTTTTCACTCGCGTGCTCAAGGGGTAGTCCTGAAAGGTGTTGATCCCCAGCGCGAAATCCACGTCGGTGACCTTCTTATGAGGCTGCGCGAGGGTACACTCGAGGGCCTTTCGCAGACTTTTGCTGACGCTGACCCCATCATTCTTGGCAAGGAGTTGGCCAAGTCGCTCGGGGTGTACGTGGGCGACACCATCCTCATCACCAGCCCCCAGGGTTATTTGACTCCCCTGGAGGTGGTTCCAAAATTCCGCCACTTCCGGGTAGTGGGCGTGTTTGACTCCGGCTTCTATGACTTTGACGCCACCTGGGCGTTTACCAACCTTCCTGCGGCGCAACGCTTGTTTGATTTGGCCGATGTGGCTTCCGTGATAGAGTTCAAGATTGATGACATCTACCAGGCCGCCTCCGTGGCCGAGCAAATTCGGGAGGCCGCCGGCAAGGGATTTGAGACCACCACCTGGATGGAGCAGAACCACTCCCTGCTAAGCGCTCTGCGTCTGGAGCGCCTGGTGACCATCCTGACCATTGGCCTGATCGTGGTGGTCGCTGCCCTCAACATCTTCATTACTCTGGCCATGATGGTGATGGAGAAGAACCGGGATATTGCCGTGCTGATGTCCATGGGCGCCAGGAAGAGGCAGGTGTGGGCGATCTTCACTCTTCACGGGCTGCTCATCGGCGCCTTGGGGAGTCTGCTGGGGCTTATTCTTGGTTATGGGACTTCCTGGCTTGGGGGCCGTTACAAGCTGGTCCCGCTCCAGGCGGACGTTTACGCGCTAGCCTCGGTACCTTTTCATGCTCGCCCGTGGGACGGAGTTTGGATTGCCTTGGCGGCGCTCAGCATCAGTTTTCTGGCGACCCTTTATCCGTCACTATCAGCGGCCAGACTGGACCCGGTGGAAATCCTGCGTTACGAATGAAGAGATTGATTCATCGGGCCATCGGGCCATCGGGTCATTGAGCCATCGGGCCATCGAGCCATCGGGCCATCGGGCCATCGAGCCATCGGGCCATTGGGCCATCGAGTCATTGGGTCATCGGGCCATTGGGTCATCGAGCCATTGAAGGGAGCAAATGCTCCGCTAAACTGAGTCACAACCGGAAGAAAGATTTCGGATGCCGACACCACCTGAGCAGTTGAGAGCGAGAACCAAGCAGTTTGCGATCCTAATCGTCAGGCTTTTTCAAAGCTTGCCAAAGAATGACGAGGCGCGAATCATGGGGAAACAGGTGCTGCGAGCGGGGACGTCGGTTGCAGCGAACTATCGTGCTGTTTGCCGGGCCCGCTCCCGAGCTGAGTTTGTGTCCAAGATGGGAGTCGTCGTCGAAGAGGCCGACGAGACGGTTTTCTGGTTGGAAATCCTCGTTGAGACCGGGATAGTCCCCAGAGTGCGAATGGAGAACCTGCTGGGAGAAGCCAACGAGCTGTTGGCGATTTTTGCGGCCTCTTACGGGACGGCAAGAGCCGGTCAATTGAGTCATTGAGTCATCGGGTCATCGGGTCATTGAGCGATTGAGCCATTGACGCAAAATCGCTCAGTTTAACAATGACTCAATGGCTCGATGACCCGATGGCCCGATGACCCGATGACCCGATGACCCAATGGCTCGATGACCCGATGGCCCAATGGCCCAATGGCCCAATGGCCCGATGACCCGATGACCCAATGGCTCAATGACCCGATGGCTCAATGACTCAATGACCCGATGATCCAATGACTCAATCCCTTTTGCGGACTGTGAATCTTACGAAGATTTTCCGCTCCGGCGACGAGGAGATCGTGGTCTTCGACGATCTGAATCTGGAAGTTCGCGAGGGAGAACTCGTCGCCCTGGTGGGTGAGTCGGGAACGGGCAAAACGACGCTGCTCCATCTTCTTGCCGCTCTGGACACTCCGACGAGGGGTGAGGTATACTTCATGGGGCAGAGACTGAGTGAATTTCGCCGGGAGGAACGCGCCACCTATCGTAATGTGCGCGTCGGTTTTGTGTGGCAGATGCACTACCTCCTTCCGGAATTCAGCGCGCTCGAAAACGTAGTGATTCCGCAGTTGATTAGCGGGCGTGACTTTTCATTGGCCAAGGGGCGCGCCAGGG
>JBEKME010000004.1:0-158621 GCA_050008675.1 Terriglobia bacterium
ATCCCCGCGATCCCAGGCCCTATTACTTCCTGGCGAAGATATACGATGTGTCGCCTTCCAAGGCCGCCGAGGTGACGGCACGTCTTGAGCGGCTGGTTCAAATCCAACCTGACAATGCACGCGCCCGCTACGCCTATGCCATGAGCCTGTGGAGGTCATCACGCACCAAGACAGGACCAGCGGATTCGTCCGAGGTCGAAGCACTGCTGAAAAGCGCGGCCAGCCTTGACCCTAAGTTCGCTGAGGCCCATCTGCAGCTTGGAATTCTTTATTCCCAGCGCGGCAGGGATTCGGAGGCTCTGGCCGAGTACGAAACCGCCGTCAAGCTGGACTCCAATCTCGCGGATGCTCACTACCGGCTGGGTCAGGCTCTGGTGAGGAGCGGTGACAAGCCGCGTGGCGAACGCGAATTGAAGATCTGGAGCCAATTGCACACCCGGCAGATAGCCGAGGGTGATGAGAAGAACAGCCAAATTCTTCGCTTTGTGTACACAGAAACAATGAAATCCAACCCCTGATCTTCAGCCGCACCTGCGCCTCGCCGGGGGCCCACGGCGACAGGCAAGGGCCCTCAATGTCATCTGGGTGGGCCAGGGCCACGGCGTCGGTGCACAACTTCCCTGATTCAGACGGAAAGCTTCTTACTGGTGGCTCCGTGCCCGCTATTACGCGCGCCTGCAGAAATACCTTCAGCGATGGTTTCAGTACGATGCAGGCTCCATCGGAGTTTTCAACTTAGGGAAAGCGGTAGACCATTACCCGCACAATCGTGCCCGGATGCAGCACCAGGATCTCTCCCTGCGCATCATCATCGCCTTCGATCCAACGGGTAAGTTCCCACTTTCCGTCCACAAACCTGCCTTGCTGCACGACGCCGAGTCCCACATTGGACGGTCCGGGCGTGTTCGCCGTAAAGTCGACGCGCATGCCGCCTCCGCCGAAATAAAACTCGTCGGGACCGGTGGCAATCACAACTGCAGCCGCTTCCAGCGGCGGCAGGGGTTCTGGCGGCTGTGTTCCAATCGGTTGCCTCGGAGGAGACGACACCACTCCCCCTTTGGCTTGCGGAGGAAGGCCCCTGATCCGGCCAGTATATGTAAACGTCAGGGTGTAATTGCCCAGTTTGACCTGCTTTGGCGGGTCTCCCTGGATCATCCGCACCGCGGTCATGGTGTCACTCCCCTGGTGCGCAAGAATCATCGGCGATAACTGGGAGAGCATTTGATATGTGGCTGCAAGCTCCGGGGGAATCGGTCTTCCCCCGTCAACGCCAAACGGAGAAAAGCCGATCGCATTGTACTTGCCGACTGCCATGATTACGTTGGACTCATCGGTGCTCGTCTCGGGAATAAAGAGCGGGTTCCCGTTCCTGCTGAATCTTTCGCAAACTTCGTCGAAATACGGCAGGTAGAGATCCGGCGCAAGGATATCCACGTCCGGAGCCCCGGCCCGCCAGACGTCATGCACCTGAGGCAGTGGACCGCCGCTGGGATACGCTCCCGGCCAGGCATGATTCGGCTGCTGCAGCCACCCGTTCACGTACATGGGAATGTCATAGCCTGCCTTGCCCGCCCGGACTTCCCTCTCTACGAAACGCGCGTAGTTCCACGCCATGAATATCTCATCCGAAGGCCAGTGCAGTTCCCTCCAGCTCACTTCATGTTCATTCGCGCTCATCGGCGGGCTCGTCGTCTGAATCGGAATCGCCACGTCAGCCGGCTTGCCGGGACCGAAGACCTCTTCCCAGGTTCCGGATTTCTTGTAGCCATTCGCCGCCCAGACCGCACGGAACTCGGGAATGAGCGTATCCTTGTGCGATTCCAGGTAATTCATCAGCTCCGCCGGCACCGGCCCGGCAAACGCGCGGTTCGCCGCTGGAGATCGATCTCGCGAATCCCGCAGCACGCCCACTTCGTTCTCTACCTGCATCATCAGTACGGTGTGTTGGGGGCCATCGACTTCCTTGATATGCCGCATCAATGCCCCGAACGCGGCAGCGTCCGCATCCCTCGTGGCGTCACCAAATGTGCTGAGCAGTTCGACGGGACCCGAGATCGATACGGTGCTGCCATGGTCGATCTGAATGCGCGGAAAGCGAGTGTAATCCTTCTTCACCCAGTACGGCGCAAAACTGGAAGTGCCATTCTTCCAGCCAGCGAACCAGATAAAGACGATATGCAGGTTGTTCTCTCTGGCCTTGGCGATTACTCCATCCACCTGGGTGTAATTGAACTTCCCTTCTTCGGGCTCAAACTGCGCCCAGGAGATACCTACGAGCACGCTGTTCAGGTTGCCGGCGACAAGCTTTGGCCAGATAGGCTCCATCATAGGGAGGCTGGTCGCTGCGTTGTTGGTGAGTTCTCCCGCCAGAGCCAGAAACGGCTTGCCATCCACGACCAGTTGGGTGGCAGTACCCTGTTTCTGCAAGTGTGGCGTACCGGCAGCGGTCTGTGCCTCGCTCGGAATCGACAGGGCAGCGGTACACACCATCAAACCTAACGCGGACATCGCATTCATTTTCATTTGCATACATTCCTCCAGTTTGATCCTTCGACACAGAAAGCCGCAGAGTAAGGCAAACTACGCCTAACTCTGCGCTACCCGCTGTTCGACGCGCAGGAACTGCCGGTGCTGCCATTTACCGTCAATCAGGGCCGAGGGAGTCTGTCCGGTTCCCTCTACGATATGCTGGGACTTCCGTTGCTGCTCGGTGCCGGCCGGAAAGAAGTCGACGCGGCAAAAGTATCCGGCTACCAGAAACTGGTTGTCCCCCAATTGGGCCACCAGAGCGCGCCCCTCCGCCGTCGGATTCCCTGTGTCCGGACCTCGGCGGGAGGCTCCGTACGACACCACTGCGTTCCAGGATCCGAACGGCAGCGTCTGCGTGGATTTGCCATGGTCTCCACCCTTGAAGTACACCGGCTCGGCCACGGCCTTGAGCTTCCCTTCGAAATTGAGACGCGCGATCTCCCGCTGCATGGGGCCGACCAACACGAAATTCCTTGCCAATTCAGGCACGGGAGCATTCCCGGACTCCGAGTCTCCTATAGCCTGAAGACCGAGCATGGTGAAGAAATAACGGGTAAAGTCTCCACTAGCGGGGTCACACCGGAAACAACCGCTCTCCGGCAGGAATAGGGCATTGTCGTCGCGGTGATAGAGTTCCAGATCCTTCACATACGCGGCGGGGTCGCCCCGGTAATCGTCGGGCGCCAGAATATCGATGGCGGGCGCCGCGGCTTTCCAGATGGGAATCACATTGTCGCTGGGGCCGCCGCTCTCATAGGAGCCGGGAGCGCCTGGCTCGCCGGGAGGGCCCGGATCGAACGGGTCGCGCAAAGCGTCGTTGACGTCCATGGGCAAGGGATAAACGGCCTTTCCCGCGGCCGCGACCTGCCCAATGTATCTCGCTACCGACCAGGCGTTGAAGTACTCGTCCGAATCGGGACCAAAGGCTTCCTGCCAGTTGGGGGATGAAGAAGCGGTCTTCACATGCATGGCCCTGAGGATCTCGGGCGGCACCGGAGCCTCGAAGACCTTCTGCGCAGTCGGAGAGAAATCGCGGACGCTCTCCCAACTACCGGGTTCATTCTCCACCTGAACCATGATGACGGTGCGCTGCGGGTCGGCTTCCTTAAGGTGTCCCATGACAGCGGCGAACGCACTCTTGTCCGCCTCGAGCGACGCGGTGGCGAACGGTGAAGGCGAGTCCACTGCCTGCCCGTTCCTGTCGACCGCGTGTGAATAGCGGTCGGGGGCCAGCTTCATCCAGTCGGGCATGTAGTGCGGGTGGCCGTTCTTATACGTTCCGAACCAAAGCGGCACCAGACGAACGTGATGCTGGCGAGCCTCTGCCAGGAGCCTGTCGATCACCGCATAGTCGTACTGTCCGGGCCGCGGCTCGAAATCCTCCCAATAGACCGGTATTTCGACCGTGTTGACATTCATGTATTCCAAGGCGGGCCACACGCCTGGAAGCGTGGGCCACTCACCCATCGTCAGGTCCTCTATGCCCATTACCAGATACGGAGCATTGTCGACAAACAGAGCGAAGCGTCCGTCCTTTTTCACCAGGTGGGGCAGCGGACGCTCCTCGACCTGCGCGCGGAGCGTCGCGACGACGAGTGTGACCGCAAGAGCGGCTAGAACAGCGGAAGTTACTTTCATGATTGGCACTCCTTCCTTACGGCGGGCGAAAAAGTCCTGAATGTTGATGTGGCCTTCGGGCCAGCGGGTCGGCCAGCACGGGCCAGCCTAGACTAGCTTTCGTGCGGTGTCAAGGGCAGCGTAAATGTATGGTCCGCCGCCTTTCCGCAAGCGAAAAGTGGGGGTGGCAGGTTGGTCTGCGCAAATGTATTCGGCCTTTGTTGGAGAGGGTTCCTCCGGGCCATGAGGGAATGCGCTGCGCTCAGTTCCTCATAAAGGGGGCAGTCTTGTAATGACTTTTTTACGCCACGGGTTTCGAGAGCGCCGGGCAGTCAATCTTGACAATAACATGGTAAGCGAAGAAAAGGCGAATATCAAGCGGAAAACCTTCCTTTCCTCGGATTCGAGTTGACACTATATAATCTATCATCCCCATTGGAATTCACATCCTGGGGAAAAGCATGCTGAAGTATCCCATTCCGGCGAGCTACACGGTGCAGGCGTTTAGCCTCGTTTTCGCCGTGCTTGTTGGGGCTTTCGCGGGACTCGCTTGGGCGCAGCCGTCCGACACCCAACGCCTCTACCAGCAAGCCGAGCAATCGTTGGCACAGGGAAAGTTCCAGGAAGCAGTGGAGAACTTTAGGGCCATTCTTGGCCAATTCCCAAGTGATCTGCGTGCGTTGAACGGCTTGGGGGTGGCCTTGGCGCAGCAACGCGAGTACAAGCAGGCCATCGAAGTATACCGCAAGGCGCTCGCGATTGATCCTCGGGCGGCCGGGACTCACCTTAACCTTGGTTTGGCTTACTTCAAAATGGGGGATTTCCGCTCCGCCGTGCCGCCCTTGAAGCGCGCCTCGGAGCTGGAGCCCGCCAATCTTCAAGCTGAGACGCTCCTGGGCATGGCCTACTACGCGACGGGCAGGTTTGCGGACGCCGCCAGAAATCTGGAGAGAGTAGCCCAGAGGCAGCCCGAGAACACACAACTCCTTTACGTTCTCGCCGAGAGCTATCTGTGGAGTGGGCAATATCAGAAGGTGCTACAGATTTTCTCGGGGCTTCAACGCGAGCATCCCCAGTCAGCCGCCGCTCACATGCTGATGGCCGAGGCTCTCGACGGGCTCGACCGAACCACGCAGGCTATCGAGGAGTTCCAGGCAGCGGCGGCGGTCGCGCCTGACGAGCCCAACGTTCACTTCGGGTTGGGATATCTTTACTGGAAACAGAAGAAGTTCGACCAAGCTGAGCAAGAATTCCGAAAAGAACTCAAGAACGATCCCGGGCAAGCGCAGGCGATGGCTTATTTAGGCGATATCTACTTTCGCCGTGGCGAACTCGAGGAGGCCTCGCGTCTCCTCCACGATGCCCTGAAGCTGAAAAAAAACCTGCATATCGCACACCTCGATCTCGGCAGGATTTATGAGAAAAGGAAAGAGTATCCCCAGGCTGTTGCGGCTTTGAAAGAGGCCATACGTATTGAGCCGTCTCGGGCTGACGCCCACTATCGGCTCGCGTTGACCTATCAGGCCATGGGGAAGACCAAGGAGGCTGAGGCCGAAAGTAAGCTGGCGCAACAACTTCAAGCTAAGACGCGAGAGGTTTTGCTGCACAAGGTGAGCGGGGAGGCGCCCAAGCTTCCTGTCGAGTGAGGAGGATTTTGTGTTTCAGCCTCAGAAGGATTCGGCGTCGCGAGCGCGGGCACCACGTCTGCACGATGTCAGCCTTCTGAGTTCTGCCGAAAGCGCCGTGGAGAAACACCAGCCGCGCCACGAAAGACGCGGTTGAAGGTTTTGATGCTTCCGAAGCCGGATCCTGTGGCTACGCGATACGAGGGCATGTCGGTCTCCAGGAGTAGCCGTTTGGCCCGCTCCAAGCGGCACTGCGTGATCTCCGAACCGATCGAGCGGCCAAGGGCACGAGAGAACCGCTTCTCGAGCGTTCGCCGGGACACGCGTGCTTGCTCGACGACATCCGGAACACTGATGGCTTGCCCAGCGTAATTCTTGATGAATCGCAAGGCGGTTGCCACGCTAGGGTCATCCTGCGCGCTGAGATCACTTGACTGCCGGGTGACGACATAGACCGGCTCGACCGGCACCACATGCCCTCCGGCCAGGGAGCCAGACATGAGGCCGTCGAGGAGCCCGGCAGCTTCGTACCCCGCCTTCTCCAGGCCCAGAGCCACGCTGGAGAGAGGAGGGCTGGACAGCTCGCACATCATTTCGTCATTGTCCACGCCCACTACCACGACGTCATCGGGCACACGCAGTTTGCCGGCCGCGCACGCCTGAAGTACCTCGCGTCCACAAATATCGTTGCAGGCCATCAGCCCGACGGGCTTGGGCAGCGATTTGAGCCAGTCAACGAGAACGGGCTGCTCATCTTCCCAGTTCTCAATCCAGTGTGGCCGCCGCATCCAGTTGGCTAACTTGATCCGGCGGGCCTGGCACGGAAATCCCTGCTCCCTCAGGTATTGAGCGAAAGCTTCTTCCCGTCGCACTGACCACGCGCAGCCGAGAAATCCGCAGAAAGCAAAATGACGCAGGTTTTTCTCCACCAAGTGCGCTGCCGCCATGCGCCCAATAGCCGCGGAATTCGTGCAGATTTCGCCGAACTTGTCTGCTCGTCCCGACAAGTGCGACTCGTCCAAAAAAGAGGCGACAACGGGAAGCCCCGTACCACGGATTAGCTTTGCCATTTCAGGCGAGCGAACGCGGGCGATGATGCCCGTTCCGCCCCACGATTTGGCCTTAGGCAAAGCTTGTTCGAGATGGCCGGGAGCGACGTACAGTGCCCATGGCCCATGCAAACGAGAGTAACGCACGATACCACGAAGCAGCCCCCGTCCATATTCAGTCGAAGTTTCCAGCAACATGGCTACTTGGGGTATTCCGGTAATGCGGCGGGTTCTCGTCATGCCTTTGCTCCGGCTGGTCTTTCGTATGGCCCCAAGTGGCACAAATCAGGGCGCGTCAACTTGTAGCTCCGACCTTCAGGTCGGCACGTGCCAGGCTAAAGCCCGGCGCTACAGCACTTCTGAAGTGGCGCAAATCAAGCCACACGGTTGCTTTATAGCTGAATGCCTGTCGGTTTTCAAGCTGAATCGGAAGAGCCTTGGGTCACTTTGGGCCGTTACGCAAAATGTCCAACACATTTCGCAAATTGGGTCTAGACAACCCGCGATCCGCTATTAGGATAGGAAGCCACGACTGGGCTCAGTCGCCCACGGTTTCTGGCACCGCAGCGGACTGTGTAGCGGCTCAAAAGGGACGTGTAAGCGGCTGGATGCTTCCCTCAGTGGGCCGAATTATCGGGTCGATTCTTCATCAGCAACCGCGACATCGCATTCGACCTGCCAGAAAGCTTTGCGTAGTCTTGCAAGCCCAAAATCTTCCTATGGGGTGAGTCTGATGAACATCTCGAAAAACAAATCTCCGATTCCATTGATTGTTCATTTCCTCTTTGCCGTCATTTTTGCTTGCTGGTTGATCCCGATAGGTTTTGCCCAAGAGGCGGAGAAGCCGCTACCCCAATATCGGAATACTTCTCTGCCGATTGAGCAGCGCGTTGACGATCTTATTTCGCGGATGACGCTGGAGGAGAAGGTCCAACAAATGCAGCATACCGCACCGGCGATTCCCAGGCTCGGCGTTCCCTCCTATGACTGGTGGAGTGAAGCGCTGCACGGTGTGGCGTATTCCGGGTACGCAACCGTGTTCCCACAGGCCATCGGCATGGCCGCCACCTGGGATCACAACCTGGTCCACCGCGAGGGCGAGACGATCGCCACCGAGGGTCGCGCCAAGTACAACCAAGCGCAGCGGGAAGGCAACCACAGCATCTTCTTTGGCCTTGACTTTTGGTCGCCCAATATCAATATCTTCCGCGATCCCCGTTGGGGGCGCGGGCAGGAAACCTATGGAGAAGATCCCTTCCTCACCGCGAAGCTGGGTGTTGCCTTCGTGACCGGCTTGCAGGGAGACGACCCGAAGTACCTGAAAGCGATCGCCACTCCCAAGCACTACGCCGTGCACAGCGGGCTGGAGCCCGAGCGTCACCGGTTCAACGTCAGCCCTTCGCGGCACGACCTTGAAGACACCTATCTACCCGCCTTTCGCGCCACGATTGTGGAGGGCCACGCTGATTCCATCATGTGCGCCTATAACGCCGTGTACGGCCTGCCGGCGTGCGCAAGCAAGTTCCTCCTTCAAGACACCTTGCGTGAGGCGTGGAAGTTCCAGGGTTATGTAACTTCCGATTGCGGCGCGGTGGAAGATATCACTTCGGGGCACAAATTCACGCCCGACAACGAGCACGGCTCGGCCGTGGCCGTCCAGGCCGGGACAGACACCACTTGCGGGGACGAGTATGTCGCGCTCGTCAAGGCTGTGCAGGACGGCTTGATCAAGGAGAGCGAAATCGATACCTCCTTAAAGCGTCTCTTCACGGCGCGAATCCGAATGGGAATGTTCGACCCGCCCGACGCCGTTTCCTTCAATCGGATTCCCTTCTCTGAGAATGATTCAGCCCAGCACCGGCAACTGGCCTTGCGGGCGGCGCGGGAGTCGATGGTGCTGTTGAAGAACCAGGATGGCATCCTGCCTCTCAAATCGAACGTCAAAACGATCGCGGTGATTGGACCCAACGCGGAGTCCTTGGTGGCCCTGGAGGGCAACTACAACGGTCAACCGTCTCATCCCGTTTATCCCCTGGATGGGATCCGGAAACTGTTCGATGCCAAGGCGAAGGTTCTTTACTCACAAGGCGCTCCCTACCTGGAGGAGCTGCCGGTCCCTGTGCCACGGACGGCGTTCCATACTGCCGGTGGTGCGAGCACGCAGGGCCTGAAGGCGGAGTACTTCTCCAACCCGGACCTCTCCGGCAAGCCAGTGCTCACACGCATCGACCCGCAGATTCAGTTCGATTGGAACTCTGCCGCGCCCGCTAAGGGCGTGCCCATCAAAGCCTTCGCCATGCGCTGGACCGGCACGCTCACTCCACCTGGACCGGGCGATTATACGTTTTCCGTTCCGAAGCCAGTGTGGCAACCCGGCGGTGGCAAGGATGCTTACCGCATCTATCTTGATGCCAAGCTTGTTCTCGGCACAACGCTGCACTACCCCACGACGGAGGACGAGCAGGGGAACGAGCAAAGCACATTTCAGGCGCACTTCGAGGACACGAAGGCACATGCATTCCGGCTTGAATATGTGCACGAGTCCCCACTCTTCGGAGCCGGAGCCATGCTCCGTTGGCAGCCGCCGAGGGAGGTTCTGCGCGAGGAAGCTGTAAAGGCGGCACAGCAGGCGGATGCGGTGGTGGCCTTCGTGGGACTCTCGCCGGATCTCGAGGGCGAGGAGATGTCGATCCACGTCCGGGGCTTCAGCGGCGGTGACCGCACGGACATCGGACTGCCGGAAGCGCAGCAACAACTGCTCGAAGCGCTGGCGGCCACCGGCAAGCCGCTGGTGGTAGTCCTGATGAATGGCAGCGCGCTGGCTGTGAATTGGGCGCAGGAACATGCGGTGGCTGTCCTGGAGGCGTGGTACCCCGGCGAGGAAGGCGGCACGGCGATCGCCGAGACCTTAACGGGTGTAAACAATCCCGGTGGCCGTCTGCCGGTTACTTTTTACGCTTCCCTTGACCAACTGCCCCCCTTTGATGATTACTCGATGCAGAACCGCACCTACCGCTACTTCCAAGGAAAGCCCCTCTACGGTTTCGGGTATGGATTGAGCTACTCCGCGTTCGAGTACGCTAACCTGAAGCTTTCGCCGCCGCAGCTCAAGGCCGGAGATGACCTCACTGTCGACGTCGACGTGCGCAACACTTCCGGAATTGCCGGAGATGAAGTGGCGGAGCTTTACCTGGAGTTCCCACCCACACCTGGCGCTCCGGCGCGCGCCCTGCGGGGCTTCGAGCGGCTGCGCCTTGCGCCGGGAGAAACCCGCCGCGTGACCTACACGCTCAAGGCTCGAGACCTGAGCATGGTCAATGACAACGGGGAACACGTGGTGGCGCCCGGTGAGTACAGCATCTTCGTCGGCGGCGCTCAGCCGGGGGACACTGCGGGAGGCGTCCGCACAAGACTGGAGATAAACGAAGAGTTCAAACTGCCGCGTTAGTCCACGCTGGCTCATTTTGCCCCAGCACAGGGGCAAGCCGGCGGTAGTGGGTCAATTTGATGTAGAGGCGGCTTTACGCCGCCATTTGGCGATCCCGCTCGGAGCGGGATCGCCGCTACAGCATCAAATTGACCCACTATCCATCATTCATTTCTCAGCCTTGATCTTCAAGGCGAGGGCGTGACGCAAAATGGCCATTAGGTGACGCAAGGTGGCTATTGACAGCTAGTATGCGCCGTGCCTAAATTGGCGTCTTAGCGTCGGGGAAGGGTAAAAGGAGGAAATAACCTAATGAAAGATGACCTAGTGAAAAAAGAAGGAAGATTTGGACTCAAGTCTCGCAGGTCGTGGAGATTTGAGCGCTTCCTATTCTGCTTGGCCGTTCTGCTGCTGTTCAGCGCCGCCGGTCTTCAGGCCCAGGAATTGGGCTCGATCGTGGGGACAGTCATGGACCCCAGCGGCGCGGCAGTACCGGCCGTGGCCATCACCGTCACCAACCAAAACACCGGAGTGGTCGCGAGGAGCACTACCACCAACGCCGAGGGCAATTACGAAATTCCCGGCTTGCCCCCTTCAACTTACTCCGTTCGAGCTGAGAAAACCGGGTTCCAGTCAGCCGTGCACTCCGGGATCATCGTCGAGGTGAAAGGAATCGTGCGAACGGACCTGCAGATGGTGCTCGGTTCGGTGTCGCAAGAGGTCACCGTGACTGCGCCGGTGGTGCACCTGCAGACCGAAACCGGCACCGTCAGCCAGTCGATTTCCGGAACCAACGTCGCCGAGATCGATACCAACGGCCGCAGCATCATCCAGCTCGCGATGCTCGTTGCGGGCGCCGCGTCCACCCTGCCTTCGTTCAACACGCCTGTCGGGGTCACCGCCAATACGGCCATCTATTTCAATGGCGAACAGGCTGACCACAACGTCTGGTCGGTTGACGGGGCGGAAAACTACGATCGCGGCTGCGGCGGGTGCATTGACATCAGTCCCGACCAGGACGCCATCCAGGAATTCACGGTGCTCACCAGTAACGCCGGCCAGGACGTGGGACACGGCTCGGCCGGCCACATTCAGATGGAAATCAAGAGCGGCACCAGTCAATTCCACGGCGAGGCTTTTGAGTTTAATCGCAACACCGACATGGATGCATCCACGTTCTATGCCAACCAGTCCGGCACGCCCAAGCCGACGATCTTGTTCAACAATTTCGGCTTCAACATTGGCGGGCCCATTGCCTTGCCGGGTCACGCCAAGAAGACCTTCTTCTTTTTTGAGGGAGATTGGCGCCATCTCTCCCAAGGCGCAACCATTTACGCGCCTGCGGTTCCGGTGAACTGGACGACGGGCCTGTTTGACTCCGGCCCGGTCGTCCTGGATCATACCCAACCTGTGACCCTGCCCAACGGAACCATCGGCTATCAGCCGTTCTCGAACAATCAGATTCCAACCGGCAGGCTCGATCCCAACGCGCTGTTGCTCGGCAAGCCCAACTTCGTCTTTCCTTCGCCGAATAGCCCGAATAACTTCTTCACGGGGTCGCCATCCCCGCCCACCAACGTCAATGAACAGATCGTCCGCATCGACCACCAGTTTTCCGATAAGACAACGCTGATGGCACACTACATCCGCGACGGCGTCAACCAGACGTTTCCGACGTCGCTGTGGAGCAGCGATACCTACCCGACGGTCGGCACCGACTTTCTCAATGTGCCGCAGTCATACGTGGTCAAGCTGACGCGCAGCATTAGCTCATCGCTGCTGAACGAGGCCCAGATCAGTTACACCCGGGAGCCGCTCACCCTGCTGCCCACGGGCACGTACCAGAACCCTCCAGGCCTCACCATCCAGCCTCTCTACCCAGGTATTAACACGGATAATCGCATTCCGAATTTGAACATGTCCGGGTCGGCTCTGTCCACGATTTACGACGTGTCCTCCTGGCCTTGGTTCAACGTGTCCAATACCTGGGACGCCCGGGACTCCGTCCACAAGATTGCCGGGAACCATTCCCTCAACTTCGGCGCCGAATTCCAGTGGTTTCAAAAGCAGCAAGAGTTGTTTGGCGAGACCGAAGGCAGCTACACTTTTACCGGCACCGCCACGGGCGGAAGCTACCTCGGGCCGGGCGGACAAGTCCTCACTACGACCGGAAACGAGTTTGCAGATTTCATGTTGGGCAAGGCCTACAGTTACACTCAACTTGAAAACCAAACCGTCCCCACCTACATCACCACATACTTTTCTCCCTGGATTGGGGACTCCTGGAAGGTGCGCCCCGGCTTGACACTGAACTTCGGCCTGCGGTGGGAATTAACGCCGCACGCGCACGAACAGCGTAATCAGGTTTCGGTCTTCCGGCCGTCGCTCTTCAGTACGTCCCAGATCCCTCAATTTAATCCGGACGGCAGCATCGTGCCCGGCACAGGCAGTCTGTTGAACGGGATGGGTATCGCAGGACACAACGGAGTGCCTTCCGACTTGGTGGATAATCACTGGAAGAACCTCGAGCCCCGCGTTGGGTTCGCCTGGCAGCCGGCAGGGCTCAAGGACACGGTGATTCGCGGAGGATACGCCATCTTCTACGAGAATATCCAGGGCAACGACATCTACAACGTTGCCCCCAACCCCCCGTTCTCGAACTCGCCCTTGATCTACAATACTTCGCTCAGCAACCCCGGTATAGTTCCGGGCACCATTTTCCCGGGCAGTCTGCAGGCCTATGACCCTAACTACCTACAGCCGTACTCTCAAGAATGGAGCCTTGGCATCCAGCGTCAACTCGGGCCCAAGGTGGTAGCCACGCTGTCTTACGTGGGCTCCAAGGGCACGCACCAGCAAACCAGCCTGGACATCAATCAGCCTCCGGGCCCCGTCCCAAGCGGCCTAATCAACCTGGCGCGTCCGTATCTCGGCTGGGCCGGCATCGGCTGGTACGAGAATGCGGTCAGCGCCAATTACAACAGCTTGCAAGCCACCCTACGCATTGCGCAATGGCACGGGCTGACGTCGGGGGTTAACTACACCTACTCGCACTGCCTCGATTACAGCGACGGCGACGTGCCAGGTGCCATCGCAAACTCTTACAACGTCGGGGCGGAGTACGGCAATTGCGGATATGATATTCGCCAGGATTTGATCATCAACTACACTTACCTTTTGCCGATTTACCGGTCCAGTTCCGGATTGGCGGGCAAGCTGCTCGGCGGATGGCAGCTCTCGGGGATCAGCACCTTCTCTTCCGGATTGCCTCTGACCATCAGCGCGCCAGGAGATCCGGCTGAGGTCGGATCCTTCTCCCGTGCCAATCAAGTAGGCAACCCCAATAGCGGCCTTAAGAACGCAACCGAGTGGTTCAACCCCGCTGCTTTTGCGGCAGTGCCGGCGGGCCAGTTCGGCGACAGCGCTCGCGGCGTCGCTTACGGCCAGGGCATCAACAACTGGGATACCGCGCTCGAAAAGATCTTCAGGGGTATCCCCTTCCCCGGAAGCAAGGAAGGCGCCTCCTTCCAGTTCCGGGCGGAGTTCTTTAACTTCTTCAACCACACTCAGTTCAATGGTTACGGAACAACTTTCGGGGCGCCCGGCTTCGCCGCCCCGAACTCCACCCGCGATCCGCGCGAGATCCAGTTAGGAATCAAGTTCCTCTTCTGACAAGCAAACCTTCCGGAACCAAACCTCCCTGCCAGCCTTCCTTTAGGGGCTGGCAGGGATTTTTCTCCCGGTTCGAGTGCCACACCGAAAGGATGATCATGTCTGCAAACTCCCGACGCGTCCTGCATCGCCATGCCGGCGGAGGAACGATGCCAAGCCTCGTCCGCTGGTGCAGAAAGCCTCAGTTCCAACTGCTTCTCCTGCTCCTGCTCGCTGTGAGCCATCTGGCCGCCGCAGCACTCCCGCGCCGGCAGTCCCTCAACGGCGCCTGGAACCTGTGGTTCGACGAGAAAGCGGACTGGCAGCACGAGGAACTGGCCAGGGATCCTCACAATCTCGCGCACATTTCCACCTACTCGCCCACCATCGGCTGGGACGAGATGTTGAAGCAGGGTCAACCCTACCGCGTCCCCGCCACATGGGATGAAGCTTATCCGCGACACCACGGCGTGGGCTGGTACTGGCGAGCCATCCAAATTCCCTCCACCGCCAGGGGGAAAGTCATCCGGCTCCGGTTTGCAGCCGTGCGGCTGCGAGCCGAGGTGTACCTGAACCGCCAGCTTGTTGGTTACAGCCTGGATGGCTCCACGCCCTTTGAAATCGATATCACGCACGCCGTCCGCTACGGCGCCGAAAACCTCCTGGCCGTTCGCGTGACGAACCCTGGAGGCGGAACCTCCTGGATAGACTTCCTCCCCATCCAGTGGGGCAAGGTTCAACTACCCGACAGCCACGACTTCGGCGGCATCTGGCAGGATGCGGACCTGCTGATCACGCCGCGGACCTTTGTGCAGGATGTGTATGTCGAACCGCTGGAAGACCTGAAAACCATACGCGTGGTCGCGACGGTGGCCAATCAGGGCCCGGCGCAAAAGGTTCGTCTCATTTTCGCAGTCCACGGTCCTTCCGCCAGGACAATCGAGGCCCAGGCAACCGCGGAAAGCTCGGTCGAAGCAAATAGCAAAGCGGAGATCTCAACTGAAATCACTGTCCCTAACGCCAAGACATGGTCACCCGACACGCCTTTTCTCTACACCCTCGAAGCTCGCTTGGCCAGCCGAGGAAGTTCCGACGAAGCCGAAACACCCTTCGGAATTCGCTTCTTCACCGAAAAGAACGGAAAGCTGTTTCTGAACGGACAGCGGGTGTTTGTCCGCAGCAGCATCAACTTCGGCTTCTATCCATTCACCGTTTCCTACCCCAGCCCGGAGCTGGCTGAAAAGGAAGTGAAGTCTGCGAAGTTGCTGGGCCTTAATACCCTCTCTTGTCACCGCACCTGCTGTACACCGGCCCTGCTCAATGCGGCCGACCGGTTGGGGCTGATGATCTACGAGGAGCCGGGAGGTGCTCCCCGAGAACGCAAACCCGAACCACAGTCGCCCGCTGAGGCGTTCGAACGGCAGGTGTTTCTCGAGAAGTTAAATCGCCTGGTCGTCCGCGACCGCAATCACCCCTGCCTGATTTGGTGGAACCTTGCCAACGAGGCCTTCCAGGACGTGGTGAATGATCCGGAACATCTGGCCCCTTACATCGACCAAATGGTGCGGACCGTACACCGTCTGGATCCATCGCGATTCGTCACCTACACTTCGGGGCGGCAATCCACGGTGATGTTTCGACCTTTCGAAAAGAGTTACGGATTGATCTACGACTATCATACCGTGGAAAACGTGCCTGCGGTTTGGCGAGATGCGCTCACCCTCGAGCACTCCACATTTCAGGCCCCTCTTCCCAATGAGGCTTTTTACAACGGCGAAAGCCGTTGCCTGACGTCTCTCGGCGATTTGCCCGCGCTGGCTGGGGCGTTTGCGAGGGCCCCCGACGGCTCCTACGAAGCCGTATGGCGACAGTGGGCGGAGATGTTGGAGAAGAGTTTCAAGCAGTACAACCTGGGCCGCTACTTCAAAAGCCCCGAAGAGCTTTGCCGATTCATCGGGATCGTTCAAGGCACAGGTTTCAGCCGCGAAGTTGAAGGGGCAAGGCTTTCCGACGCGGCCAGCGGGCTGGCGATCAATGGATGGCAGAGCCATCCGGAACTTTGGGCGCCCATCAGCACGGGAAACGACAAGGTCGAGAAGTTTCCCGCGTTCTGGACCTCGGGCCTGGTAGATTCCCTGCGGAATCCAAACTTCCCTCCAGACATGCTGGCTCGTGTGAACGAACCTGTGCATCTCGCCATCGTTCCCATACCCAGCACCGCCTTTGCGGGACAACGGATTCAGCTAAGGACCGCTCTCATCAACGAACGACAAGTGAAAGGTCCCGGCCAACTCACGCTCGAGTTGAGCAACCCCGGAGGCAATACCCAGGTGTTGAGCAAGGCGGAGGTGCCAATCGAAGCAGACCCGCTGAGGTTCGTGCAGGAGCTCGCAACCAACGAGGTGGTGCTCGAAGGAGCAAGTGGCTACTATAAGCTCAAGGCGGAGCTGCGCCTGCCTGGTGGACAGACTCTGGAATCGGAGCGCTCGGTTCTGGTTGGCAATCGCGGCGAGTGGAAGTTGCCGAGCAGCGGAATCGTCCTGGAGGATCCCACCCGCACCCTGGCAAAGTATTTCGAGGCCAAGTCGCTCTTCTATCCCGACCACGCGAGCCCACAATCCGCGTGGCAGCCCGTCGAGATGATTTACAATCCCCAATCCGGCGGATTTGAGGAGGGAGCCTGGGCGCCAGAAACGCTCACCACAGTGGCGGAGCAGGGCAAAACGATTCTGCTCTGGGCTACGGATTCTGGCCATGGGCAAACAATTGTCGGCGTTCTGCAAAAGCTCAAGCTGCTTCCTGACGAGGCGACAGCCGTACCCCTCGGCTTACATTGGTTTGGCGGTTGGAATTTCAATACCCCGCATCCAGTCTTTGCCGGACTCCCTGCGCCCGTTGTTTTCAACCAGGAATTCTCCGCAGCCTTCGCCTATTGGGGAATCAGCGAGTTTCCGGGCACGCTGGTAGCCGGCCTCATCAATGCGCCGCCGCAGGTCGCTGTGACTTTGGGCGAATTGCCGTTCCGAAAAGGCAAGATAATCGTCTGCGCGCTGAACCTGGTGCCGTATCTCGACAAGGACCCCGTGGCGGACCGGATCTTAGCTCAACTGCTGACTTACGCCGTGACCCGCGCCAACGTTTCAGCCGATGATCTCCGCCACGCGGTCGCGGGCAAGATCGTTGGCCAGTAGTGTTTTCCAACGATATCGAAGGAGGAGTTATGGATCGAGATCGCAGCACCACTCCTGGTCAGCAGGAGCCGAAACTTACGCGCCTCTCCCGGCGAGATTTTTTGCGGACCGCAGCCGCGGCCGGGGTCGCCTTCCCGGCAATCGCTGCGTCGGACCAGAGCTCAAACGGAAGGCGCGCCCTTTCTCTGAACGGTACCTGGAAGATTCACTTCGACGAGGCAGGCCGCTGGAAGAAATCGGACTGGATCAATGACTTTCTCAGCGGCCAGGCGCGCCCGGCCAGCATCGACTGGGGCGCGATGCGGGCCGCCATGGAATCTCAAGCCACGGAGATTCCTGTCCCAGCCACCTGGGAAGAGTACCGGCCAAACACCGTGGGGGAGGCTTGGTATTGGCGAGAGATTTCTGTTCCCGAGTCGGAAGGCAACCGCGTAACACGCCTGATCTTCAATGCGGTTCGCTACGGGGCGGAGGTCTTTCTCGATGGTCACCGCGTCGCAATCTATTTGGGTGGGTTCACGCCCTTTACCGCCGACCTTACGCCCCTGGTCAAACCGGGAGGCCGCCACCAACTCATTGTGCACGTCGTCAACCCCGGCGGCGGGGAAGCGGGCAACTGGGAGACGCTGTTCCTGGAAAACATTCAGATTCCCACGTCGCACAATTTTGGCGGCATCTGGCAGGACGTGAGTCTGATTTCCACCAGCCCTGTCTTCATCGAAGATATTTTTGTTGAACCGCGGATCGCTGAAAAGATCGCCGTGGCGCACATCACGGTTCGCAACCAAACCGCCCTGACGCAGAACGTGAAACTCAGCGCCCAGGCCGCCTCGCGCGATGCGGCTCGCCAAGTCGCGGGAAAGGCCGAACAAACGGTCGCGCTTCCTCCCCATCAGGCCATCGCCGCCTCGCTCCAGCTTCTCCTCGACCCGCTCGAGCTTTGGGAGCCTGCGAACCCCTTTCGCTACCACCTGGAGGTCGATGCCCGCGGAACTTCGCCGCTCATCGCGGACCAGTCAGGCGTGGACTTTGGCATGCGCGAATTCACCGCGCGGGGCCGTTTTTTCTACTTGAACGGCCGGAAGTTCATGGTGAAGTCCACTATCAATCACCAGTATTACCCGGGCACGGTAGGCTACCCGCCCACCCCGGAGTTTGCCCGCAAGGAAATCGAAGTCGCGCTCCATGCGGGCCTGAACATGATGCACATCCACCGCCAAATCGGCCACCCACAAGTGCTGGAATGGGCCGATGCGTTGGGTTTACTGCTTTACCAAGAGTCCGGAGGAGTCATCTTCGATCGAAGCCACCACCCAGATTACCCGGGAATCAACCTTCTGCTGCGCCAGTTGGCCGATCTTGTGGTCCGCGACCGCAATCACCCAGCCTTGGTGGCTTGGGGGATGGCAAATGAAAACGTCTTGGATGACGGGGTGGTCGACCGCATGATGCAGACCACCCGCCAACTTGACGCTACCCGAGTGGTTTGCGACAACTCGGGCGAGGGCAGAAAGATGCTGCCTCCGTACGAACGCCAACCCAGACCCTGGCGCGACTTTCACTGCTACCCGCCGGCGCCTATCGACGACGCCGTGTACAACAGCCTGACCTTGGTTGGAGGTCCGCCCCACCATACATTCCAGATCGGCGATTCAGTCGTGGCTCCTCCGATGCCCGAGGAGGGACCTCAGATCATCGGGGAGTTCGGATACGGGGGCCTGCCCGACATTTCAGGGACGGTGCGAAAGTTCAATGCCATCGGCAGACCCAGCGTCGAGGGAACGAATTGGGAAGAGTCCCTCAAGTCTTTGGAGGACGGCTTCCGAAGCTACGGCCTGGACAAGGTTCTTGGTAGCGTGACTGAGTTCTGTCGCCTGACGGAAGAGGTTCATGCTACCGCTCAAGCTGAGATGCTTCAGGCTCTGCGCTCGAATCTGTTTAATAGCGGCTACGCAGTCTCCTGTTTCCATGATCTGGCGATTTGGTATTGCGGCATCACCGACGTCTTTCGGGATCCAAAACCCATATGCCAGCGGCTGGCTCAAGTGAACACGCCGCTTTTCCTGGCCCTGTACGCAGACCCCGCACCCGCTTGGACAGACGTTGGGATTCGCGTGCAGTGCGCTGTCGTGAATGAAGGCGTGATCAAAGATTCTGCGAGCTTGCATATCACGGTGGTTGGCCCGGCAGGCGAAAAGATCTTCGATGAAACGTCCCAACTCGACCTCCAACCGGAGAAATCGTTTGTCCTCCCTATCTTCGAAAAGACGCTCGAGCTTAAGGGAAGCAGCGGACACTATAAGATCCATGCTGAGTTGGAGCATGCAGGTGCGGTGAAGGCGCGCAGTGAGCGCGCGATTTTTGCGTTGAACCGGAGCGATTTCAACTGGCCCTCGGCGGGCGTGCTGATTTATGACCCGAACCACCGCATCCTGCCGTTTCTAGCTCGCCAAGGGGTGCCTTACCACCTCTGGTCGCCGCAGACAGCTAGTCAGGGCCGTTCCATCTTGGTCGCCGACATCGACCGCTGGTATTACTACGAGCATCGCAAAAGCATTTTGGAGGATGCGAGAAAAATCCTTGACCAGTGCCGGGAAGGTTCGGTGGCAAGTTTTCTTATTGGTTCCGGTGATGACGGCTTGATTGACCTGCTGAACGAATCCGGCGTCCACCCCAAGCCCCTGCGGTTGGTGGATACCGGCGGAGATTTCCGGGGCTGTTTCCACTTTGTAAAGCCGCACGCCCTGTTTCGATCACTTCCCGCCAGAGCCTGCATGAATAGCGAATATCGGAATGCGATCGCCCGAATTTCCCTGGATGGTTTTGAGGGAGAGTCGGTTGTGGTGTGCAACGAGAACGCCTACTGGTGGGGAACGGACGTGGGCACCCTGCGCTGGGGCAAGGGAGCCCTGGTTCTGACCACCCTGCGTATTGCCCCCAGCCTCAACCTGGACCCGGTGGCCGCAGTTCTTCTGGCCAATCTCGCCATGTGGGAAGGGACGTGATCTTTCGCGATCGACTCAAGGTCATCAACCCTGAAACCGAGCGAGACCGGTCCCATGGTGTGTTTGATTCGGGTCCCCTCGATGCGAACGTTGAACCGGTTGCCCAAAAGGACACCACGCGGGGACGCGGACATAGCACAGTCCCAGCTCTTCAGCGATGAAGTAAAAGTAGTAATGCAAGCGCTTGCCGTCACCGGGGCGCAAGTAGTTCTCGCCCGTGGTCTTGTCATGCCAGGGGGAATAAGTGGAGCACGGCTCCAGGGCCGAGAAAATCCACACCAGGCTGGGATGGGTCGCGGTTCTTCAACACTTGATGAATCTTGTCATCCTTGCGGAAGCTTTTGGGGCGGTGAATAAACTCCATCTCCGGATCATTCTCGGCTGCCAGACGTTCGGCGTTCTCGCGCCGCGTTGCGCGCCACGGCTGCGCCCACGGGGCGTAATCAAAGATGCGAACGTGGTGGGCGCAAAGATAGCCCCTCATGCCGTCGGCATAACACAAGCCGGGCAGGGTGCCTTGAATCAACAGGCGGTCGTAACAGGACAGCACGCCCGCGATCTGGCTGCTCCGGCGTTCGGTCAACATTTGTAATCCCATCCGAGATTCGACCTCCTCGGAGGGATCATAGCACCCGGTACTCCGGACTGTTTGGTTCCGGCTACGCCGGGTTAGGTGCTTACGTGACTATACATTTCTGGTTGGGCCTTTTTTTGACCTTCCTTAGTGGAATACTAGCTGCCACCTTTGGAGTACCGATGAAATACAGCCGGACGTGGAGGTGGGAAAATACGTGGCTCTTGTTCTGCATCCTGGCGCTTTTAGTGTTTCCGTGGCTGGTGGCCCTCCGGGCGGCGCCGGGACTATTCCGCCTGCTCTCCGCTCTCCCGCCCATTGACTTTCTACCCGCTGTCGGTTTCGGCTTTTTGTGGGGTATCGGTCAGGCCGCTTTTGGATTGGGGATTGACAGAGTCGGTACGGCAGTGGCTTTTGCCATCGTGATCGGTATGTCGTCGGTGCTGGGCAGCCTGATTCCCCTGATGGTTTTGCAGCCAGAGGCCATCTTCCAGGTGCGCGGATTGTTGCTCCTGGCGAGTGCCGCTATCCTTGCCGCGGGCCTGACCGTATACGGGAAAGCCGGCTCGCAGCGGGAACGAGACGCAGGCGCTGACACCGCCGCAAGACGTGTGGCTGATTTCCGGGTGGGACTTTGGATTTGCATTATCGCCGGAATGCTAGGAGGCATGCTGAACCTTGGGTTTGCATTCAGTGGCAAGATTGCGGCTCAGGCTGTGCTCTTCGGCCTGACTCCGATTCGGGCCACCTACGTGATCTGGCCGTTTGTCCTCACGGCCGGCTTTATTCCCAACCTCTTATACACGGTGTTCCTGTTGCGGCGCAACCACACGCTGGCGGCGTTCGCGCGCGCTCCCTTTCGCGGGGGGCTCCTCGCGTTGGGAATGGCTGTGTTCTGGCTTAGCGGGGTTCAGCTCTACGGCGTGGGTGCGGCCGTGACCGGCCGCTTCGGGACTTCGATCGGCTTCGCCGTTTTTATGATCACCCTCATCCTTTGGTCATCCTCGCTGGGAATTATAACCGGCGAGTGGCGCGGCGCGCGTCCCGCGACCTTTCGCCGCATGCAGCTCGGGTTGGGCATCCTAGTGCTGGCCTTGTTCGTCTTGAGCATAACCGGGCTGCTTTGAAAGTCTGCTACCGACCGGGAGCGGGCTTTCTTGGTCAACGCTCAACTGAGGAGCGGTTGCGGTGCCTCTTCCCAGCTTCACTGCCTTAAAAGTCCAGTCCGAAGAGAGAAATGACGTGAGATTCGAATGCCCGGCAAACGGGGATATTACGAACCGCCGCGTACGACGATGTGCATCTCCGCCAGGCGGCGCGAATCAACGCTATGATCCGCTATCAAGTGATGAGCCGCTGGGCTGAAGGCAAAGTCCCCGGCTCAATACGTGAGGATAATAGCTATGTCCGAGGAAATGACTTCCCGCGAACGCTGTCTCGCAACCATCCGGTTTGAGCCTCATGACCGCATCCCGGTGGACCTGCACAACTTCATGATGACTGTTGTTGACTCGAAGCTGCCCAATGCAAAGCTCTATCAGGACGGGCAGTTGCTGGGCGAGGCGCAGGTGGCCGCATGGAAGAGGTTCGGGCACGACATGCTCCTTATTGAGAACGGCACCGCGACGCTGGCAGAAGCCTGTGGCTGCGAAGTAAGTTACCCACATGCCAGCGCACCGCGCATAGAGAACCCGTTCCTAAAGGGCCTTGGGGAGATTTCGAGGCTTAGGAAACCCGATCCCTGGAAGGCACCCTTGTGCAGGGCCGCCCTTAAAGCTACTCGAGTTGTGCTTGATCAGATCGGCGACCAAGTTTACGTCATGGGCCGAGCCGACCAGGGACCGTTCGACTTGGCTTGCATGATCACTGGGACCGAGACGTTACTGACGGAGATGGCAGCGGGCGAAAACGATGAGCTGATCTTTGAACTCCTTGAGTATACGAGCGAAGCTTACATACTCTACGCACACATGTTCAAGGAAATGGGCTGTCCCGGAACTTCGCTTGGTGAGGCCTTCTGTTCACCGGATGTAATCTCACCTGCGATGTACGAAAAGTACTGTCTTCCCTACGGCAAGAAGGTTGTGACCGCGCTGCAAAGCGACGACTTCTTTGTGGCTTACCATACCTGCGGCGACACCACGAAAATCATCGGCCTGATGGCAGAGACAGGTGCCAAGATCCTGGAGTTCGACTACAAGTGCGATCAGGCTGCTGCTAAGAGAGCGACCGTGGGAAAGACAACCCTCCTTGGTCCTGTTGATCCCAGCGGAGTTTTGCACCAAGGCTCCATTGAGGACGTCGAGACAGTCTGCCGCGAGGCCATCGAAGTGCTTGCCCCAGGCGGCGGATTCATCCTCGGGCCTGGTTGCGCTCTGCCCGGAACAACGCCTCCTAAGAACGTCGATAAGCTTATTGAGTGCGCGAAAGTCTATGGTAAGTACTGAAGCAAGCCATCGCGGGTGCCTCGCCATGTTCACCCGGATTTCCAATTTGAACTCCACCAAACAAACCTTTCGCGGGTGGCGCATACGTTGCTCTTCATGTATGCGCCCCAATCCTGGCCTCTCTGCCTGCGCTCACGGAACACTATCCATGGCCAGAACGGACCTGTCCTCCAGGTAGTAAAACCTCCCGCCACGGCGGGACCACGGCCAGCCACCCGCGGGTGGCGCATACATTGCTCTTCATGTATCCGATGTTCACCCCTGTTTCGATGCTTAGATCAGGCCACAAGATTAACCGTGTCAACGCGTTACGCGCTGTTCGCGGGATTGTTATACACGTAATTCAATTTTTCATCGCGCTTCTTCCGGCCCCAGATGTTCGCGCCGTAGAACCTCCGTTCACAATTCATAATTCATAGTTGCTCTTGCCCTTCAACCGCTCTTCAATGAGTCAATTGAGATTGCCCCATTGATCCATTGAATCATTGATTCATTGAAAAAAAACGAGGCAAGTCTGCTCTTCAATGATTCAATGACCCGATGACCCAATGATTCAATGACCCAATGATTCAATGAGTCAATTGAAGAACTCCTGGGCTACACCTGTCAATATTTCTCTTGACAACGCCCCGCCCCTGTGATAGCCTATTAATGTGTATAGCCTGACCCGCGGGGAAGTCCTTTCCCCGCTATCCCAACATTCCGTCCCAGGAGGAACTATGTCCTTACGCAAATCACCCGAACTTACGCCCGCGTTGCTCGCCGCCGCGCGCCAGAATGCCCAGCATTCCACCGGACCGCGCAGCACCGCCGCCAAGCAGAACTCCAAGCTCAATGCCCTGAAGCACGGCATATACGTCAGGGACGAAAATCAGCGCCAAGCCATGCTGGCGCTGGGCGAAGACCCGGAACAATTCCAAACCCTCACCGAGGAACTCATGAGCGCTTTCGGTCCCGGCGACGCGCTCTGGGAGAAGCAGGTCGAGGACTTGACCTGGCTCTACTCGCGCCGCGAAAGGCTCGAGCGGGCGCAAGACGGCCTCAGGCGGCGCGCCTTGCAGGCCATCGAGGACTGGCAACACCGCCGCCAGCAGGAGATGGCTCGTGTCACCTTCGACGCCTCCCAGCACGAGATCCTTGAGGTCGATCTGCCGGAGTCTACAGATCGAGGGGTGGCGCTGAGAAAGACTCTTTCTTATCTCGAACTCGTACGGGAGGAGATCAAGCAGCGCACCTTCCGGGAGCGCCAGTACGCCGTACTGGAATCTTTTTACAGAGGGATGATGGGGTGGCGGCCGGGGCTGATTTTCAGTCTGCTGCACCGTTTCAGTGACCCTATGCACCTGCGCGAGCAACAAGAGGAGGACGAGGAATACCGGCAGTTCCTGCTCAAAGAAGGCGCCGACTGCGTGCCGCCGGGCGAGCCCGAGCGCCAGGAACTTCTCCGTTTGCTCGAGGAGGAAATCGCCAGCCTGCGGGAAGAATTCGAGTATGCCGAAAAGGCGAATGAGGAGAGGGCGGCGATCGAACGGGACGCCTGCCTGGCCCCGGAAGGGGAGACGTGGAGCATGATGCTGCGCCAGGAAGCCGCCCTGGACCACTCCATCGACCGCAAAGTGAGGATACTGCTGAGGCTGCGGAAGGAATCTACCAACTTCCCGGTCGCTCCTGCTGGGGAGGACGATGGCGGGAGGATGAAGAACATCGAGGAAGCCCTGGACAGCGACATTTCGTCACATGACTCGCAGAGTGAGGAATTGACCAACCTCTCGGTCGCTCCTCCAGGTCAGGACCATGGTGCGAGGACGGAGAACATCGAGGAGATCCCAGACAGCGACAATTCGTCCTACAACCAGCAGGGTGTGGAAACAGTCGAGAGCCTAAAAATGAACGAACGATGCGGGAATCTTATTGAAAACAAAGGATCGGGTTTGGAGAATCGGGGGCAAATTGGGAATATTGTTGAAAATAAAGGTAGTTACGCGTTGAAAGCGGGAATGTTGTTGAAAAGAAACAGGATTCAGGATTCAGGATTCAGGAGTCAGAATGAAGAGCATCTGGTCTCAGCCGGTTGCCTACTGCGGTCGTAGGTGGTAGGTGGGGAAGGACGGTAGGTGGTATGTGGTAGGTGGGGAAAGAGGCCCTTGGGGTTTTACTTTTGCGTTTTGCACTTTGCGTTTTGCCTTTTGACTTGCTCGTCTCTGCATCGGGAAGAACAAGGCAAAGGGCACCCCCCCCCACATACCACCTACTACCTACCACATACGGGTATGACCTCTGGTAGAATACCGTTCCCTTATGACTGAACAGAAATCCATCCTCGTCACCGCCGGCATCGTAGTAGATGGCGACCTTATCCTGATCTGCCAGCGGCATCATTCTGACGCTTACGGAATGCAATGGGAATTTCCGGGAGGCAAGGTGAAAGACGGTGAAGACTTGAAAGCCTCCCTGCGCCGCGAGCTCGCTGAGGAACTGATGATCGAGGCCGAAATAGGGGAGGAGGTCTTTCGCGTGCGTCACCGGTACCCGGATCGGTATGTCGAAGTGGTTTTCTTCGCGGTCCGGAGCTTTCGTGGGACGATCCGCAATCAGGTGTTCGAGGCGGTCGAGTGGGTGCGGCGAGCCCAACTCACGGAATTCAACTTCCTTGAGGCGGACCGCGAATTGGTGCATCGAATCTCAAATGCTGAAATTGTCTAACAGCGAAGAAGTCAGGCTCTCGACCCCCTCACTCGTCCCGCGCCGGCTGAAGAAAGCGCCGCCGCGGGCCACCCTCTCCCCCAAGGGGGAGAGGGCCAGAAATATCTCAGGGTCATGGTCACGGCCTTCTGCCTTCCGCTTTCTGCCTTCCGCCTTCCGCCTTCTGCTTTCTGCTTTCCGCTTTCTGCCTTCTGCTTTCTGCTTTCTGCCTTCTGCTTTCCGCTTTCTGCCTTCTGCCTTCTGCCTTCTGCTTTCTGCCTTCTGCCTTCTGCCTGCACAAGCCCAAGTTGAAAGCGTTGAAAGCACCGCGCCAACCCATTACCTATGGGTCAGCCACGGGCGCATTGAAGGGCACCTTGCTCTGAGCTACTCCCCTGCCGGAGCTTTTTCGCCGGATAGTTCAATTCTGGCGGTCGCAAGCGAAGACAAGATCGTTTTGATGGGGGTGCGTGAGGGCAGCATTCAAAAGGTTCTCAAGCCCCGCATACCGAATATCACCGACCTGAACATTCAATCCGCAAATTTTCTGGCCATGAACCAACTGTTTTTGTTAGGGAACGGAGTGATCTCCGCCAAAGGCAAGGGACCCGGCAGGTCAACACCACTCCTCGCGTTTCAATGGGACGCGGTTGAAGACCGGCTTTCCGAAAATGTGGAAGCAGTGGGGGGAGAGGGGGGATTCGGGCCCATTCTC
Organism: Terriglobia bacterium; assembly: GCA_050008675.1. Taxonomy (GTDB): domain Bacteria; phylum Acidobacteriota; class Terriglobia; order UBA7540; family UBA7540; genus CAVROP01. Next base: position 26,513 of record JBEKME010000004.1, read on the forward strand.
TATTTTCCTCATATCCGATGCGTGGTTCTTTACAAGGACAGTAATTTCGATCTTTGGGATCCTCGCTCCCGCCGTATGGGCAGACTCACTATCCCGGACTTGACTCAATCACCCAATGTGTTTGCGTTTTCTCCGGATGGTCATTGGCTTCTCCTGGCACAAATTGCCATGAGCACTAATCCGGATCCCGTAGTCGTCGAAGCCAAGCAGCGCCGGTTTGTTGACAGCTTGCGTGGACACGAGGGGACTGTGTTCAACATCGCCTTTTCGCGTGACAGCAGTAAGGTGGCAACCGCCTGCGAAGATGGCAAGCTTCGAATCTTTTCAGCGCCCGAATGGAAGCTGCTGAAGACACTCACGGGGCACCATGGGCCGGTCCATTGGGCGGAGTTCTCCCCCGATGGCAAATGGCTGGTTTCTGCTGGTGAGGACAAGACGGCTCGGGTGTGGTCAGTAGAAGATGGCAAATTGCAGCAGACCATGGAGGACAGTAAGGACCCCTTGCTCACGGTAAGTTTTTCTCCCGACAGTGAGTATTTCGCAGCGTCTTCCCAGAGAGCGGTATTGCTGTGGAAGCGAATCGTTGGCGGGCAGTAGGCAGAAGGCAGAAAGTAGAAAGCAGAAAGTAGAAAGCAGAAGGCAGAAGGCAGTAGGCAGCAGGTGGTAGATTGGATAAGAATTCCAGTCCCGAGTCCCCAGTCCCGTTTTTTCAACGGACAACGGACCACGGACAAGGGATCACGGACAACGGACAACGGACCACGGACAACGGACAAGGGACCGCGGACTACAGTCCACCGACCACAGGCCCAGGTAGTGGGTCAATTTGATGTAGAGGCGGCTTTACGCCGCCATTTGGCGAGATAAACTCGCCGCTACCTGTGCTAAAATTCTATCGCTCAGAAAGGGCAGGCTAGTGCGTCTCGCGCAAAGTCAGCACATTTATGACTAAAGTCGGAATGATCAGCCTGGGTTGTCCCAAGAACCTTGTGGACAGTGAGGTGATGTTGGGAATGCTGGCTCGCCAGGGATTCGAGTTGACTCCCCAAGCTGAGCAAGCCGAGGTCATCATTGTCAACACCTGCGCGTTCATCGAGCCTGCCAAGCGCGAGTCTATCGACACCATCCTGGAAATGGCCGAATACAAGAAGTCCGGCGCTGCCAGAAAGCTGGTAGTGGCCGGTTGTTTGGTGGAGCGCTACCGGCAGGAAATTCTGAAAGAGATCCCCGAAGTGGATTTTGTTATCGGGACCAACGAACTCGAGCGGGTCCTGGAAGCTTGCGGGGAGCATCGCCAAGCTCGCAGCCTCGAGGGCTCCGCCGAGCCCTACCTTTACCACGAACTCACGCCCCGAGTCCTCGCCACTCCGTCTTATTCCGCCTATCTGAAGATCGCTGAAGGTTGTGACCACCCTTGTTCTTTCTGCGTGATTCCGCAGATGCGAGGCAGGTTCCGTTCCCGGAGGTTCGCATCCGTCGTGCGCGAAGCGGAAAACTTGGCCAGACAAGGGGTCGGAGAGCTGACCATCGTCGGCCAGGACACGACGAGTTACGGTGAGGATCTGGGGCTGCGCGACGGTCTGGCGACTCTTCTGCGCGAACTCGGCAAGATCCCTGAGCTCGTTTGGGTACGGTTTCTTTATTGCTACCCCAATCGTTTGACCGACGCGCTGATTGCGGCTGTGGCGGAAACGCCCAAAGTGGCAAAGTATATCGACCTGCCGCTTCAGCACGCGAGCGCGCAGGTGCTGAAGTTGATGCGGCGGGGTTCCAGCGGCGAACACTTCCTGCGATTGATGGAAAGAATTCGCGCCGCCATACCGGGCGTGACATTGCGCACGTCTCTGATCGTGGGCTTCCCGGGTGAAACGGAAGAGGATTTCAAGCTTTTGCTGAGCTTTGTCGAGGCAGCACAATTTGACCACCTGGGTGTGTTCCTTTATTCGAACGAAGAAACAAGCTCGAGCTATGCGCTGCCCGGCCAGGTTCCATCGGCTGTTGCGGGCCGTCGCCAGCGAAGACTCATGGCCTTGCAGCGCAGGATTTCACGACGCAAGCTGCGGCAGAGAGTCGGCCGCTCCTTTCCGGTCCTTGTGGAGGGCCGCTCGGAGGAAACAGAATGGCTCTTCCGGGGTAGACTGGAATCGCAGGCCCCTGGAATTGATGGTCAGGTATTGATCAACGATTTTGAGGAGGCAGAACCCAGACCCGGGGAATTCCGCTGGGCCACCATCACGGCAGCGGGGGACTATGATCTGGTATCGCGCCTGGAGGCACGAAACTTTGCTGAGCGGGCAGTTCCGAACTCGCTGCCTCCTGTGGGGTCACGACTGGTCCAGATTCAACCGGCGGCGATGCCGGCTGGCGCCTAATCCTTAGCCATGCGATGTCCCATTTGCCACAAAGACGTTCCCTGGGCGGGTAACCCTTGTCGGCCCTTCTGCAGCGAGCGGTGCAAACTGATTGATCTGGACCACTGGCTGTCTGAACGCTATCGGATTTCGACCCCTGTGGAAAGCCAGGACAAGAACCGCCCTACCGAAGAGGCGGTGCAGGACGATAAGAGGAGGAGTGGTTAAAGAACGGCGTAGTCTCTCCATCTGGATCGCAACCGGTTTGGGGTCCGGCTACTTTCCCGTAGCGCCGGGGACCGCCGGATCGGCACTGGGCTTGGCTCTGGTAATCGCTTTTCGCCAGACTTCACTCAAGCCTCTGTGGTTAGGCGTATCCTTGGCGGCTTTCGCGGGCCTGCTCTTCCTTGTCGGAGTCTGGTCGGCAGGGAAAGCCGAGAAGGTATTTGGACGTGTTGACCCTGGCCAAGTGGTAATTGATGAGGTGGTCGGCCAGATTATTACTTTCGTCGCCACACCCAGGGTCGCGTGGATTGGGTTGATCGTTGGTTTCATCCTGTTCCGCGCCTTCGACATCGTAAAACCTTTTCCAGCAGGGCGGGCCGAGCGACTTCCCGGCGGTTGGGGTATCATGTTGGATGACGTGGTCGCAGGTCTTTATAGCCTGATTGTGCTTGTAATTTTGGGACACTTTATCAAATGAGCTTGTGGAAGAAGTCCGACAAACCCGATCTCTCTGCTGCCAAGAAAGGATCTGCCACGAATAAACCGTCGATAGAACGTGTTACTCCGCGTGCGGCGATTCCCGGCGGTGAAATCTCCATCTCGGGCCGGGGACTCACTCAAAACGGTCGCGGCAGGCCCCAAGTGCGGTTTGGCGATCAGCCTGGAAGCCTGCTCCTCAGCTCTCCCAACCGGCTTGTGGTGCGCGTCCCCGAAGGCGTATCCAGCGGTGACGTAACTGTGGACACGGGTGTTGCGGTCAGCGCGCCTGCTTCGGTAGCGGTGGGCGTCACCATCGCCGATAACCTGCACCCTGTCGCCAATCCTGCTATCGATACAGCCGGGAATACTTTCACCACTTTCAGCGGCAGCCGTGGGCAGAAGGTTCCCGTTTCCGTGTTTAAGATTGACCGGCAACAGGTCGTTCGCCCCTTCCTTAATGATTTGGTGAACCCCACGGGGCTGGCCTTCGATCACGCCGGTTATCTTTATGTTTCCAGCCGCATGGAAGGCACAATTTACAAGGTCAGTCCGGACAGTCACCGCGAGATTTACGCCCAAGGCATGGGAGTCGCCACCGGGATTGCCTTCGACGGTGATGAGAACTTGTACGTAGGCGACCGGACGGGCACGGTATTCAAGATCAGTCGTGACCGGCAGATTTTTGTCTTTGCGACCATCGAGCCCAGCATGGCGGCGTATCATCTGGCTTTTGGCCCCGACGGCAACCTTTACCTTACTGGCCCGACTATTTCCAGCTTCGACCACGTATTTCGCATCACCCCAGCCGGCGAAGTAACTTCGTTCTACCGCGGGCTGGGACGCCCACAGGGATTGGCCTTCGATGTTGAGGGTAACCTTTACGTTGCAGCCTCGCTGGCCGGTCAGCGGGGAATTGTGCGCATCACACCCGGCGCTAAAGTGGAACGGGTTGTGTCGGGTTACGGCATGGTTGGGCTAGCCTTCACACGCCAGCAGTCAATGATGGTCGCCACCAACAGTTCCTTGATCCAACTACCCGTCGGCATCGAGGGCAAGCCCCTGATTCAGTGACGAGTGAGAAGTGACAACAAATCAGAAGTCAGAAATTAGAAATCAGAAGACAGAGGGAAAGGCTGGCGGAATTGCTTATAGGGGAGTCGGGCGCCACAAGTTGGTGACGGCGGATTTTGAAGGGCTCTAATGCGCCCCGGCTTCTGCCCACCCTGCATTTGATGCTTCCCTCTGACTCCTGGCTTCTTTTTTCTACCTTCTGATTTCTGACTTCTGATTTCTGATTTTCCTTCTACCATGGATGCTGAAATCATTGCCGTCGGCTCAGAGCTATTGACCCCCCTTTATCAGGACACGAATTCTCTCTTTCTCACTGAGCGGCTAAACTCCCTGGGGATTGAGGTACGCTTCAAGACGGTTGTGGGAGATCGTGCAGATGATCTGGCGACTGCCCTCAGGGAGGCGCTCTCCCGCTCTCCATTGATCATCCTGACGGGTGGCCTCGGCCCCACCGAAGACGATCTCACGCGAGGGGTGGTGTCAGGAGTTCTCCGCCGACCCTTACGCGAGGTCCCCGAAATCCGCCGGCAAATTCAGGAACGCCTTGCCCGCTTCGGACGGCCGATGGCGGAAAACAACCTGCGGCAGGCGATGGTCCCCGAAGGGGCCGTATGGCTCGAAAACAATAATGGAACTGCGCCCGGCATCTGGATTGAACACGATCACAAGATCGTCGTGCTACTGCCGGGCCCACCGGGCGAGTTGGAGGCGATGTTCGATGCCGCTTGCGTGCCTCGGCTGGCGCAGGCCTCAATGGAGCAGAGGATCAAGACTCGCGTTTACAAGGTTGTGGGCCTTCCCGAATCCGAAGTCGACAAACGGGCAGCAGCGATTTACCAGTCCTATGCGAACCCTACCACTACGATTCTGGCCAAGCCGGGCGGCATCGAAATCCATCTGCGCGCCCGCGCCGCGACCGACCAGGAAGCTGAGGCGAGGTTGGCAGAATTGGGCGACCAGATCGAACTTGCGCTGGGGGAATACATCTTCTCCACGCACGGGGAATCGCTGGAGGAAGTTGTGGGGATGTACCTCGTGATGCGGCAGAAAACTGTGGCCGTGGCGGAGAGTTGCAGTGGCGGCCTGCTGGCGGAGCGACTCACGCGGAACTCCGGCAGTTCCAACTTCTTCCTTGGCGGCGCGATCTGTTATAGCAATGCCTTGAAGACCAGTTTAGCGGGTGTGCCAACAACCCTGATTGAGGAGCACGGAGCCGTTTCTCAGCCTGTCGCCCAGGCTATGGCAGAAGGCATCCGCGCGCGAACGGGCGCATCTCTCGGAGTGGGCATCACGGGAATCGCGGGCCCGGCTGGCGGCTCCCCTGAAAAACCTGTGGGCTTGGTCTTTATCGGTCTTGCCGATGAGCGGGGGACGCAAGTTCGTGAATTCCGCTTCCCCGGCAATCGCGAAAGGGTCCGCCTGTGGGCTACCCAAATGGCTCTGGAAATGATCCGCAGAAGGATCAGGGGCTAGGGGCTACTCGGGTGCTGAACAACGTTTGCGTACGTTGTCATTCCGATCCCGCAGTCGCGGGAGAGGAATCTCGCTCTGCCAGCAAACGACTTGCGAGATTCCTCGTCGTCCCGATCAGATCGGGACTCCTCGCAATGACAGGCTAAACTGGTTTTTCAGCGTCTTAGGGGTCGGAAGGTGGGAATCTTTCCCCTCCTGCCACCTGCTACCTGCCACCTACTGGCTAAAGATGCGTGCTTTTATCGCCATCGACCTACCTGAAAGCGTCCGTGCCGCATTGCGCCGTAAGCAGGCTTCGTTCCGTTCCGTCTCTCCCGACGCGCGGTGGACCCAACCGGAGGGGATCCATCTGACTCTTAAGTTCCTGGGTGAGATTTCCGAGGCGAAGGTTAAGGAAGTATCTGAAAGCCTGAAGAATCTGGGCCGATTCGAAGGCTTCGCAATTGGATTGAAGGGTTTCGGCTTCTTTCCCGATGCCCGGCGCCCGACCGTGTTCTGGGCAGGGGTCGAGGCGCCCGCCAGTCTCGGCCAGCTCGCCGAACAAGTCGAAGAAGCTATGCGAAAGATCGGCTTCGCCCGCGAGCCGCGCGCCTTCCGACCGCACTTGACGCTGGCACGGTTCAGAGTGCCGCAACCACAGCCGGCCCTGCAGGCGCTCCTCACCCAACAAGGTGAACAGGAGCTGGGGAACTTCGCGGTCTCGGAGTTTTTCCTGTTTGAAAGTAAACTCTCGCCGCAAGGCGCAGAATATCGCAAGGTGGAACGATTCCCGTAATGAAATGATCGGCCCGCTCACAACTCTAATCGCGTACATACTGGGGTCGATTCCGTTCGGCTACCTCATCGTTCACTGGCAGCGTGGAATCGACGTTCGCGCGACGGGTAGCGGCTCCATCGGCGCCACCAACGTCATGCGGAACCTCGGAATCATGGGGTTCGTCGCCACCTTCATCCTTGACGCCGGAAAAGGACTGCTTGCTGTCCTGCTTGCTTCGAAGATGACCTCAGAAAATCCCACCTGGGTGGCGGCAGCAGCATTCGCTGCGGTGTTCGGCCACTGCTTCCCGGTTTGGTTGAAATTTCGCGGTGGCAAAGGCGTGGCAACCGGAGTCGGCGTATTCATTGCCCTCGCCCCTTGGCAGGTTGTCCTCGTGCTCGTGATCTTCGCGATCATGGTTGCGATCTGGCGCTACATTTCGCTCGGCTCGATTGTCGCCACCGCGGCTTTCCCCGTCCTGGTCTATCTCATGAAGCATCCACCGTTTCAAGTGGTGCTTGGCGCCACGGGGGCAGCTGTCATCATCATTGCGCGCCACCATGCGAATATCGCCCGGCTGCTCAAGGGGACGGAGAACAAGCTGGGGCGGAAGAAAGCAGAAGGCAGAAAGCAACGGGATCTAAATAGTAGGAAGGCTGAGAGCTGACGGCTGAAAGCTGGTAGCTTTACTATGAAGAGAATTGCTGTCATCGGCGCTGGGAATTGGGGCACGGCACTGGCGGCCACGCTCGCCAAGGCCGGCCATGCGGTCGCGTTGTGGGCCTATGAGCCAGAGGTCGTCGAGAGCATTCGCGCCCAGCATGAGAATGCGCTCTTCATGCCCGGGGTGAAGCTTCCGCAGAGTATTGCGGTTACGAACGATTTGGGCGAGGCACTTGAGCAGGCGGAGGTCGTTTTGACGGCCGTGCCCTCGCATGTGTGCTACCCCCTGTACGAACGGATGCTCAATCATCTCCGGCCGGAGATGCTCTTTGTGAGCGCCACCAAGGGCATCGACGCGGACCGCCTGATGCGCATGAGCGAGCTTATACAAAGTGTAGTGGGGCGGCGGTTTGCCCCGCGACTCTGCGCACTCTCCGGCCCCAGCTTCGCCAAAGAGGTTGTAAGAGGTGATCCCACGGCGCTGGTCGCGGCTTCCCAGGACCGCGAAGTGGCTCAGTGGGTACAGAAAGAGTTCTCGTCACGGACGCTAAGGATCTATACCTCGACCGATGTGGTTGGGGTGGAAATCGGCGGGGCGGTCAAGAACATCATCGCCATCGCTGCCGGTGTCATCGCCGGACTAGGGCTTGGACACAACCCTACGGCGGCGCTCATTACGCGCGGGCTCGCGGAGATATCGCGTCTCGCCTGCGCCTGCGGCGCCAAGCGCGAGACGCTTGCAGGACTCGCTGGTATGGGAGACCTCGTCCTTACCTGCACGGGTGACCTCAGCCGAAACCGCGCGGTAGGAGTTGAGTTGGGCAGAGGGCGCAAGCTTCCGGAGATTATCGGCTCCATGCGCATGGTGGCGGAAGGCGTCAAGACTACTTATGCCACGGTGGCATTGGCAGAACGGTACGGGGTCGAAATGCCGATCACAACGCAGGTCCACCGAATCCTCGCAGGCCAAGTCACTCCCCGTGAAGCCATCCGCAAGCTTATGGAGCGGACACTGAAGGACGAATAGCGGGTCGCCGATCCCCTATGCCTATCGGTCATATTAACTTCGTTCAGAATGACAGAGTGCGCCTAGGATGACGTTGGCGATCACTCACGATAACATCCGGAGAAGCTTTTCCGGCACCGGTTGGTTGATGTTATGACTGCGGGGATTCTTCGTCCGCCAATAAGAATGGCGGACTCAGAATGACAGGATTCCGAGACGCCACCAATTTCACAAGTCCACCGACAACTGACAACTGACCCGCCGCGGCGGGACGACTTACTACCTTCCCATCTGCCCGGCTTTTTCGAGGATTGCCGGCCGCGCGCTCTCCATGATCTCGCGCCAGTCCTGGTAGCGCAGGGTGCGTTGTTCAAAGGTGCGCTTCTCGAGTGCAGTCAGGAAACGGGATTCAAACTCCTGGAAATAGGAGCCGTAAAGGTGATAGCTGTCCGCCAAGTGGCAGTAACGCCCCACTTTGACAGTTCTTCCCGAAAGCTCTGAAACCCGGTTTGCCATCTTCAGTTGAAGTTGTACGAGGGCGAAGATGTTCATGAACGCCGCCTTGTAAGCGTCGTTGGAGCGGAAGCGCACATTCATGCTGAGGAACGGCTGGCCATCTTCTTCGGTAATCCGACACCAGATGCTTTGCATACATGCGGGGTCGTAGCACTCATTGTCCTCCCAGACCATCCAGGTCACTGCCTGCGCGCGCCGTGTGTGGGGGGTTTTCGCAAGCTTTACGCACAGCGTCTCAACCTGGTCGTAGGGTTGGAGGGTTGGGACCTGATAAGCAAAGAGCCGCTGGTGGTAGGTGTACTCCCAGCGAGTATCACCCGGGTCACGGGTGTCGCGCACCAGATGATCCTTGATGCCCTCGCAGACTTCCATCACGTATTCCTGCAGGTCTTCGGGCCCGCCGGGGAAGTCCTTGTGGATCATCGGCTCCTTGAGAGGATCGTGGATGGTGATGAGCATGGTGGCGTCTTTGCTGGGCGGGTCGCCAGGCTTGTCATACTGGGTTTTGACGTCGCCTCCGCACTTGTAGAGCAACCGCAGCGATTCTTCCCAGGCGCGCGCGATGCAGTCCGCTTCGACGTTTAGAACCGGTATGCCGTTCATGTGCTTCCCTCCGGCGGAGCGAAGAAGTCAGGAGACAAGTTTCACCACAGAGCACACAGAGACTACCGAGAACGAAAAACGAAGATAGAAGACAAGCCTCCTGGTTCTTAGTTCTTGCTTTCCGATTTCTCTGTGGCCTCCGTGTTCTCTGTGGTGAATAAGCAATTTGTGGAAACCCAGCAAAAGCTGCAGCCTTGCAGAACTGGTCTGCTCTGCGCGCTTTGGTGAGCGATGAACAAGATGAAGACTTTTCGCGCGCGAAGACCGGCTATCGCGACGTTGCTTCCGCGAGACTCGTATCGAGCGTAACGAGAGCCTGATCGACATCGGCCTTGGAAATATTGAGTGGTGGCGACATGCGAATCACGTTTCCGTAGAGCCCGCCCTTGCCCACTAGCAAGCCATTGACACGCGCGCGTTCCATGACCAGGTTCGTGGCTTCTGGCGCCGGCGCCTTGGTCTGGCGATCTTTCACCAATTCGATCCCTTGCATCAACCCCATGCCGCGCACATCGCCGATAAGGGCGTGCTTCTCTTTCAGAGCTTCGAGGCCCTGGCGGAAGTGATTGCCCACTTCCTGGGCATTATCCATCAGCCGCTCTTCCTCGATCAGGTCGATGGTGGCCTTGGCCGCAACGCAGGTGACGGGGTTGCCGCCGAAAGTTGAAATTGTGAGGCCCTTATAGGCGTCGGCGATTTCCGGGCGTGTGAGCGTCAAGCCGATGGGCACGCCGTTAGCCATGCCCTTTGCGGAGGTGATGATGTCCGGCTCGACTTCCCAGTGCTCGATGCCCCACCATTTCTTTCCGGTGCGGCCCCACGCCGCCTGAACTTCGTCGGCAATGAAAAGCCCGCCGTAATTGCGCACGATGTTGGCGACTATCTTGAAGTAGCCCGGCGGCGGAACGATGAATCCCCCCAGGCCTTGAATGGTTTCGGCAATCAAGCCGGCGATCTGGCCGCTGGTCGACGTCTTGATGACCTCTTCGATGTCTTTGGCGCAGTGCAGATCGCAGCTTGGGTAAGTGAGCCCGTAAGGGCAGCGGTAGCAGTAAGGGCCCGGGGCCTGCACCACGCCATACGGTATGACGCCGGCTTTTCGATACGTGTACAGCCCGGTAAGCGACTTGGCCAGTTGTGAATGGCCGCTGTAACCGTGGCGCAGCGCCAGCATTTCATAGTTTCCCGTGTACATGCGCGCCGCCATGATGGCCACTTCATTGGCCTCGGTGCCACTGTTGGAAAAATAGCTCTTCTTCAATTTGCCCGGAGCAATTTGTGCAACCTTTTCTGCCAGGGCCACGATGGCCTCGGTAGGGAAAAGCGTGGAGGTGTGCTGGACGCGGTCGATCTGCTCCTTGATCTTCGCCGTCACCTTCTCGTTTGAGTGGCCCACGCTGATGGTGACGATGCCGCCCAGGAAGTCGAGATATTGCTTCCCGTCCAGGTCCCACACGTACTGCCCCTTGGCGTGGTCGATCACCAGCGGGTCTTTGAAGTAGGTTGTGACGCAGTTGAAGATGTATTCCTGTTTTTTGCGGATGATTTCATCTTTGGTCATGAGTACACCAGTCTACAGTTGACAGTCAACAGTCGACAGTCCCCCCCTTTGCTGTGAAAACTCAATCCGAACTCGCTTCCACTTTACAACGCAGGGCGTAAAGCATGCGAGCAATTTCCGAAATTTCGGAAAGTGGTTTTTCAGTTTCCTGTTTCTGCAAGTAACCCAGATCGCAGCTAAGCACTACGAGGTACTCCGTCTCCGACAAGGAGCCCTCGGCAATGTTGAGGAAGCGGGCGTAGTCCAGCTTGCCCCGCCGCTTGGTGCCCTCGGCTATATTGGTCGGGACCGAAACTGCTGCGCGGCGGAGCTGCGATGTCAGACCGTAGCGCTCCTCGCCCGGAAAACGTGTGGTCAGCCGGTACAGATTCAGAACGAGCGCATGACTTTTCTGCCAAACTTTTAGCTCTCTAAACTGCTGCATTGGACCCCCGTTCGCGACGCCAGAATAAGACCCGTGGCCATCGCGTAACTGTTAACTGTCGACTGTCAACTGTGGACTGTCGACTGTTGACTCGTGTTCACTTCACATACTTATCCAACCACTCAAGCACCGTCTTATACCAAAGCTGGCTATTCTGCGGCTTCAGCACCCAGTGGCCTTCGTCGGGGAAATAGAGCAGCCGCGAGGGCACGCCGCGCCGTTGCAGTGATGTGAAGAGTTGAATGGCCTGGCCCTCCGGCACGCGAAAGTCGAGAGCTCCCTGGACAAGCAGCATGGGCGTCTGAATATTCTGCACGTGGTTCGATGGCGAGGATTTTTCGTAGGCTTCCCGCTTCGTCCAGGGCAGCCCCTGGTGTTCCCACTCATCGAACCAGATTTCCTCGGTTTCGCCGTACATGCTGCGCGAGTCGTAGGCGCCGTCGTGAGAGACCAGCGCCTTGAAGCGGTTTGTATGTCCGGCGATCCAGTTGATCATGTACCCGCCGAAGGAGGCGCCCGCCGCGCCGATGCGAGTTCTATCCACGTAGGGCAGCGATTCGAGGTAGTCCGTTGCCTTCATCACGTCTTGGTAGCAGGCGCCGCCCCAGTCACCCGAAATCTCCTCTACGAACTTCTGGCCGTATCCGGTGGAGCCGTGGAAATTGGTCATTATCACCACGTAGCCGCGCGAGGCGAACATCTGGGCATTCCAGCGGTAGCTCCAGGCGTCGTCCCAGGCGCTTTGCGGCCCGCCATGAACCAGGACGATAGCGGGGTATTTCTTATTGGCGTCGAATGCCGGCGGCTTGACGAGCAGACTTTGAATCTCCGCCCCCAGCGCTCCCTGGGTGGCTACGGATTCGGCGGGGTTCAGATCGAGTTCGGCGAGGAGTGCCGCATTCGCACTAGTCAGTGGCAGGGGCGTTCCGCCGGATGCAGGGACGCGAAAGATCTCGGCAGGCTGCGTCAGGCTGCTGCGGGTCAGCACCAGCGATTTGCCGTCTGGGGTGACCTGTAAATCATCGTTCATTCCACCCAGAACTTTTTCGACCATGGGCTTGCTGACGGAAGTCTTGAACAGCGGCTGCTGGCCGCGTTCGGGCGCGGCGAAATAGATTGTGTTGCTGTCCGGGGCCCACGCGAAGCTCGATACCCATTGATCGAAGCCTGTGGTTAGGTCCTTGATGCTTCCGGTTTGCCGGTCGTAAACGCGCAGGCGCAGCAGGTCCGATTCATAGCCATCGCGCGCCTGCGACGTGTAGGCGATGTAGCGCCCGTCAGGTGAGTACTGTGGTGAAGCATCGGAGCCAGGATTATCTTTGGTGATGTTCCTCGCTTCGCCGCCTTGGGTGCTGACGAGGAAGAGGTCGTTGTTGGTGCTCCAGGCGATGCGTGAGCCGCCCGAGCGGTTGGAGGTGAAGCAGACCTCCGTCCCATCCGGCGAGATGTCGTAACCATCGGGCGCGCCGAGGAACCAAGTGGGAGAGTCCACCACGCCCGGCGTCAAGTCGCGCGGCGTCCCGCCCTGGGCGGAGATGGTGAACAAGTGAGCGTACTTGCCTTCGCGCCATTCATCCCAATGCCGGAACAGAAGCTCGTCAACGATCCGCGCTTTCACCTTGCACTTTTCAGTATCTTCCAGGCGCTTCTTGTTGCACGCATCGTCGGCGCAGTCAGGATAGACCTGGGACGTGAACAGCAGCGCATCGCTCTTTTTTGCCCAGGTCACGCCGTCCGCTTCGGTCGAGATGCTTGTGAGCTGGCGCGCCTCACCGCCATGCACGGGAATGATCCACACCTGCGCCTTGCCGCCCCGTGCCGACATGAACGCGATGGATTCGCCGTCCGGCGACCAGCGCGGCCGCGAATCGAACCCGTTGCCGGTGGTCAGTTGTTTCGGCTCACCGCCTTCGGCGCGAATGAGCCAGATATGTGGGACGACTTTATTGCCCTCGAAATCGACCGCGCCCTGCACGTAAGCGATCCAGCCGCCGTCAGGAGAAACTTGTGGATCGGAAATTCTTTGCACCTTCATCAAATCGTCGAAAGTCATTGGACGTTTCGCTTCTGCCACATTGCCCCCTAATACCAGAAACAGAGTTACACCCATCATCAGGAATGTTTTCATAATCATCAGCGTTTAATCCTTGCTGACCCCCCCTTCATCACGTGCTTCACCTCATCCCACGTCACCATGCTGGTATCGCCGCGGGTACTTTGCAGCAGGGCTCCATGGGCGGCGCCCAGATTGACGGCGTCCTGCGGTGGCATGCCAGCCAGGAAGCCGTAAATGACCCCGCTGCAAAAGCCGTCGCCGCCACCCACCCGGTCCTCGATCTCGAGTCCTTCATAGCTCGTGGACTGATAAAAGCTTCCATCATAGTAAAGAATCGCCGACCAATTGTTGACCAACCCGCTGACCACCTCGCGCAATGTTGTCCCGACGGCCTGAATGTGCGAATGCTTCTCGACCACCCGTGAGACCATGCTTTTATAGCCTTCCACGGGAAGCTTCTTGAGCGATTCGTCCACGCCTTCTACCCCGAACCCCAGCACCTTTTGGAAGTCTTCCTCGTTTCCGATCAAGACGTCGACGAAGGGGACCAACTCGCTGGTGACTGCAATCGCTTTCTCACTGGACCAGAGTTTGCTGCGAAAGTTCAAGTCGTAGCTGACCACCGTGCCGGCTTCGTGGGCGGCCCGCATCGCTTCCTTTACGACCGCTGCGCAAGAATCGCTGAGGGCGGTGCAGATCCCGCCCGTATGAAACCACCGCACACCGCGTCCGTGGAAGATTTGCTCCCAATCGATATCGCCGGGTTTGATGTGAGCCGCAGCGGAGTGGCCGCGATCGTACATGGTTACGCTGCCCCGAACCCCGATGCCCACTTCCGTAAAGTTCAACCCGATGCGGTCCGCCTTGCCGACCCCGTCATAAGGCGCCCAGACCACGTGGCTGAGGTCCATGCCGGAAGTCCGCGCGTGGTTGCGAATGAACCAACCCAAGGGATTATCGACCAGGCGCGAAACCCACGCAGTTCGCAAGCCTAACCGGCTCAGGGCGTAGCTGACATTGTACTCTCCACCGCCCGCCCAGGCCTCGAAAACGGGCGTGAGTTCAATTCGCTGGTGCCCTGGCGGGCTAAGGCGAATCATACATTCGCCAAAGCTCAGCACGTCCAGTTGGCAATCAGTTGTCGAACGAAGTTTCAAGGGCATGGGCAAACCTCCGGAAAATGGATGGACATACGATGGCTCACCGCTGCAACGTAGTCCGCATAATGACGCCATATCTTAACGCAAATGCTTTGGGGTGAGTAGTGGCGTGGGCCGAATGTCGCAGTGTAAAATAGGTCAGGAGTCGAAACCAATGTCTGCGGTCAGGGAACTCTCCATCGAGGAACTTAAGGCCCTTATTGAAGGGGTTGTAGAGGAGAAGCCCCGTGAAATGTTAGGAGATCCTGACGAAGGCTTGGCCCTACGTCCCGACATTGAAGAACGACTGGTCAAGAGCTTGGACCAACCAAAAGAATCTCGCCAAACCGTCTCTGCCGCCGAGGTTGCCCGCCGTCTGGGGCTGGACTGGTAAATGTACTGGGTCGAACTCCTCCCCCAAGCCATTGATGGCCTGCATGTCATTCCGAGCGCAACGTCTCGCTCTGCGCTGAGGTGGATCGGAGCTCAAAGCAGGCCCGAGGGTAGGTGGAAGAAAGAACCAGAGCAAGATTCCTCGCGGAGTTTACCCTGAGCGGGCAGAGCGAGATCCTTCGCTGCGCTCAGGATGACAGCGAAGGGCTCGGAATGACATCTACCCAGGGGCGAGCGAGACGCGTGCTACGGAGCCCTGACACCTGAAACCTGCCTTTACTTGTCCCACTCCGTGTGGAACTTCCCTTCCTTGTCGATGCGACGGTAGGTATGTGCGCCGAAGTAGTCGCGTTGGGCCTGGAGGAGGTTGGCAGGCAGGCGCTTGGAGCGGTAGCCGTCGATATAAGCCAGCGTGTTGCTCAATGCCGGAACCGGCGTGCCGAAGTCGGTTGCCATCTTCACGACTCTGCGCAGACTGCCGCCTGTTTTGTTAAGCAATTTGCTGACATACGGCGCCAGCATCAAGTTCTTCAAGTCAGGCTGGGACTGGAAAGCGGCGCGGATGGGATCGAGCAGCTTGGAGCGAATGATGCATCCGCCCTTCCAGATGCGCGCGATTTCCTCGAACTTCAAGTTGTACTTGTACTCTTGCGAGGCGATTCGCAGTTGCTCAAAACCTTGCGTGTAGCAGCCGATGACCGTGATCTTATAGGCCTCGCGCACGCGGGTGATGAGCTGCTTCTTATCGCCGGAGAATTGTTTGCTCGGGCCGCGCAGAATCTCGGATGCCGCAATGCGCTCCTCTTTAGCTCCCGAGATGATTCGCGCGATCACGGCAGCCGTCAGAGTGGGGACGGGTGCGCCCAAATCCAGGGCATCCTGCGCGGTCCATTTGCCGGTACCCTTCTGCTCGGCGGTATCCAGAACGAGGTCCACGAGCGGTAGGTTGGTTTCGGGGTCAATCTTCCCGAGGACGACGATACTGATCTCCAGAAGGAAGGAGCCCAGGTCGCCGCTGTTCCATTCCGTGAAGAGGTCGCGAATCTCCAGCCCGGAAAGCCCGAGAACATTCTTGAAGACGTCATAAGCTTCGCAGATGGTCTGCATGATGCCATACTCAATGCCGTTGTGGACCATCTTCACGTAGTGGCCCGCGCCGCCGGGACCTAGATAGGTGCAGCAAGCGCCGTCGCTGGTCTGGGCGGCCATCTTTGTCAGAAGAGGTTCAAGGTGGTGATAAGACTCCTCGAACCCACCGGGCATCAGGGAGGGCCCGTGCAAGGCGCCTTCTTCCCCGCCACTAACGCCCATGCCAAAGAAGCGCAGGCCGGAGGCTTCCAGTTCCCGCGCGCGCCGCTCCGTGTCCTTGAAGTAAGAGTTGCCGCCGTCGATCAGGATGTCCTCAGGGGTCAAGTAAGGCTTCAAAGTCTCAATGACGGAATCAACCGGCTTGCCGGCCGGAACCATCATCCAGATGCGGCGGGGAGTTTC
Organism: Terriglobia bacterium; assembly: GCA_050008675.1. Classification (GTDB taxonomy): domain Bacteria; phylum Acidobacteriota; class Terriglobia; order UBA7540; family UBA7540; genus CAVROP01. The sequence continues at coordinate 42,722 of JBEKME010000004.1, forward strand.
CAGCGCGTCCACGAACGCCTGCCATGACCGAGTGGTCTGAATAATGCCCCCCGTTTCCTCTCCGACCTTCTGCGATTTCTCCATGTCCAGGTCGAAACCCGCCACCGAAAAGCCTTTGCTATGGGCATTCAGGGCCAGGCTTTTTCCCATCACGCCAAGCCCGATTATTCCAAGATGTCGTTTGTCCACTGTCGCCTCCTGAAATGCAAGCTGTAAGAATAAAGGATAGCAGAACCTGGGCCTTCGCGTGCGGGATGGTTGAGACCCGTCGAGAGTCGAAGGTCGAGAGTCAAAACCTGGTGGTGTCATTTGGAATGGCATCCGGTACGAAACGCCGGTCATTCCCGAGAAAGCGGGAATCCAGTCCGTAGACAGCGCATTTCCGAAGGTTTGCGGAGTGGATTCCCGCTTTCGCGGGAATGACTGCGACTTGCAGCGCCCATGTCTCGCAAATGACTCCAGTACCGAGAGAATCTGTTCAGGGTATCCGGCCATGTGGCAAAGTTATATAATGGCGGTTCGCCCTGAGTCCAACCGAATGATCCTGGCATCTAAATATGTTGCAGGGCAACGAACGGGCCCTAGGATTTAGATTGTTCTTGGCCAGGGTTGGACCCAGCTTCATTTATAATCAGGAGGACTAATCCCTTGGATAGTAATGCCGCAGTGAGTCCAGAAAGCAAGTCATGCGACCCAACGCAACTCGATCAACTGTCTATTAACACCATTCGGTTTCTTGCCGTAGATGGAGTCCAGAAGGCAAACTCCGGTCATCCCGGAATGCCCATGGGCGCCGCGCCCATGGCCTACGTGCTCTGGACGCGTTTCATGCAATACGATCCCCTCAAACCTGGTTGGCCCAATCGGGACCGGTTCGTCCTTTCCGCCGGGCACGGCTCGATGCTTTTGTACAGTCTTCTTCACTTGACCGGATATGACCTCCCGCTCTCAGAGCTTCAGCAGTTCCGCCAATGGGGAAGCAGGACTCCTGGCCATCCTGAATACCGACTGGCAGAAGGCATTGAGACCACCACCGGGCCTTTGGGCCAGGGATTCGGGACCGGTGTAGGCATGGCCATCGCGCAAAAGTACCTCGCGGCGCATTTTAACCGCCCTGAACACGACATCTTAAATTATGAGATTTATGGCATCGTCAGCGACGGCGATTTGATGGAAGGGGTTGCCTCGGAGGCAGCTTCGCTGGCCGGCCACCTGGGGCTCAACAACCTCATCTACTTCTATGATGACAACCACATCTCGATTGAAGGCTCGACGCACCTGGCGTTCACTGAGGATCGTGCCACGCGTTTCGAGGCCTACGGCTGGTTCGTGCAGAAGTTACCGGACGGCAACGATCTGGAGGCGATTGATGGCGCCATTCGCGCGGCGCAGGCAGAAAAGGAGAGGCCCTCCATCATCATGATCCGAACGCACATCGGCTACGGCAGCCCCAACAAGCAGGACACGGCGGAGGCGCATGGCAGTCCGTTGGGTGAAGAAGAGGTGAAGTTGACCAAGCAGAATTTGGGCTGGCCTCTGGAGCCGAAGTTCTACATCTCAGAGGAAGCGCTTGCCCATTTTCGCAAAGCCATCGAGCGCGGTGAGAAGGCTGAAGCCGCATGGCAAACGCGACTGGCGGAGTACCGAAAGGCTTATCCGGAGCTCGCGGCGGAGTGGGATCGCTTCGTCAAGGGCGACCTCCCCGAGGGTTGGACCGCCAAGCTTCCCACATTCAGCTCCGCTGAAAAACCCATGGCTACCCGCCAAGCTTCCGGGAAAGTCCTGAATGCAATCTCGCCTATCCTGCCCACCCTCCTGGGTGGGTCGGCCGACCTGGCTCCCTCGACGAATACGCTGATTAAGGGAGAGGGAGACTTTAGCAAGGGGAATTATGGGGCGCGTAATTTCCACTTTGGGGTACGCGAACATGGCATGGGCGCAATCGTCAATGGCATGGCGCTCAGCGGGCTTATCCCTTATGGCGCGACGTTCTTCGTCTTCTCAGATTATCTGCGGCCCGCTTTGCGTCTGGCGGCGCTGATGGAAGTTCATTCCATCTTCGTCTTCACGCACGACAGTATCTTCCTCGGCGAAGACGGGCCCACTCACCAGCCCATTGAGCACTTGCCGGCGTTACGTGCCATCCCTAACCTGAGCGTGATTCGGCCTGCCGACGCGAACGAGACGGTGGCGGCATGGCGGGTGGCGATTGAGCATCGCAGTGGGCCGGTGGCGCTGTGCCTGACCCGTCAAGGGTTGCCCATCATGGATCGCAGTAAGTATGGAGCGGCGGAAGGCCTAGCCAGAGGTGCTTATGTGCTGGCGGATGCCCAAGGGAAGACTCCGGAGATCATCCTGATTGCTTCGGGCTCCGAAGTGGCCTCGGCTCTTGAGGCTTACGAAAAGCTGACGGGAGAGGGAGTTGTAGCGCGGCTGGTGAGCATGCCCTCGTGGGACCTTTTCGAGAAACAGCCGCAATCTTATCGCGACGAGGTTCTGCCGCCGGAAGTGACGGCGCGGCTGGCCATTGAGGCTGCGTCACCGTTCGGTTGGGACCGCTATATCGGAACAAAGGGCGATGTGATCGGCATGAAGCGGTTTGGGGCGTCGGCTCCGGCTAAGGTGCTGGCGGAGAAATTCGGATTTACCGCGGCAAATATTGTGCGGCGCGCCCATGAGTTGCTGGGCCGTGGAGCGGTGACGAGTGACGAGCAGAAGGGCGGGAGAACGGGGGGCTAGGGACAGCGTGCTGGGGGCTGGGGGAAACGGAGGGCGGCTGATCGCTAGACCCGGCGTGGCCAGACAACGGAGCGCTGACGAAAAGAAAGGCACAAGGCGGTAGGTGAGGTGAATCCAGAATCCAAAATCCAAAATCTAAAATCCAAAATCCTCTGCGGGAGGGGATTCGGATTCACCGGACTCCCGAACCGTGCGCCATGGTGATCTTTGGGGCTTCCGGCGACCTGACGAAAAGAAAGCTTATCCCCGCGCTTTTCTACCTATCGCGCGAGCGCATGTTGCCTGCCGGGTTTTCCGTCATTGGGTGTGCTCGGACGCCAGCCACGGACGAGAGCTTTCGGGAGGAAATGGGCCAGGCGGTTAAGAAGTATTTGAAGCTCTCCGCCGAGAGCGAGGCATTGGTGGAGAGCTTCGGCAAGAGCATCTATTACATCGCCGATGACTTCAGCGACCCAGCGGCTTACGACCAACTGAAGACCCTGCTGGATCGGCTTGACCGGGAACGGGGCACCTCCGGTAACCGTCTCTTCTACCTTGCCACGCCGCCCAGTTTTTTCCCCGTTATCGTGAAGCACCTTGGGGCGGTGGGTCTGGCCAATCCGAAGTTCCCTGGAAAGTCCTGGACGCGAATCATCATCGAGAAGCCTTTCGGGCGGGACCTTTCCAGTGCCAGGGAATTGAACCAAGTTGTGACGGAGGTTTTCAAGGAAGAGCAGGTATACCGCATCGACCATTATCTGGGGAAGGAGACCGTCCAGAACCTCTTAGTGTTTCGCTATGCCAACGGGATTTTCGAACCGTTCTGGAACCGGCGCTACATTGACCACGTCCAGCTCGCGGTGGCCGAAGACCTGGGAGTGGAGAACCGTGGTTCTTATTACGAAGAAGCGGGCCTGGCGCGCGATATGATCCAAAACCATGTCCTGCAACTCCTCAGCCTGGTGGCCATGGAACCTCCGTCTACCTTCGATGCTACTTCCGTGCGCGATGAGAAAGCTAAGCTGCTGCGCGCCATACGGCCTCTGGCGATTGACCGGATGGACGAGTTCGCTGTGCGGGGCCAATACGTGGAGGGCTGGGTGGGTGGAAAGAAGGTCCCGGCTTACCGCGCGGAGCCGAAGGTTTCTCCCACTTCGACCACGGAAACTTATGCCGCCCTCAAGTTCTACATTGACAACTGGCGCTGGGCAGATGTTCCCTTCTACCTGAGGTCCGGCAAGCGGCTGGCGAAGCACATTTCAGAGATTTCTATCCAGTTCCGCCGCGTGCCTCACCTGCTTTTCAGAGGCGCGGGAGCGGACGGCATCGAGCCAAACGTGCTCTCGGTTCACATTCAGCCGAACGAGGGGATTTCGCTGAAATTCTGCGCGAAACTCCCCGGCGCCACGATGCAAATCCGTCCGGTCCAGATGGAGTTTCGATACGGTGAATCATTCGGCGCGCCGCCACCCACTGCCTACGAGACCCTGCTGCTGGACTGCATGTTGGATGACGCTACGCTGTTCAACCGCAGCGATGCGGTAGAGCTTTCCTGGGAATTGGTGGACCCGATCCTCAGCCATTGGCGAGAGCAAGGACCAAAGGGACTCGCTCCCTACCAAGCCGGGTCATGGGGACCAGCCGAAGCCGATGCCTTGATCGAACGAGACGGCCGCAATTGGCACAGGCTGTGAAGAAGGCAGAAATCAGAAAGTAGAAAGCAGAAGGCAGTTACCAGCTTCAAATTTCAAATTTCTGATTTTGAGCAGAGGGCAGAAGTCAGAAAGTAGGAGGCAGAAGGCAGAAGAGAGAGAGCGCAAAGTCCTTTGCTGCGAGGGACCACCGCGAAAAGCAGTTGGCAGCAGAAGGCAGAAGGTACTGGGCAGTGAGGTAGGGGAATTGAATTGGCCCTTCAGGTTTTCGGTTCTGAGTTATGGTACCGGCGGTCAGCCATCAAGTTTCCAATTTCCAGTTTCTAGTTTCCAGTTTCTGATTTCTAATTTCTGATTTCTAGTTTTTAGGAGTGGCTCTTGGCAGGAACAATCGAACCGATCGGGTTGGGCGAGCCCCGGGCGGCAGACGTGGCTGACCTGGAAGCCGAGCTCTCAGCTCTGTGGCGGTCGGCGGCTGAAGATTCCGCTGCCAAGAATGTCGTGACCCGTGCCTGCACGTTGACTCTGCTCATTTATGTGGAGAGCGATGAGGCGGCGGACGAGGTGAACAACCTGGTTGCCGAGGTGACGCGCCAGAACCCTTGCCGGGCGATTATCATGATGCTGGAACCGGAGGCCTCTCCCTCGGGGCTCGAGGCCTGGGTTTCCGCGCATTGCCACCTGCCGGTGGCGGGCGAAAAACAGGTGTGCAGCGAGCAGATTACCATTCGCGCTCGGGGTGAGGCGGGGCAGGGGTTGGCCAGCGTGGTTCTGCCTTTGACGGTCTCCGGATTGCCGATTTTCCTTTGGTGGCGGGCCGGCGATTTTTCGACGCCTCCCTATTTCGACCAGATCCTCCGCCTTACGCAGCACGTCATCGTGGACACGGCGCGGTTTTCGCCCAGCGGGAGGCATTTGCAGGATCTGGCCGCGTGGCTTCATAAGTTCTCGGGGAGGATTCAGTTGACTGACCTGAACTGGAGCCGCATCACTCCCTGGCGCGAGCTTATTGCCCAATGTTTTGATTCGCCCGATAGACGGCCCTACCTGGACCGCCTCTCGGAGGTAAGGATTGAATACGAGCAGGATTCCGCGCGCCTGGTAACGCAGCGCGCGCAGGCCCTGTTGCTGACGGGCTGGCTGGCCAGCCGCTTGGGGTGGGAATTTCTGATGTCCGAAAGGCGGGAAGAGGCCCAGCCTCGCACTTTCTATTTCAAGTCCGCGGGCGGCAGGGTGAAAGTGGAGCGAAACCTGAAAAGAGTTGACAACGCCTGTGGTGTTTGTTTCACCATGGAGCTGAGATCGGAAGGGCCTTCTGCCGCCAGATTCTCCTTCTCGCGCGGGTCGGATGGGAAAGTGGTGAAGACCTCGGCCGAAGTGCCAGGCTCGCTGCCCATTGGGCGCTCGGTGCGTTTGGAAGTTCTGAATGAAGTTGAGATATTGAATGAAGAACTGAAATTGGGAGTTCGGGACCGGGGTTACGAAGAGGCCCTGAGTGTAGTGGCGCGCATGATCGCCTCGTGATGCTCGGGTATTGGTGTCATTTAGGATGAGATCCCTTTCCAAACGCCGGTCATTCCCGCGAACGCGGGAATCCAGTCCGTCGACAGCGCATTTCCGAAGGTTTGCGGAGTAGATTCTCGCATTCGCGGGAATGACTGCGACTCGCAACGCCCATGCTTGGCAAATGACACCAGAGCCGCAGCCGGCCCGGCGTTGCAAGAGGATGGACAATTGGGGGAGAAGGAGAATTCCGTCCATGGCCAAAGACGAAGTGAAGGTTTTTTCCAGCCTTGAGGAGATGAGTTGGGCGGCGGTGTGCGCTTTTGAAGACCTGTCGCGCCTCAAGGCCGTCGAGAACAAGACTTTCTCCGCCGCGCTTTCCGGCGGATTGACACCTCGCTTGTTCTATCAAATCCTGGGAAGCCCGGCCCTTGCCGAACGCATTCGATGGAAGAATATTCATCTGTTCCAGGTGGATGAACGCTGCGTTCCACCCGACCACCCTGACAGCAACTATCGGATGATCCGTGAAGCCCTCCTGGATAACGCCGATATTCCGGCCGAGAACTTTCATCGCATGCAGGCCGAAGAGGCGGACCTCGACCAAGCCGCGCGAGACTATGCCCATGAACTTGCCCGTGTCCTTCAACCCCAAGACGGCGACTGGCCGCGTTTGGATATGGTATTTCTTGGCATGGGCCCGGATGGGCACACCGCTTCGCTTTTCCCGGGGACTGCGGCCTTGGAAGAGCAGACCGTGTGGGTTCGGCCCAATAACGTTGAGAGACTCGGATTGCGCCGTCTGACCATGACTTTTCCGGCGCTGAATGCCGCCGCCCATGAGATTTTCATGGTGGCGGGAGCTGATAAGGCGGAAGCCCTGCGCAAGGTACTGGAAGGACCTCCAGGGCAGTTCCCGGCACAAAGGGTCCAACCGTTAAGCGGGACCTTGAGCTGGTTCCTGGACGAAGCGGCGGCGAGGAAGCTCAGTCCTGCTACAAGAGGTGAGCGGTGACCAAGATAGCGCCGTCTATACTTTCAGCGGATTTCACGCGACTGGGCGAGCAGGTCCAGGCGCTGGAGGCCGCAGGAGTGGACCGATTTCAGGTGGACGTGATGGACGGCCGCTTTGTGCCCAATATCACCTTCGGCGCGCTGGCAATTGAAAGCCTGCGCCCCCTGACCCGCCTGGTGATCGAGGCTCACCTGATGGTCGAGCCGCCGGAAGATTTCATCGAGCGGTTCGCCAAGGCCGGGGCGGATACCATCATCGTCCACCAGGAGGCGACGCCGCACCTGCACCGCGCCATCCAGCAAATCCACCACTTCGGGAAGAAAGCCGGCGTGGCCATCAACCCATCAACTCCGGCGAGCACGCTCTCTGAAATCCTGGGGAGTGTGCAAATGGTTTTGGTGATGACGGTCAATCCGGGATTCGGCGGCCAGGATTTCATCCCCGAAACGCTCAGCAAGATCCGTCAAGTCCGCAACGCCATCCAGGACCGCGGCCTCGATTGCGAGATCGAAGTGGATGGCGGCATCAACCACCAGACCGCGCGGTTGGCGGTGGAGGCTGGCGCCAACGTGTTGGTGGCCGGCTCGGCGGTTTTTGATTCGAAGGAAGGCATTTCCGCCGCCATCCAAGGCCTGCTTGAAAGCTGCGCACCCGCGTAGGACAGAGTTACCTTCGAACGTCACGGATTTCGGATGTGCTGGGTCGTTGTGAAGAGGTACAGGTATGTCATAGGGCCTCTGCACCGCTAGAAGGGCCTCAAAGGAAGTGTTGTAGTAAGTGAGAAGGACGGTGCGGGGTGGTGCCGGTCGGTTGTTGGGCCGGAAGGGGTTACACCTTACTTTTCGTATAGCGCAACAGCCGCTATATCGTCTTAGCCTGCTCTCGCACCCGAGAGAAGCAGGTTCGATGCGCGTTCTTCCTCAAGGCCTATGCGGTAAGCGTATATAAGTGCTTCAGCGATTTTCTCCGACCCACAAAAGGATACACGAGGCCCGCGCTGCGTCGTGAAAGATGGTCTGGTGAGCCACACGGAAACTTGAGTCCTTTTCCGGTACGTTTCCGGTATTAGTGTTACGTGAGAAGCGTGGGAAATTGCTGCTGGAAATCTCGAGTCGCAACTGATGGCCTTTCAAGAATACGTTGGATGTGCTCCCTGCGTCCACGACGAAACTATAAACCTTACCCGGCTCAAGAAGCTCCGGGCGCTCGGTCGATTTGTGAAAACGGGAACGCAGAATTCCATCCGTTAGGTTCATTGCGAAACCGTTCGGCGCGATGTCCACGAGTTTTGCTGTCCAATCGGTGTCCCGCGCGGTGGTTGAGGCGAAGAGGTGAACCTCGACGGGGCCCATGACCTCAAGAGCAGATTCGAGGGGAGGGGTCGAGTACACCAGCACATCGTCTCGGCTTTCGATTTCCCGCTGGTCCATCGCTCCCCAGGGCATTAGCAAGGGATTGCAGCAAGTTCCGCCGCCGTGGGTGGGCACGGGGTTTGAAGGGTCGTAATCAAAGCGGTCGGGGGGCTCCTCAAGCGGTTCCATATTCGACAGCGTCCCGTCGCCGACCGCGGTCTTTGCCTTGCTCTGACTGTGGAGAAAGAAGCGTGTCGGTTTTACTTGGGCGGGGGGCCAGGTCTTTTCGGACCGCCACTGGTTGGCTCCCATCATGAACACTTCTACGGGCGGATCATTTTCTGCGCCGTTCTGCTCGCCCTTGATGTAGTGGTCGAGCCAGCGCAGCTCCTTGGCGCGGATGTCTATGGCCGACTCTTTTCCAAAATCGACCTCGCCTACCTTGGGCCCGAACACTCCGTGTGCCCACGGACCGATGACGAGGCGTTGAGCCTCGCGGGTGCCTTCCGGAGCCTCGCGGGTCATTCTTTCAAAATTCTCGATCGTTCCCTGCTGGAAGAGATCGAACCACCCGCCTACATGGAACACCGGGACCGCCAGCTTGGAATAGATCTCGCGCCAACTCAAGCCCATCCAGTACGCGTCGCGTGAAGCGTGCTCGACCCAATCCCGATAGAATCCGGGCTCGAAACCTCCTGCTGCTGCAGCCAGTTCAACCGGAAGATGACGAAAGAGCTCCGGCCAAGACACGAGGTTCATCTCCTCCAACAAGCGCGCGTGGCGACCCGTCCCCATCGACCAGGTCAGCGCCGTACCGTACAGAAAAGCCCCGCCATTATGAAGCGCGTTGTCATAGAGGTCCGAAGGGCAGACGAAGCTGACCATGGCGGCCAAGTGCGAACTCCTTCGTGTGGCGGCGAGCCATTGGTCGATTGCCATATAGGAGCCGCCCATCGTCACGACTTTGCCGTTCGACCAGGGCTGGAGGGCAGCCCACTCGATCGTGTCGTAACCATCGTTTGCTTCGTGGGAAAAGGCGTACCATTCGCCATCCGATTCGAATCGTCCGCGCGCGTCTTGGACGACCACGGCAAACCCATGCTGGGCGAAGAAGACAGCTTCCTCCCGATGTCCTTCTTTGCCGTAAGGCGTTCGGATCAAGATCGCCGGCCACTTGCCTTCTTTCGCGGGAAGAAATACGTCCGCAGCTAGCCTGACGCCATCACGCATACGGACAGGCACATCGAACTCCCAATGAAGCCCCGATGGCTTGTTTTCCGCCACCAAGCCCCCGCAAGCAAGCGCCATGAAGGTTAAGGCTAGAAGCATGTATCGCATATGTGCCTTCCAGTTATTCTATGAGTATGTTCTCGGCTAAGGGTCGAGTTGAGACGAAGCCACGATTCAGTCATCGGAGGTACCAGTTGCACGGCTGTTGGGGGAAGGAAGCTTTGGCGGGACTTACTTCGCCTATCGTCCTCCTCCCCCCTGCTGCATTCTGATGCACACTCGACGCAGATCTCTAACCAAGCACCCACGAATTAGAACAGTAGTTTAAGCGCGAATTGTATTTGACGCGGGAAATTCTCCTGGTCTGAGATGACACCCGCGGCCGGCGAGCCGATAGTGGTATTGGGTAAGCCGAACCACGGATGGTTTAATGAATTGAACGCCTCAAAGCGGAATTGCAGTGTGACCCTTTCCGAAATAGTCGTGTCTTTGTCCAGAGCCAAGTCCAAATTGGCTTGGGCAGGACCTCGCAGCCAGGAAAGGGTCCGCGCTGTGTTTCCGTAGGTATAAGGAGCTGGAATGCTGAAGGCGTTAGGGTTGAACCATTCGTTCACCTTGCTCGATGCGGATCCGCCGATGTATGGACTCGTGCCGTCGAAGTTAGGAAATTGGGTGCCACTGTAATTATTCAACGTGTCGGTCGCAGTAGTGAGGGCAAGCGGAACACCACTCTGGAGAGTGAGGATGCCGCCCAGTTGCCAGCCGCCCACCACTTTCCCAAAAGGTCCTCCGCTGTTCAGGAACCGGCGCTTTGGCCCGAAGGGCAAATGATACAATCCGTTAAGCATAAGATTATGGGGCGTATCCCAGACCGCAGGTGCCCAAGAACCGCTACGATTATCCCAATCCTGGATTTGAAAGGTGGAAAACTCCCCACCCGGGAATCCAGCCTCTGACGGACTCACGTTGTCCATGGTCTTTGAGTAAGTATAAGCTGCCTGCAAGGCGAATCCATTTGAGAATCGGTGTTCCACGTTCAATTCGAGGGAGTGATAACCCGATGCGCCGAAGGCGTCCTGGCCCGAAGTAACTCCCGTGAACTGAGGATAAGGAAGCAAGAGTTGGCTCGCCACTACCGTGGAACCGCTCAGGGAGCTCCCGGAGATCTTGCCGTAAAATGGATTGGGGACCAGATTGCTCAGCGCGCTCCCCATGCTCAAGTATTTGTCCGGGAGCTGATTGTAATTCATGTCTCCGGAGAGGTGTATCCCTCTGCTTCCCGCGTAGGCGAGGTGTAAAACGGAGTTGCCGGGGAGGATCCGCTCAATGCCGAAATTCCAAGCCATCGCATAGGGGGTTGGCCTGGTACGAGGCATCCCCACAACGCTCTGGCCCAGGAGAGTCGCCAGACCTAAACTGCTGCCCGAAGCAGACAGAAAGCCGTAAGGGTACGGGTTGGATAACAGATTGAGTGGATGGATGTAGTCCAAAGTGCTAATCCACGGTGTCCACTGCACGAAACCGGAGTTGGGTGTTGTAGCTGTTCCGCCGTTTTGGATGGGCGCCGTGAAAAGCCCAAAGCCCCCACGAACCACCGTGCTGTCATTGAGCTCGTAGGCAAGTCCGAAACGGGGCGCTAGGTGAGTCCAATCCCCATTGAATTGGCCTCGAGGGAGACCGTTAACGCCTGGGAACTCCAAGCCGCCAACCAAGTTAAGCCCGGGGACCTGCAAGGGGGATGGGGCCGTGAAGTTGAAATCGCTAAGGTGGTTCCAGCGGTCCGTCCAGGGCTTTTGGTAGTCATATCGTATTCCCAGGTTCAGGCTGAGCTTTCGGGTTGCCTTCCAATCGTCCTGGAAATAAAGGCCCCAGTAATCATAAAGCAGGTCTTGGCCAGTACCGCCGCTTAGGACTTGCCCACCCAGCGCCGCTCCCGTTAGGAAGGATGCAAAGCCGGAACCAGCTGTGGGGCTCGCGACGAACGGGTTCGGGCCCTCTGTGAACAAAGGACCGAACACAAGAAACTGATACGCCATGTTGTAAATCTCACTGTTGAAGACATTCGAGCCGAACTCGCCTCCGAACTTGAAGGTGTGTGCTCCTTTGACGTAGGTGAAATTCGCGATATTAGCCAGGTCTTGAACGGAGTTGCGGCCGTAAAGGCAGCCCCCGATGAATCCTCCACTTAACCCGTTGTCAGGAATACCGATGGTTGCACCCATCCCCTCGACAGTGATATTCGGGAAACAAGGTTGCAGCGCTGGTTGCAGTTGTTTGAGGTACGAAGGGAATCCTAGCTGGGTCGGGTCAAAGTTGTTCCCGGGGCCTCTCCTTAGGAGGGAGTACCGAATGAAGCTGGAAGTCAACTCCATCACAAGATCGGGACGGAGGGGATTCACGTAGTGCAGCACGGCATAGCGTTCATTCAACTGGTCGTCGCCATAGGTTGGAGATGAGGCTGCCAGTTGCGGTCCGAAGATCGAGGGCCTGGTTACGGGCGTGTTGTTGATGACGAAAGTAAAGGACAACCTTTGGTTTTGCGTGACGGCCTGATCGATGCGAAACAATCCCGTGTCCTTGTCAACGGTTGAGGCGTAGCTCGAAGAGAAGTTATTCACTCCCGTGGTCGGATTGCCCGGGATATTGGGGAGCGGGACCCAATTCACCAAATTTGCTGCCACCGGGTCGATCAAAGCCTGAGGAATTTTATTGCCCGGAAAGGGCGTGCGGAAGAAATCCGTCGAAAAAGGGTTGTAGATGGTAACGAGCTGCCCACTAGAACTGTAGGTATCAGAAAAATCCCCGGCCCGCTGAGCCAAAGTCGGCATGGTTCCGAGGGCGTTGAGGCTGCGATCCCAGCGCAAGCCTTCATAGGAAACGAAGAAGAAAGTGCGGTCTTTGCCATCATACAAATGAGGGATAGACAACGGTCCGCCAATCGTTCCTCCAAACTGGTTGAACCGGTATGGAGGGATGGGCTGCCCGGCACTGTTCAGAAAGAAATCGTTCGCATCCAAGGCGTTGTTGCGGAGGAATTCATAGATATCGCCGTGATATTGGTTTGTACCGCCTTTTGTTACAACGTTGACTACCCCACCCGCCGCATTCGAGAACTCAGCGCTGTGATTGTTTGTCTGGACCTTATATTCCTGCACGCTATCCATGGGCGGAAAAATGCCCGGCCCATTGAATCCGGGTTCGGCGACGTGGCCACCATCCATGATGAAGGTGTTCTGGTTCGGACGTGCACCGTTGATCGAGACGAACTGGTCGTTGTACATGCCATATGCGACCTGCGTAAACCCATATGGAGCTCGGACGCCGGGAACCAGCGCAGCGAAACCGAAGCTATTCCGCCCGTTTATGGGCAGTTCCGTAATCTGCGTGTTTGAAACGACTTCTCCAAGCGATGAGGTGCTGGTCTGGAGCAACGGGAGCGAGGTGGTTACGGTGAGCGACTGCGTAGTCGCCCCAACATGAAGATCGACGTCGACCGTCGCAGCAAGCCCAACGTCAATCTGCACATTCTCTCGCACAAACTTCTCGAAGCCTGTCATTACCGCTTCGATGCGATACGTTGCGGGAGGCAGAAAAGGGAAATGGTAATAGCCAGTGCTGTTCGTAGTCGTCGTGCGGCTCAAATTAGTTGCCACCTGAATGGCGGTGACCGTTGCACCGGGCACGACGGCGCCCGAGGGGTCACGAACGGCTCCCGCAATGGATCCTGTGCCAGTTTGGCCAGGAGCTTGTCCCGCCAGGCAAACCATCAAAATGGTTAAACATATGAGATGGATGAGGGCGGGAGGCCGCCATCTTTCAAGTCTTTGGTAATTCAAACAATCGGATTGATTCAGGCTGCGCGCTGTGATCATTGTCTAACCTCCTGCAAGTCTCCTTGATGGAATTTGACTTCGTCCTATGCTTTTTAAACGTTTCGATTGAGCCCGACCTCGGTTTAGGCTTGACCCTTGACCCGAGAGCCGCTCCGCAGCACCAATTGGCTCGCTTGCGCGCTGCACTTGGGCCCATCAGGCATTCACGAAATCCCCCTCAGCATAATAGGCTGTACTCTTCGCCACGATCCAATCCGGTGATTGATAACATAGCCAAAAAGCTTTGTCAATGGGAATTTGAAAGGATTAGAATACGACGAAATATTAGTCTTAGAGAATCGCTCTCCCTAAATCTTGCCCATATGCACTTGGGTCAGGCATTGCCTTTAGATATGCTTGCAAAAGTGCCGAATGCGTTAGATTGAGGGGCGGAAAGCCCGCCGGTCTGTGCCTCCTGAATTCTCATTTCGTAACGGTTCATTTTGTCTTGAAATTGTCGAGGTCACATGTGATAAAATGATTCCCTTCAAATTACCTTCGCTACGGGGAAGGCGGGTTCTGAAGATAAAGCACGGAGGTTATGCGTTGCAGACGATTCGTGATGTCGCACGACTGGCAGAGGTTTCGGTGGCTACAGCCTCGGCGGTAATCAATAAGAAAGGTACCGTCAGCCCCAAGCTCACGCAGCGTGTCCTAAGCGCAATGGAGGCATTGGATTATCATCCTGACCAAATAGCGCGCAGTCTCAAAGTCCGCCAAACTCAAACCATCGGAATAGTCGTACCTGATGTCACCAACCCGTTTTTCACCGACGTCATAAGGGGGGTCGAGAACGAGGCTCGGGCCCATGGCTACTCGCTAATCCTCTGCGACTCGAATGAAGACCCGGCCCTGGAACAGACCAATCTCAACACGCTTTTTGCTCGTCGCGTAGATGGCGTATTGCTCGCTCCCACGGAGCCGCATGCCGCCCAGGATCGCCTTACTCTCCGACGCTTTCCTCTGGTTTTCTTCGATCGGGTTTCGCCCGGCTTTACAGGTTCCGCCGTGGTGACGGACAACCTCGGGGCGGCTTATGATGGCACCCGCCATCTGATTGGTTTGGGGCACGAGCGCCTCGCCATCATTACGGGTCGGCTCAACCTGTCGAATGGTCTGGACCGCTTGGAGGGTTTCCGGAAAGCCTTGCAGCAGGCAGGTCTCCCTCTCCACGATGAGTATTTGCAGCGGGGTGATTTCCAGTTGGAGAGTGGGTACAGTTGTGGTTTGAAACTGCTACAGCTTGCCGTCCCTCCCACGGCCATCTTCTGCTGCAATAACCAAATGACGCTCGGCCTGATGCGCGCCTTGTGCGAGCTGCGCGTTCCATGTCCCGACCGAGTCAGTGTCCTGGGGTTCGACGATTTTGATTGGGCAGCAAATTTCAGCCCCCGCCTGACCACCGTCGCCCAGCCCACCTTAGAAATGGGGAAGCGGGCCGTGCAGATCTTACTACGGAAGATGAAATCCTTTAGGGGGCAGGTGGGCGGCGACGAAGAGAAGGTCGTTGTGCTCAAGGCCGAACTGCGCGTGCGCGACTCGACGGCCGCACCTTATTCTGCCTGATCGTGAGTCTGATCAGGGCCCAGGCAGCATTCAAGAACTAACGGGGTGGCAGGCGTGAGAGCGAGCGTATGGATGGCAAGAGGTGTGCGGCATCTGGCGGAAGATGCAGTACGGCCGCAGCACGGCGAAGAAGGCTGTGCGATTTCAGCTTGAGGAGACCCGGGTACAGATTTTTCGATTGGAAGCTTGCCGTCGTGAATTTAATTGTCCCACCTACTGGATGTGGTGATTCCTCACCATACTCACGCATTCATAGTCGTATGGGGGTGTACAAATGCCTAAGAAGACAAAGAACGGGAAGCTGGAGAGGCGCGAATTCCTGAAGAAAGTGGCGGCTGGCGGAGCATTGGCCGGCAGCGTTCGAGGGATGGCAGGGGAAGAGCCACATCCTTCCGCACGCCGGGCAGCGGCCGCAGAGAAGCCAGCTTCGGGGCCGCCCAGTGCGGGCAGTCGCATCACCTTTCCACGCACCTTCAGCGGCCGTAATCTGAAGATGATTGCCTTCCCACTGGGTGGAATCGGCACGGGTACGATCTCGCTGGGTGGCCGAGGGCAGTTGCGGGATTGGGAGATCTTCAACCAGCCGGACAAGGGAAATACGCTTGACTACTGTTTCCCTGCCATCTGGGCACAGGCGGAAGGAAAGAAGCCGGTGGCTCGGGTCCTGGAAGCGCGGATCGAGCCGCCCTACGAAGGGCCGAGTGGGCTGGGGTCGAACAACGTGCCTGGCCTGCCGCGCCTTGCTTCCGCCAAGTTTGCCGGCGCTTATCCATTTGCGCGCCTCGAATTCGAGGACAAGAAGCTGCCCATCCTCGTCAACCTGGAAGCATTCAATCCTCTTGTGCCTTTGGATGTTGAGGCGTCCGGTTTGCCCATCGCCGTACTTCGTTACCGGCTGAAAAATCCGGCCGCTGCGGCTGTGAAGGTGGGTATCGCATTCAGCCTTCAAAACCCCGTGGGAAATGAAGGGAAACAGGCCAACTTTCGCCAGGCTGAAGGCGTCGCCGGCTTGTTCATGGATAACCCCTTTTTGCCCGCGACTAATCCGATGAAAGGCTCGATGTTCCTGGGCGTGCTAGGCGCGCCGGAAGCAAGCATTTCATACCTGCGCGGGTGGAAAAGGACGCAGTGGTGGGATGGGCCGTTGACCTTCTGGGACGACTTCACGGATGACGGCGCTCTGACCAACGACTCGCCCGCCGTGAGCCCGGTGGGTTCGCTTGCCGTCACGCAATCGCTGCCTGCGGGCGGCGAGACCTCCGTGACCTTTCTGCTTGCCTGGCATTTCCCCAACCGCACGCCTGATCGTTGCGGATGGGAGGCCGCGGCGGCAGAGGACAAGACCACGGTGGTAGGCAACTATTATTGCCAGCGATTCACGGACGCCTGGGAAGTGGCTCGGCACGCGGCGCGGGAGCTTCCTTCGCTCGAGGAGCGCAGCCGCCACTTCGCTGCTGCGGTGGAATCTTCCACCTTGCCTCCGGCGGCGCTGGACGCGGCGCTCAGCAACCTCTCGACCTTGCGTACCAACACGGCTTTCCGCACCTCTGACGGCGAATTCCACGGGTTCGAGGGCTGCAACAATCAATCGGGATGCTGCCACGGGACGTGTACCCACGTGTGGAACTACGAGCAGGCGACAGCGTTCGTCTTCCCTTCCCTGGCGCATTCCATCCGGGAATCCGAATTCCTGCGCAACACGCGCGAAGACGGCCTGATGGGTTTCCGCTCCTACCTGCCGGATGGAAAAAAGATCTGGGGTAAGGCGGCCGCGGACGGCCAAATGGGCTGCCTGATGAAGCTCTACCGCGACTGGCAGCTTTCCGGTGACACGGAATGGTTGCGGGGCCTGTGGCCAAATGCCAAACGCGCACTCGAATTCGCCTGGATCAAGGGCGGCTGGGACGCCAACCGCGACGGTGTGGAGGAGGGCGTTCAGCACAACACCTACGACGTCGAGTTCTACGGCCCGAATCCGCTCTGCGGCGTCTGGTACCTGGGCGCATTGCGGGCCGGGGAGGAAATGGCGCGCGCCCTCGGCGACCAGGATTCGGCGGCGGATTACCGGCGGCTCTTTGAGAATGGCAGCAAATGGATCGACGCCAACCTGTTTAATGGCGAGCATTACATCCAGAAGGTCGAGGGCCGGCCGAAGGAAGAAGTATTTGAGGGAGTGATGGTCGGTATGGGCGCAGCCAACCCACAGAAACCTGACTACCAAATGGGCGAGGCGTGCCTGGTGGATCAATTGCTCGGCCAATACATGGCACATGTGGCGGGACTTGGTTATCTACTTGATGAGGAACACGTCCACAAGACTTTGAAATCCGTTTTCCATTACAACTATATCCCCGACTTGAGCGAGCACGAGGCCGTCCAGCGCACCTACGCACTGAATGGTGAGGGAGGAGTGTTGGTGGCGAGCTATGCCTCCGGCAAACGGCCGGAAATCCCATTTCCCTATTTCGCCGAATGTTGGACCGGCGAGGAGTACCAGTTCGCCGCCCACTTGGTGTTTGAGGGCATGACCACGGAGGCGCAAGCCGTAGTGGAAAGCGCGCGCCTTCGCCACGATGGCGAGCGCCGCAACCCCTGGAACGAGCCGGAGTGCGGTCATCACTACGCGCGCGCCATGTCCGCGTGGGCGCTGATTGTTGCTCTGAGCGGCTTTCACTACTCCGGGGTTGACCGCAAGCTGACGCTCACGCCGCGGGTGCACGCTCAGAACTTCCGCTGCTTCTGGTCGGCCCCCAGCGGATGGGGGGCATTCTCTCAAACCATGAGCGCTGCTAGCCATACCGTCGAGGTCGAGACGCTCGAAGGCTCGATGGCCGTAGCGAGCCTTGCGCTGGGAGGGAATGGCAAGGCGGCGCGCAAGAAAGTCTCCGCCCGGCTCGGCAAGGAACCCCTGGCCGCGACCTTGCGCGAAGAAGGGAAACTGCGCCTGGTGACGTTTGATCGGGAAGTCCGCATTGTGCCCGGCCTAACGCTCGCCGTCAGCCTGCGGGCGTAATGCTCCAGCTCGAGGCGCCAATGCCGATACGGCTCGGCGCCGTAGATATCAACGACAAGAAGATAGAGCAGGTTCGAGTGAGTGACCTCTTGCTATAAGGAGAACAAATGGCGAGTCGAAGGAGTTTCATCCAGATAGCCTCAGGAGGCTCGGTAGCCCTGGGTTTGGGATTCCGTGATCTCTTTGCCCAGGCAGTCGCCTATGTGATGGGCAGTGCTCCCGGCGCCGAAACCGTAATCAATGGAAGGCGCTGTCTCTATTTTGGAGGAACCGGGTATTACGCATTCCAGGAGCACCCTCTGCTTCTCAGTGCCGCACGCCAAGCCTTGAAACAGTATGGTATGCATTCTGCGACCTCCAGGAACATTTATGGGAACACGCCCGTGTACCTCGAAGTCGAAAAGAAAGCGTCTGAGTTCTTCGCTACGGAGGATGCAGCGTATCTCGCCTCGGGATACTTGAGCAATATCGCCGGCTTTCAAGGTTTGGTTCAGACGGGTCAATATGACCTGTTTGTGGTAGATGAGAGAGCCCACTACAGTATTACCGATTTTGTTTATGCACTGCAAAAGCCGGTGTTCACCTTTGCGCACACGGACCCCGAAGACCTGGGAAAGCAGTTGAAGGCTCATGTGAAGGCTGGCGAGCGACCTTTGGTGATTAGCGATGGAATCTTCCCAACCTTTGGCGTGGTGGCGCCCGTGCCTGAGTATGTCAAAGTGCTGGAGCCTTACCAGGGAGCGATCTGGCTCGATGATGCGCATGCGATCGGCGTTCTTGGCCCGCATGGACGCGGCACCTACGAATACTACGGGTTGGCATCAGACAAGCTGTTTTTTGGCGGAACCCTGAGCAAGGCCATCGGCGCTTTCGGGGGAATCGTTCCCGGGAAGAAGAACCTCGTCCAAGCCATTCGCGCCGGCCACATCATGAATGGGGCCACGGCATCGCCGTCACCCGCCGCCGCCGCTGCTATCAAGGGTATGACCCTATTGATGGAGCATCCGGAACTGCGCGCGCGGCTCTGGAAGAATGCGCGCACTTTGAAGACTGGCCTCAAGCAGTTAGGCTTTCCGATGAATGACACACCCGTTCCCGTCGCGGCATGGACACTGAAGTCAGGGCAGGACATGGACCGTGTCCATGACGAGCTCATGAAGCGCGGCATCTGTATCCAGCGCACTCGATATGTCGGAGCAGGTGCAGAAGGAGCTTTGCGGGCGGTGGTCTTCGCTACCCATACACCGGAGCAGATCCAGCGGCTGTTGGCGGAATTGAAAACCTTGGTGTAAGGGCGAGGGCGGCGACTTGGACACGGACTGGAGCTGGGGAGCAGAGAGAGGATTGGGGAGCGAGGGCTCGCGCAGGCGAGCGTCACCACACACTTTCCTGGCGGCGAAATAGAGCCACACCAGTCTCTAGAGCGCGACGAAACCATGGAGGACTCAGATGTCTACTTCCCGAAGAACTTTTCTGAAGACCACGGTTGCGAGTGCGGGTATGGCACTGGCAGATCTGCGAGCCTTGGGCATGGGAGCTGCACCCGAGGCGCTGCCTGGCGCCCGGAGTTCACCGCGCCTGGGTGCGCAATCCGCGGCGGCTGGGGAGTACACGCGAGGGGTGGGTGTTTACCCGGGAGATCCGCGTGAGGATTTTGGCCCGGTGCTGGTGGCAGATGCCTCGACCTACCGGAATCTGGCGCTGCGGCGGCCCGCGTATCACTCCAGTTGCTACGATTACAACCTGACGGCCCAACTGGTTACGGATGGGATCAAGGATTCGCATCTCCCCGACTGGGTCGCAACTTGGGTAGGCCTTCGTGGCGAGCTGCCCAAGCACGAGCGGGAGTTCTTCCTGGACCACAACCCGATCAGCGTCGTCGACCTGCGGGGTCCGCGCCCGTGGGTGCAGGTTCAATTGGGAGGCGGGGCGAGCGTTCCGGAGATCGATCGTGTTGACGTCCTCCTCGTCGCGCCCCGCAACTTGAAACCCGAGGACCTAGGTGTTGCCGTCTTGGTCTCCGACGATGGACGGGAGTGGAAAGAATTGGGGAAGGTGACTAATCCGAAGCCCGAACCCGTTACTGGCTCCCCGATAGGCTTTCCGCAATCTGGGCAACGGTTCCAGCCTTCCATTCCTCTTCGCTCAGCTTCTCAAAGCCGCTTCTATCGAATCGAACTCGAAGCTGCCAACGCCCCACCCTTTGCGTTCTTCATGGAATGGCAAGTCTGTGAGGTAGGGTTCTTCCATCAGAGCCAGAGGGTAGAAATTGGCGGGCCTTATAGCTTCACCAGTGCATGGATGAGCGCGGGTTTGGGTGAGGAGTGGGTTTACGTCGACTTGGGCGCTCGCTGTGAATTCGACCGTGTGGTGTTGTATTGGATCGCGCGCGCCGCGGAGGGTTCCCTCCAGGTTTCCGACGATGCGCAGAATTGGCGGGACATTCAACCCCTGCCTGAGGGAACAGGGAACACTGACGACCTCAAGCTGGCGCAGCCCGTCCAGGGAAGGTACGTTCGCGTGCTGATGCAGCGGCCCACCTCGCCGCATGGGTACATTCTGAGCGAGATGGAGGTTTATGGGCGGGGCGGATTTGTCGCGGAACCGAAGCCCGCGCCCGCAGCTCGACCTGACCGGCAATTGGACTTGGCGGGAGGCGCGTGGCGCCTGCAACGAGATTCCCTTGTGAACGCGGACGGAGCAACACTCTCCAAGGTGGGATTCCAGGACCAGGATTGGGTCATTGCCACCGTGCCGGGCACAGTGCTCTCTTCCTATCTGAATATCGGGGCAATTCCTGATCCGAATTACGGCGAGAATCAGTTGCTTATTTCCGATTCATTTTTCTACGCAGATTTCTGGTACCGGAACGAGTTCACGGCGCCGGCATTAACCGAGGGTCAGCGTGCTTGGCTGAACTTCGACGGGATTAACTGGAAGGCGGACGTCTTCCTAAATGGCGAAAGACTCGGGCGGATAGAAGGTGGCTTCATGCGCGGCCGGTTCGACGTCACCGGACGCCTGCTCGCTGGCCGCAAAAACGCGCTGGCCGTCCGCATCGAGAAGGATGACACCCCCGGAAGCATGAAGCAGAAGACCTTCGAGAGTCCGGGCAAGAATGGGGGCGCGCTCGGAATCGATAATCCCACCTACCACGCCTCCATTGGTTGGGACTGGATTCCCACCATTCGCGGCCGCGACACGGGCATCTGGGGCGATGTCTACCTTACCCTCAGCGGGGCCGTTACCATCGAGAATCCGTTCGTTACGACCACCCTCCCGCTGCCCGATACCTCGCGTGCCGACGTGAGTATCGAGGTCGAGTTAGTGAACCACGCCTCCAAGCCTGTCACCGGAACTCTGCGCGGACGCCTGGCGGAGTTGCAGTTCGAGCAGCGCGTTTCCGTCGATGGCTCTGCGACGCAGAAAGTGAAGTTTGACCCCTCGAACACTCCGGCCCTGCGGCTGCAGAATCCCAAGCTCTGGTGGCCTGCGGGATACGGCGAGCCGCACTTGTACGCTCTGGAGCTGAGCTTCGAGGCGCCGGAGCGCCAGGTATCAGACACCAAGGCGTTCGAGGTAGGCGTTCGGCAAATGTCCTACAGCGAAGAGGGCGGCGCCTTGCGGATTTGGATCAATGGCAGGCGGTTTGTGGCGCGCGGCGGGAATTGGGGTTTCGGCGAGTCCATGCTGCGTTATCGCGCGCGCGAATACGATGCGGCGGTACGTTATCACCGCGAAATGAACTTCACGATGATTCGCAACTGGGTAGGGCAGGTCGGTGACGAGGAGTTCTTTGCGGCCTGTGATCGGCACGGCATCATGGTCTGGCAAGAGTTCTGGCTGGCGAACCCGGCGGATGGGCCGGACCCGGAGGATGATGACCTGTTCATGCGCAACGTAAATGACTCGGTCCTGCGGTTTCGAAACCATCCCTCGATTGGCCTTTACTGCGGCCGTAATGAAGGCAACCCACCTCCGCCTCTTGACGGGGGCATCAGGAAAGTGCTGGCGGAAAAACATCCCGGCATTCATTACATCTCCAACTCCGCCTTTGGGGTTGTCAGCGGCGGCGGGCCTTATAGGGCAATGCCCCTCAACTTCTACTTCACCCTGGGCGCCGACCCGAAGCTGCACAGTGAAATGGGCATGCCGAATATACCCCCCATGGAAAGCGTGCGCGCGATGATGCCCGAATCGGCCTTGTGGCCGCAGGGGCTCGTCTGGGGCCTGCACGATTTCTGCCTGGGTGGCGCGCAAGGCGGTGAGAGCTTCCGGACCATGATCGAGTACGACTACGGCGGCGCCGGCAATGTGGACGAATGGGTTTCACTCGCTCAATTCATCAATTACGAAGGTTATCGCGCCATGTTCGAGGCGCAGAGTAAGTACCGCATGGGGCTCCTCCTCTGGATGAGCCATCCTTGCTGGCCCTCGTTCGTCTGGCAGACCTACGATTACTATTTTGAACCCACGGCGGCGTACTTTGGGTGCAAGAAAGGGTGTGAACCGCTCCACATTCAGTGGAACCCAGCCACCGAGAGCATCGAAGTGGTCAACTACAGCGCCGGGAACATGCGAGGCTTGACCGCCACGGTGGAAGTCCTGAACATGGACGGGACGAAGCAATGGGAGAAGTCCGCAACCCTGGATAGCACGGAAGACAGCGTCGCCCCGTGCATCAAGATGGAGTATCCGCCCGAGCTGACGTCATTGCACTTCCTGCGGCTCGCCTTGACGCACGGGGCTGAGACGGTCTCCACGAACTTTTACCTGCGGGGCCGGGAGGAGGGCAATTATCGGGCCATTCGCCAGTTGCCCAGGGTCAACCTGGAAGCGGCAACGCGCGTCGACCGCCAGGGAAATCGCTGGCAGTTAACGACCGAGCTGCATAATCCGTCGAGCCAGCCGGCGCTGATGATCCGCCTGAAAGCTGTGAGGGAGAAGAGTGGAGACCGGATCCTGCCGGCAATTTACAGTGACAACTACATCGCATTAATGCCCGGCGAGCGGCGAACCATTCAGACGGAGTTGGAGCACGCCGACACGCGTGGCGAGAGGCCGCGAGTCGTAGTGGAGGGGTTCAACGTTGGGCACGTGACCCAGATGTAGCAGCAGCGCCGCCGCCAAGGGGATAGGACCGGCGGGCTTCAATATCCTCACCGCTCGCAGGGCGGCGATGTCGCGCCTGTAGTCCCTCTCCGCTTTTGATGAAGGATAGTCATTTGCGCTTGGCTGTGGTATGGTGGGCTTACTATGAACAGACCAAACCCCTTCTCACGTCGTTCGTTCCTGGGCCTTATGGCTGCGGCGCCGCTTGCGGCTGCGATGCCGGACTCGAAGGAAATTCCTGTGGGACTTGAACTCTACTCGGTGCGCGACGACTTGCAGAAAGATCTGATGGGGACCGTCCGGGGCGTGGCGAAGATGGGTTACCAGTGTGTCGAATTCTTCGCTCCTTACTACGCCTGGACGCCCGACTATGCAAAGCAGGTTCGCACCGAGCTGGACGCTCTTGGCATCCGTTGCTACTCAACCCACAACGGATTGCAGTCGTTCACTCCAGACGGAATCGCCAAGGCGATTGAGTTGAATAAAATCCTGGGGGCCCGGTACGTCGTGCTGGCCCACCCGGGCAAGGTCAGCGGGCTGGATGACTGGAAGCGCGTAGCGGAAACACTCAACACAGCAAACCACACCTTGAAAGGGCAGGGCTTGCTCGCGGGCTATCACAACCACGATGAGGAGTGGAAGCCGGTCGGCGGCCAAAAGCCGATGGAACTGCTGGCCGCAATGCTCGACAAGAGCATCATCCTGCAACTGGACGTCGGGACATGCTTGGCAACCGGCAGTGACCCCGTGGCCTGGATCAATCAGAATCCTGGACGAATCCGCTCGATGCACGTCAAGGATTGGTCTCCAGAAAGGGGCTATCAGGTCCTGATAGGCGAGGGGACGGCGCCTTGGAAGAACATTTTTGCGGCCGCCGAAAGCACCGGGGGAATCGAGTACTACCTGATCGAACAGGAAGGCAGCGATTACTCCGAGATGGAAACCGTTCAGCGCTGTCTCGCGGCGTTTCGTAAGCTGCACGGCTGAGCCGGTCCCATCGACCGACCCCACTTGGTGGCGAAGGCATCCGAGCTACGACGCACTTCTTATGGAAAGCGGGGACTGTGCCTGGGCGTGCGAACGGGTCCGGGACCACACCGACGAAGACCTCCACTCCCGCGCTCCCCAGGCCCCACAGTCAACGCTACGAAGCGAACGCCTGACGACTGAACTGGCCTACTTCTTTTGGACTCCGGGCTTCTGACTCCTGAATCCTGAATCCTGACTCCTGAATCCTGTTTCTCGATGCCGGACGAAGTCTTGATCATCGGCGGCGGTTTTTCGGGCCTGGCGGCGGGTGTCGCACTGGCGGAAGAGGGGCGCGGTGTGCGCTTGCTCGAACAGAAGCCCCACCTGGGCGGGCGGGCGCGCTCCTTTCTTGATCCCGCAACGGGCTCCGTGGTGGATAACGGCCAGCACATCATCATGGGCTGCTACCATTCGACCATTCACTTCCTTTCCACTATCGGAACTCTGGACCGCATCCGGTTTCAAAAGCACTTGACCGTCCGTTTCCTTGACCGAAATGGGCGGCTGACAGCGCTTCAATGTCCCGGTCTGCCTTCGCCCTGGCATGTACTGCTCGGCGTGCTACGCTGCGGAAGTTTCTCTTTCAAGCACAAACTGGAAGTCTTGCGTCTCGGACGATCGCTCCAGTGGGCGAGGGCGATGGACCGTGGCTGGGAAAAGCTGAGCGTGCGCGAGTGGCTCACCAGGCTTGGCCAATCCGAGAGCTTGCAGCGCAATTTCTGGGACCTGCTCTGTATTGCGGCACTCAATGAAGACCCCAGCAAGGCCAACGCGGGGCTGTTTGAGCGGGTGTTGCGGTTGGCGCTTTTCTCCTCGCCGGCGGATTCACGCATCGGGATTGCCCGCGTTGGTTTGAGTGATGTGTATGTGGATGCTGCCACAGCCTACCTTCGGGCAAGGGGCGGGCGAGTTGAGTGCAGCCGCAGCGTGGCCAGTCTCCTGGTTTCCGAGGGGCAGTGCCGGGGCGTGCGCCTTTCCAGTGGCAAGGAAATTGAGGCGGAGAGCGTGTTGAGCGCCGTGCCCTCGTTTCAGCTTGCGGGCTTGTTGCCCGGCGAACTGCTCCGCTTCGAGCCTTTCTTCGCCCCAGTTATTTCCCTTGGGCCTGCGCCGATCATTTCCATCAACCTCTGGTTTGACCGTCCGATCACCGAGCTTGATTTTGTTGGATTGCGCGGCACTACGATTCAGTGGCTCTTCAACAAAGGCACGAATCTTGGCTCGGGTGAGAATTATGTTTCGCTCGTCCTGAGCGGCGCACACCGGCATATCGGACGCGGCAAAGAAGAATTGTTGGCCACGGCTTTGCGTGAGCTAGGCGACCTTTTCCCGGAAGCGCAGAAGGCCAGATTGCATCATGCCCTCGTTATCAAGGAGCGCTTCGCCACCTTCTCGCCCACTTGGGAAGCTGAGCAGGTGCGCCCGACGGCCCGGACGCCGGTGCGCGGCCTATATCTGGCGGGCGATTGGACGGCTACAGGCTTGCCCGGCACCATTGAAAGCGCGGTGCAAAGTGGTTACACTGCTGCGGAGGCTATTCTGGACGATGGTCGAATTCATTGACTGAGGTGGAGATGCAAAGAGGCGTAAAGGCATATCGAATGGCATTCCTTCCAGCCATCCTGACTCTGGTTTTGTGCTCTATCGATGCCGGTCATTCCCGCGAAAGCGGGAATCCAGCCCTAATGTGGACTGACATGGACCCCCGCCCTTCGGCAAGCTCAGGGCAAGCTTTACGCGGGGGTGACAACCCCGGCGAACAGTCGGCTGGCAAGCCTGCTGACCCTCGACTGAAACCTGCCTACCGCTTCGAGAAAGGCGGTTGGATTTATGTTCACCTGGAGGGAACGCCCGGCCAGGTCGGTTTCCAGCACGGTTACTTGCTGGCCCATGAGATCGCGGACGCCTTTGAAGCCGTAAAGCTCCAGGACACACACAGCACGAAAAAGGATTGGGATTTCTTCTGCAAGGCCGCGCACGAGATGCTTTGGCCGAAGATCGATCAGGAATACCAAGAGGAACTCGAGGGAATCACCGAGGGCCTGAAGGCGCACGGCGTCTCGATGGATATCGACGACGTGGTGGCGCTGAACGCCTTTGAGGAACTGCCTGACTACTACGTTCCCTGGTATAACTCGCAGCACAAGGTGGCCAGCGCGCCACACCTGGTCAGCCCCGGCAACTGTAGCGCGTTCGTCGCCACCGGCCGTTACACCCGCGACCACAAGATCGTGATCGCGCACAACAACTGGACGGGCTATCTGGATGGCGAACGCTGGCGAATCATCTTCGACATCGCGCCCCAGCACGGACATCGCGTCCTGATGGACGGCTTCCCCGGCGTCATCATCAGCGACGACGATTTCGGCCTGAATTCCAGCGGCATCATGGTGACCGAGACGACTATTGCGCAGTTCGTCGGTTGGGACCCGGACGGCAAGCCGGAGTTCATGCGCGCCCGCAAGGCGCTCCAATATGCGAGTTCGATTGACGATTACGTGCGCATCATGCTGGACGCCAACAACGGCGGCTATGCCAACGATTGGCTGCTGGGGGATAACAAGACCGGCGAAATCGCTCAGTTCGAGCTGGGTCTGAAGGCGCATCAGGTCTGGCGCACCAAGGATGGCTATTTCGTGGGCTCAAACTTTGCCCGCGATCCGGAAGTGCTGGCTAAAGACACCACGTTTGATATCAAGAATCTCGAGACTTCTCCCAACGCCCGGCGCGTCCGCTGGGAGCAGTTGATGAAGGAATCGGAGGGCAAGATCGACGTGAAGATGGCCGAGAAATTCATGGCCGATCATTACGATTCCTACCAGAAAAAGCTGATCCCCGACGAGCGTTCTCTCTGCGGACACGTGGATCTTTCCCCTCGCGGTGTACCCGTTTGGGAATGGGGGCCTTACAGTCCCAGTGGCGCGGTGCAGGGAAAGGTCATGGATGCCACGATGGCTAAAGCGATGAGCTTTTACGCGCGTATGGGCCACCCCTGCGGAATGGATTTTCTTGCTGCACCCTTTCTTAAAGCGCATCCCGAATTCGCCTGGCAAGCGCCGCTGCTGCGCGATATGAAGGCCGGCCCGTGGACGCTGTTCAAAGTCGGCCAGGGACAACCGTAAACAATTCTCGCTAGAATTCTGACCATGCATTCTTGGATTTCTCGGGCCGGTTGCACCCAAGACGAGTACAACGAAAACATGAGAAAGCAGCGCGGTGCACGTATAACGAAGAAGGTCAAGCGCCTAAAGAACCCAGTCGCGGCGGTCGACGAGCACCTCCACCCTTTTCCCCAGGTCCGCCCTATTGCGAGTGTGCCCGGCGTTGCCGCAGTTCTCAAGCGCGCCAGAATCCCTTATAGGAAAAATCGTCTCACCGAAGACGAAGCCCTCAACCTGATTTGTGATGCCCGAAGCGATGAGCCTACCTATCCTCTAGAGAAGCTGCTCAAGAAATTCAAGCATGGATTGGCAGATTAGGTATCGGAGTTCGGTTGAGAAAGACGTCGACAGACTCCCGGCTGAAGTTCGATCGCTTGTGCTACGAATCCTCGCGGGGCTTGCTACCAACCCTTTTCCTGAAGCTCGTAACGCCCCGGCCCGTCGGGGACACTTTTGCCGGCCATTCCTGAGCGAGCCACGGACTTGCAAGAACAGGTCCCGGCTAGCCCGCATTTCTCACCAGCTTTTGGGGATCGGCTTCGAGGGGACTGAGGGCCTCGGCTACGGTCCCGCTTTAGGTCGCTGGGGTTGAAAAAGCGCCTGTGAATAACTTGGTGAGACTAGGGCCCCGTTTTCGGAGCCTTTGCCCACTGAAAACAAAGTACTTGGAGACCAGCATCGGCGCACTTCCGCCTGGGAATATCTTTCCAGCCCCAGCCCCCGCCACCCGCGCTTCAGCCGCGCACGGGAACCTGCTGGAGCTGCCTCCAAATTCTGGCCCACAGCTCCGCGTAGGGGGAGCCTCCCGCCGACGATGTCCTGTTTGACCGCGGCGTCTTCGTCATGCCCGATATTCTGGCGAACGCCGGTGGCGTGACGGTCTCCTATTTCGAGTGGGTGCAGGACCGGCAAGGATACTTTTGGCAAGAAACCGTGGTGAATGAACGCCTGAAATCCATCATGGTTGCAGCATTCAACGATGTGGTGCATTACGAAGAAAAGCACAAGGTCAACAACCGCATCGCGGCTTACATGGTGGCCATCGACCGCGTCGCCTTCACCCTCAAACTGCGGGGAATTTATGCGTGAAGCAGGGCCGATTGGGAGGGAATTTCCATTTGTCCCACTCATCTCGCTTTGTTGAGGTGTTCTGCGCCGGTGGGGCCGTTTTTATTGGGAATGAAGGCTCGCACGGCATTCATCGTTCGTATACCTCGCGGCGGTGCGCGATGCGAGTGACACTGATTAGCTTCGCCGGGTCGTCGATGATATACACCACGCGCCAGTCACCGACCCGGACGCGCCACTGATCTTTGTAAGCTTTCAGCTTCTTGCATCCTGCGGGCCGCGGTGCAGCGCGCAATGCCTCCATTTTCTGGAGGACACGCACTAGCATGTTGTCCGGCAGTGCTTCCAGTTCCTTCCGCGCCGAAGGTTTGACCTCAATCGAGTAATCACTCACGCAACCGCCCACGTCTTACGAGGTCCGCTTTGATCTTTGCAAGCGGTATCCCCTTTTCGTTGCGGCGCGATTCCGAAATCAGCCCGTCCCAAAAATCCTCTAACATCGCGCCGTATCTCTTCAGGTCAATTTGAACCGCCACCTTGCGGCCTTTCTCATCGGTTACGAACTGGATTCCGGTCATAGGAAGTGCTCTCCTTGGGTTCCTGTTCTCACTTTAATTTCGCCGCGTCTCCCTGTCAACCCAATAGTACAACACCCCATAGTACAACATAAGGTCTTTCATGCCGGGCTGCGGCCATACCGTCACGCGGGCTGGCGCAGAGCTTCGCTCCGCGCCAGCCCGGGAGTAGACCTGTTAATCGGCAACAGATTGTTGTAAGCTAGCTCACAATTATGTCGGACGAGACCTTGGTCAAGAATACCGGAAAACCCTCGGCGCTGATCGATACGCGCGTCGTCTATTGCGGCGATAACCTTGAGCAATTGAAGAAGCTGCCCGACGCCTGCGTGGATTTGATTTACATCGACCCGCCTTTCAATTCCAATCGCAATTACGAGGTCTTCTGGGGCGAGACCAGGGAAAAGCGAGCATTTGAAGACCGCCACGCCTCAACCCAGGCCTACATCGAATTCATGCGGCCACGCTGCGTGGAACTGGCGCGCGTGCTGAGGAAGACAGGCAGTTTCTACTATCGCTGCGACTGGCACGCCAGCCATTACGTCAAGGTGATGCTCGACCAGATTTTCGGCGAGAACTTTTTCCAAAACGAGATCGTGTGGAAGCGCACGTCCGCCCACGGGAACGTGGGCAAACGTTATGCCATAGTGGAAGACCGCCTGCTCTTTTACGCGAACTCGCGCGAGTGGACGTGGAATACACCGTACCTGTCTTACTCCGACGAATACATAGAGTCGCATTATGGACAGGTGGAACAAGGAACCGGGAAGCGTTTTACGACGCGTGATCTCACGGCGTCTATGCAGCGCGCTTCGAAGGGGCAACTGTACGAGTGGAAGGGAATACGTCCTGTTGCAACTCGTTGTTGGGCATATACGAGTGACAAAATGCAAGAGTTCGAAGCACAAGGACGGCTAGTGTACGGCGAAACCGGAGTTCCCCGCCTGAAACTATACCTCGACGAGATGCCTGGTGTCCCATGCGACACCGTCTGGACAGATATCCCACCCATTAACTCGCAAGCGACCGAACGGTTGGGATACCCCACGCAGAAACCGCTCGCCTTAATGGAGCGCATTATCAAAGCCTCCAGCAATCCGAACGACACCGTTCTCGATGCGTTCTGCGGATGCGGTACAGCGCTCGTCGCCGCGCAGAACCTGGGCCGGCAGTGGATTGGAATCGACATCTCACCAACGGCTTGCCGGGTAATGGCGAAACGGCTGCGCGACGTGTGCAAGCTACGCGAGGATGAGACCTACTGGCGGCACGGAAAAGGCTTCGTGGTGCGCGACCTGCCGTGGAACGAGAAACAGTTGCGCGAAATTCCGCCCTTCGAGTTCGAGAACTGGGCGGTGATTGCGCTTGGTGGGATTCCGAACAAGACGCAGGTCGGCGATATGGGCATTGATGGCCGCATTTATCCGTTATCGGCTGTGCCTCACAAAAGCGGCAAGGCAGCGGGGGAACTCGACTTCATGGACGATTGGTACCCCATCCAGGTGAAGCAGGGCGACAAGGTGGGCCGCCCCGACGTTGACATGTTCGAAGCCGCCATGATAAGGGCCAAGCGGAAGAAGGGCTTCTTCGTGGGCTTTGATTTCTCCCACGACGCACTGGCCGAAATCGGCGCGTTCTTCAAAGCTCAACACACCGTGATTGTGCCGCTCACCGTGCGCGAAATTCTGGATGAGCAAATCGCCCAAAAACTGGCGTAGCTCGGGGCGGGTGGACATTGGAGTACAACTCAGACCAAGGCGTTTTTACTCGTTTAACCGACGGACTCAGGTTAGCTCTGGCGAGGAAGTATCTGGATTGGGCGGAAATGCTTCCCGAGTTCAGGCGTGGTCCGATTTCACATCTTCAACGTATTCGGAAGTATCAACGAGAGAAAGCAATACGCTCTCTTGAATTGTCTCGTTTGCCAAAGGGCCTCAACTTTCGTTATCCACTTTGCATCCAGATGGAGCTTTTCCCGATCGAGAGCTTCGACACCCTTAATTCGGCAATTGCACGGCTCTTCCGGGATCGCAGCTCACTGGGTGGTAGACGAGAACTCATCCGTTCAACCAGCCCGAGCCTTTTTGCCGGCGGCTGCGTTCATGCAGGCGTTCTCGTTCGCGATTCGAAACCCCACTTTGTACCTACCGCAACAGTGAAGAACTTACCCCCCGAGGTGGAATACATCGTAGTCGATGTTTACAAGGCCTTGCCGTCCGCGTTTGTGGCATGTTTTTGCACATTTCTAAATGACCGTGCTACGGTGAATTTACATGAAGTCATGAACAGGACGTACCTACCTGCAGCTCGGTTTGACCGATGGGTTCCGTTTGGGCCGCTGGGCCCTGGGTTTAGCGAAACCCCTGCGGACCTGGTCAGAGAAGAGTCTGTCCTTGAAGAATTACTCCGGGTTCGAATTAGCTTAGAAGACGTCATAGGGCGATACTTTCAGGGGTATTTCTTAGGACAAGGCGAACGGCAGACGGCACGACTTCCTGCCATCGAGAGATTCGACCTGGTCGGTGTCCCTAGCGAGGGGGAAGAGTTCCGCTGGAGTTGGGGCGCCCCTCTCAGACTGGACCACGGAACGATAACCTTCGACGGCTACAGGGAAAACAAACAGATTTTCATTTTTTCCAGCGAAGGCCACTGCCGCCTGCCTGTGGCCCACCGTTTAATCGTGTTTCATGACGCTACCGAAGACCCGAGAGCGCAGGATGAGCTTCTGCACTCGCCAGCAGACGGACTGGTAGGCACAATCATTCAGGACATAGCTACCCTCGAGTTGCTAAAACAAATCATGCGGGCAGTGGAGGCCTTGCGCGTCAGAATCTATCGAAGGCTTGCGGGAGGATCTTTGTTGATGGGGTTTCACGAGGATATTCGTCTTCATCGCCACCTTCAGAAGGAATCCCTCCTTCTCAATCGGCTCGCGTTGGAATTGGCACAAGGTGAGAAGCTCTATGGGTCTGGACCTTGTCCGTTAGCGTCTTTCCAGCCGATCCACAAAAAGCGCAAGAGAGACCTTGGCAAGGAGTTTTCTGAAGGTATCCACTTCCAATTGGAAACAATCTCGCAACACGTCGAATTCGTTACGAAATCCTTTTCGGATTATGTCGCCACCCGAAATATGGGCTTGATGTATCGTCTGACGGTCGTCGCAACGCTAGCGACGATTCTGGCTCTCATCATTGCAACATGGTCCTGGATAACGGCCGCTTTTCATCGGCTAATGAACTTCTTTGGCAGTTGACCTTTACCCGCTTGACTCGCGCGCTGGGCGGCATTCTAATCTAGATGGTCGCTGCCACAGGTCTACTAATGATCTCGTTCCCGTTCAAAGATTCGTCGCGCAAGCTGCTTCTTCATTTTTGCCAGGGCGCCTTGGGCGGTGGCGATTTGCCGGGCGACTTGCTGAGGAGCGGTGCCACCGAATACATTTCTCCGCTTGACCGCGCTTTCGGGGGAAACTGCGACACGGCGCAGCTTTGAGTCCCAAGAGGGTATGAAGCGTTGTGCTTCGGCAGCGCCCAAATCGGCAAACGTCCGCTCGTGGCCCGCGCAGAAGCGCACGAGCTTTCCCACCTGCTCATGCGCCTCCGCGAACGGCACGCCGCGACGCACGAGTTCGTCGGCTAAATCCGTCGCGGTCAGAAAACCCTGAGCGGTAGCAGCTTTCATTCTTTCAGGGTAAATGCGCAGCGTCTGGGCGACGCGGGATGCAATCGTGAGGGCTTCGCGGGTGGTATCTACACTGGAAAACAATGCGCCTTTATCCTCCTGCAAATCGCGGTCATAGGCGAGAGGAAGTCCCTTAACCAGCGCCAGCATTCCCGTAAGCCGGCCGAGGACGGTCGCGGCTTTCCCCCGGATCAATTCCAACGCATCCGGGTTCTTTTTCTGGGGCATCAAGCTGCTGCCCGTGGCGTAGGCATCCGCCAGCTCCACAAAGCCGAATCCTGGAGAGGAGTAAATGATCAGGTCCTCAGCCCAGCGGCTAAGGTGAACCATCATGAGGGAGCAAGCGAAAAGAAGCTCCGCGACGAAGTCCCGGTCTGACGTAACGTCCAGGCTGTTGGATGCGGCCCGCGCGAATCCCAACGCGCGAGCCAGAAGCTCCCGGTCCAGCCGGTAGCCAGTCCCGGCCAGCGCTCCAGCCCCCATCGGCAGCTCGTCGGCGCGCTCCCGGCAGTCCTCGAGCCGGCCCGCATCGCGCCAGAACATTTGGAAATAGGCCAGCGCGTAATGAGCAAAAAGAATGGGCTGGGCAGGCTGGAGATGCGTGTAGCCCGGCATCACAACTCGAGTCTGGCGGCGAGCCTGCCCGAGCAAGGCTTCGAGCATATCCGCAAGAGCCCGCTCCAGCTCTCCGATCGCATCCTTGATGTACAGGCGAGCTTCCGTCGCCACCAGGTCGTTGCGGCTGCGGCCGGTGCGGAGTTTGCCGGCCAGGGGGCCGATTCGCCGCTCGAGCTGCGCCTCGACCCAGGTGTGGACGTCCTCGCTCGATTGTCCCTGGGCCCAATGGGGATTGCGCTCGATGCTGCGCCGGATTGCCTCCAGGCCCCGCGCCAGCCGGCGCGTTTCAGCGGGCTTGAACACACCCAGCCGGCCCAACTCCTTCACCCAGGCAAGGTTGACGCGCAGGTCGTAGCGAATGAAGCGCTGGTCCAGAGAGAAAGATTCGGAGAATTTCTCGAAGAGCGGGTCGCGGCGGCCGGTGAAGCGTCCTCCCCAAAGCTTCATCCCATTCTCCGTGTGGGTAGCGCA
Organism: Terriglobia bacterium; assembly: GCA_050008675.1. GTDB lineage: Bacteria > Acidobacteriota > Terriglobia > UBA7540 > UBA7540 > CAVROP01. The sequence goes on from JBEKME010000004.1 coordinate 76,355, forward strand.
AACCTGCGAGGCCTGTCATTCTGATCCCGCAGTCGCGGGAGAAGAACCCCCGCAGTTCCGGAACTTATCAACTGCAGAGATTCTTCGCTTCGCTCAGAATGACAGACTCGTTCCGCCTTTTTCGGGAATGACCGGGGTTCAGCAAGGGACGGCAGTCCAAATGACACCACTACCTCCGCCCTGCGCGCTTCGCCTTCGCCGCCTTCTTCGCGGCGGCAAGGCGCAGCGGCAAGCCCAGGATGTTGATGAATCCCTCGGCATCTTTCTGGTTATAATCCGGGTTCATAACAAAGCTGCCGATGCTGGTGTCGTAAAGGGAATTGGGCGAATGGCGGTCAAGGATGCGCAGGTTCCCTTTGCAGAGCCCCATCTTGACCGTCCCCGAAACATTCCGTTGGGTCGTCTCGACAAAGCTATCGAGGGCTTCGCGGAGGGGCGTAAACCACAGCCCATAATAGAGCAATTCCGCATAGCGCAACGCCACGTGTTGCTTGTAGTGGTAAGTCTCGCGATCCAGGCAGAGCGATTCGAGTTCCTGGTGCGCCAGCATGATGAGCGTCCCCGCCGGAGTCTCGTAAGCGCCATGCGACTTGATTCCCACCAAGCGGTTTTCCACCAGGTCCGTGCGCCCCACACCATGCAGGCCGCCGAGGGCGTTCAAGGTCTCGACCAGGCGCACGGGGGCCAAGCGTTTCCCATTAACCGCGACCGGGACTCCCGCTTCAAAACCCAGCACCACTTCCGCCTCCCGCGCCGGGGCGTTCTGCGGTTTGCGGGTGAGTTTCCAGGCCTCGTCCGGGGGCTCCCCGAGTTTGGTTTCGAGTGGTCCGCCTTCGTGGCTCGAGTGCCACAAGTTCTGATCGCGGCTGTAAAGCTCATCCTTGCTCACTGGCACCGGCACCTTGTGGCGACGCGCATACTCCAGCGCATCCTCACGCGACTTGATGGACCATTCCCGCCACGGCGCAATGACGCGCAGATGGGGCGCCAGAGCCTGGTACGCCAGCTCGAAACGCACCTGGTCATTTCCCTTGCCGGTGCATCCATGGGCCAGCGCGTCCGCTCCGCATTGGAGTGCAATCTCGACCTGCCGCTTGGCAAGCAAGGGTCTTGCCAGGGCGGTCCCCAGCAGATACTTGTTCTCGTAAATGGCCCCCGCTTGGACCGCCTTCCAAACGTAGCCGGTGACAAATTCCTCCCGGAGATCCTCGACGAAGACCTTCGAGGCTCCGCTACGCAGGGCCTTGCGGCGAAGCGCTGCGTAGTCATCGCCTTGGCCTACATCCCCGACCATGGCGATAACTTCGCAGCCATAATTCTCACGCAGCCAGGGGATGATGACGGAGGTATCCAGCCCCCCGGAGTAAGCAAGAACAGCCCGTTTAACGGGCTGGTTGGAATTCCGAGCAGAGGTCATCGGTTCTTTCTTTGGACTTCCTTTCTTCGATGTAGCGGCGATTTTACATCGCCAATTGACATCTCCAAATGCAGGCTTGATGTAGCGGCGATTTTACATCGCCAATTGACATCGCCAAACGGAGGCGGCGGAACCTGTCCCGATCTGATCGGGATGCCGCGATCTGGCGATGTAAAATCGCCGCTACCCACAGGCCCACCCTTTTCAAGCACCCACCAGCGCCAGGATTTTCTTCCGGAATTGCGCCGCCTCACGGGCGCTGGCAGTAGCCACAAAGACCGTGTCGTCGCCGGCAACCGTCCCCACAACCTCCGGCCAATCCTGCGCATCCAGCACGGCGGCGACCGCTTGGGCGTTGCCCGGGTACGTCTTGAGGACCACCAGGTTCGACGCCTGGCCCGCTTCTCGAAGAAACTCCTTGAGGATAACCTGCAAGGTGGGCTGGACAGAGGCAGGAGGCTCGGCAGCATCCGGCAGGCGGTAACCCGAACGCGTCTTGACCAGACCCAATTCCTCAATATCCCGCGACACCGTTGCCTGCGTCACCTGGATGCCACGCCGCGCCAGCTTTCGGCGCAACTCGTCTTGGGTCGCCGCCGGATCAGTACGGAGGAGGTTCAGGATTTGAGTGCGCCGGTAGAGATTGTCCATGTAAATTTATGCAGACGACTTATAAATATACCAAAACCTGTCACGCTGGACAAGAGGCGCAAAGACTCGCCGGCGCAGTGCGTTCCCAGCCTCCCCCACCCAGGCCTCCGAAGCTGTGGCACTATTGGCCATCGCACTATTGGCCGACTTCATCGCGCGGCGCGAAGAAAAGCAGATCCTTCTCCCCCAAGGCGGGATCAGGATGACATGTCATTCTGAGCGGAGCGCAGCGTAGCGAAGAATCTGCTTTTGGTTGCGGCCTATGGCCGCGCTGTGAAACAATTGAGGAAGGCCATATGCGGAGGACGATTATCCAATAACTTACGCTCTGCAAAACCGGCCCCCGCGGAATTATTTCACAGCTCCTCTGCCTAAGAACGCGGCAATGGCATATCCATTTTCTGGGGTTCGCCTTTGATGTGCGAAGTTTCGTTGCTGAGGACTTTCTCCAGCACCATGGTCATCTCCCCGCTGGACATCTTCACCATCCCGTAAGGAGAGACTTTGCTGGATATCCAGACGTCCACGGTCCCACGCGGCTCCGCCTTGCGGTAATGTTCACACTCAAGAGTGCCCGCCGGAACGGTGATGGTTTCCGACCCCACCATCTCTCCGGGGCTACTGTCACCTTGTTGGGGTGCCCTCTCGCGCTGTCCCATCCCCGGCATCATGCCCATAGGCATTTCCATTGGCGGACGGCCGGGCGACTGCATGATCATCCGCTTGATCTGGGGCTTGTCGCCGCCCAAGACCATGAGTTGCTTCATCACCATTTCCCCAGGCATCTCAGGATTTTGCGAGCGGATTTCCATCCAGTAGCCTGTGCTGCCTTCCACGTCCTCTTTGCCCACGATGACATAAGCAAAACTCATGGTGCGGTTTTGTGCGGTCATCTGGTACTGCGCTCCTGACCCGACCACCGGCTTGAATGCCCCCAGCATCCTGGGCATCAGCCGGCCCATGCCACCCCCCATGCTCTGGGTCCACCCGCAAGTAGCAAAGCCCAATGCCAAAGCAATGACCAGCGCTGCCATCTTGACTCAACTCATGACCTACCTCCTCTTCTGAACATCTGGATTGAACAGCTCTTGGTCCCGCCGCTCAAGTTTGTGATGCGAGCCAAGCACGCCTTACTCCCCGTGCCCGCCGTAAGCCATGAAATTCCCTTTCTTGAACTCTTCCCATTGCTCAGGCCGGTACTGGTCCTTGGGGATAAACTGTTTGGTTCGAAAAGCGATGCCCAGTTTCGTCTCCTCCACGTCCGCGCCCTTCTGTGGGAGAAAGTCAAAGACGCTGCGGTTTGCGCCATAATACGCACACAGCCAAACTCCATCGGAAGATTCCACCGCGTAGAGAGCGCACACCAAGGGTAAGGGCCGGGTTGCATCCACGGAGACTTTGACTTGCGCTTCAATGGTTTTCCCGCGCACGAACTGGGGAGCAACAGAGGAGACCGCTGGAGCAGTTGTCATTGTTTGCCTCGCTTAGCTATGGGTAGCGCGGACCTCCGCTTTTGAGGTCCGCGGCTCTTATGTGGTGATCGCCTTCCCGTATTGTATTCTAGCGCCGTGTCGCGTCTCCGGCCAGTACCATTTGGTACGCCGAAGGACCGCCGCCGTCCGCAGCGAATATTCACTGCCGTCCGGTCGAAGAAACTGCAGGGATTCTTCGGCCCCCAAAGAGCGGGGGCCTCAGAATGACATGGGGCTGGCTTTGTCATCCCCAAACGACCGATCGAGCACACGGAGCATCTCAGTGGCCTCATTGCGCGGCAATGTCGATGACCAGGAGCTGCCCATCCGTCTTCCACGTACCCCCGGTGGCAGTGAGTCCCTGGCTGAGCGGGTCAGGGCGCGTCACTAATCCTTCGGCGGCCACACGCCCGGTGACCCTGAGATCCGCGCCAACCTTCGTTCGCTCGGCGTCAAGGTCGGGGTCAATCGTATGGGACACGACTCCGGGACGAACGTCCAGGCCCGTGTCGTGAGTCGCTGCTCCAAGCCAGATTTCGCGGCCACGCGGAGTCGTGGCAGCCGTCCGCCACAGGCGCAAGTGGTGCCGCTTCAAAAAAGTGTTCAACATTTTCTCGAACGCCAGATCCTCACGGTGGCCAAATAGATAGAGGTCTGAAACAGGAGCCCGGCCAAACCCCTGATTGTCAGCCACGGCGCGCACCGTATTCCATACGACCTTACCCGTTTTCCTCTCAGCCTCACCCCAGCCCGCCTGGTTGAACACATCGCGAATTTCTGAGATGTTCCCGATCACGACAAGGTTCAGGGGATCGCCCGGCTTACCGTCCTCTCCTGAAGCTCGCTGCGGAGCGCCTTGCAGCATTCGCGCGACGGCGTCAGGCACCCCGAGGGGGAGTTGATTGAAGGAGCCGGAGGGAGGCATTTCAGCCAGACTCAGGGGCTTGTCGAGCACCAGCGTCAGGTCCGTCCCAGCCCCATAATTAATAGAGGTATCAGATTTTCCGAGAGCTTTCTGTTCATATTTAGAGAGCTCACTATCTTGTCCTGCCAACTTACCCATCGCGTCCTCGAGGTGGCTCACGGGCAAATCGCTGGCCAACACACCCTGTATGGTTCCATCCTGCAATACATTCTCACGCGCGTTCTCAACCTCAGAGATATGGCCTGCAAAAGTCACAGCCGGGTTACCTGGAATTATCAATTTGTCGAAGCGGATGAGCAAACGTGCGCGGTCAGTAGGGCTTGAGCTGGGTATCAACTTCTCAATCCGGCCCTGGACCTCGGCGCCCAGAGGGATCAGAATTCTGTTGGCGCTATCCACCTCGCGGATGATGCGGGCTTTGACGACGTCGTGAAGGTGCGACCCCGTGGTGCTTATGGGCCCCTCGAGGCGAAGGTAAAGCGCGTACTCCGCCGGAAGAGATTGGGACCCTGGCTTTGCCGCGGCCTCAGCCTGAAACAAAGTCAAGCATGTCACTGCACCGGCCAGCAGGAAAGTCCGTAATCGGAGGGTCAAACTGCGAAATGCACAGGACTTAGGTCGGAAAATGGGTTCCACTCTTCACCTCTATTGGATTTTGAGGGGACTTAGGAGAGGGGGGTTGCATCTGACTCTAGGGTATTGAATCATTGGGTCATTGAGTCATTGATTCATTGAAGAGCAACGCCACGGAGCGAGCCAATTCTGAGTTCTGAATTATGAATTGGTTTCCTGCTCCTACCGTGGGCTACTGCCTGCTGGCATCCCTTTACTGCTTTTCCCCAGCCCCCGTTTTTGCAGTAGGCAGTCAGCAGAAGGCAGTAGGCAGGCTCAATCCAAAATCTAAAATCCAAAATCTAAAATTCCCTCACTCCCCAATGAACAACGGCTTGAGGTGGCGGTCGAAAAGGTTTCCGGTCACATTTTTGGCTATGGTGGTCTCCATAGCGGACAGGAGATCCAGGTAACGAGTTCCCATTCTCGCGGCCACCTTAAAGCCCACATGGAGAAGTTGGCGGAGGCTGGTGTTGTAGGCCGAAGATTTTGGGTCGTGACGTAGGGCGGACACAAACTGTTCCGACGACCACCCCCCCACCAACTCCGGAGCGGGCAACTGGGCGGGATCGATGTCGATCACGGCGGCATAGGGCGCGCACAGCTCCTCGCGGTGGGAGTAGGCCTGGTCATAAATCTCTTTGGCCAAGTCCAGCCCCTCCCCGCCAGCTTCCGCCAGACCGATCAGCTCTTCCAACCAGGTAGTGCCCGCAGTCTTTAAATGCACACCCGCATCCAATTTCTTAAGTGTCCGGTGGATTGGCCCGTAGAGCGAGAACTTGTCGCTCCCGGAATGTACGCTGAGTTTCAGGTTACTGGACATCCCGTAATGCCGGACAGCAAATGCGATGGCGGCTACGTCATTTGAAAATTCTTCGGTGAATTTCGCCAGGTCGCCTACATAATCCACGCCCTTGTCGAAGCGGCCGCTAAATTTCGGCGCGATGGTCTGAATCGGAATCCCTTCCTCCGCCACCGCAGCAAGAACGATGAGCAGTTCCGCCGGAGTCTGAGGTGAGTCTGTCTCGTCCATCGACACTTCGGTAATGAATTGCCCCTTGCCCTTCTTCTCCTCAACACGGCGGTAAATCAGGCCCGCCTCCCGCACGGCCGCAAGGTACTTGTTCGCAACCTGGACCATGAAGTCGCGGTCGATGTGAAAAGGATGAGCAACACCAGGAATGAGCAGCTCTCCCAGCAATTCCGGATGACCTTCCACGAACGCCCGCAAGGGGGCGGCTTCGGAGGGTTGGCCAATCATATCCGCAACGTCGATGGTGAAGAAATCGCAAGCCTCCATGAAGTTGTCCACTGTCTTGAGATTGATGTGGTCTGCGTCCACGTGGTACGGCTTGGTCCAGCCCAGCGTTCTCACGGCTTCATCGGCCGCCGCTCGCGTGCTGGCAGGACTGGAACCGATAATGGTATGTTCCCGGTTCGATTTGTTCCACACCGGGATGACTTCCACTCCCCGCTCGGCTGCCATCCTACAGGCCTGCAGTTGAGGCTTGGCTTGGTGAGCAAACCTGTCGCCAACTCCGATCGAATACTTTGAAAGTGAAAGTGTGCCGCCCATGTTATCACCTCTTACGAAACCCCAGAGCCCAACCTACCGGCCGAGTCACATCCTGCGAAGTTCCTTCCCCGGCCAAGCCGCAACCAAACCGGCAAAGTTGGAACAGCTTGCGCGCTTCCCCAAGAAAACGCTTGACATATCTTTCCGAACCAGCCATACTGTTGCGGGGATGAAGGATCGCGGCATTCGAGAACTGCCCAGATCATTCGTCGTCAGTCAGAAAGAATGGCTGATTTCCCTCTCCTGGACGTCGCCGCGTAAATCCTACGTTTTCAACGGCTCGAATGCTCAGATCTCGCGCCGACGTCTCGGCATCCTCGATTGTGCCCCGCTATCTCACCAAGCTTGTCGGAAAGACAGCTAGTCAAGAAGAAAAGAGAAACTGGAAACTAGAAATTGGAAACTAGAAAGCACGCGTCCGGACCATCCGGCAGTCGCCATCACATCCAACCGGCTGCCCGCGCTAAGGCAGAAGCTTGAGTTTGAGGTTGCGGAATTCGATCCGAAATCCTTCTGCTTCAAGGCCCAGGTAGCCTTTGGGCACTTCAGGAACTGCGAATTCGCTGCTCACACCGCCGTTGACCCAGAGAGTGATTTTCGGCCCCTCGCACCGAATCTCGTAGATGTTCCACTCCCCAGGCGGTTTGATGCGGTTCACCTTCGGTTTGGGACTAAACTTCATCTCAGTGAGTTTGCCGTCAACCAAAGTTTGGCCGAACAGAAACCCGTCGTTTCCGGCCCCTACTTGTGCCTGGTGCCAAACGCGCCCGTCGGCGTTATTTCGAACGAAGACCCCGCTGTTATATCCTTTCAGCCCTTCGCGCTTCGTGAAGCGCCATTCCACGTGAAGTATGAGATTGGCGAATTCGCGATCGTAGCGAAGCCATTCGTGACCGCGATCGCCCTCGCAAATGATGATACGGCGCGCCTTATCGAACGTCCACTGGGAGACAGGATCCAAGGTCTTGTCGGGCGGGATGGCAACCCGTGTCCAACCTTTGAAGGACTCGTCGGGCAGGATATCGATCCACCCGGAAGTATCGGACGCCAAAGTGTTCTTTGTCTGCCCCCACAGTGGCGCCGAGAGTAGACACGAGATAGTAATGATCAGAGCCCAGCGTGATTTCATACGCACTCCTCCTTGAATTCACCATAACCCATTTATTTTCAATAATATTGCCACTTTAGACTCATATCTCCTTTGTTTTCATGCACATTCCCGCTTTGCCACCAAGTTTTCTCCGGCGGTCCTTTGTTTTCAATGACATTCCCGCATCGTCCAGCATTTCTTAAAGTTACTACGGTCGTCGTGATGAAGCGTAGGCAATGATGTTTCGTCGGTTTGGAAAGAAGGATCGGGACGTCATCTGTGATGTCGCTACGTTCATGACAGAACAGCCCAGCATCAAATAGTAGCCTACCGTGATAGGTGTAGATTGTCAAGAGTTCTTTTCGGCCCTTTTCAAGGCGTTCACGTAAGAGCGTCTGACCGAGGCGGGCGCCGACAGCCAGGACAGGCCAAGGATGGGACGCGGTCACAGAGATGTTGCGCGTGTTCGTGGGGCGCATACATGAAACCCAATGTACGCGCCACCCGCGATTGCGGATCTCCAAGACATCTGCGCTTACGTCGCCCAGCATGACCCGCGGCTCAGTTTCTCTGCCTTTGCTTCCTCCATTCCTGTAGCGTGGGCGTGTTGGGAAACAGCCTCACCCCCAGGAAAAAATGGAGAATCAACCCACTCACGATGACCGAAGGAATGCCGATAAACATTACCTTTTGGAGAAAGTCAATCAACACCTTCTGAGAGTGTTGAATATACACGATCTGCCCATGATTGTTCAGCGGGTCCGTCTGTGTCGACGTCGGCCTGGACGAGCCATTCCGAAAGGCGACGCCAAAACAGTAGAAGGAAGCGACTCCATCAAGCCAGACGAGCAAAAATAGAATGCTGTAGATCGCTCTAGTCACCCTCTTCCAAAATGGGTCCGTGGGAACAACCGGAATCGTCTCGGCGGTCGATTTCGCGCGGAAATCCGCAGTACCTACTGCTTCACATTCCCTTAGAAAATCAGACTTTGACAGTTGAACAATTCTCAGGGCCACCAGCACCCCAAACACGGTGCCCCCCAGTCCCACCAAGTGCCACGGCAGTAACCTGGGATCAGAGGGAGGGGCGAGCGGTGTTGCAGCGAAGTCGAAGATACCTGCTAACACAAGTATGCCGACTGCAGTCAGGACGCCTTTTGTATGGACTCCTGGCCAGCGCCAATTCATCCTGCGTCGATACCTTAAAGAGAGCGATAGTAGGATGGTGACCAGAAACATTGTGGCCAGGAGTTCTTGCTCGATCGAAAGTGCATCGCCATTTGCGAAGAGCACCGTCATGCACCCAAAGTACACAAACCCTAGTTTGTAATCGAGAGAGAACTCCTTCCATCGCGTCGGGTAATTCAAACTGGGCGCATCGAAAAGGGCCATGGCTTTCTCGTAGTCTAACACCCTGGCGTGATGATCAGTTGTGGTTTCTCTATGACAGCCGTAGCCACGGTGCCGCCGCGGCGACCAGTTCTGACCGCCGGTTCTTCCCTTGATGGCGAAGGCGTAGCCTGCCGGAGTAGTTGAATCCCGTGCGCAAAGGGCTGGTGAAGCGGGCAGTTCGCCCCCACAAGCTGCGCGGGGTGCGAGACGCGGGAAGAATTAGGAAGGTGGTGTAACGGCGGTCCCGCCCTTCCCCTCCGTGGTAAGAGATTCGTGTCAGGCGTTTGCCGTCGCGGGCTTGGGCTGATTTCCGGCCCGCCCCGCAAGAACAATCATAATTGCTGATGCCGCCACCGAGAGCCAGCCAAAGGCATTGCCGTAGCGCGCGTAGAGGGTGGGAGTGGCCGGACCGAGAGGCAGGTCGGCAAGCAAGCTGCTGCCCGGCAGATAATCGCTTCGCTGGCGCGTAATGGTGTGGCCGTAGCGGTCGCTGACGTTCAGATAGCTCTCGCGGCCCGCCCGGACGACCGAGTACCCGCTTTCGACTCCGCGCAGAGCGGCCACACCCGAGGCCATCCAGGCGTCGCGGTAGAAGTCCCAGGCCGGCACCAGCATGGCAGAGACGCCGAGCCGCCCGTAGCGCCGCCCGAAATCGGTGAAGATCAGGTCGCGGCAAATCGCCAACCCAAAAGGCGCGCCGTCGATGGTGCGCACAATCTCTTCTTTCCCCGGCGCAAGATCGCTCTCCAGGTGAGGGACAAGATGCTGCTTGTGGTACTCGGCAAGCAGTTCTCCCGTGGGACTGAACAGCCACGAGGCATTGTCCTTGCGCTCGGCGCGGTTCAATTGCACGCCCGCCACCAAATACACCTCCGTTCTCTGTGCCAGCGACGCGAGTTCGTGTTGACGCTTCGCGGCCTCCTCGGGCGCGAGTGCGGTAATCTTCTCCGGCAGCACGACGATGCGGGCGCCCTGCCTGGCGAGTCTCGCCACGGTGTCCTCATAGCCGCGCCACACGGCCTCGGCGCGTTCGGGCGGCGTGTTCCCGCCAATGAAGTCGTCGATCGCCACCATTCCGATCCTCACCGTGGGCGCCGTTTTGGCCTGACGCAGGCGAACCGCTCCGTAGCCGAGTCCAGCGGCGATCAACACCAAGGGAACTCCGTAGGCAAGCCAGGGGCGCTCGATCCGCAGTCCGCGATAGAGCGCCACCGCAACGGTGGAGGCAAACAATCCGACGAGGAAGACGACGGCGGGCGCGCCCAGCACGGAAGCGATCTGAATGACGGGTAGTGCGTCCATCTGCGTGTAGACGAAGGTGCCCCAGGTGCCATGCGGCGAGAAGAACGAGACCAGCGTGTCGATTGCAGCCAGCAGCACGGGATACACGAAAACAACCAGCCAGTTTCGCGAGGCCAGCACCGCGGCGCGCGTCCGGACCACGAAAAAGCCCCAGACAAGAACCTGGAGGAGCAGCAGCACCACCGTCGCCAACGTTCCCGTGGTCGTCAGGTAGTAGGTGAAATTCGAGGTGAGGCCGATGGCCGCCGCCAGCCAAGCCAGCAGGCGTGCCTCCCGCCGGCTGGCATGAAAAGCCGCAAGCAGTAGCGGAATGGGCGCCAGCCAGGCGGCCAGCCACCAAGGCGTGAGTCCGAGCGTGAAGTAAAACAGTACGCCGGAAACCACCGCGGCAGCGAAGCGGGCGCCACGAGCTTGTAGAAGTTGGTTCATCGGGTTACTGGGTAGTGCGTCAATTTGATGCTGTAGCGGCGAGTTTATCTCGCCAAATGGCGGCGTAAAGCCGCCTCTACATCAAATTGACCCACTACCGGTTACTGCGGCTGTTGACCTATCCGAGAAACATAACGTGAACGTAAGTCCCCAGCCTCACGTTATAGGCGAGGTACCAGCCGAGGTGATCTGGATCCTCATAAATCACGATCTGGTCAGAAACCCAGAGCCAGTCATCGCAAAAGCCGTAGTCGTATGGGGCAACGCTAAAGTAGAAGCCGCCAAACCAGAAGCGCTCCCTATTCCCTCCTTCAAGCCGAAAGACATGGCCGCGACCGACCCCCCCGTGAAGTGCCCATGCTCCCAAGGATTATCGAGATGGTAGTGAGGATCATTACGGCCGGTCTCATGCCCGATCCACTTATTGCCGCGATCGACGTGAGGGGCGTTCGGGTGCCCGGGCTTGTCGCTATAATTGCGGTGTTCCTCCGGGGCGCGCCCTGCACCTCGAACCGGAGCAGGCCCCTTAGAAGGAATGTGCTCGCCGACTTTACCCTGGGCGTGTTCATCGCCCTTGGTTTGCGCGAAAGCAGGAACGGAAAGGATCAACAACGTCACAAGAAGTCCAATATACTTTTTCATGCTCACCTCCTGGAATAATTTACTGCTTGCCCGTCCACCATTGACAGCCTCTCATGCCGCTTTCATAGAACTTTTGAGAGAACCTAATTTACCGCATGTTGGTGATTTTGGCGACGGACGAGTTTCTGCAAAGGGTTGACACGCCCTTTCACGCTAAGTCTCCTGGCCCGAAAACATACACCAAAGTGTTTGGAAAAACCGATAGCCGTCGATCCCCCTCGGACGAGTGATGGCTCGAGTAGCCCATTCGTAAGAGTTTCGCGCGCTTCTGCCCCCCGCTCCCCAAAAGTCGGCTTGCGTTTACGGATGTTCGCGGCCAAGTGGCTGGGAAACGCCCAACCCGGAGAATTGGCGCCGCCAAGCAGCACGAGGTAGAAGTCCGGTTTCCCGGCTTCACGGCCACGTGGGTTCATAAACACTACGGCGTTTATCGCGGGAAATCGTCGAGGGCAGGTTCATTTGCGATTCTGCGCGGTTGCACGACCCTGTACGGTTTGGCCGTACGGCCAGACCGATGATTTCCGGGTTCCCTGCAACCGAGAATCCGCAATGGTTACCCGGCAGGTATAGAACAGGGTCTCGTTGAACCTACATCATGCTATAGTCTGGTTCTAAGATTCCGAGTGGAAAATGGAGTCGATGCATGGGCAACCTCTGGAATGAGATTAAGCACTCGCTGCACATGTTCTTCAAGAATCCCGGCTTCACCCTCACCGCGCTGGCCGCCTTGGCGCTGGGCATCGGAGCCAACACCGCCATCTTTTCGGTGGTCAATACTGTACTGCTGAAGCCTCTTACCTACCCGGATGCCGATCGCATGGTCGAGTTCTTTCACAGTCCGGCCAGTGGCCGCAGCCTTCTTGCTTCCAACCTTGCCTCGATTCCGATGTTTCATCTCTATCAGCGGCAGACCAGCGTATTCCAGGACGTTGCCGCCTACGACTTCACCAGCCCCGGCTTCAACCTCACCGGTGACCGGCCTGAACAACTCCACGGCATTCACGTTACCGAGGGCTACTTCCGTCTCTTCGGCGCCCCGGCCATGCTGGGCCGCACCTTTACGCCGCTCGAGGACTCGCCCCACGGCGGCAAGGTGGTGGTGCTCAGCTATGGCTTCTGGCAGCGCCGCTTCGGCGGCGATCCGGCCATCGTCGGAAAATGGCTCTGGCTGGGCAATGAGCCTTACACCATCGTGGGCGTGATCGGGAAGGACTTCTTCTCCGACCCCGATGCGGACATCTGGTTACCCTTTCAGTTTGAGCCCGAAAGCACGAACGGAAACCAGTACTTTCAGGCCGCCGCACGTCTCAAGCCCGGCATCACGCTCGCCGCCGCCAACGCACAAATGAAGCTCGCGACCGAAGAGTACTATCGCATCTTCCCCAGAAGCAGCCCCAGCGAAGGGGAGACATTTGCCGTTGAGCCGCTGCGCGACTTGATCATCGGTGATGCGCGTCGATCGCTGCTGGTCATGCTGGGAGCAGTGGGCTTGGTGGTGTTGATCGCCTGCGCGAACGTCGCCAATCTGCAGCTCGTGCGTGCCTCGGTACGCAAACGGGAGTGGGCCATCCGCTCCGCGCTGGGCGCCAGCCGCGGGCGCATCATCCGCCAGTTGCTGACAGAAAGTGTGCTGCTCGCGGTTGCGGGCGCCGCGCTTGGCCTGATTCTGGGGTGTGCCGGCGTGCGCGCACTGCTCGCCGTCAGCCCCGCGGGTCTACCCCGCCTCGGCGAAAACGGCTCCGGCGTGGCGATAGATTGGCGTGTCCTCGCCTTCACCCTCGCCGTTGCGCTGCTCACGGGTATTCTGTTTGGGCTCTTCCCCGCCTTCGCCGTCTCGCGCACTGACCTGAACACTTCGTTGAAGGAGGGCAGCAATCGCTCCGGCACAGGATTTCGCGCGGGCAAGACCCGCTCGCTGCTGGTCATCAGCGAGGTCTCACTGGCGCTGGTGCTGCTGATCGGCGCGGCTCTGCTGATCCGCACCTTTATTTCCCTACGCGCGGTCTCTCCCGGCTTCGACTCCCACAACGTCCTCACGGCCGAGATGTCCATGACCGGCTCGCTCCTGCACACGACGGCGGGCATAGCTCGGCTCTCGCGAGACGTTCGCAATCGGCTCAATGCGATCCCCGGGGTGCAAGTGTCAGCGTCGACGGTCTGGCTGCCCAACCAAGTCGATGACGGTATGGGCTTCCAAATCGCTGGACATCCCGAGAAGGGCTGGATGGGCGGCCGATGGATGAGTTTTTCGCCCGGCTATCTGAGTGTCTTCAAGATTCCCATCCTGCGCGGGCGCGATTTCCGGGAGACCGATACGCTCGCGGCTCCCGGCGTGGTGCTCATCAATCAGGCTTTGGCCAACAAATACTGGCCCAACGAGGACCCCGTGGGCCAGTACATCCAGCTCGGCACGGGTATGGGGGTGCAGGCCAACGAGCCGCCGCGGACCATCATTGCAGTGGTGGGCGACACCCACAACAACGGCCTCGGCCACCCTCCCGATCCCATGATGATGGTTCCTACGGCACAGGTTGTGGACTGGTATGCCGCGGCTTACTCCGACACCTCCGCGATGATCTGGGTAGCGCGCACCCGCGGCGACCCCCATCAGGCCTTTGCTGCCGTCACCGAGCAGTTGCGCCTCGGCAGCGGAGGCCTTCCGGTGGCGCATCTCCGCACCATGGAGGAAGTGATAGGGCGTTCCACGGCCCGCCAGAGCTTCAACATGCTGCTGCTCACCATCTTCGGCGCCGTGGCGCTGGTTCTCGCCGCTATCGGCATCTATGGCCTTATGGCGTACTCCGTCGAGCAGCGCACCCAGGAGATGGGCATTCGCATGGCGCTGGGCGCAGACCCATCCGCCATCCGTAAGCTTGTCGTCTGGCAGGGCGTGAGGCTGTCTCTGGTTGGCGTGGCGGGGGGCATCGCCGCAGCCTTCGGCCTGACGCGGCTCATCGCCACCTTACTGTTCGGCGTCAAGCCCTGGGATCCGGCGGTGTTCATCTCTGCGCCGCTTATCCTTTCCGCTGTGGCGCTGCTCGCCGTCTGGCTGCCTGCCACGCGCGCCTCCAAACTCCACCCCATGCAGGCGTTGCGCATAGAGTGATGGGGAAGTGTTGATTGCCGTAATCTGCCCCCCCTAAACCGCGTATGGCGCATACATCGCCGTATATGTATGCGCGCCAAGCCTCGCCTGGCGACATCTGGCGCCAAGTGTTCACGGCAACCGATCCATCGCCAGATCGGTGCAATTACCATGACATAGTGAAAGGCGCATACATAAGAATCCATGTATGCGCCACCCAACACTGGGGTATAGCCACTGAAAGGGAAACCGCCTTCCGAACCCTGCATCCACTTGACGATAAGTTCTAGTCGCCTTACCGGAAAAGTGATCGAAGGCCCTAAAACTCGTAGCGCAGTCAAATCCCAGATCACCCGCCGAAAGTCGCCTTGTGTTTACTGATAACCGGCAAACAGCCCTTCACACGACCTGTCTTTCCAGGACGCGGGACTACAAGCGGCAACTCAGCTAACGCGTAGGGGAAAAATCCCTCGCCGACCCTTTCAGCTAAGCATGGGCAGCAGCAATACGCTTAATCAAGTCGAGTTGCTGGTTGCGGTTCTCGGCGCCGATAGTAAAAGCATCCAGCACACCGAGCGACAGGGCGTATTTCAGCGCCTCATCAACACGCGATCTCATGTCACCCTGACCGAGGATCTTCATGCCGATGATGGCCTTGCCCGCCTCGCGCCCCGCTCGAAGGGTTGCGACGACGGTAGCGGGGTCTGCGTCCATATACGACCCGATGGGGTTCACTCGAGAGAGCATGACTTGGACCCAGGGAGATTTCGCCGCGGCGCGGAGTGCGCCGATGGCGTGGCAGGAACAACCATGAGCCCGCACGATTCCCTTTTCTTGCGCCTCCGAGATCACGTCCATGGCCGGCCGGCACTTTTCGGTCCAGTCGTCGTCAGTCATGCAATGCAGCAGGAGGATGTCGATGTAGTCCGTCCCCAGTTCTTTACGGAAGCGGTCAATGTCGGCGCGCATTCGTGCCGCATTGCGTGACTCCGATTTGGACATCACGGTGATTTTTTCTCTCGGCATTTTCTTCAGGGCCGCCGCCACGTGGGCGTGTGATCCGTAGGAATCAGCCGTGTCAAAGAAACGCAAACCATGGTCGTATCCTTGCAGTAGCAGATCGGCGAGGCCCTGAATGCCCAAAGCCGTTTGATTGGAATGATGATCCCCGCCCATCGTCCCCGTGCCGCAAGCCAGCCGCGACGTCTTGATGCCGGTTTGGCCCAGGACGACAATATCCGTAGCACTGAACTTCCCTGTTACTAGCGGCATTGCGGCGGCCCATCCTCTTGATCCCAGCCACGCCGCACCAACGCCCATGACTGACTTGCCCAAGAAATCCCTACGCTTCATGGATGCACCTCTCAAATAAGCTGATTTGCCTTCGGCTGAACCCCTGGGGTACAGTCCACTCCCCCGAACATGCATCGGGCGACCACAAGGGTCGCCCCTACCATCCCTTGGAACCTTTGAGCAAAAGCAACCCCAGCCGCTCGGCCCTAATGTCCCTAACCTTACCACTTTTGCTGAGTGTGTGCAACCAGCACAGTGCGGCTGCCGGCCGCAACCAGAACGAGACTCTCTGCGTCCTCCGTGCCTCTCAAGCCTTAACACGGAGCACACTGAGCCTCTCAGTGCCCTCCGTGTTGAAGTTCTTCTGACTACGGAGCACACAGAGGAATCTTCGCGGCTCGACAAGAAGACGGTAACCAGCGGTACAGGGAGAATGCCGTCCGCCCGCCCTAGTCACCCTGCCCACCTTGTCGTGGATGACTGTTTGTGTGGCTCACCACCACGTGGGCACGGGCTTTCCGTCGATCTTCAAGATCGCTTCCTGTGCGGCAGAGCCGATGCGGCGCATCTCGAGGGCCTGCTGGAGCGCGGGAAGGGCGTCCTTCGCATCGGGGCCGATGTCTCCAAGAGCGGTGGCGACGCTTCCCAGCACAAGCCCCTGCTCATCCTTGGCCAGCAGCCTCTCCGCCAATGGGTGAACTGCCGCGCGCGCCGCGGGGCCGATGGCTCCAAGCGCGTTGGCCGCAGCAGCACGCACGTAAGCCACCGGGTCACTCAGGGCGCCAACCAGATTGGGCACAGCGGGAGCCGCTATGGCCCCCATCTCCTTCAACGCAATGGCTGCAAGACCCTGTACGCGAGGGCTGGAATCGGAAAGCGCTTTGGCCAGCGCGGGAACTGCGGCGGCGCCTTTCGGCCCGATCTGGGAGAGTGCCCACGCAGCGGCTGAACGCACCTGAGAATTGGGATCATTGAGCGCCACAGCGACTTCGCTGACCGCCGGCGCTGCGTCCTCACCAAAGGCCCCGATGGCTCGAACCACGCCAGGGCGGGCAGGATCGGTGGCGTGCTTGAGCTTGTCACGATAGGCTGAAAGCGGAAGCCCACGGTAGATGGATACCCCCGCGAGTACGCCTGGAGTCGCTTGCGGCAGCTCCGGGATCAACTGTGGTTTCGTCTCGGGCTCCCGCTCGGCCGCCGAGGCCGAAATCCTCTCCAGAACCACATCATTGATGCCCAAGTTGTAACCTGCGGAGCGATTGTCTTTTCCGACGCAAACGAAGCTGAGCGTGTGTCTCCCCTTGGTCAGAGAAAACCAACCGAGGGGTCGGTCTAGGGCGACATACACTTCGGGGAGATAGTTGCGAAAGACCTCAGGACCTGGCGACGGAACCTCCGAAGTTGCTGGCTTCCGCGTGTCCAGATTAGTCGGTTCGCCATCCAGCAGAGCAACGTAATCCCCGTAATCGGGGCCTTCCGCCATCTCGGCAACGAGCTCGTAGCGGCCCGTGCCCGCGAGGTCGATGGGAATGTTGATTCTGGCTCCCTTACCCTGCGCCTCGAAGAAGAGCAGGTCTTTCGACCAGTCGACTTCCCGCTGCACGGACGCCTTCCCGGCTTCGGTGGTCACCTCCTGGATCGAGTTCTCCACCGTGAGCTGCTCGGCATTGCCAAGCGGTAGGCGCTCATCGCCGTAGGGTGGCTCGGGCAGGTCCTCATTCACACCTTTCTGGTACCAGAACGCAACACTCGAAAAATAATCTGGGCGTTCTTCGAAGCCGGAGCGAACTGTCCCGTCTGGATCGTAAGTCCACCCGTAATGCTCGATGCCCGCCCAGAGTGACTTGGTGAACGGTATCGGATCGGGAACATGCCATCGGTAGGCACTGAGTCTCGCCCCGGTAAGCTCCCCTCCTGCTACCGGACTGCCATTCCAGGGACCACAGAAATCGCGCAGGCCCCAGCCCTCATTAAAGTAATCCTCTGAGCCGGTGCCATAGATCTGCGGATGTTTTGCTCCGTCCACATAAAACAGGTCGTCACCCTCGCCGAACCACCCAACTTGGGTCTGGATAACACTCAGAACCGTCCCCACATAATGGCCCGTTCCTCTGATACTGAGGAACTCATAGTTCCTGCCCGCCACCGCAGGACGCTCCTGCCGGTAGTAGGCGTGAAAGTAGCCGATGTCATTAGGCAATGACGGCCACTTTTCCCAGTCAACGTGGTAGTAAAAGGATCTAACGTACCGATTCCCCTCATTCGTCACCGTGATTTTACAGGACTTATGAAAGGGCATCGGCCAATAGCTGTTTCTTGCCCGACCCAATGAGCTGTCCTGGACCATCATGGAATCGAGATTCCTCTCCAGTCCGTGCCCAACGCCGAAAAAATCACCCAGGGGCGAGTCCACACTCGGCGTCTTTTTCCCGTCGTAGTAAACGCGCAGGCGCAGCAGACGCGGCCAGCCATATTCGTTTTCCGCCACCGTCAACCAGATATGCCTCACCACGCCCGGACCTGCGAGGTCCGCCATCACCAGCGTCTGGCCCGGCATAATTCGTTTGCTGTCATCGTTGCTGAACACATAGCGGTTGTCGCTCGAGACTCGAGCGGCCGAGTAGTTCTTCAAGCGCGCGAGGCCAAGGGAATCAAGGAAATCATTCCCCGGCGCCTGCGCCGAAGTGACTCCCGAGGCGAGAAGAAGAATGACAATCAGCATTGATCTCATAAAGGTCCTCCACCCTCGTGCTCATGTATAAGCTCGTGGACCTTTTTCGTCAAGACGGCTACAAGAGCAGGGACCCGTGCGCCACGCACGGTTCAGCAACTGCTTGTTTGGGTGGTGGTGTCATTTGGGATGGGATCACTTTCGAAACGCCAGTCATTCCCGCGAAAGCGGGAATCCACTCGGCAAACCTTCGGAAATGCGCTGTCGAAGGACTGGGTTCCCGCTTTCGCGGGAATGACTGCGGATTGCAACGCCCATGTCTCGCAAATGACACCAGTACCCTTGTTTGGGACACGGCAGGTTTTATCTGTGACCTGCTAAACGTCCGTACCTGGGCAAGGGCCGCAGGTAGGATCAAAGGAGTCTCCCTACGAATCCTTGCCTTCCGGGCCCAATCAATCCCATAATCTGACCGTTTCTGGTTTGAGATCAGGCCGCAAAAGGATGACTCCAATGGCACGAAATGACTTGCAACGCCCCCGCGCCCCCCTCGAAAAGATCTCGCGTCGCGGGTTCCTGAAAGGCGCCGCGGCTCTAGCCCTGACGCGGCCATCATTCGCACTGACGCAGGGCCAGGCGAATTCGCTGAACGGGTCGATCCTGGCTTATGTCGGCGCCTACAGTTCGCCGCAAGGCGCAGAGGGTAGCAAGGGTAATGGACAGGGCGTTTACCTGTTTCAAATGGACCCTTCAACCGGGGTTCTGTCACCACGCGAGCTCTTTGCGGATGGTTCGAATCCGTCCTGGCTCGGCTTCGACCCCTCCAGAACACATTTGTACGCGGCGAATGAGACCGCAACTTTTCAGGGCATCAACTCCGGCTCGGTGAGCGCCTTCTCGATCGATCGCTCGAGTGGGCATCTCGCGCAGCTCAATACCGTCAGCTCACAAGGGGCCGGCCCCGCCCACCTGAGCGTCCACCCTTCTGGCCAATACGTGCTGGTAGCCAACTACGGCGGCGGAAACGTAGCGGTCCTCCCCATCCGGCCGAATGGTGAGCTGGGCTCCGCCACAGACGTCAAAGAGGATGCAGGCACGGTGGGGCCAACGCAAGCTACCAGCGCCCCTCCCGGGAGCTTTGCCATTAGCGGGCACGACCGCCCTCACGCGCATATGATCCAGGCCGATCCCACGGGCCGATTCGTTCTAGCAAGCGACCTGGGGCTGGACCAGATCATGATTTGGAAGTTCGATGTCCAAAAGGGCAGGCTCACCGCCAACAGTCCCGCGTCTGTCCGACTGCCTCCGGGAGACGGGCCGCGTCATTTTGCCTTCCATGCCAACGGACAATGGTTGTACTCGCTGCAAGAAGAGGCCTCCACGCTGGTGTTGTTCGACTTCGACGCCGCGAGTGGAAGGCTGGCGGCGAAGCAGACCATTTCAACCCTACCCAAGGGCTTCACCGGCACCAGTTTCACTTCGGAGGTAATGGTCTCGCCGGGCGGGAGGTTCGTTTACGCTGCCAACCGGCTGCACGACAGCATTGTTATTCTTTCCATTGGCAAGGCAGGTATCCTGACGCGGGCCGGAGAGGTTTGGACTCGAGGCGCTTATCCGCGCAGCTTCAACATCGATCCAACAGGGAATTTCCTCTACGCGTGCAATCAAAGAAGCGACGTCATCACCACTTTCCGCATCAATCGGGTTACGGGCAACCTCACCTTCACCGGCCAATACACTCCGGTAGGCACCCCGGCAATCATCATCTTCCTCAGTTAGACCCTGAATTACGAAGCAAGGGGTCGGGGATTCGAATCACCAGGGGCGGGTCAGCTATGTGAGCCAAGTGAGATGGAACTTCGCTTCTTTGCGCCGCGTACATAGAGGCAGTGGGGAGGTTGGAATGAATACACAGCGGTCAGGTGATGAGTGTGGCCAAGATGCTCGTTTCAAGTCGCGCGAGGCGGCTCGAGTGGTGATGCTGGGGTTACTGTTTGTGGCGGCTCTGCCCTTGGCCGCACAAGACAAGAAGGTCTCGGGCACGACCGAATCTGAAAAGCACCGAAGCAGCGTGGGATTTATCGCCAGCAACGAGGCGAGTGCAAAGGAAGTTGGCTTGCCTTTATATCCGGGAGCGCGGCCACACAAGGATGATCCCGACAACAGTTCCGCAGTTCAGCTTGGCTTGTGGGGCGGCTCCTCTGGTTTCAAGCTCGCCGTGCTGACGCTGGAGTCGAACGACGCACCCGAAAAAGTCGCGGCGTTCTACCGCAAAGCGCTTGCGAAGTACGGCAGAGTCTTGGATTGTGCCAACTCTTCCAAGCCAACGGCCGAAAAGGAGAAGGGCAACTCCTCAAATGAACTGGGCTGCGAAGATGAGCGACCGGAGGGCGGAGGGTTCGTCCTGAAGGCTGGTACAAAGCAGGAGCAACACGTGGTAGGGATTGAGGCGAAAGGAGGCCTTACCGTTTTCCATTTGGTTTACGTCGAGGATCGAATATCCGACAGCAAGGAGTAACCGCCCCGGCAACGTGCGCAAGGCGGCGGAGAGCATCGCAAAAGCCTTAGGTGAGCTTCTTCAGCGCATCCAGGATCTCGGCGTTTTCGGGTTGCTGTCTGAGCTCGTAGATTTTTGTCCAAGCGATCTTGCCATGCTTGTCCACAATGAAAACCGCGCGATCATTGACGAAGGGTATCTGGTGCTTTGTGGGAGGAAAGATGCCATAATCCGCCGCGGTTTTGGCGTAAGGCCAGCGGTCCGTAGCGAGGGGGAACTGAAGACCCCCAAGAGATTTTTGGAAGGCGATATGGGAGAAAACCGTGTCGGTGCAGACGCCCACGACCTGGGCGTTCAGGCCGGCAAACCTGGCGAGGTCCGCTTGGATTGCCGACAGTTCGTTCTGTCAAACGGGGGTGAAGTCAAGGACGTAAAAGCAAAGCACTACATTTTTGCCCCGATAGGCGGAAAGCTGAAACTCGCCCTGGGTGGCGCCCGTCGTCGAGCTGAGCCTGAAATCAGGCGCTTCATCTCCGATCGTCAATGCCATTTGAACCTCCATGGACAGAGTACCATCCCAGGCGTGCGGGCGGCGCAGGATTACAGCCTTTTGTAGGGGCGGCCCTTGTGGCCGCCCTGGGGCAACCACAAGGGTTGCCCTTACGACGCGACGCCAAAACGCGATTTTTTCACACCTTCTTAGTCGCTGGGCTCGCCGTTCAGGATAACCAGTTCAGGGTCTTTGAGCGTCACCTTGCTGTGGGGTTGCACGGAGTGCGTGAGCCACACGTTACCCCCGATGATGCTGTGATGGCCAACGCGTGTATCGCCCCCCAGGATGGTGGCGTTGGGGTAAACGGTGACATGATCCTCGAGGTCGGGGTGCCGCTTATTCTCCTGCCCTCGACGAAGTTGACCTTGTTCATCCTTTTGAAGCGGATTGAATGCTCCCAGCGTAACACCGTGGTAAAGAGTCACCCTTCTGCCGATGGTGGCGGTTTCGCCGATCACCACGCCTGTCCCGTGATCGATGAAGAACGACTCGCCAATCGAAGCGCCAGGATTGATATCGATGCCGGTGTGGCTGTGCGCCACCTCGGTCATCATACGGGGAAGGAAAGGCACTCCCATCAGGTAGAGCCGGTGCGCCAGGCGCTGCACGGCAATGGCCTCCATGCAAGGGTAGCTGAGGAGAATCTCCTCACGGCTGGCGGCGGCGGGATCATTCCGGAAAGCCGCTTCGATATCCGAGGCCAATAACCTCGCCAGCTCCGGCAACTGGCCGAACAGATGTTCGGTCAGCTCCTGGGCACGGTCCTCAAAGTCGACTGGAGACTGATCCCCTCGGCAACGCCGATCGAAGCGCATGGCAGAGCACAATTGCTCACGCAATAGCGTTTCCATCTCGGCCAGGTAATGCGTGGCTCCTGTCGCCGTGCGGTCCAGTTCCGCGCCCTGGCCCTGATAAAAAACAGGGAAGAGCAGCTCGAGGTAGTGGCGGCAGATTTGCGCCGCGGCTTCTCGGCTGGGGAGCCGAAACTCGCACCCGTAATCGCCGGAAAGTTGTGCATCCAGCGCCACCCTAAATTCGCTTGCCAGGTTCTCTAAACGCTCGCCATCCACAGCCTGCCTCCTGGCTCAGCCCCCGCTTCGCGCGAGGGAGAGTCCCTTAGATCTCGATGTGGTGCCTCCGCGTCCTCCGTGCCCCGAAGGGCCTCAACACAGAGTTCACTGAGACGCTCCGTGTGCTCCGTGTTAAAGCTCGAGAAGCACAGAGGACACGGAGGCTCTCATTTTGGTTGCGGCCAACAGGCGCGCTGTGCGCATTACACTATGCCATTCCCTCAAAGAGCACAGTGGATAAGTATCGCTCACCGGAGTCCGGCAAGACCGTAACGATGATCTTTCCGGCAAACTCGGGCTGCTTCGCCAATCGCACGGCCACGGCCGTCGCGGCGCCGCAGGAAATGCCACTCAGGATACCTTCCTCCCTCGTCAGCCGCCGGCCAAATTCAATCGCCTCTTCGTTCGAGACCTGCTCAACACGGTCCACAAGCGACAGGTCGAGAACCTTCGGAACGAAGCCAGCTCCGATTCCCTGGATCTTGTGCGGACCAGGCTTCAAGGGCTGACCAGAAGTGAATTGAGTCAAGACAGGGCTCGCCGTCGGCTCGACCGCCACCGACAGGATAGGTTTGCCCTTGGTTTTCTTGATAAAGCGGGAAACGCCGGTGATGGTACCGCCCGTCCCCACCCCGGACACTAACACGTCAATTGTCCCGTCGGTGTCATCCCAAATTTCGGGCCCGGTGGTCTTTTCGTGGATATCGGGATTGGCAGGATTCTCAAACTGCTGAGGCAGGAAATAATGGTTGGCATCGGATTGATAAATCTCCTGCGCCCTCCTGATCGCACCGGGCATGCCCTCCGGCCCCGGGGTGAGGATCAAGTTGGCTCCCAGGGCTGCCACCACTCGACGACGCTCGAGCGACATGGTCTCGGGCATGGTGAGCGTCAACTTGTAGCCTCGAGCGGCGGCAACAAACGCCAGAGCGATTCCCGTATTGCCGCTGGTGGGCTCAATGATCTCCTTCCCTGGTGTCAAAACACCTCTCTTCTCGGCGTCCCAAATCATCGCTGCCCCGATCCGGTCCTTCACGGAATAGCCCGGGCCGCGGCCCTCGATCTTGGCCAAAACGGTTGCCTTGGCTCCGTCGGTCACCCGGTTAAGCCGTATGAGCGGCGTCCTTCCGATACTGAAAGAGTTATCCTGGTAAATGTTCGTCATTGAGTATCCTCTCCATAGTGAATTGTGTGCTTTGAAACCCGGCTTCAAGGCCGGCCTACGACAACACGCTATTCGGTGTTGCTTGGGGTCGCGGGTGAGGAGTGCGCCCGGGATTCACCATCCGCCGCGGCGGATGGGAGCCCAGGCTAGCTACAGATACAACGCAGGGCCGTACCGCCGGCAATGGAAGGGACGATACTGAGCACGTCGTTTTCATTCAGGGGAGTTTGTTCCCTTTGCAGGAAAATGATCACCTTGACCGGCATTCTTGCTCCCAGGGATGCGGCATCGAACGGCCTCGCGGCCAGCCGCCTTCCCGCCTCAATTAGTTCGATGCATTCTGAGCCCGAAGGATTCGACGTTATCCTTGAGGAAGCAGTGCCCTCAATCGGTTAACCCACTATCTCAACCTGCTCGGCGCGAAAAGCCCAGCGATCCTCTGCTAAAACCCAGCTCGTCAAATCCTTCGGGACGCCCTGTTCAACCGAAATTATAACATAAGAATACCACGGCCAGGCATGTTTGCGGTCGTAAATCGAAGGCCGCGCCGGATGGTCGGGGTGAGAATGGTAGTAACCCAGAACCTCTAAACCTCTCGCCCGCGCGTCCTTCTCCACCCGCAACTGGTCGAGCGGATCGATCAGGAAACGGTTGCGCTCCGTTTCCCGGCCGGGATCATCCACCGGCAATAGCTCCTGCGCACGATTCGGATCGTGGCGCAGGTTTTTGAGCGCCACAACCTCCGCCACGTGCTTCGCGTCTCGTTCCACTTTCCCCAGCAGGACGCCACAGCACTCGCTGGGATAATCCCCTGCACTGTGTCGCCGGATGGCTTCCCGATGCACATCCCCTAGTTTCAGCATCATGGCCCGCCTGGGGTAAATCAAATACTACTCAGCCCTTGCGCTTCTTGCCATCAATAGATTAGATTCACATTCTAGGGTCCGGATTGCGAGCTTGTGAACTTTCTGGAGTCGAATGGGATGGGACAAGAGCAGCTAATGACGACCGACATTCGGAAACAATTTACCGCCGCCGGTTTTGAGATTGTGGAGGCTGGCGTATCCCCTGGCTCAATCGGCGTAAATAAATACAACTGCCTGCAATACCTGGAACTGAAGGCAGAGCAAGCCTGGCTTCCTCTTGGCCCGCCTTATTTCATCATCCAAGGCTTGAACTGCGAACTCGAGGACCGCGGATACCAGAAGTTCTGGCGCCACCAGGGCACAAGGTTCCCCATTCGAAAAGCCGAACTCCAGACACTCCACCATTTCGATGAGGAAGTTCGCGAGATCCTTCGCTTGCCATCCCTTTACAACGAGTCCTTGGGCTCAACCTGCGCCCGAACCGTGTATGACCGCCTGGACGGAAGGACGGACCGCTAATCTACTCGAACGGCGCTGCCCTGAACATTCGGTCCGGAGCACGGGCGTTCCGCCGGTGTCCCTGCGCGATAGCCCGGGCAGCCCGCCCGTGCTACGGCTCCCTTTCTGGTTCAGGCGTAGCCTTGGCGCCGGGTGTCGCCGGGCTTGTGCTCTGTGTGGACGACGAAGGTGGCTCGACAGGCGCAGGAGGTCCTGCAACAACATTGGGGGCTTGCCCTAGCCCTGTTGCAGGGGCGGAAGGCGCCTTCGAGGGCGAACTCGCAGGCCGGACTTCAGGCTTGGTTTGCTCGCGCGAAGGGCCTGGAGGATGCACGTGCGAAGGCGGCTTCGCCTCACGGACGGCAGGCTCCCTTCCAGTTCCCTGCTGCCAGGGGCGAGGAGTACGGCGGGTTTCGCCTTGCGGACGCCGGCCCGTCATCCCCGCAGGCTGCGAAATGGGGCGAAAGATAATCTCAATCTGAACCTTGTCCATGTCTTCGTCGCCCAGTTCGATGATCTCGTCAAATCCTTCCTGCCGAATGTCCGTCTTAGTCTGCCCAAAAGCCAGGTGCTGACGCTCGATCACAGGACGCCCTACCGTCCTCTGGCGCGATCGGTCACGCTCGACACATTTCTCGAGCGGAACATCAAAAAGGAAAACCACGCAAGGAACCTGAAACCTCTTTGCCAATTCAAGATATTCCTTGCGATGCTGCTGAGTGAGCGCCGTTGAATCCACCACACAGAGCCGGTTCAAGCCCAGTCGCAATTCCGTGAGGTAGTGGACGAGAGCGAACGCCTGGGTTTGAAAACGCTGATCCCGCTCGTCGTCGCACACTCGAGCTCGCGCCCAGTCCGAAGAGATGATTTGCGTGGGGCGAAAGAGGCGGCGCGCAAAAGTCGACTTTCCGCAGGCAGCGGGTCCGCAGAGCAAGACGATCGACGGGCGAACCAATCTCACTCTCTTCTCTTTGCTTTCATTGGGCGTTTGTTCTTGGGCCATAGTAGTAATGACGGTTCACTTCAACATTTGGCTGCTTATCCGTACTCACCCTTGAGCGAAAAGGAGCGAGGGTTTGATACGCAATGTCCGTGACTCGTAGAGGGTAACCCCATTGCCTGTCATTCTGAGCCCATTCGCTGTCATGCTGAGCGAAGCGAAGCATCTCGCTCTGCCGCTCAGGGTAAACTCCGCGAAGAATCCCGGCATTTTTCGCACTGATTGAGCTTTCAAATGCGGGGATTCTTCGCTTCGCTCTCCTGAAAATCACTCGACGCCGGTCATTCCCGCGAAAGCGGGAATCCAGCTCGATGTGGACTTACCTGGACCCCCGCTTACGCGGGGGTGACAACACCGGCGGTTTTCATCTCCTCGGGTGGGCCCCAGACCCATGAATACTCTCCAGAAACTCGACGCATTACTCGTTTCCATTGAGCAGCTTGGGCCGGGCCTGTCTGATCGGTCGTCGCCCCGCAACTAACCCCTCACCCGGCCCGCGACGGCTGGTGAAAGCGCCGTCGCGGTCCACCCTCTCCCCAGGGGAGAGGGCAACACCCGTTTGCGACGTACTCCGTTTCTGACATCACGGATAGCGGTCTTCGGCTATACATGCTCAGAATGACAGGCGGTGGCCTTTTCTTCTACGAATGACGAACAACCCGTATGAAGACTCCCATGAGAGCCATATCACCTAAGAGATTATGATACTCCCCTTCTGTGGCAGGTCACGCGATTATTTTCCCAAACCGATCGAACATTCGTGCCGCTCGCGGGAGACGCGTTCCTGCTCGAGGTAGGCGCGCGTGCGGCGGGTTAACTCATCGAAGTCCACTTGGTGGGCGTCGAACTCCGGCCCATCAACACAGGCGAACCGAACCTTCCCGCCCACGGTGACCCGGCATCCTCCGCACATCCCGGTACCATCCACCATAATGGGATTCAGGCTGGCATAAGTCGGGACCGCCCATTCGCGGGTGACCCCGGCGGCAGCGCGCATCATGGGAATCGGCCCGATAACATGGGCTGTCCCAAGCGTGCAAGCGTTGCCCGCCCGCCAAGCGCGCATCAGGTCCACGACGGTGCCGTGCAGACCTGCCGTGCCGTCATCGGTTGCCCAAAGCACTTCGTCGGCCGCCGAGCGCAGTTCCACATCAAGAATAATCTGGGCCGATGAACGCGCGCCGCACAGTGCGGTGACGTGGTTCCCCGCCTCTCTGAAAGCACGTGCCACGGGCAGTAACTCGGCGACCCCGACTCCCCCGGCGACGCACAGGACGTTTCCCACTTTCTCGATGCTGGCCGCTTGCCCGAGCGGTCCCAAAAGGTCTGCCAATCGGTCCCCGACCTCGAGCCGAACCGTGGCGCGACTTGTCTTTCCGACCGCCTGGACAACGAGAGTTATGCTCCCCGTCGCTTCATCTCCATCTACAATCGTCAGCGGGATGCGCTCACTCCCTTCGCTGGGCCGGATGATGACAAACTGACCCGGCTTCCAATGTTTTGCAATATCCGGGGCTTCCACTTGCAGCCAAGCAATCTCGGGCGTGAGCAGCCGCTTCCCCAGAATCCGATTGGCCAAGCTTGGTGGCACAGGCACTCTTGCCTGTGTACTGTCGACTGCCGGGACAGGTGACACAGGCAAGAGTGCCTGTGCCACAGACGCCTGCTGCTCGAGGGCGCGATGAATCGCGGCAGCAGCAGCGCGGCCGTCGCGCATCGCCAGGATGACGGTGGAACCGCCCCGGACTACGTCTCCACCTGCAAACACATGGGGAATATTGGTTTGCCCGTTATCATCAATCAGAATCTTGCCACGTTTGGTCAAAAGCTGTGGGGTGGCGCGCTGCACCGTTGGGTTGGGGCTTTGACCGATGGCCATCACCACCGTATCTACCGGCATTCGGAATTCCGACCCCGGCATGGGAACCGGTGACGGCCGGCCTGATTCGTCAGGCTCTCCCAACTGCATCCGGATACACTCCATCTCCTCGAGCACTCCTCTGTCGTCACCGAAGAGGCGGACCGGTGCAGCCAGGAAATCGAAGCGCACTCCTTCTTCCTCGGCGTGCTCAATCTCCTCCAGCCGGGCACGCAGTTCAGCGCGCCCGCGCCGGAACATGATCGTCGTATCGGCGCCCATTCGCCGCGACCAACGAGCCGCATCCATGGCGGAGTTGCCTCCGCCCACCACTACCACCCGGGAGCCGATCCGCACCGGTGTGTCGGACTCGGGGAAGCGAAAGGCCTCCATCAGATTCAGTCGCGTCAGGTATTCATTGGCGGTGTAGACGCCGATCAAGTTTTCTCCGGGAATGTTCATCAAATGCGGAAGGCCGGCGCCGGTACCCAGAAAGATGGCCTGAAATCCCTGCGCGAATAAATCCTCCACCGCGCACGTCTTGCCCACAATGAAATCCGTGCGAAACTCGACGCCCATGCTACGGAGGCGGTCTACCTCGTCACGAATAATCTCGCGCGGCAAGCGAAAATTGGGGATGCCATAAGCCAGCACTCCCCCCAGGCCGTGGAGCGCTTCGAATATGCTTACCCGGTAGCCGTTTCGCACCAAATCGTAGGCCGCAATGAGGGAAGCGGGGCCGCTCCCCACCAGCGCCACGCGGGCCCCGTCGAGCGCCAGGGGTTGCGGCGGACTCGAGGCTGATTGACGGTGACAATCGGCCGCGAACCGCTCCAGGGACCCGATCGCCACGGGTTGGAGTTTCTTCCCCAGCAGGCAGGCACGCTCGCAGTAAAGCTCATGCTGACACACACGACCGCAGATACCCGGAAAAGGACTTTCCTCACTGATCTTATCGAAAGCCCCGGCAAAATCGCCCTGCGCCATCAAGCCTATGAACTCTTTGACATTAATGTGCAACGGGCATGCTTCAACGCAAACCGGATTCTTGCACTGCAAGCATCGGAGTGCCTCAATCTTGACTTGCTCGAGCGAAAACCCCAGTGCGACCTCCTCGGGACCACGCAGGCGAACGTCTGGGGGAAGGAGTGGCAGGGGCTGACGAGGCGCTTTGGGGTTCAGCTTCACCCTAGGTTTGTTTTCGGCCGCCTGAGTCACCGTTTGCTTCGTTTTCTCTGCGTTCAGGATAACCCTCCATCAATCGGTGTCGGATTTCACTCTTGGGTACTGGATGCCTGGGTTTCAGAGCGGCATGGTGCCAAATTCTGCGGTAGCTCAAACCCCAGAGTGTGCTAGCTTGCAATTCTTTTGCCAGCCAATCGTCAACGAGCGACTTGTTTGTGTTGCATTTTGCAACCTGCGATCTTCATCATTTTGCGGACTCACGATACAAATTGCCGAAACGCGCACGCCCAGGCCCGATAATGTGCCATTTGCAGCACCCCCAAGTCCGGAAAGTGGGCCATTGTGCCCAGTCTTGACCCAGTTTAGGGTTCATTTCGGATATCTCGACTCGGACCCGCATCGTGACATGGAACAATGCGCATCCCCCACGCCGGCCATGCTAAGGGGTCCTGCCTTTCGCGCAACAAAGGATCTCCGCAGTCCCCAGCCTTTCCCTACACGCCACCTACTAACTACCTGCGTTTTCAACAACATCCCCGCCTTATAGGGCTAAGTCATTTGTTTTCATGCACATTCCAGCTTCGCGCCCGAGTTTTCCGCAACGGTCCTTTGTTTTCATAGACATTCCCGCATCATTCGTACATTTTTTAAAGTTACTACGGTTACAGGGTACGGGTCGGCAATGACATACTGTCGATTTGGAAACAATCATGGAAGAGCCCACAGCGGTCATGGCAGAGCAGCCAAGCATTCTTCCCTAGGCTATCATATTAAGCATAGCCTGTCAAGCGTCTTTTTCGCGGCCAAAATACAGGAGGTAGGATTCAGGAAGAGCGGCCCGTGGTCTCTCCCCTTGCTCATGAATCCTGCCTTTGCCGCAAAAGACGCCTAGGGGGCTGCCTTCCGCCGTGAGGTTACTTTCGGCTCCTGCCCGGGTCCAGGATCTTTCGAATGTGAAACCTGCGGTCTCCGTTTCCCGCTCGGTCGCAGTTGGCACGACGTGGTCAGTCATTTCGAACCCGGCTCAGCGCGAGACGGCAACCAACGTGCGGAAAGAATTTTGAAATGGTCCATCTAGAAATTTTATCCAGCGGATAACAATTGCTTATTTGACCGGACATATATGATATTATGATTTGGTGATGGTTCAGGCGGCTCAGATGGGTTAACATATTGCGGTTTCACTTGTGTGCGCATGGTATTGCCAATGGCAAATGCCGCCGTTAGGAAGTCAGAACTCCGGTATCGGCTGTATGCAAAGATAATTGACGCTGTCGGATCTGTCATCCAAGCATGCATTCCGTGGGCGGGAGCTGTTTTGGTTGCTTATTTTGTTTATCGGTCTATTCAATCGCTCGCGGGTCGAATGACGCTCGCCGATATTGGAATCAGGTTTTTGGCAGACACGAAGATCAGTGAGGCTTTCGCATACCTGTTCGGAGCGACGGGAATTGCACTCGGACTTAGGAGAGAAAGACTTCACAAAGATAATGTTCAGCGCCTGACCAGCCGAATTAAGGAACTGGAGGTGAGATTAGATCCAAAGAGAAGCTCGAGCCGCCTCACACCAAGAGGCGAGACTAGACCCGAGGATAAAAGATGACACCTATCGAACATATCACGGCATCTCTCCACTTTGCACTCGCCCTGTTCCTATTTTGGACGTTATGTTTCCACTACTGGCGTCGGTATAGGGTTGACGCGCTTCGGGAAAGGTTATTCCAGATAAGGGGAGAACTTTTTGATTTCGCTGCCAATGGAGCAATTTCTTTTGATGACCCAGCCTATGGACAGCTACGAGCTGTGATGAACGGCATGCTCAGGTTTGCGCACAAGTTCACATTTTCACGCCTTGCGATGGTGCTTGTGCTTCGAAAAAAGCTTGAGCGGTTGCACCCTGGAGGCTTTCTTGCGGATTGGGGCGAAGCAGTATCTAGACTCCCGGAAGGGACCCAAAAGTCATTGCGTGAGTTTCACGGCAGAATGATAGCCGCTATAGCGTGGCACATAGTGTCCGGTTCTCCGGTACTCTGGATATTCTTTGCCTGTCTAGCCTTCCGTCTGCTGGCGGGAGGAAAGGCTGGAAGGTTAGAGGAAGTGAGTAGCCAACTTCCTGGCGTTGATATCGTCGAAGCCCAAGCTATAAATATCGAGCTTCAAGGTAGTTTGGAATGCGCGTAGGACCCAGCCCATTTTCCCCTTGGCGAACTCAAGACCAACCGGCCCCTGCGCGGGCATGACTTTTCCCACCCTGCCCGTTAGCGTACCTTTGGGAATCAGAAGGAGCAAACAAGGCCGCTAGTTTCCGGTTCGCAATTTCCAGTTTCTGCCTTGTGGAGTGAACCAGCAATGATTCTGGCCGTGGTAGACGACCTCCTTTTCCTGTCCAAAATCCAGCAGACTGCCCAGCAGGTCGGGGTCGCGGTGAAATCCGCTCGGCCTGTGGGCCTGCCCGACCTGGCCATCGAGGATGTTCCGAACGCCCTCATCGTCGATCTAAACCCTCGCTCAGGCAAGGCCTTGGAAGTTTTGCGCACCCTCAAGGCTGACTTGAAGACCAGAGACATCGCAGTCATTGGTTTTGTCTCTCACGTTCAAAACGACCTCATAGCTGCGGCGCGTGAGGCCGGATGCGATCTCGTGCTGGCGCGCTCCGCCTTCGTCAGCCAATTGCCGAGTCTCCTGAAACGGTTTTCGGGGACCGGCACGGCCGCAACCAAAGAGCTGGTTTTCATTGCCGATTGCTGATTGCCGATTGCTGATTGCCGATTGACGATTGCCGATTGACGATTGAAAAAGCAGTGTGACAACTCCTTCCAATGTCCATCAGCAATCGAAAATCGGCAATCGAAAATCGGCAATTCCAGCCAACCTGGGCCAAGCGATGACCGCAGAAATTCTTCGCAAGAAACGAAGAAGTTTGGAACTAGTGCTACAGCGCGGCATAGCCGCAACCAACACGTAGGGCCGAACGGCGTTCGGCCCTGGGGCGAGCGCCGCTCGCCCCTACGCGACGCGCAAAATCTTCGCGCCACAACAAGGTCCCGGGAACTAGTGCTACAGGCGGGACCCCGACAAGTCGGGGCAGGCTGCCCGTGGTACGAGGCACAGTAGCGTCCAAGTGAAATCCACGCGCATAACTCGCGCGCAGTTTCCTGTGTTATGCTTATGCCTTTCCTGATTCTTGCCCAACAGGAGAGCTGACCGTGAAATCTCTTTCTTGGCGGGGAACCGTGCAGACTTCGGCGCATGGCAAGCAATCAAACTCTGAGGAGGAAATTCAATGATTAAGAGACTGCTGCTGCTTTTCGGAATCCTCTATCTCATCGCATGTCCAATCTCTGTGCAAGCTGCAAAAAAGGCTAAGGCAGACCTACTCAATGCTCAAGGCGCGCCCGTTGGCACAGCCACCTTTAGCGAGAAATCCAATGGCGTTCAACTGGAGCTGAAGGCCTCTAATCTTTCACCCGGACTTCACGGCTTCCACATTCATTCGGTGGGGAGGTGTGAAGCGCCCGATTTTAAATCGGCTGGCCCTCACTTCAATCCTGAGGGCAAGCAACACGGTTGGGACAATCCGCTAGGCCATCACCTGGGCGATCTGCAAAACCTGAACGTGGGTCCGGGCGGAGACGCAAACATCAAAATTCTGGTTCCAGGGGTAACGCTTGGAGAGGGGCCGAAGTCGCTATTTCATGAGGGTGGCACTTCCCTTGTTATCCACGAGAAACCCGACGACGGGAAGACTGACCCCGCCGGCAACGCCGGGGCTCGGATTGCCTGCGGCGTAATCATCCGGTAGGGCCGTTCGAGTCGTGACTACCTGTTTGTCTTGTCTTGGTGAACCCCAACGCGCGAGCCGCCTTCTGGAAGTCTCGCGCCGTGGCGCTAGGCATGGACGATCTCGGTGGTATCAGCGGGCAGGGGAATACACTTGTCGAGGTATTCCTCAGCGATCATTTCAAAAACGCGGGTAAGCTCAGTAAGAGCTTCTTCGCGGCTGGGCATCAAGGCATAGCAACTCGGTACGGCGGGAATTTCCGCCACCCACGAGCCGTCTTCCTGCCGGTATAGAATCGTCTTGTAATCCTCAATACTCATGACCGGACGGTCCCAATTCGGCCTTAGTATACCACACTTGCGTTAGGGATACCGGAGGACAATCGGCATGCCTGCAGGTAGCGGGGACCTCCCCTTTCGAGATCCGCGGCTCTAAAGTAAGCCCGTTCATTGAGCATGCCTGTTCCGTGCGGCGAAGAAAGAGGCACCACAGAGCGCACGGAGACCACTGACGATCATCGCAGGTAGTGTTCGAGGACGGCATCCCACTTTCCCTGGGCGGAGAGAATCAGCTCGATGGCCTCGCGCACTGCGCCCCTGCCACCCGGCTGCCGGGTCATATAATGAACGTGGCGGCGCAGGAGCTTGTGTCCGCCGGCCAC
Organism: Terriglobia bacterium; assembly: GCA_050008675.1. Classification (GTDB taxonomy): domain Bacteria; phylum Acidobacteriota; class Terriglobia; order UBA7540; family UBA7540; genus CAVROP01. Next base: position 110,046 of record JBEKME010000004.1, read on the forward strand.
ACCGACCGCCAACCCGACTCGCGTCAGTACAGGCAGGTCCACGATGTCGTCGCCCACAAAGCACACTTCCTCATCTTTCAGGCGTGCCTCCCGAAGGATCTCCTGGTAAGGCGCAAGCTTTTCCCGGGCATTCTGCTTCAGGAAATGAACACCCAATTCCTTCGCCCGGTATTCGACAGCGGGTGAACTTCGGCCCGTGATGAAGCCGGTCTTGAGCCCGGCTTGGTGGGCGATGCGAAAGCCCAGCCCGTCGCGCGAGTGGAACGCCTTGGTTTCAACCAGCCCACCGCCCGGACGGGGAACGTAAAAGAAGCGTCCATCCGTCAGGACGCCGTCAACGTCCATGAGCAGGAGCTTGATCTTGCGGGCGCGGGCTTGGAGTTGTTTAGACGTCACGAGCATTTCGTCCTCAATGACTTGGAGTTCGAGAAAGGGCCCCGGATGGAGGCTCAAAAATCTCTTACGGGATGGTTAGGATAAGCTTTTCCTGATTCTCAGACGCTCTCGATCCGCAAACCTTCGATGTTTTCGAAATGGCGCCGGTTATTGGTCAGCAGAGTGAGATCGTGCCGGCGGGCCGTCACGCCGATGATGAGATCGAAGTCGGCGACGCGTTTTCCCGCCGCGCGCAAGCGACCCCGCTCTTTCCCGAAAAGCTTGCATGTTTCTTCATCGATGCTGACAAAGGAAACGCGCCTCAAGAAATCGTTCAGACCATGTTCGCTTTGCAGCGGACCGCGGGAGTAGTGTACTCCTTCCCACAGTTCGGCGAGCGAGACGGCCGAGAGCGCGAGCCCTCGCCCCCGCAATTCCTCCATGCGCTGTCGGATCCGTTGATGGCCGTGCAGCCAATGGACAGCCCAGTCGGTGTCCACCAAGTAGGCGAGAGTCATAGCTTCGGCTCCTCTCTGGTGTCGATTAAGCGGTCTTCGTAAATATCCCGGATCAGCTTCTCGGCATCAACGAGGCCTTTCCAACTTCCCGCAGAGCGGAGAAAGGCCTCGTCATCCGGGTCCTCCGCCACGCTCACGACGGTGATCAAGACTTCCTTTCCCTCCGGCAGGTCGGTTCTTTCGAGAGGCTCCAGAACCCCTCCTTTCACGCGCGCCCTTATCGTTCCACCCATTGCATTCCTCCTTTGCTCTCTCTCCAGAAACTTCACGCAATCGTGTCATTCCGAGCGCAGCGAGGAATCTTGCTCTGATTCTTTGTTCCGCGACTGGCACCGAAGCAGAGCGGGATTCCTCGCTGCGCTCGGAATGACACTCTTCTCAAAACATTTGTGTTGTCCAGAGGTCGTGGATATGGACTACGCCCTCCAGCTTGCCTTGGGCGTCCACGACAAGGAGGGAGGTAATTTTCCGAGTCTCCATGAAATTCAGGGCTTTGGTCGCCAACTCTTGCCGGCCAATAGTCACTGGATTTCGTGTCATGGCGTCCGCGGCTTTCAAATCCAGAGCTCGATTCCCTTCCCGCTGAAACAATCGTCGCAGGTCGCCATCCGAGATGATTCCCAGCAAGCGGTCAGATTCGCCGGTGACCGCAGTGTGCCCCAAACCCTTCTTGCTCATTTCATAGATCACGTCCGGCATGGGGGTGTGGGGGCCTACGCGGGGAAGTTGATCCCCCGTGTGCATAACGCTCTCGACGCGGCGCAGCTTAACTCCGAGGTCACCGCCCGGGTGGAGTGCGGCGTAATCCGCTTCATCGAAACCCCGCTTCTCGAGCAGCGCCATGGCCAGCGCATCGCCCATGGCCAGCATGGCGGTGGTCGAGGCGGTGGGCGCCAGTCCCAGCGGGCACGCTTCCTGCCGAATTCCCACGTCGATCACCGCCTCGCTTGCCTGTGCCAGTGTCGAAGTCAGATTGCCCGTCAGTGAGATGAGCGGGATAGCCAAACGTTTGACGGTTTCGAGCAGCCGCAGCAGTTCCACGGTCTCACCGCTGTAGCACAGCGCTACCAGCACGTCGTGGCGGACCAGGCGTCCAAGGTCACCGTGCAAGGCTTCCGAGGGATGCAAGAAGAACGAGGGCGTGCCGGTGCTCGAAAGCGTGGCGGAAATCTTCTGCCCAATCAGGCCGGACTTCCCCATGCCGGTGACCACAACCCTCCCCCGACAGGCATAGAGGATTTCCACCGCCCGCACAAAGCTCTGATCGAGGCGCTCCACCAGTTCGCTCAAGGTCTTCGCCTCGATTTCCAGAACCCTGCGCGCCGTATCCAGACTCATCGCCGTTTCACTCGAACGGTGGATAATAACATAAGCTGCCTGTCACGGTGTCATTCCGATCCCGCAGTCGCGGGAGAGGAATCTCGCCCTGTTCTTTGTTCCACCGAGTCCCAAGTCCAGAGCGAGATTCCTCGCTGCGCTCGGAATGACATCCAGGGATGGTTCCAGCGTGTTCGCCGCTAGAGCGTTCGCCTTCGCGTTCACGTCCGCGCTTCGATCTTATTGACGACGGTTTTCAGCGCCTTGACGCGCGCCCACCACTTCCAGTTGCCTTCAATGATGGTCCAGGGAGCGTAGTCGGTGTCCGTTTTCGCGAACATGTCTTCCAGCGCTTCAATATACTGGTCCCACTTTTCGCGGTTGCGCCAATCCTCTTGACTCAGCTTATAATTCTTCCAGGGATCTTTTTCGCGCTTCTTGAAGCGGTCGAGTTGTTCCTTCTTGGAAATGTGAATCCAGAACTTCACCAGGACCATGCCGTCATCCACCAGGGTCCGCTCGAATTCATTGATCTCCCGGTAAGCGCGCTGCCATTCCTCCTTCTTGGCAAACTTCTCGACGCGCTCGACCAAAACCCGGCCATACCAAGTGCGATCGAAGATCCCGATGCGGCCGCGGGGCGGTAGCCGGAGCCAAAAGCGACGCAGCCAGTGGTGGGCCTTGTCCTCCTGGGAGGGTGGGCCGATAGGGTAAACCTCGTAGCCGCGTGGGTCCAGGGCCTCGGTCAAGCGTTTGATATTGCCTCCCTTCCCTGCCGCGTCTTCTCCTTCGTAACCGACACAGACCGGAATTCCTTTTTCAATAATCTTGCGTTGCAGTTTCAACAGCCTCAACTGGTACTCTTCCAAAAGCTCCGCGTACTCCTCCTTGGACTCGAGCTTCTTGTCGAGATCAAGCTTATCCAGATAACCCATGATGCCACCTCCGGGAATCCCTGCTCCGTCACAGGGGATTGAGGAACCGCGCGGCCTGCGGCCAAGCGATGATTGCAGACGTTCTTCGCAAGACACAAAGAACAGCGAAACTAATCCCGAAATCAGAAGTTGGAGCTGCGGGGACACGTGGACACCCTTGTCACCCTGAGCCCGCCGTTCTGTGGCAGGCGAAGGGTCTGCTTTGCTTCGAAAAAAAGCAGATTCTTCATCCGCCAAAGAACGGCGGATTCAGAATGACAGAGGGCGGCACGGACACAGGCTTATTTCTTTTCCTGCTGCTCCTGGTGAGCGGTCGGGTCGTGCTTCGGAGCAGCCTTGGCTTTCTGATCGCGGAGGACCGCCTTGCGGCTCAGCCGGATCTTGTTGCCCTCGATGGCAATCACTTTAACCAACAACTGGTCCCCTTCCTTGAGTTCATCGCGAATGTCCCGGATCCGGTGCTCAGCGACTTCACTGATGTGCAGCAATCCGTCGGTGCCGGGGAAGATCTCAACGAAAGCGCCAAAGTCCGCCAGCCGGACTACCTTCCCGAGGTAGGTCTTGCCCAACTCGGCCTCGGCCAGAAGGTCCTTGATCATCTTGAGGGCCTTGTGGGCAGCAGTTTCGTCGGTGGCGGCCACGTTGACCTTGCCGTCATCCTCCACATCGATCTTCACGCCGGTCTGCTCGATAATGCCGCGAATCACCTTGCCCCCCGGCCCGATAAGTTCGCCGATCTTCTGACGGTTGATTTGCAGGGTGTAGATGTGGGGAGCAAATTCGGAGATCTGCTTACGGGGCTCGGAGAGCGTCTCCAGCATTTTTCCCAGCACGTGCAGGCGGGCCGACTTCGCCTGGCCCAGCGCCTCCGCCATGATCGGCGCGGTGATGCCGGAGATCTTGATGTCCATTTGCAGGGCGGTAATGCCGGCTTTGCTGCCCGCCACCTTGAAGTCCATGTCGCCGTAATGGTCCTCGCTTCCGGCGATGTCCGTCAGGATGGCGTAATTCTCGCCTTCCTTGACCAACCCCATGGCAATTCCCGCCAAGGGCGCCTTGATGGGCACGCCCGCATCCATCAGCGCGAGGGTCCCGCCGCACACGGTCGCCATCGAGGAAGACCCATTGGATTCGAGGATGTCCGAAACCACGCGAATCGTGTAGGGGAATTCCTTCTCTTCCGGGACGACGGCAATCAGCGCACGCTCCGCCAGCGCCCCGTGGCCGATTTCACGCCTGCCGGGACCGCGCAGGAACGCCACCTCTCCCACACTGAAAGGTGGGAAGTTGTAATGGAGCATGAAACGTTTGAAAGCCTCGCCTTCGAGCACATCGAGCCTCTGCACATCCTCGGCGGTCCCCAGCGTAGCGGTCACCAGTGCCTGTGTCTCACCTCTGGTAAAGAGGGCGGAACCGTGAGTGCGTGGCAGGATGCTCACTTCGCTCGAGATCTCCCTCACCTGGTCGAAAGCCCGGCGATCAGGCCGCTGGCGTTTTTCGAGGACGTCGTTGCGGAAGAGACGCTCTTCCAGACGCGAGAAATAGTGAGCGGCCAAGCGGCGCTTCTCTTCGTCATCTTCCGGGTAGCTTTCCAACAGTCTGGTCCGGATTTCAACGATTCGACGCTGGCTCTCCTGCTTGGGGTATTTCGAGGTGTCCATGGCCTCGTGGAGCTGCTCCTCGACCTTGCTCGCCACTTCGCCGTAAAACACCTCATCCACCGCTGGCGTAACAAATTCGCGCTTCTTGATGCCTAGCTTCGCGAAGAGATCTTTCTGCATGGCCACGATTTTCCGGATTTCGCCGTGACCGTACTGGAGGGCGTCCAGGATCGTCTCTTCAGAAACTTCCTTGGCGCCCGCTTCCACCATCACGATGGCCTCCTCCGTGCCCACCACGACCAGATTTAGCAGGCTGGACTTGGTCTCCGCGTAGGTGGGATTCGTCACCAGCCGGCCATCCACCAGGCCTACCCGCACCGCTCCGACGGGCGTATAAAACGGAATATCCGAAAGGTAAAGGGCGGCTCCCCCGGCAACCATGCCAATGACGTCCGGGTTGTTGTCCGAATCCGCCGACAGAACCAAGGCAATCACTTGGGTCTCGTCGTTGAAGCCTTCCGGGAAAAGGGGGCGGACCGGCCGGTCAATCATGCGACTGGTGAGGATTTCCTTTTCCGTAGGTCTTCCTTCCCGCTTGAAAAAGCCGCCGGGAATCTTCCCCGCGGCGTAGTTATATTCGCGGTAATCAACCGTTAAGGGGAAAAAATCGATGCCCTCACGGGGTACAGTTGAACATGCGGTCGCCAACACTACCGTGTCACCATACCGGACCATGGCGGAACCGTCCGCCTGTTTGGCCACCTTGCCACATTCAATGCTCAGGGTGTTTGATCCCAGGGCAATTTCTACTTTTTGCATCTCAATGTCCTCCGACAAAACAAAAAAGCGACCTGCACCCGTTTCGCGGGGGGTCGCTGCGCGCAGAAAATTTGTCGCTTTGGAAATTCCTGAACTGTCCGCTCAATACCGGCTACTTGCGGATGCCCAACCTCTCGATAACCCGCTTATAACGCTCCGCATCCAGGCGTTTGAGATACTCCAACAAGCGCCTTCTTTTGCCCACCATAATGAGCAATCCACGGCGCGACGCGTGGTCCTTGCGATGAACGCTAAAATGCTCATTCAGATAGTTGATTCGTTCGCTCAGCAGGGCTACTTGAACTTCCGGCGAACCTGTGTCCTTCCCGTGAACTCGGTAACGCTCAATCAGGTCGCCTTTGGATTCGCGCGTCAACGGCATCCGCCATTCTCCTCGCTTCTCATCTCTCTTTTCGACAATTTCAGATTAACACGTAGGCGGAGTTTTGGCAAAAGAAAATGTCCACTATTCACTATTCCCCCACACTCCCTTGCGAAGGCATGAGCAGGATTTCTTCCAGCGTGGTTCGTGGGGGCTGTGCCAGCACCCCAAAGACGGCCTCCGCGACGTCCGCCGGCTGGATGAGGTCGATGCGGCAAACGGGGAATCCAAATTGGTTGGTCAGGCGGGTGTTCGTGGAGCCCGGCAGAATGCCTGTGACGCGAATCTTCAACGGCCGAAGCTCGTCGCGGAGCACCCGCGTCAGGCCAAGCGCCCCGAATTTGGAAGCCGTATAGGCCGAACAATTCGCAAAAGGCTGTAGGCTGGATACGGAAAGGATATTCACCAGATGGGCCGCCCGGCTGCGGCGAAGAAGAGGCAGGGCGGCGCGGGTACACAAGAACAGAGAGGTCAGGTTGGTTTCAATATTCCTTCGCCAGTCGTCGAGGGAGGTGGAAACAAAGGGCTTATAAGTGAAAACGCCGGCGTTGTTTATAAGGATGTCAAGGCGGCCCAGCTCGCGCCCCACCACCTTGAACAGCCGCTGGACTTGCGTGGCCTGCGTCACATCCGCCTTGACCACCAGCGCGCCACCCGGAACCTCCTCTGCCGCCTTGCGCAGAGCCGCTTCCTTCCGGGCAACCAGTACGAGTCTTGCACCCTCGCTTCCCAAACGCTGGGCAATGGCCAAGCCGATTCCCCGGCTGCCGCCGGTCACCAGGATGACTTTGCCGTCAAGTTTACCCATAAAGTCAGTGACACGTGACGAGTGACAAGTGACGAGCAGCATTATGAATAGTGAATAGTGAATAGTAAATGGTGAATTGACGGGCAAGAACGACAGGTTCAAGGTAGCAGGGTTAGTGAATTCTGAACCGTGTATTCTGAATTGAGGAAGTACAGCCGTCAGGAACCCTAGACGCGCCATGCAGAAATAACTCTGCATCCTCAATTCACTATTTACTATTTACTATTCACTATTCATAATGCTGCTCGTCACTCGTCACTCGTCACTCGTCACTTGTCACTGTTCTTCCAGTCCCTAGCCCCTCTCCCGCACCAGTCTGAGAAATTCCGACCGTGTCAACTCGCAGTCCCGGAAGACCCCTGTCATGTGCGAGGTGACGGCGACCGAGTTCTGCTTCTCAACCCCACGCATAATCATGCAGAGGTGCTTTGCCTCAATGATGACACCCACTCCCTGGGGTTTAATCCTTTCCATTAGAGCTTCGGCAATTTGCGTGGTGAGCCGCTCCTGGATTTGAAGACGCTTGGCGAAGACATCGACCACTCGGGGTATTTTGCTCAGGCCAATCACCTTCTGGTTCGGAATGTAGGCCACGTGGCACTTTCCAAAAAAGGGCAACAGATGATGCTCGCAAATGCTGAAAAGGTCGATGTCCTTCACAATAACCATTTCATCGTAGGCCACCGGAAAGAGTGCGCCGTTCAAAACCTTGTCCAGCTCCTGACGGTAGCCGCTGGTAAGGAAACGCAGCGACCTTGCCACGCGGCCCGGGGTTCGAATCAATCCCTCGCGGCGGGGGTCTTCCCCAAGCTCACGAAGCAGGGTATGAATGGCCTCCTCGAGCGGGTCGGATTCCCCCTCTTTTTCGAGTTCGTTCAATGCCGCCATTTGATCTTCAATCATTCTTGTCCTCCCATACGCGCCGTCCGTCATTCGTAAAGGACAACCCCACCGTGTGTCATTCTGAGCGAAGCGAACGGGCTCAGCATGACAGACCCAAAGGTAGGATCAATTCCTGCTCCTGACGCTGCGTTCGCCCTCATATTCAAAAAAATTGGAGTTGGTCTCCTCCAACCGCACGCGCGCGAGTTGGGCGGCGTGAAGAGGTCCAGCACTGTCGACCTTGTCCGCGAGCAGATTGAATATCTCCACGCACACGTTTTCTGTCGTTGGCACTCGAGATTGAAAGTTCTCCACGTCCAGGTTGAGGTTGGTATGGTCGAAGCGCTCGAGCACTTCTTTTTGGACGAGGCCGTCAAGCGCCACGAGGTCAAAGACCATGCCTGTTTCCTGGTCAATCGGCCCCTCCACCGTCACTTCCAGCACATAGTTGTGACCATGGCCAAAGGCGCTGTCGCATTTGCCATAGATGCGCACATTGGCGTCATCCGACAGCGCCTTATTATGCAGCCGATGCGAAGCACAAAACCAGTAGCGGCGGGTGAGGTAAACCATCACTCTCCGAAATAATCAACATAAAGGTCGGGAGTTTCGTACAACCTTATTCGATGCAGCTTCCCAAAGGTAAGTTTCGGGGCGAGGAGATCCCAGATTTCCACGGCAAGGTTCTCCGCGGTCGGAATCTTGGTCGCAAAGGCCGGGACTTCCTGATTGAGGAATTTGTGGTCCAGCAACTGCAACACTTCCCGCTCCAGGATCGTCTTCAGCTCTTTCAAGTCCACCACCATGCCCGTCGTGGGGTTGAGCAAACCGGCTACGGTGACTTCCAGCGTGTAGTTGTGCCCGTGGCCATGGGGGTTATTGCACTTCCCGAAGATGCGCCGGTTCTCTTCCGGCGAAAGCTTGGGATTGTGATAGAAATGTGAAGCGCAGAACTCCGCCCGGCGCGTGACGTAGATCATCCTCTACCCCCTGGTGGAATAACGGCGTCCTTTCCAATCTACGTGGCGTGAGACGCGATGAGCTATGACCGAGTTGATTAGAAGTGCGCCCAAGATAACCGCGCCTTCCAGCCGCCACGGCGCCACACGGGAGTCAAATCCCAGACTCTTGACAGCCCGCAAGTAACTGGCATGACGCACCACGACGATAAGCAAACACCCTAAGGCCCCGCAAAAGACGATTACATTTCCCCGGCCGGATAATAACCACATTAAAAGTACTACCAGGAAAAACTGCGGCAGTAAATCCACGGCACAAAGTTCCACCAATGTCTTGAAAATCTTCGCCAGGCTTCCCCCATAAATAAGGAAGAGATTCTTGGTCCATCCGCGCCACATTTCACCAAAGGTGCGGTACATCCGCGTCCGGACCCAGGCTGCTCCAGGCAGGAAAAGCAGTTTCCCACCCGCCGCCTTGACTCGCTTCGCCAGCTCCACGTCCTCGAGGATCTGGTTGCGAATTGCTTGGTGCCCGCCCACGCGCGCGTACATCTCGCGCCGGATTAGAAGATACTGGCCGTTCGCCGCGGCCGCCGCCGATCCAGGCTCGGAGACTTCATCGAATCTGTAAAGGCGCGCCAGGTTCACATAAACGAGCGGTATGACAGCCTTCTCCCACCAAGTCGGGGTTAGCTGGCCGGGCGAGAGCGAAAGCAAATCAGCGCCTTCCCGCTCGGCAAGCTCCAGCAGGGCCGCGAGACTGCCCGGCAGGTGCTCGGTGTCGGCATCCGTAAAGAGCAGCCAATCACCTGCCGCCTCTCGTGCCGCAACGGTTACAGCGTACGTCTTGCCCAGCCAGCCTTCCGGCAGCGAGTCGATGTGCAATACGCGGAGCAGCGGCGCCTCCGCCTTTATGGCCTCCAGAATCTCCAAAGTCCTGTCTTCCGACTGGTCATCCACGATGAGGATTTCCCGCACGCTCTGCTGCGCCGCAAGGGAACGAACCAGGCACTCGAGGTTGGCTTCCTCGTTACGGGCGGGTACGATTATGGAGACCAGACCGGGCTCGTTTTGACTCATCTACAGCACTAGCAGTCAACTTCTTCTTGCGCCGCCAAGAATTCTCCTCGTGTCGTTAGCGCCTCCGTGTCCTCCGTGGCCAGAGGAGCCTCAACACAGAGGCCACGGAGGCGCTCTGTGTGCTCCGTGTTGAAGCTTGAGAGGCACGGAGGACACAGAGACTCTTGTTCTGGTTATGGCCAACAGCCGCTCTGTACGCCTTACGTTAGGATTCAGACCCGACTCCAAATTGATATTATAATGGAGTGTGGGGTGATGAGCAAAACGAACGCGGTTAAGATTCTCGTACTTTTGCTGATTTTGGGTGGCGCGTTGATCTTCGCTCTGCGCCTGCGACAGCCGCGCCCCGTGGACGTCGGAGAAAGAGCGCCTGACTTTACCCTTCCGGCCCTTACCCGGGGTTCGCTTTCACTTCACGGTTTCTCTCGACAGGTGGTGGTGCTGAACTTCTGGGCCACCTGGTGCCCGCCGTGCGTGGAAGAGACTCCCAGCCTTGAAAAGTTCGCCCAACAAATGCGCCTCCAGGGCGTGGCCGTGATGGGCGTCAGCGTGGACCAGGATGTGAATGCTCTGCAAACTTTCGCCGCGCAGCAGCACCTTTCGTTTCCTATTGGGCGGGACCCCGATCAATCCGTCGCCAACCGTTACGGGACATTCCAATTCCCGGAAACGTACATTATCGACCAGGACGGGAGAGTGGCGGAAAAACTGATCGGGGCCGTGGATTGGCAGGACCCCCGCATCATTACTTTCGTCCAGGAACTCGCCCGCCGGACGGGAGGCTAGGGCAAAATCAGCAGCGTGTAGTGCCCCGTCCTGTCGGAGCGGTTCTTCAAAGACAGGAGGCAGTAAGCAGTAGGCAGTAGGCAGTAGAAACAAGGAGGAGGGCCGGCTGGCGCAGAGCCCTGCTCTTTGAGAGTGCCTTGCCGGAAGAGAGTCCCTTCCGGAGATCGCAGACGCCAAAAAGCAACCGTCTGCGCCAGGCCGCCCAAGCGGGTGGTGTGTGTTTAGCCTGTTCTGGTTGCGGCTCCGCCGCGCTGTGCCACCCGGCCCACTCAGTCATATGACCAGCGGTAGATGTAAGAGTCCTCTAAAGGCACTCCTTTGTAAGCTCCTTTCAGCCTACAAGATCAGCCGCGCTTTCCCCGGCGTACTAGGTCCGCGCTACGCTTGCTCAGCAGTGGCAAAAATGGCCCCTTCCGTCGACGCTGGAGGCTCCGAATTCTGAAAACTCGTCTGCCAACGTTCCAATTATTCGCTTGACCTTTGGGGAACGTGGCGCTAGTGTTCCACCCGCAGCCGAGCCATCGCCTACTCCCAAATCAATGCGCCGGCTGGCGCAGACTCCTGTTCTTTGGGGTCTGCGATTTCCCGAAGGGACTTGTGGAACCTGGCGGCTCATTCCAGTCGGTCCATACGGAGAATCGACGCATCCTGCAAGAAGTAAAACCCCCAGCTCGACCACGGCCAATCCCCCGGGGAACTGACCAGGCCGCGCTTAACCGGATTGTTGTGCATGTAGTCCAATTTCTCCCGGCGTTTCTTTTCGCTGTAAACATGGAAGTGACCAGGCATCAGCACCCAACCGAGGAGCAGGAATCTCATCTCCTGCCGCACCTCCTCGAGCGTTTGGACAAAACAACGGCAAGAACGCGTCGCGTTGATTCACGCCGTCTCTCGGAGTGTTTTGTTTCATTGATTCCGAGCGAGAGTGGTAGGCAGTTCTTATCTTTTCATTCCAGGAGAGGTTTCCATGCTACATCTCGATACTGGCAACACAGGTTTCATGATTTTATGCACCAGCCTGGTCATGTTGATGACACCCGGTCTTGCCTTCTTCTATGGCGGTCTGGTAGGGCGCAAGAACGTCCTCGCCATCATGATTCAGAGCTTCGTCTCCATGGGCTGGACGACGGTGATCTGGTATCTCTATGGATATTCCCTGTGCTTCAGCGGCGACTGGCACGGGATCATCGGCAACTTCCACAACGCTTGTCTGCGGGGAATTGGCCTCAATACCCCGTCTCCCAATGACACCATACCCGCGATGGTGTTCATCGCATTCCAGATGATGTTCGCCATTATTACACCGGCGCTGATCTCGGGTGCCTTCACCAACCGGGTCACCTTCAAGGCCTACATGTTGTTCCTCACTGCCTGGCTGACTTTTGTTTATTTCCCCTTTGTGCACATGGTCTGGGGCGGAGGCTTTCTGCAGCAATGGGGTGTAAAGGACTTTGCCGGCGGCATCGTCGTTCACAACATTGCGGGCTTTGCTGCTCTGGCGTCCGTTTTGTATGTGGGCAAACGCCGTGTCCTGGACCGCGGACCGCACAGTATCCCGCTGGTGGCGCTGGGCACGGGACTGCTGTGGTTCGGCTGGTACGGCTTCAACGCCGGTAGTGAGATGCGCGCGGACTCCGTGACCGCCACAGCATTCCTTAATACCGATGTGGCCGCTTCGTTCGCTGCCGTCGCCTGGTTGATGACGGCGTGGTTCAATGAAAAGAAGCCCAAGTTCCTGGGCCTGCTTACTGGAGCCGTCGCCGGACTGGCAACGGTAACTCCTGCCGCGGGTTTCGTCTCCCCGACCACTGCCGTGATTATCGGCATAGTTTCGGGAGTGGTTTGCTATTACGCGGTCGAAATGAAAAACAAGCTGCACTGGGATGACGCGCTCGATGTTTGGGGAGTGCACGGCGTGGGCGGTTTTCTCGGCATTGTGATGCTGGGGATTTTCGCCACCCGTGCCTATAACCCCGAGGGTGCGAATGGCTTGCTCAACGGGGACCCGACTTTCCTCTTGAAACAAGTCGTTGCCGTTACCTTCTCGTCGGTCTGGGCGTTCCTTTTCACTTACGCCATGCTCAGGATTATCGATGTGTTCATCACGGTGAAGGTCAGCGAGACGACGGAAGAAATTGGCCTGGATGAGTCCATCCACGGCGAGCACGCCTACGAGACCAGGTAGAGACCGAGGGCATATCAGTTGGGGTCGGGTTGCAGAGCCCCTTGGAGAGTGCAGAATTGCTTTCCAAGCCGCCCGCAGATTGGCTGGAGTATCTGACCTCCTACAATCCGCAGAATCCCTTGGGGCCATCGCGCGAGGGCCTGTTGAGGAACGTTACGCAGGCAGCGGGGCAGAGCTTTGACTGGGGACTGAAACTAGCCGAAGCGCTCGCGGCGGGAGACCAGTGGAGTTCGGATTTGTGGCAACCGATTCTCGGGGGATGGCCGGCGGGCGCAGATCCTTGTTCTTTGGGGTCTGCGATTTCCCGAAGGGACTTGTGGGAGCTGGCGGCTCACTTCAGTCAGCCTGTAAAACGGCACGCTGCCGGAGAGTATACCCTCGAGAATGCCTTGCCTGAAGAGAGTCCCTTCGGGAGATCGCAGACGCTAAAAAGCCACCGTCTGCGCCCGCCAATCGCAACATCCAAAAAAGAGGGGCGGTTGCGGTCTCTGGGATTCTCGCGAGAAGCACCCATGGCTCCTTCCGTGGCCCGTGGAAGCACCTTGCACTGCAAACCCGACTGACAATTGCATTCGGCGGCGGTGAGGCGTATGTTATCGGTCGGGCGGGAGGTCGATATTGGAAATTCTGGTTGAGATGTTCTGGGAAGAGACAAAATTCGCGATTTTGCACTCATTTTGGACGACCGCGAACCCTCCTTGGGGGAATCCGGAGCAATAGAGAAAAGATGCCCACTGAGAATAATCGACATGGAGTAGCGCGGTGCACAGTGAGCGGTGCTTGGAGCCAATATGAAAACCACCTATGGAATGAAAATCTCCCTCTTCGTTGTTCTTGTTCTGTTGGGGTCATTCGCTCGTGGCCAGGACATTGCATCCGCCCCTGCGGCCAAGGCTGCATGCGGGCCGGAGAACGTCAAGTTTGAGGTGAAACTAGTGGATCAAAGCCAACAGCCCATGTTGAATCCAGGAAGCGGCAAAGCCGTGGTCTACATTCTCCAGGACTATCCCACAGGGCCAATGGTGCACCTATTGACGACGAGAATGGGCGTTGATGGCGCCTGGGTAGGGGCGAATGAGGGTCGTTCCTACTTTGGCTTCGTGATCGATCCTGGAGTGCATCACCTTTGCGTGAACGGGCAATGGAGTAGGTTGATTTCTCCACCCTTTATCGCACTGCATCGTGTCGTGGCGAAGGCAGGGGAAATTTACTACTTCCGCGTGCGGTTCCTTTACTCAAGGTTAGAAGGAATTAATCTCGACCTTGAGGCTGTGGATGAAGACCAAGGGCAGTTCCTGCGACAGACCTCTATGTACAGCACCTCGCATCCCAAATAAAGCGGATTTGCCGAGGGGGAGCGGCAAGCTGGAGGAACGCGATTACGCGCCCCGCGCGCCCTCCGGGCGTGGACGCCGCCGGACAGCAGCACCGAAAGGGCTCGGCTGGAGACAACCGGGTGTATACTCTCAGGCGCCGGAACGCCAAAAAGCGAATTCCGGGTAGATCGGTTGTGTCCAAGGCAGGAGAAGCATACGATGTGCGCAAGTCAGAAATCCAAGTCGGAAATTCCGACTAAGGAAGACGGTGAGGGACATTTTAACTCAAGGGCTTTTGCGCGATGCTGAATATTAAGAAAATTCTTTTGCCGGTTGATTTCCCGGTTGCTTCACTGGATGTGATTCATCAGGCTGCGACATTGGCGCGCCATTTCCATTCTGAGATCGTGATGCTGCACGTCGTGACAGCGCGGAGCCATGCCGCCGGTGTGCCGGAGGACAGCCGCGAGCTGACTGACTGGGACTTGTTCGCGGCGATCATTAGACAGGCCCAGAAACAGCAGGACCAGTCTCTCGGGCCGGAGCTTGATGGCCTTACTATTCAGCGCAAGTTGGTCAAGGGCGACGCGGCCCTGGCAATTGTGCAGACGGCTCAGGAGGAAAAAGCCGACCTGATCATGATGCCGTCACATAGCTTCACGTTCTACCAGTTTCTTAAGGGCTCGGTGACAGCAAAAGTGTTACACGGGACCGAGTGCCCGGTTTGGACCGGTGCGCACGTGCAAGAATCGCCCGTGCAGGAGTTGGCGATCCGCAACGTCCTGTGCGCAGTCGAGTTCGGCCCCCGTTGTGACATAACTGTGTCGTGGGCCGCCCAAATGGCCGCCGAATTTGGTGCTCGTCTTATGCTCGCTAACGTCACTGCCAGTGTGGAGTTTTGGGGGCCCGGCGGCAGCTACGTCGATCAAAGGTGGAAAGAGGAGCTCGTCAGCAACGCTTCCCAGCAAATGGCCAAGCTCCAGCAAGACACGGGCATCAAGGCCGATGTATTCATCGGCAGTGGTGACGTGCCCAAGGTGCTGAGCCAAACTGCCAAGCAGACGAAGGCGGATTTACTGGTTACCGGGTGCTACCCTTATGGCGGGCACCTGCGGACCCACGGCTACGGAATCATTTGCGCGGTGCCGATTCCGGTTCTGAGCGTGTGAGGGCGGAACGTTCCTAGATAAGCGCGAAGCCTCGCCCAAGCAATCCCGGCTAAATGAGTATTAAATTAAAGGTGGGTAGCCACGGTCAGTGCAATCCTGACCGTGGGCTTTTCTCATGCCCGATGCCCCAGCGGCAACCACACGTCGTCAATCGGGTGCGCAACGTAGAAGTGGAGGTCAGGGCATTTTTCTTGATTTGTTGCACGCTCCTGAACGTACGAGTACGCAAGGGCAAAGGCCCGGAGGGCCGATCCCGCCTTGCGGGATAGCCCAGGGCGCCAGAAGCTGTAAAACATTCAAAATAGTTCTTGAGTTGTGATATGGCTAGTATACCATAGCCAACATGGCATACCAATCCACCGTACAAGTGATCGAGCGCGCCAATGACACGCGCCAGTTCTACCTGATCTGTCCCGCCCCCTTGGCCCGGGCCATGGAGTTGGAAAAGGGCGAGATCATTGACTGGGTCGTGGAAGACAAGTACACCTTGGTGATAAAACGAGCCCGGCCCTCGAAATCGACTCGCCGGCGGGAGGTGCAACATGAGCGGTGAACAGCCGACGCAAGGGCCAATCTGGGAAGGCCAAGGGGCCGAGCTTCCGGCATCCCCGCCGAGCGTCTACGGTGCCCGGCTCGTTAGCGGCACCAGCCTCAGATGCCGCTCGCAACAACGCGCTCATTCGCCTATATGAATTTTTCCACAGCTTCTAGCGCCCTGGGCTAAGTTCTATCGCCCGCTAGGCGGCCTCCGCGGGCCACCCTGCTGCTGCTGCCGTAAGCTTTCACAAATATGTCATGCACCAGCGGCAGGACTCGCACTTTTATGTCGCACTTACCCGGCGACAAGGCGCGTTGACGGTCTCCAGGAACGTGGATATACTCAGTTTGCTGGGGCAATAGGGTGTTGGTGGCAGGGCAAATCGATTTTCACCTCCCGTGCGCTCGTGCAATCAGCGCAGGCCTGCCGTGTGGTACTTCATGAAGCCCACCGCTTTGGTTCGCGAACTCGTGAGTATCTTGGGCCGGGACGCTGTTCTGTGGCGGCCTGAGGACCTTATGCTTTACGAATACGATGGTCTTTCTTCGCTTCGACCACCCGATGTGGTGGTTTTTCCACGAACCACGGAACACGTAGTCCAGGTGGTGAAGTTTGCCGCAAGTCGGAAGCTCTTGGTCGTTCCCCGTGGTGCGGGAACAGGTTTGAGTGGGGGCTCGCTTCCTTGTCAGGGAGGGATCCTCATTGTCTTCTCGAGGATGAAGGACATCCTTGAAATCGACATCGAGAGCCAGCGTGCCAGAGTACAACCCGGCGTAGTCAATCTCGATTTATCCTTGGCAGTCTCAGATAACGGTTATTACTTCGCGCCGGACCCTTCCAGCCAGAAGGCCTGCACCCTGGGTGGAAACGTCGCCGAGAATGCAGGGGGGCCTCATACTCTTTTGTACGGTGTGACGACCAATCACATCTTAGGACTGGAAGTGGTATTACCGACTGGAGAAGTGATTCATACCGGCGGCAAGTTTTGGGACCCTCCTGGTTACGATCTTACGGGTTTGTTCGTTGGGTCCGAGGGGACTCTCGGGATCGTGACGGAGATAACCGTTAGGTTGATGCGCAAGGCGGAGACGGTGGCAACACTGCTGGCGGTTTATGACCGCGTGCTCGACGCCACGCGGACGGTGGCGGCAATTACCGCACGCGGCATCACGCCCGCCGCCCTGGAAATGATCGACGGTTTCACACTGCGCGCCATCGAAGAAGCTACGCACGCAGGCTATCCGATGGATTCAGCCGCAGTTCTCTTGATTGAGGTTGAAGGGCTCAGAGAAGCCGTTGAAGAAGACGCGCTGCAAATCGAGTCGGTGTGCCAGGAGAACCGGGCGCGGCAAGTTCGCCGGGCAAAATCGGCAGAAGAACGCGATCTTTTCTGGAAGGGAAGAAAGAACGCCTTCGGAGCTCTGGGACGAATAAGCCCAAGCTATTATGTGCAGGATGGAGTGATTCCCCGTACACGTCTGCCCGAAATGCTGGAGTTTATTGGGCAGGTCGGGACTAAGTACAGAGTGAAGATTGGCAATATCTTTCATGCGGGCGACGGGAACCTTCATCCGATCATCCTGTTCGACCCTCGCGATGCGGACGAGTCCAGACGGGTTCGTGAGGCCGCCCAGGAAATCCTTGCCCAATGTATTGACATGGGCGGTTCAATCACCGGCGAACACGGTGTAGGCATCGAGAAGATTAACTTGATGCCCCTCCTCTTCACGGCGGATGACCTGGACATGATGCGAAAGATCAAGGGGGTTTTCAACCCGGAGGGGCTTTTCAATCCTGGGAAGGTCTTTCCTACAGGCAAGATGTGCGGCGAATTGCGTATCGGGGCGGGCGTAGGAGGCGTTCTGTGACCACGGCTGTGGAATCCGTCCGTAGGTCCTTAGGCGCGATAGTAGGTGAATCGCATGTTGTTTCAGAACCCACAGCCTGCGCGGCGATGGCGGTAGGAGGGAGGGTTCCCCAGTACGTTGTGGACCCACCTACAGCGGAGAGTGTTGCCGCGGTCCTGAAGTTCGCCGCTGACCGTGACCTCGCTGTGATCCCTCGCGGCAACGGCACCAAGCTCCCCATAGGCAGCCCGCCCCGCCGTTACGACCTTGCCTTGTCACTCAAAGAATTGAACCATGTCTGGCATTATGAACCGGCGGACCTGACGACCAGCGTTGAAGCTGGGATGAAGCTGGGGGACTTCCAGGACTTTCTGAGAGGCGAGGGGCTTTGGCTCCCCTTGGACCCGCTCGGTGGGGCAAGGGCAAGCATAGGGGGCATCCTGGCAACCAACTCGGCGGGACCGTTACGCCTTCGTTTTGGCTCACCACGTGACATGGTGCTCGGAATAAAGGTTGCCACCACAGAAGGGAAGCTGATCAAGAGCGGCGGCCGGGTGGTGAAGAACGTAGCGGGATACGATCTTTGCAAGCTCCTCGTGGGCTCTTATGGGACGTTGGGAGTGATAGTGGAAGCCAGCTTCAAACTGTTTCCGCGGCCCGCTACGCGCGCCACATTCGTGCTTCAACCGGGGACACTCGGTCTGGCTCGAGACTTGCGCAGGCGAATCCTGAACTCGCCTCTGGAACCCCTGTGCTTGGTCCTCTTTAACGCTGAGGCCTCGAGCCTTCTCCACAACGGGCCGCCTCCAGGAGACGCACAAGGACTGGAACTCTGGATAGAAGTTGGTGGCTCGCCGAGAATCCTGGAGAGGCACGCCAGGGATCTCGCCGAAATGGGACGATCTATGGGCGTCCCGAGCCGCCAGTTGAATGAGCAAGCGGCGGAGAGTTGCTGGCTTCGGTTAAGAGACTATGAGCAATTGTTTGCGGACTCTTTCCCCGACGTCATGGTTCTGAAGGCTTCGCTGCCGATTGCCAGCTCCGAGGAATTTCTCAGCTTTGCCCAGCAGGTGGCTGAGGGTGAAGAGGTGAAGATGGCCAGCTTTGCCCAGGTGGGCGTTGGCATAGTGCATCTGGGCTTATGGGGTGTGAAGCTGGGAACCGCCGCTGACCGCTTGGTGACGAATACTCGTAAAGCTGCTGCAAGCCTGGGGGGAGCGCTGGTGGTGGAGCAATATCCAAACGGCTTTAATGCCGAACGAGACGTGTGGGGCCCGAGGGGCGACCATCTGGAAGCCATGCGAAGATTGAAGGCGGCGTGGGATCCCAAGGACATCCTTTCGCCAGGCAGGTTTGTAGGAGGGCTTTAGGCGGAAAGCGGAAAGCGGCAGGCAGAAAGCAGAAGGCGGAAGGCAGAAAGCAGAAGGCGGAAGGCAGAAAGCAGAAGGCGGAAGGCAGTAGGCAGTAAGCAGAGGGTGGATTTTTCCCCACCTACCTCCTACCACCTACCGCCTACCACCTACCGCCTACCACCTACCGTACGAGGGGAACCATTTTGAGCAAGAGGGATTCCGCCGCAGGGCGGGCAGGAGTCGAGGAGAATGGTAGCGGGTACGGCCCAGGTGAAGCCCCCCGTTGGGCGGACTACTCCAGGTGCGTTCGTTGCGGCCTTTGTCTGAATGCCTGCCCCACTTATCGCGAACTTGGCTTGGAAATGGATTCTCCCCGCGGGCGCATCTATCAAATGGTTCAGGTGGAAGGGGGCCGGTTGCCTCTGGGCGAGAGCTTCGTGCGGCACATCGACCTCTGCCTGGATTGTCGCGCTTGCGAAACCGCGTGCCCGTCGGGCGTCGAGTACGGAAAGCTGGTGGAGGTGGCGCGAGGGCAAATCGAGAAGTATTACAAGCGGCCCCCTCTTGCCGCCCTTTTGAGGAAGCTCTTCTACTACGAACTCCTTCCTTACCGCCAAAGGCTGGAAGTGGCAGGGAAGATTCTGCGTTTCTATCAAAGGTCCGGCTTGGAGAGGCTGGTCCTTGCGTCTCGCCTCCTGAAGCTCTTGCCGTGGAGCTTGGAGCGCGTAGCAGGACTCGCGCCACGGATGGAAAAACCGTTCTTTACGGAGCGCCTGGGCACGGTTGTTCCTGCCGTGGGGACTCGCCGTTACAGGGTGGCGTTCTTTGCCGGGTGTATCGCCAACCTATCCTTTGCGCGGCTGAATGATGCGACGCTGCGCGTGCTCGCCAAGAATGGATGTGAGGTGGTCATTCCCGCTGAGCAGGGATGCTGCGGCGCGCTGCACGTCCACGCGGGTATGCGCGACCTGGCGCGCGAGCTGGCCAAACGGAACATCCGCGCCTTCCTGGCCGATGGGTTTGACGCGGTCATTACGAACGCGGCGGGCTGTGGCTCGGTTTTGAAGGAATATCCGCTTCTCTTTCAAGAAGACGACCGGGACTATTTTGAGCCGGCACAGGCCTTTTCCGGGAAGCTTCGAGATGTGACGGAATTCCTGGCAGGTATTGACTTTAATAAGGAGTTCGCGGTAACTCGGGTGCGGGCGACTTATCAGGACTCCTGCCACCTGGGTCATGCGCAAAGGATTCGGTCGGCGCCGAGGAAGTTGCTGGCGGCAGTACCGGGGCTGGAGCTTATCGAATTAAAGGAATCAGAGATCTGTTGTGGAAGCGCCGGGATTTACAACGTGGTTCACAACGACTTGGCGGAAAAACTTCTCCAGAATAAAATGCGGCGGATTGAGGAGACGAAAGCCGACCTTATCCTGACCGCGAATCCCGGCTGCCTGCTCCAGTTGCGTGCCGGTGTTTCGCGCGCTGGAGGCGAACGTCGGGTGCTCCATGTTGTAGAACTACTGGACGAAGCTTATCGGGGCTCAACGGCCTTCACGCTGCGGCAACCGGAACGGATGTAGGCCGGGCCTGCTACAGGTGCTGAATGGCCCCTATGTGGACTCGAAAGAGCAACTGGGTGGCTACTTTATCATCGACGTGGCCGACCTCGATGCCGCGATCTCGTGGGCAGCCTGCTGCCCGGCCACAAGTCACGGTGTTGTCGAGGTGCGTCCACTTGGGGGAATGCCGACGGGAGCTGCCCATGAGTACGAATTTGGGAGCTGCTCGTCACCGGGATAAAAAGGGAGAAGAATCATGCGGAAATTAGCCGTTTTCAATAATGTGACGCTGGATGGTTACATTGCAGACATAAACGGCGACATGAGCTGGGCACACAAGCAGGATGCGGAGTGGAATACATTTGTCCAAGAGAATGCCAGCGGCGGAGGCGAGCTTTTGTTCGGCAGGATTACCTATGAGCTCATGACAAGCTACTGGCCGACACCGTATGCGATGAAGAATGACCCTATTGTGGCCGAACGGATGAATAATCTGCCGAAGGTCGTGTTTTCGAGAACCCTGGAAAAGGCGTCGTGGAACAATACGAAGCTGGTGAAGGGCGACATGGCGGCGGAAATACGAAAGATGAAGAAAAAGCCCGGAGAGAACATGGTGGTTTTTGGAAGCGGCAGCGTTGTTTCGCAATTGGCGCAGGAGGGTTTGATCGACGAATACCAGATCGTGGTGAATCCCGTCGCTCTGGGCAAGGGGAGGACGATGTTCGAGGGCATCAAAGAGAAGCTGACCCTGAAGCTGACCAAGACGCGGACCTTCGGCAATGGGAATGTCTTGCTGTGCTACGAGCCCATGGCGTGAAGGAGGAGCACAATAGGGTAAAAGGATCTAGGAGGATAATCAGGGCATCGATCCTCAAAACAAGCCCCAGACCAACAGAATAAGTCCGTGCAGCCACCCGCGGCTCGCCTATCGAGGCATACAAGTCAAACGGAGAGGTCGTGATAATGGGTACGAAGACGCCGGTGAATGTGAACAACGTATTGGATCCGACGGATGCTCCCGGGAAGCATCACTTGCAGGATTATGAGGCCGCTTACAAGAGCTTCAGGTGGGAGGATGCTCATAAGGAGTTTGATTGGAGCCGCACCGGTAAGGTGAACATGGCGCATGAGGCCATCGACAAGCACCTGACCCGAGGCCGGCGGAATAAGCTCGCTCTGATTTATACCGACCGCGAATATACGGCGCGGCTCACTTTCGAGGACCTCTCGCTTCAGTCGAATCGCTTTGCCAACGTCCTGAGGAAGCTCGGAGTTGTAAAAGGGGACCGCGTCTTTGTGTTCCTGGGACGTCGGCCGGAACTCTATATCGCCATTCTTGGAATCTTGAAGATTGGGGCCATCCCCAGCCCACTTTTCGAAGCTTTTATGGAAGACGCGGTCCGCGATCGCATGGCGAACGCGGAAGCCGTGGCCCTGGTGACCTCTCCCGCACTGCTGGACCGAGTCCCGCAATGGGAACTGCCGACACTCAGGCACGTGCTCCTGGTCGGCGCGGTTCCCGATGGATTGCCCCAGGGACATTATAGTTTCGAAGCGTTAGTGGAAGGGGCGGAGGACAAGACCGAAATCGAGTGGCTGACGCTGGATGATCCGCTGATCATCCACTACACCTCGGGCTCTACCGGCAAGCCCAAGGGCGTGCTCCACGTGCAGCGTGCCATGCTGGGCCATTTGATGACCGGCAGGTGGGTCCTCGACATTCAGGAAGACGATGTTTATTGGTGTACGGCAGACCCCGGCTGGGTAACAGGTACCTCCTACGGAATTTTCGCGGCCTGGTTGAATGGAGCGACCAACCTGATTCGCGGCGGACGCTTTAACGCAAGTGAGTGGTACGGCACGATTGAGAAGTTCCGGGTGAACATCTGGTATAGCGCTCCCACGGCATTCCGGATGCTGATGGCGGCCGGCGAGGAGGCGGCGAAGCAGTACGATCTCTCCTCCCTCAGGCACGTCCTCAGCGTGGGAGAACCCCTGAATCCGGAAGTCGTATGGTGGGGCTGGAAAACTTACGGGCGAAGGATCCACGATAACTGGTGGATGACCGAAACCGGTCATATCCTCATTTCAAACTATCCCTCCATGACCATCCGCCCCGGTTCAATGGGAAAGCCCGTTCCGGGCGTCACGGCGAGCATCGTGGATGACGATGGCAGGGAGTTGCCGCCCCATACCTTGGGGAATCTGGTGATCAAGCCTGGCTGGCCCGGCATGATGCCGACCATCTGGAAACAGCCGGCACGTTACCGGGCCTATTTTCGCATTCCGGGGTGGTACGTCACCGGCGATAGCGCCTACCGCGACCCAGATGGGTATTTCTGGTTCCAGGGCCGTGTGGATGACCTCATCATCACGGCGGGTGAGAATGTGGGACCATTCGAGGTGGAGAGTTGCCTCGTCGAGCACCCAGCGGTAGCCGAGGCGGGAGTGATCGGAAAGCCGGACGCTTTGCGCGGTCACATCATTAAAGCGTTTATTTCGCTCCGCGAAGGATACCAGCCCAGCGACGAATTGAAAGATGAGATCCAGAAATTTGTCCGCCAGAAGCTGGCGGCACATGCGGCCCCCCGTGAGATCGAGTTCAAACAAAAGCTCCCCAAAACGCGCAGCGGGAAGATTATGCGGCGAGTTCTGAAGGCCTGGGAACTGGGCTTGCCCACGGGAGACCTGTCAACGCTGGAAAGTTGAGATGTCGCCTCCGGTTCTTGTAGCATACGCAACACGAGTCAGGTTCTTGCCGCGGCGCGAAGATTTCTCCTTGTGTCGTTAGCGCCTCCGTGTTCTCCGTGGCCAGAAGGGCTTCAACACAGAGGTCACTGAGATGCTCCGTGTGCTCTGTGTTCAAGTTTGAAAGGCACGGAGGACACAGAGGGTCTCGTTTTGTTTGCGGCTAACAGCCGCGCTGTTCAAGCTACTGCCTTGAAAGCGCGTCTGCTTCTTCGATAGTCCAGGAAGGGGTTCCTCCGGGACGGCTGGCGACCAAGGCCCCAACTCGGTTAGCGAAATCAGCCACTTCCTGGGCAGGCCACCCCCATCCCATGCCGTGGACGAAGGCGGCGGCGAAGGCGTCGCCGGCTCCTACCGTATCCGCGACGCGAACCTCGTACCCTTCCGCTTCGGCGTAATTGTCACCCACCAACAGCACGCACCCTGCTTCTCCCCGCGTGACACAGACTGCCTCCCATCCAAATTTACGTGCTGTGCCTTTGCAAAAATCCTCCAGCGAACGATACGACCAGCCAAACATGGACTGAATCATATCGACTTCCTGCTCATTGAGCTTCACGGCGGTGGCGAGGGACATCAATTCATTAACCAGTGAGGCCTCATAACAATTCTCACGCAGGTTCACATCGTAGAAGCGGCGGGCTTCCGGGTTGGCGTCAAGCACCTTCAAGGTCAGCGCCTTTGCTTTGGGGCTCATCTGAAACAGCGTTCCGAAGTAAATCCAGTCAGGCCGGCGAGATGAAAGTGCTCCGAGGTCCCCATCCGAGAGTTCGGGGAAGTCGTAGGCAGCGGGCCGGTGGATGATGAAATGCGGCTGGCCTGAGGTGTCGAGGCTGACCGTGACTATCCCGGTGGGGTGATCCTTCTCCTGGCGGACGAAACGCGTAGGCAGGCCCATAGCGTCCATCCCTTCCAGGATGTGTCGACCCCTTTGGTCTTGGCCTACAGCGCTGATGAAGGATACCGAGTGCCCCAATATTTTGGCGTGCGCGCCAAAATTGAAAGCAGCTCCACCCAGGTGTTCTGTGTCCCCGAATACATCCCATAATACTTCACCGATGCTAATAATGTTCATGGTCAGCTCCCCGCCACTCCGCCGCGCAAAATACGTCGAGAAGTGTCAAACCTACATCTGTGCGCGCGGAGATATTATGCTGGTTCTCCGAACGATGCAATCGCCCGGTAAAACACGAGGCGAGCCGGTTTGACGTGGTAACGGCATCTGGGAATGGGCACCGGTGTCATTTGCGAGACATGGGCGGTGCAAGCGTCGGTCATTCGCGTCCCGCCATGGCGGGACGCGAATGACCGACGTTTGGAAAGGGATCCCATCCCAAATGACTCCACCATCGTTTGTATTATCTTGAAATATAGCGTATTATGTGACCTCTATGCGAAAGCAGGCCAACAACAAGAAGACGGTAAGTTTCCGGCTGGACGCGGAGAAGGTCGCCGATCTAGACGAACTGGGAAAGGCACACGCCCGTGACCGCACCTTTCTGCTCAATGAGGCGGTGGACGCCTACCTTGACGTGCAGCGCTGGCAGCTCGCGCATATCAAGGAAAGCATTCGGCAGGCCGACTCGGGGATGGGGATACCCCACGAAGAGCTCGTAGCCAAGTGGCGGCGGCGGCTGCGATGACGATACGCTGGATGCCCCTCGCAGAGCAAGACCTTGAGGCGGTGTATGAATATGTTCGGCAGGATAACGAGAACGCCGCAAAACAACTTGTGGCGCGTATCTTTTCGGCGGTGGGCATGCTGACCCGTCATCCGCTCGCGGGCCGCGAAGGCCGCGTCCAAGGAACGAGGGAGCTCGCCGTCGCCCAGACGCCGTACGTTATTGCCTATCGCATCCGCCAGGACGAGATTCAGATCCTCACCGTCCTTCACGGCGCGCAACGGTGGCCCGCAACGTTCAGCCCTAATTAGCGCATCCCTCTCGCCCACCTTGCCGTTCTCTCTCACGGCTTGCCGGGAGGCAAAAGGACACTTCGCCGCCTCGTTTCGTGCTTTACGGAAGCATTCGAGATCAACCCAAGCGCCGCAACGGTAATGCGGAAAACGACCGTCTGCGCCAGCCAGCAGATTGGCGCGACATGCCACCAGTCGTCATATGCAGGAGCGAGACGCCTACTTAGCCGAATCGGAATTAAATGTATCGGCGACGACCTTCCAGCTTCCGTCAGCCTGCTTGGTGTAGACCGTCAGATACTTTCCCTTGTCCGTCATGGGCTTCTTGGTCTTCGGGTTGGTCATGGTCATGGTGTAGGTGCCCTGCGAATAGACCATGTCACCACCCTTGGAGGCCATCGCCCGCGTGGACTCCCAAGTCAACGAAAAATTGGGATCAGCAAAATACGGCGCAAACGCCGCTTTGATGGCCGCCTTCCCATTCAGTATCCCGGCCCCGGGGTACAGCCCAGAGGCATCGTCCGCAAGGAAGCTGGCAAACTTGTCGGCGTCCTTGGTAGCCATGTCTTTAACCCAGGCTGCCTCGACGTCCTTGACCGCTTGCAGATCGGCGGCGCGCGTGTCAGGAGGTGGAGCGGGGGGGGGATTCGAGCAGCCGGCAGTCAGTGCGGCGAGCGCCAAGCATACAATCAACGAAGTATTACGCAGCATGTTCTCTCTCCTTTCGGAATGAAGTCCGAACCAGTATAGTCGAACTCTTGGCCACTCACAAACAGGCCCACAAGGGTGTCTCACAGCCCAGCCGCGGGTGGCGGATACATTGTGTTTCATGTATGCGCCTCACGAGCACGCGCAACATCCCTGTCACCGCGTCCTATCCGTGGCCTGTCCTGGCCCCTTAACGAAACCCCGGTCATTCCCGCGAAAGCGGGAATCCAGTCCGTGGACAGCGCATTTCCAAAGGTTTGCGGAGTGGATTCCCGCTTTCGCGGGAATGACTGCGGGCTGGAGCGCCCGTGTCTCGCAAATGACTCCAATACCATGCGCCCTCCGCGCCCTCGCGCCCACCTTGCCGTTCTCTCGCATGGGTTGCCGGGAGGCAAAAGGGCAGTTCTCCTCGTCCCTTGACCGCCTGATTTGGTGCTTTACGGAAGCATTCGAAATCAACACAAGCGCCGCAGGGGTAATGCGAAGTTCTGGCCGAGCGACGGCACACTCGGAAACTATGCTGACCGCTGTCCGTGGGTTGACACCCACGGCTACTCACATCGAACCCCTTTCGGGGTTCAGGAGGACCTCCAGAAACTGTGAACTGTCGACTGTCGACTTCTCCGAGCCTAATAGAATCGGATTTCATCGATGTCCAATGCGAACTCCCCGGCTGGGCCTGTCGCCGAGATTTCCAACATCCAAGGGCCGTCCGCCAGCCCGTACCCTGAAGGGTTCGCCAACCACGCGATAGGCACCCGCACGTTTTGCCATGCCTCGCCCGGAACAAAACTGATCTCGGGGATGGGAGAGGCCGCTGCCTTTGGGGGCCGAAATCCTACCTGGTAGATACGAGGTTCGCCGCGCGCTTCGAACTCGATGCCGCGCAGGTTTCTCGAACCCGCGGGCACGCTCACTTCACACCGGGCCGAGACATAACCCTGGGGGATCTTGGGCCCGGGCGCCAAGTATCCTTTCAGGCGCATAGCGTGCGGGGTTCCCTCGGCGCCGGGTGTCAGCAGGGAAATCTCCGCCATGGAATGGCCCGACATGTCAGAATCTGTGGAGATTTGCCACCGGCTCAAAAGCTCTTCGGAAGCTTGAATGCCGTCGAAGTTTTCAATCAGGTTTGGCTTCTCCGCCTGCGGATTCAGGGGGGCAGCGGTGGCTTGCCCCATCACACTATAAGAACGGGCCCAATTGGCCGTGGGGTTGGCGCGCGTGTTCATCCACAGGCCCATAACCAAGAAAGGCAGCACAAAAACCGCAGACCACAGTTTGGCCTTTGTGGATATCCTCTCCTCTTTTTCCCAACGGAAGAGTTTCATGGCGAAGAGCAAGCCGAAGACCCCCGAGGTCACCAGAACCAGCATCTCCGGCCAGTGGTCCAGGAGCGATTCTGCCTGCGCCATGACGCCTTGAAAGGCGCTGACGAGATACGTGGAAGGGAAAAACATCGCGAGCCGCTGGATCCATCGCGGAAGCATCGGCAAGGGGAATGTAACCCCGGAGAGAAACAACAACGTAACCCAGACGAGATTATTATAAATCTGGGCTTCTTGCATGGTGTTCGCCACGCTCGATATCGTGAGCCCGAAACCCGCAAACGCAAAGGTGCCGACCGTCACAAGAATCAGCAACGTCAGCCACCCGATCTTCATCGGCATGTGGAAGAAAACCAGCGCCGTAAAGAGCAACAGGCTGATGGTGGGAAGCTGGAGCAGGTAATTTGCAAGCAGGTTGCTCATCAGGATAGTGCGCGCGCCGATGG
The DNA here is from genome assembly GCA_050008675.1 of Terriglobia bacterium. Classification (GTDB taxonomy): domain Bacteria; phylum Acidobacteriota; class Terriglobia; order UBA7540; family UBA7540; genus CAVROP01. Next base: position 137,613 of record JBEKME010000004.1, read on the forward strand.
GGGCCAGACGGTAGCGCCGCAGGCTGCCACGTTCGCGCTGCATCACGGATTGCATGCCAAGTCCCCACAACCCGCTGCCCATGATGTTCAGCGTAATGACGGGCCCAAACACGTAGGCAACTACCTCCGGGTTGCCACGGGCGATCAGAACGGCATAAACGAACAAGAACACCAGGGGGAAGATGAAGGTGAAGAACAGCGCCACCTTGGTGCGCATCACCAGCCGTATCGTCAGCAGCGCAATCCGCAGCGTGGCCATCGTTAGTCTTCCATCCTTCTTCCCGTCATTTCCACAAATACATCTTCGAGACTGGGCTGGGCGATGTGCAAGTCAACCAGCGCATTGTCGTCGGATTCCAAGAAGCGGACCAAGGCAGCAATGGTCAGGGCGGCCGGCTGCGCGTGGAGAAAATAGGCGCCCTCTGCTTCGCGGCAGTCAATGACCCCTTCGATCAGCTTCAAGCGCTCAAGACCGACCGGTTTCGCCAGGCGAACCTCGAGCCGCGTTCCATGGCCGGAGCGCGCTATCAACTCACGCGGAGTTCCGAGGGCCGCCAGTTGACCCCGGTCCATTATGGCCACACGGTCGCAGAGCCTCTCGGCTTCTTCAATGTAATGAGTGGTCAATAATACGGTCCGTCCCTCAGCCCGAAAATGCTCGATGAGGGCGTAAATATCGCGGCGCAACTGTGCATCGAGGCCCACCGTGGGTTCATCCAGCAGAACCAGCTCGGGATCATTCACCAGTGCCAGCGCGAGTGCCAAGCGCTGCTTTTGACCTCCGGAAAGATTCTCGAAGAATGTACGACGCTTTTCCACCAGGCCGAACCGCTCCAGGAGCATGTGCACGGAGGCCGAGCGCTTATAAAAGCTCGCAAACAAGTGGAGGGCCTCATCCACACGCATTTTATCCGGCAGTACGGTGGACTGAAGTTGCGCTCCAATCCGCTCCTTGAGCGCCATGCTCGCTTGCGCAGGATCGAGCCCGCACACGGTGACTGACCCGCCGTCGGGTTGGCGCAGGCCTTCGATGATCTCGATGGTGGTGGTTTTTCCCGCCCCATTGGGCCCCAAAAGGCCAAATACTTCGCCTTGAAGGATGTCGAAGCTGATGCCGCGCAGGGCCGCTAAATCACCATAATGCTTGTGCAGGTTCTGGACACTTACGAGGACCGAGTTCTCCTCAAGCGATGCCATGAGCTAGTGTAACCATGATACCGGACACCGATAGCCCTTACAATGTCAAACCGGAGGTGGTCTTGTCCTACGCAATGTCCGTCATTCGTCGAGGATGACCCCATTGTCTGTCATTCTGAGCGAAGCGAAGAATCCCCGCATTTGAAAGCTCAATCAGTGCGAAAAAATGCCGGGATTCTTCGCTTCGCTCAGAATGACAGGCGGTGGCCTTTTCCCCTACGAATGACGAACAATCCGTGTGATCCGTGACTTGCCGATACCGTCATAAGATGGTCCGGGATTCCTTTTTACGAATAGCTTTTCCCCGCCAGAAACCCGGTCCTTGACTGTCGACTGTGAACTGTCAACTGGTCATCTCGCGGGCTGCTTACACAAAACTCGACAAACCAAGTTTGAGACCCTACGATACGGTTTGATTAGGTATTGATCTCACTTCTCGCGCCCGACGGAGGGTTACCAATGTACAAACTATTCTTGCGGCCGACCTGTACACTTTTGTGCGGCTTTGCAGCGATGGGAGCGGCGCGCGCGGGCACGGTCTCCTTCCACCTCGACGCCGGCACCCTGCTCATGGGCGCCGGCCTGGTGTGCCTCCTCGCCTGGCGTCTGCGCTCGTCGTTCGCCCGGCGCGCGCTCGCCATCGCTCTGCCGCTGGCCGCCGGACTCGCCCTCTCACTACCCGCCATCGCCCAGGCGGTCGGCGTCGTCCATCAGGTCTCCGATGAGGAAGTCGCCGCGACCATCAAATACTGGACCCCGGAGAGGCTCGCCGCGGCCATTCCGGTCCCCATGCCTTCCGTGGACGCTGCGGCCCCGCGGCTCGCTACTCCCAACGTCCAGGCCAACGCCCGCGGCGAAAAGCCCGGCTTCGATCCCGCCGACGCTCCCCGCGGCTTCTTTCTTTTCAGAATGCCCCACGCGCCCGCGCCCGTCATTCCGCCCTGGACCGGCAACTGCTCCGACTGCACCGGCGACTGTGATCCCTACAGTTCGACCTTCATGGTGCCCGAGGATGATTATGTCAGCTACCCTGCCGATCTCCCCTATATCGCCATAGGAAAGGTCTTCCTCACGATGGGTGGCCTCGACTACGTCTGCTCCGGAGCCTCGATCGGCGGCAGCGCCGTCCTCACCGCCGGCCACTGCGTCTCCGATGGCCAGGGCAATTTCGACACGAACTGGGAGTTCGTCCCCGACTTCTACGAATTCACCTCGCCCGTGCCCGATGTACTCTGGGTGGCCACTCAGTTGATGACTTTTCCCGAGTTTCTTAACAACGCGGATATCGGCCGCGACGTCGGATTCGCCATCGTAAAGGGATACAAGGGATACACGGGGGGGGGCCCACTCCCATTTCCACCCGCGCCCATCTCTCCGACGTGGTCGGTCACCTCGGCTTTGCCTGGAACCAGGACCCCACCGGAGCCCTCTGGAACACTTTCGGCTACCCGATTATCGCCCCCGGGGTCGATTTCGGCGCGGGCATGGGCACCGGACTGGAGATGGTTCAGAGCAACTCCCTCACGGCCTGCCGCAACGACCGGTTACCCCCCCCCTCCGTCGGCATCGGCAGCACGATTGAGAGCGGCGGAAGCGGGGGACCCTGGATCCTCCACTTCCGCCAAACCCTGACCGATCTGTGGACGAACTACGCGGGAGGCGTGAGCAGCTATACCGCCTATTTCGAGTTCGGGGGCGAGCAGGACTACTCCCCCTACTTCGACCAAGCCGTCAAGGACCTGAAGGACCAGGCCGTCCGGACAGAGCCTTGACACACGGGGGTGGCACGAAAAAAAGCACAGGCAGCGGATTTTGGGCTATACTGATTGCCATGGATCTCGAACGGACTATGGAATTCATCGTCGAGCAGCAGGCGCAATTGACGGCGTCCGCGCAGAAACGCGACGAGCAGATTGCCAAGCATGACGAGCAGATTGCCAAGCATGGCGAGCAAATTGGGGCCCTCACCGACCTGGTCGGTCGCTTGGCGCAGGCCGAAATCCGCTTGGTGGAGCGGATGGAGAAGATGGAAAGCGGCCAGCAGGAAATGCGCGCGGCGATGGCGCGGCTCTTCGAGCGCATGGACCGTTTCATCCAGGGGCTCGAAGGTGACGGCCACAAAAGAGACTAGTCTCCCTTATCACGGGCACAGCCCGCGACTCTCCATACCGCACTGATCGCAGGATGAGACCTTACGACTCGCTAGCAGGGCGGCTGCCTGACTGTCGACTGTTTTCTGGCGGAGAGGGTGGGATTCGAACCCACGGGCCGATTGCTCGGCCACACGCTTTCCAAGCGTGCTCCTTCAGCCACTCGGACACCTCTCCGGGGCCGTGAATCGCAAAATTGCGCCAGAGTGCGGCGCATTTGCGATCTTCAAACTGCTGGCCGAATTGAAACTAGTATAACATCCCACCTTGGAACTAGCCACAAATCAGCGGTAAGCAGGAGGGAATAGGGAATGGGGAATAGGGAACAGCAAACAGGGAGCCGGAAGCAGGGAGAAGGCAGGACGCAGAAAGCGTGAGGGGCCATCCCGCCATGGCAGACCCGCCCCTGATCTGGCAGCGGGCTGTCGGCAGTAAGCAGATCAAGGGGTGCAGAAGGTGAAAGAAGCAATCCTGCTGTGCCACTTTGACCTGAAGCACCGGTGGAACCTATTCCCTATTCCCAATTCCCTGCTTTTGCGGTTTCACCTGAAGCGCCGGCGGAACCGGTTCCCCATTCCCTATTCCCTATTCCCTGCTTTTGCGGTTTCACTTGAAGCGCTGGCGGTGCCTCAGCTCGACGCCGAAGATTCCGTTCTGGTCGCGAAGGCCGATCAACGAAAGGTTTTCTCCGAACGCCCATTCAAACTGGATGATCTTGTATTGTGATGAAGCGGTATTGGTGACGTAGGTGAGGGTCAAGTCCCTGGTCACTTGCTGCTCGACCGTCACCCGCGCGCCGGAACTAAACCCCGGCAGTCCCACATTCGGGTCGATCTTGATTCGACTCACTCCGAAGAGCCGCTGGATGCGTCCAGTTACCTGGCTGGAAAGGGCTTGAGAGAGCAGCGCGCTTTCGCCCACGCTTTGTAAGGGGTTACCCCCAGTGAATGAGCTAACCAATCCTGGTGTGGACATCTCCTGTTGTTGGTGCGCGTACCCCAGCGCCAGCAGCGAAAGCACATCCTCGGTGGGAAGCGGAGGGTCGGAACGATAAGCCATCTTCAGGCGCCCGACCGGGCCTGAAATATCAACCGTCAGGTCATACTGCTGTACGCGGGTTTGAGCTTCCAAATCGAGCGTTGCCTGAGTGCGAATGGGATTGGTCAGGTTGAGATCGCCTCGGTTCAACGTGAAGCGATTTCCACGGAAGATGGCCTGGCCACTCAGAAAGTGCACGGCTCCCACTTCCACGGGGTTTGCAAGGCTTCCTTGCAGGTGCACATCAACGTCGGCGGTCAGCCGCATATCCTGTACTTCCAGCCTCACCGGCGTCGCCGAGGTAACTCGAACGTTCAGGCGAATGGTATCGGCGAGTGGGACAGCCCCACTGGGTCTAGATGCCTCGTAGGGACTGCCGGACTGCATTATCTGTGCCAGCCAATTCTTGTTTTCGCTTGCGAGCACTTGGCGGAGGGCCAAGTCGCCTTGGAGCTGGGAACGATCCGGTGTTCCCACCAAGCGCAAAGTCCCGCTGAGGACGGAGGTAAAATCAAAGGGATAGCGCACCCTGACCTGATCGAGCTCGGCTCGCAGCTCAAAACGGAGCGGCAATGCCAGGGTCACGAAACCATCCAAGGTCAGGGTGCCGCCACCGCTGATGCCCCGTAATGATTTCACCGTAGCTCTCTCCCCCTCGAGCTGGATATCGCCATTCAGGTTGCTCAGGCGGAAGGGAAGACCCGGGTAGTCAAGACTGACGTCCTGGATCTCTACCGCTCCATTCAATTGGGGTCGCGCGGGTGAACCCGACATGCTCAGCTTGATTCGTGAGTGCCCGGAGGCTTGCAGGCTGGAGTCAAACAAACTCAGCACCGTGGCATCAGCTATGCCTTGGACCGTGAGGGAAAGAGAAGCTGGGCCGGCAAGACGAAGAGAGCCATCGACGATAAGGTTCGTGGAGGGGCCTTGCATGCGGAAGGGTTGAGCGGAGAGCCGGTTGGAGGCAAACAGCAATTCCACGGGATGTTCGTTCCTCCATTTCAGAGAAGGAAAACTTACCTCCAGAGTCTCGATCTGACTCTGCATTTGAAATTTCGAAGCATCACGCAGGGAACCATTCGCCTTGAAGGAGCCACTCGCAGTAACTTGACCACCCAGACGGGAATTCAGCAACAGGTGTGCCCAGGGATCCAAGCGGAAGGATACGTATTGCCCTTGGAGTTGGAGCGGCCAATCGCCGGCGGTCTTTGCGTCTCCGGCCAGGCTGAACATCCCCCCAGGTCCGGAAACTGTGCCCCGAATCTGGAGCTTCTGACCTTCGCCATCCAGTTGAACATGGAGGTCGCCGACCTGAGTCCCGTCCACGCTGATACCCTCGACGAGCATTGTGGAGTGAAAGTGGAAATTGTCAGGAGTACCGCTTGCCTGGAGGTCAAAGCTTGCTTGGCCCTGTAATTGAAGGGGAGGGGCAGAATCCGGAAAGGAGAGTGCCAGTCTCTTGAACTCAGCGAGAGAAAAGCCCATGCCGTGAAGTTGGCAGGTTATGGAATGATTCAAAGGCCCGATCTGCGCCTTTCCCGTTATACTGCCGTGACCTTTCAGCATCTGTATCGTATCAAGATCCCAGGTGGACTCACCGACCCGAATACTGGTCGAGAAGGAATCGACGGTTTCTCCGGCGATGTTGCCGTTTTCCACCCTGAGGGCGCCTGTTCCCTGGAGGTTCGAAGCTGTTCCCAGCAAGTTAACCTGCCCGCTGACGTAACCTCCGACGGGATAGTCAATTCCCAGCGCCGCTTTAAGGCCCTCCAGCGGGGTGCGTTGAGCGCGGGCGGAAATCCGTACCGCTGAGGTCTTCGTAATCCTCCAATCTTCAAGCTGGGCTGAGGCCTCAAGACTAAACACGTTCGTCCCATGTGAAAGTCGTCCGGAAGAAACCTGGAAATAGTCCGGCCGGGCGACTATGTTTGCCTCGAGGTTGTCCCAGATCCAGCCATGATACTCGAACGCGCCCACCCGCAACGAGCCGCGGATTTCGGGATTCTCAATCGAACCCGTGACTTCTCCAACCAGAGACGCCGGCGACTTGAGTGAGAGTGGCAAGTGTGGGGTTGATTCGACATGGGCCTCGAACACGGAACGCCATTCCTCGAATTGCGTCGTCTCCCATTGGATTTGCAGGTGGCTGGGGGATTCGTTGCGCGCCGCTGACTCGACCAGCGTCCCCTTTGCTCTGAGCGAGGAATTGGGAGTGTGAAAGTTCGAGTCCTCCAAGCGTAGGGAGAAGCCGTGATTCGTTTCCAACGATCCACGCAGGTCACCGCTGACGGGAAGGAAACTCGGAGGATGTGCGGCGGGGGCCGAGAAATGCAGATCGAATTCCGACTTAGCCTTTTCGAACTCACCTGCCCAGGTTAGGTCTACCGCTCCGTCGATGAGAGAGGCAGGGTGGAGCTGGGTGATTAACACAGGTGGGCTTGTGAAACTATGAAGGAGCGCGAGCAGATTCATGTCACGGAGCCGGGCGCGGACGTGGAACTGGGGAGTTGGGCCTGCAAGACTAACCTGGCCATCGCCCAGCGCACTGCCTCCCCATCCAAGCACCTTCAAATTGGAAATTGCCACTCGCGAGCGATGCAGTGAGTAGTCGGCCGAGACCTCAAGCGGCCCTGAGTTGAACTGAGAATCACGGAACAGCATTTGCCGGGCTTGGAGTCGCCCCTGCGCGGAAATCTCCCCATGACGGTAGATCCCCTGACCCTCGAGGCGCAGGTTCCCACTCTGCAAACCGGGAGGATGCAGGAGTGGAATTAGAGCCGCCACATCAAAGCTGGTCTGGAAGGAGAAGTAGCCTTCGGGTTCAGGGACAGGGTGAAAGGTGAACGAACCTTGTCCAGTCATTCCGCGGGACTGCCAGACGAAGGATGTAACGGCAAGCTCATTTTGCGACAACACGAAGCGGGTTGAAAAGCTAAGAGGCGGCGTCGATTGCCCTGGCATATAGGTAGTGACAGCCGAGGTCGCAAGGCTGCCCTCATAGCGGGGACCACGCCGGAGGTGCAGGAGGAGCGCCACTTCTCGGGCACTGAGATCCAGGCTTATGGGCCGGTCATTCCAAAAGAAAGTGGAGTGCGCCAGCGTCACCCTTCCAATGCGAAGGTCCATCAACTGTTCCATGACTTGCCCGGCGGTATGGCGGGTTGCGGGGCCTGGCAGGTTCGTCGAACCATCGGGGTTGGTCTTGAGATGTAATTCTGCTCCATCCCCGTCAAGGCTCATTATTCGGATTTCGCGATGCAGCAAATTGGCCGGGCTGAGACGGAGCACCACGGTGTGGGCAGAGAAGAGAGGGGGTGCTTGGGGCGGTTCGCTTCCGTGGATCACAACTCCTTGGAAAATCACCTGAAGGACTATGGGGTGAAAGCGGAACTCCTGGACTTCGACTCGTCCGCCAGTCGCGTCCTCCAGCGCCACGATGAGGCGGCGTTCCAGAGCGCGGCGGAACCAGGGGGTGCTCATGACACCAATCGCGGCTATGGCCAGCGCCACCACCGTCCCGATGAGTGCGAGCGTGATCCAAAAATGTTTCGACATTCAGATCTTCTTATTGCGTAGCGCCGCCGGCCCGGCGGCATTTTTCGTTGCCGGTCGCGCCGCGCGGGGCCGGGGCTACGGCGCAGCCGACGGACCGAAGTCAGAAAGAGTGAAAACGCACGCGGCGGTTTGGCTTCAGTTCCTCCAACCAACTGGCAAGAAGCTGATCGATTCTTTTCTGCACCAAGATTTCCTGGATCTGCCCTTGGACTTCGGTCAAAGGGGGAACGGCGGAGCCGTGCTTCTGCGTATATTCGGGCGTGAACACGTCGCGGTAGTACGATTCAACATCGGTTGCACCAGGGGCAGCCGCCGGCCGCAACCTCTGTTCGACAATCTTCATGATCCTCTGCTCAGCAACGAGGTTTGTCAGAATCTGTTTTTCGTCCATGTGCAACGCGTGGAAAGCCGATTGGTAGTCCGGCTCAGATGAGAAGCGCTTCCGAACAGCATCCAGTTCTTCGGCTGCCGCCTTTTCCAGCGCGGGGTCGCGGGAAAGGTCCTGGGTTTCTTCCTCGAGCAGAAGCTTCTGGTCAGTCAGCCGCTCGCGAACCTGTTCCAGTGTCTTGCTGTCGGGAGGAGGAGCCGGCCACTGCCCGTCGAGGAAACGTTCCAGACGGTATTCGCGCTCGACGTCACTCTGGGTGATGGCGACTTCGCTGATGGAAGCAACCACACGATCGAGAATCTCAGCACGGGAAAACGCCGGCCCAAGCCCCATGGCCAGAAACACAAGTGAACATGCTGCTAGAAGCTTTGACCGATGCTCAGAAAATAGTTGAAGCGAGTTAATTGTTGCACCTCCACTCCCGGGTTCGTTGCCACTTGGTACCGCGTGGGATTTAAATTATAGCCCACATCGAAGCGTATGGGCCCGAAAGGCGTCTTGTATCGGATACCCAGACCCACGGCGTCTGAGTCATAATCGGAATCTGTCGGACTGCTTTGTCTGAATTTCAGTAAACGCATGTGTCGGATGGTTGTGAAGACATTCCCTGAATCGTTGAATAGGACAACACCAAACCGCCGCTGCGCCAGGGGCACACGAAGCTCGAACGAATTAAAGAACAGAGCATTACCACCAATGGGGTAGCCCGTTTCAGGGTCGCGCGGTCCCGCTTGGTTAGTGGAGAAACCACGATGCGATTCGCCGCCGCCCATAAAGAACCGTTCGGGCAGAGGGAGGCTGTCGGTGTAGATGTATTGGTTGGGCTCGCCGGCGGTTTGAACAAGGACCTTCTCCAGGCTGCCATAGGGAGACTCGAATCCGAATCGTGTGTTGCGGGCAAAAATCAGGTGCTCGCCCAATCGATAGTAGGTTGCAAATTCACCCGTGAAGCGAACGAAATTTGCTTCCGAGCCGAAGCCTTTATAGGCAATTCCCGCGTCGGCAAGGGAATAGGAACCGCGGGTGGCGTCCGCGGGATCGTCGCGACGGTCGTTGACATAGCTGGCGCCGAACCCGCCCACACGCACCGGCCGGCTCAACAGAGGAATCTCCGCCGCGGAAATGCGATTGGAAATGTCGAGAGCCTCAACGCGCGAGAAGCTATAGCGACCCGAAACTATCGTCGAAGCACTGATCCGCTTTTCGATGGCGACCGACGCCACTTTCCGGTCATCCGTAAAGGTGAGCACGTCGCGGCTGCGGTCTATCAGCCCGCTGATGCGCAGGCTCAGGTCCCGTCGATTCGCCAGGTAGGGAATCACATAGCTTGTTCCGGCGCCCGTTTCGAGGTTCGATAGCCGTCCCCATAGGGTAAAGGTTTGTGCGCGTCCTCCGACGTCGAGCCGGTGGAGGTCAAGCGAGATTCGCGGACTGGCTTTGAACGCGCCCTGGGGGCTACTGCTTCCCAGCCTTTGGACCTCGAGTCCCCCGCCGTAGCCTAAAGTCCATCGCCGGCTCTCCTCCACCGCCACCAAGACGGTTTTCTTCGTTTCGGAACTTGTCTGGTCCTGGGTAGCAACTTGAACCTGGTTGAACATTCCTAACCCATAGAGCCGGCGTTGTGAGTCAGCGACGCTGTCCTGGTTCAAAGGTTGACCCTGGCGAATCAGGAGTTCGCGGCGGATAACCCCCAGGCGGGTGTGTTCATTTCCCAGGACGACGATACGCTGGATTCGTTCTTGCTTCCCCGGCTCAATCAGGAATTCCAGGTCAACTTGGTGTTGTTCGTTTACAGGTGAGGCGTGCCAACTCACCCTGGCCTGAGAATACCCGAGGTCGGCAAGGTAATTGGCCAGGGTGTCACGATCAACTGCGGCCCGCCCCGGTGAATAAGGCTGGGATGGCTTGGTCAGCAGAGAAGGCCAGAGGGCCTTCTGGATGTCGCCGGAGACTCCCTTCAAAGCCAGTTGGTGAACGGTTGTCTGGAACCCTTCTGCGACCTGGAAGGTGACGAACCAATGAGCAGCTTGGTTTCGGAAATGATCGTCCACGCGAGGGGAGATCCGGACATCCACAAAGCCTTTTGATTGATAGAGTGCCGTCAGGGTGTTTGCCTTGTTTTCCATCAGGGTGCGGCTATACAGCGGGCGAGGGCTGAAAATTCCCTGTGCGCGAGGGGAGATCGCCGCCATGAGTTCTGGGGTTGGAATGGCCCGATTACCTTCAAAGCCATACCCCATGAATTGTCCCGGCTTGCCCCGATTCACTCGGAAGGTAAGGTCCAGCGTCTGGGGGTCGTCATGAAATGCTTGTTCTGCCTTCACGGTAGCTGAAAAGAAACCCCGTTGCTGGAAATGGTCTTCCAGAATCTCGTCGCTGTGTGCAAGAGTGGGCGCATCCACTACGCCATCTCGATAAATGGGGAGAAGCTCTTTGAGTTTGGAGCGTGAAATCTTGGCGCCCTCAACGCGCACCCGAAATAGGGGGCCGGTTTCAACTCCTACCAGCAGCTTTTCGGTGTTGAGTTTAGTGTCATACTCGCGCTTCTGAACGCTCGCGGTTGCCTGGAGGCGATCGCGCGATGCAAAGAACTGTCGGAGCCTGAGCAAGCCCCGTTCGACACGCGCCGATGTCAGTTGGATTCCGGCGTGCCAGCCGGCTACTTTTGCAAGCTTCGCCGCAGGGAATCCGACGTGACCCCGGAATTCCAGGCTGCTTAAGCGCGCGGGCTTCCCAGGAAAAACATAGAACAACACCCTGGCCTCCTGTGTGGCCGGGTCAGGAAGGAGGCGGTAATGGAGGATTGCCCGGTAGTAACCGTTCGAAGCAAGCACCTCGGAGAGATGCCGCTGGGCCGCGACAAGATCGTCGTCCGAAACGGGCTGTCCCAGCCGGAGGCGAGAGGAGGTGAGCAGGACTCTGGGTTCCAAGGCACTGGGAGTTCCCTCAACTTGAACCACGCCGACAAAGTATTGGGCGCGCCCAACGAAGAGCAAGTGAACGCCCCCCTGCCCAGGCTCAGCCTCCGCGCGCAGCTCGGTAAACAGGCCAGTAGCATATAGCTTTTTCAGGCTCGCGGCAATTTTCGAGGCATCGAGAGGTTGGCCGACCTCCTGAGAGACGACACCAGGGAAGTCACTCATGGCCAGTCGCGCGTCACAACTTAGCCTGACATCCAACACAGGCTGTCCCCAGAGTTCTACTCCGGGCGCGGAGACCTGCGCGTATGTGGACCTGGGAAGGGTGAGCCAAAGTGCAACGCAGAAAACTGTACCCTTGACTGTTATAGCCCTTAGGCAACGCCAAGCGTAGGCAAGCAAAGTGGCAGAGTCGGCTGACAAGCTCAAAGTCTCGTGGTCTGGGTTCGACCAGACTCTTCGAATTCATCTCGAAATTCGCAGAATTCCATGTTCTGCCCACCCATTATACTTCCCTTCCACCGCCCAGGAGGGCAAAGTCCATACCTATGCGAAATTACTCCGGAAACAGGCGGGTCTTCTCCTGGCGGCTCCGGCTAGCCGGGGCAGATCCTTGAATCTAATTTGCCCGGCTGACCTAGCCGACCTGTCCCGACCTGTCCCGATGCTTTTGATGCAGATATTCTTGATCGGGAACAGCCATCAAATTCGGGTCTTTCGGCAAGCGGCTCAACGGAGATGCGCTTTTCCTCTCTGATACGGGAAGATAACAAGAGAACGAGCGAATCGGGGGGAGCAGCGTCGCCCCCGGCGAAGACGCGTCTCTTACTGGCTGCCGGTTGGGCGCTGATTCCCCGGTTTTCTCACTAACTCGCCCAGCATCGTGCTTAACAGGTCGTTCTGAGGGAATCCCTGCCCAAGATGTTGGCGAAACCCTTCGGCCCATTGGAAAGCGACGAGCGCTCCTGTCCAGGCGGCCATTTTTCGCATGGTGTCCGAGGGGCCAGAAACTCCCTGTTGTGACTTCAACCAGGCTTGCTGGCTTTCGTGGCAGGCCAACATCCGCTCTTTACCCCCCAAGGCTTCCTCGATGTTTACGCAGAGGTTCGGAATGATTCCCTTCCCCAGAATATCTTTGGACCCGATGGGCTGGGTGTAATAGAGATGTGGGATTGTTCGGAGCGGCTTTGCCGGATTTCTTGCGCCTGTGCTGAAATTGGGGGCCATCGCGCCGAAACACGCCGTCTGGCACAAACGGCTGGCGGTCTCGTGGTCAAGCATGTAATCAGACGGCGAGTGGGTGAATACCAGAGAGGGATCCAGGCAGCGGACTAATTCCATCACTTTGCAAAGCGTGTGCCGGTCATAGAAGACCAGCAGGTCCTTCTCCTTCAGGCAAGTGTATTGTGCGCCCAGCACCTCGGCGGCTCGCTGTGCTTCCTTTACTCGAAGGCGGGAAATCTCGTTTGCAGGCAGGATGGCACTTCCGCAGTCGCCTGGCGTCATCGTGGCGATGTGAACCACGGCGCCCCGCTCGGCTAGAAGACTCAACGTGCCGGCGCAAAGAAACTCTGCGTCGTCGGGGTGAGCAAAGAGCGCCAGCACTCGCAGTGGTTGGGACATCGCGGACTCCGATTCTTCGGACTTGATGATTCTGCCTATGATGGTTCTTCCGCGAGCCTAAGCAGGCTTGAAGGAAGCGGAAAGGCGCATCTTACCCCAGGCGATCTCGATGATGCCCGTCCCATCTTTGTCGGTGACTTGTATGGTCACCAGTTCGGCTGAGTCGCTTGCTTCCTCGAGCGTCAGCGGGACTTCAGCGAGCTTTGCACTCGGCTCGTACTGGAAGACAGACTTGCTTGAAAATACCAGCGTCCATTTCCCAGGCTCAACCAAGCGCGCCAGCAGGATATGTTTGCCCTTGGGAACAATTGTTCCACATACAATTCTCTCCTTTAACAGCAGGAATAACCAAACGACTGGCGTTACTCTGCGGGTTGGTAATCTCAGCGCGTTTCTCCCTTGGCGTGGGTTTTCAAGCTCGCCTTCTGAGCCTGCATAAATACCTTGGAATGGAAGCGAAGGGAGAACGGCATGTATTGATGTAAGTAGTCCCAACCATGACCTCCAGGGCGGAGGGCATATTCGTGCGGGAAACCTTTCTGGGAGAGAATGTGGTCGAGAAGCTCCGCCCCTTCCTCGAAACCGTAGCGGTCGTGGTCACCGCAATCGAAGTAAAGCGCAAGTTGGGCGAAGCGCTCCGGACGCTCGGCTAAGGTGAGCGGGCTGTTGGCCTCCCAATAGCTCTCGTTAAGCGGTGACCCGAAAGGCTCCTGGAGCACCCGCGCATAAAAGCCCCAGCGGCCCTCGGTGGGGAGCGGGTTAGGGAACTTCGGCAGCAATGCTGCGCTATGGGCGCTCGCTGAACCAAACACCTCGGGATGGCGCATAGCAAGATGAAGAGCGCCGTAACCGCCCATGGATGTCCCGCTGATGCCCCGCTCGCCGGCGAGAGGCAGCGTGCGATATCGGCGGTCGATTTCGGGCACCAACTCTTGAATGAAGAAGTCCTCGTACCGTTCGTGGCCGTCCGCCGAGTTTACGTAAAAGGTCCGTCCCCCAGCAGGCAAGACCACAATGAAGTTCGTGAGTTCGCCCTGGTCGGTGAGACTTTCCCAGATTTGTTCGCCTCCCCGATCGATCCAACTGTGCTCGTCTTCAAAGAGGCCATGGAGGAAGTAAAGGGTTGGATAACGCTTGTTGGAAGATGCTTCGTAGCCAGGGGGGAAAACAACGCAAAAGCCCACGGAGTGCCCTAAAAGCGCGCTGGAAACGGATGCGCACTCGATCTTTGCAGAAGTTTCGGGGTGGGGCCAGGCGTAAAACTCATGAGCGCTGCCAAGGCCTAATGCGGTCACAAGAACAAACGAGGGTGCTTTCAGGCGAATGCACTGAAGGATGCGACATAGGGAATATCGAAGGTGGCGCATCGGCTAATGAGCAGGAGAGGTTCGGCCGCGATCAGTCTCCACATAGATCGCGCTCTTGCCGCTTTTGGAGCTTGCACCGACGGCCGCTCCCTCGGCATTGGTTCCGGGATTTTTCGCGCCTGCCGCCCCATAGACAGTGCCGTGGAGGTCTTTTAGTGCTCCCTTCTTTGGGGTCTTCGGGGGCGCTGCACTGGTGCTCGAGCTTGCCGATTCTGATTCGGCAGGGCGAAATTCAACCACCTCAGCGTCCTCGGGCTGGTTCGGGGTCTTGTCCCCGGTTGTTTGTTTGATCACATCCTTAGCCGCGCTGCGGACAGCAGCATCTGTACTCACCCGTGGGGCATCGAGGAGCACATGCTTCTTATTATCTTGCGCCGTCGCTTTGACCTTGGACGATGCATCGACGGTCTGTTTCTCCTGGGCCGTAGCGAGGGTCACACAAAGCATGGCCCCTGCCAGCGCCAACCAGCAATACAATCCTGTGTGTTTCCTGGCCATTGTTCAATCCTTTAGCTTCCGCCAAGCCTCGGCCACTCCAAACGACATTCTGGCCCAACAAACCCGGAGAGTCAAGCCGGTAGGTGGTATGTGGTAGGTGGGCGAGGGTAAAGGGTAAAGGGTGAAGGGTAAAGGGTGAAGTGTCCTTCATCGTTCGCCTTTTAAGAGATGGCTGAGATTCCTTTATCCTTTACCCTTTACCCTTTATCCTACCCTTTATCCTTTACGCTTTATCCTACCCGTTATCCTTTACCCTTTATCCTTTACCCTTTACCCTCGCCCACCTACCGCCTACCACCTACCGAACCGAGATTCCCGGCCGGGTCAAAATCTGCGGGATGAGCCCCTTCCGACAATCGCCAGCGCTTAAGCGCTGTTGCCTCGCGAGCCAAAGGAGCTGAGATGGCAATCCGGTCAAGGCTGAGCGTGTTACGAATCCAAACGATCCGCTGTTCCGCCGGCTCCGGACTTCCCAAATGGCCGAGGGTGAGATCCAAAGCTTCGCGGTCCGAGGCCAAATGAATGGGTAGCCGGGCCGCAGCAGGATTCAGAGCGGTGCGCGTATTGAGATACATTTTATCGAAGTCAATCTTCCGGTAAAGACGCTCATGGATAACGTCGGCGAAGCCCACCCCCACCGCATTCCCACCGCTTTCGCGAGTGAGATCACGAACGTAGATCATGGAAATCCTGGGCGCTTCTCCGGGCGACAGTTCCACCCCGCGCCCAATTACTTTCGTATCCATGCCGGTTCCGCTGATGTTCTTGCCCATTTCGTCCACCATCAGCAGGTGGAATGCCGGGAACGGAATGCGCGGCACCAGGGTGCGGGCCAGTTGGAATGTCGATTCCTCCTGCGCTACGATGCCTTCCGGAAGCGCGGCGCGCACGACGGCAATCTCGTGCAGTTCGTTCTCAACCAGCGCCACCCCACAGAGAATTCTCCCGCTGGCCAGCACTTTTCCCGAAACGGCGCGGATGGCAGTCTCGAACCCATATTTCCAACTCTGGCGATGACCCTCGGTGGCCCCCTCGAGCTTGCCCATGCCGATCATCATCATCTTCAACAAACCGCTTTCAATCTTCCCCGAAAAATCGGTGTGGGGCTTGATGCGGTTTACCAGCACCACGCCGTCAGACTCCCAGGCGTTCCGATCCACAAAGACCCGGAACCCTTCGGGGGTCGTTCCGAGAAGCACGGTCTCCATGGAGGAGCGAATCTCCACTCCCATGGCGGCCTCCGTAACGCCGTAATCCTCCAGGATCTTGCGCTGGCCCTCGGCGGTTCCCCCTCCGTGGCTCCCCATGGCGGGGAAGATAAAAGGCTGAGCCCCTTGTGCCTTCAACCAGCCGCAGACTGCTTGCACGATCTCCCGCAGGCTGGCAATACCACGGCTGCCCACGGCAACGGCGACGCGCTTGCCGCGCAGCTTTTCGGCGGCTATGCCCAGTCCCGTCAGAGTCTCCGGGATTGAGCTGCCCAAATCATCAAGTTTCGGCAGGCTCGGCTCTGTCCGTTCGAGAAGATAAAAGCTTGCTAGTGGAATGTGTCCGTCTGTTGTCATGGTCGTGAAGTAAAGTTAGCGCACCGTTCGACATTCGTCAAGCTGGGCGTAAGGGCGGTGTTGGTGTCATTTGGGATGCGATCGTTTACCAGGCGCGAGTCATTCCCGCGAAAAGCTTGCCCTGAGCTTGCCGAAGGGCGGGAATCCACTTCGCAAACCTTCGCAAATGCACTTTCGACGGACTGGGTTCCCGCCTTCGCGGGAATGACCGTCTTTTCGACGGGCACCTGCAATATCATTTCTGGTTGGCCGGGCTAAGCCCCTCCGTCGGCCAAGCGAAATCTCTGAACTCGCCGGTATAATCGAAGCCGCCGGGAGCAATAGGCTTCTCGGGTTCTACGGCAATCCCAGCCCCGCGGACCTGTGCCAGGACCTCAGCTTCGTGAATCCGCGAGGCGTCATATTCGAGCTCCAGAAGCTGGCCTTCAATGAAAAGCCCTCGGATGCCATAAACCGTGGAGAGGCTGTGCAGCCTTTCAAAGTCCTTTGCAGTCAAGTTTTGTTTCAGGTGATAACGCGTGGTTAGGAACGTCATGTTATGAACCTCGAAGATCAGCGTTTGGTCAGTTGTCAGTTGTCCGTTGTCAGTTGTCCGTAGTCAGTTGCTGCGAATGCTCAGCTCGCTGTCCCCTGACACCTGTCCCCTGACACCTGGCACCTGACACCTGACACCCGGCACCTGACACCTGACACCCGGCACCTGACACCTGACACCCGGCACCTGACACCTAAAGTTCCATCCTGCGCAGCCTGAGCGCGTTGCTGATCACGGACACCGAGCTGAACGTCATGGCCGCCGCCGCGAGCATGGGGCTCAGCAGAAGGCCCAGCACAGGATAAAGGACACCCGCCGCTAGCGGCACACCGAGGGTATTGTAAACCAGCGCGAAGAAAAGGTTCTGGCGGATGTTGCGCATCGTACCTTTGCTCAACCTGCGAGCCCGCACAATGCCGCGCAAATCCCCCTTGACCAAAGTGACGCCTGCGCTTTCCATGGCCACATCGGTTCCCGTCCCCATGGCGATGCCGACCTGGGCCTGAGCGAGTGCCGGGGCATCGTTGATGCCGTCACCAGCCATTGCCACCACGCGCCCTTGCGCCTGAAGCCGTTCGATGACCTTGCCCTTTTGCTCAGGCAGGACCTCCGCCTCGACTTCGTCTATGCCCAGTCTGCGCGCCACGGCCTCGGCGGTGGTGCGGGTGTCGCCGGTAAGCATGACAATACGTATCCCGTCCTTCTGCAATGCTCGGATGGCCTCAGGGGTAGACGGCTTAATGGGATCGGTCACTGCCAGCAAGCCACAGGCAAGTCCGTCAATGGCGATGAAGACTACGATTTGGCCCTCGCGTCGAAGTTCAGCAGCCTTCGTGGCCAGCGCGTTCAATTCGACCTTCAGCTCATCAAACAGCTTGCGGTTTCCGAGTGCGACGCTTTTGCCATCCACCTTGCCCATCACGCCTTCACCGGTGACCGAACGAAACTCTCGAGCCTCGCCGAGTTGAAGTCCCCTTTCTTGCGCCCCTCGAACGATGGCGGCGGCGAGAGGATGCTCGCTCCCGCGCTCGAGGGTTGCGGCCAGGCGGAGCACTTCCAGCTCATTCCATCCTTGCAAGGCATGAACCGAAGCAAGACGAGGCTTTCCCTCCGTAAGCGTACCAGTCTTGTCCACAACGAGCGTGTCCACTTTCTCGAGAACTTCCAGCGCTTCGGCGTTCTTTATCAAAACGCCCGCCAGGGCGCCACGTCCCGTCCCCACCATGATGGACATCGGCGTGGCAAGTCCCAGCGCGCAAGGGCAGGCAATGATAAGCACTGCCACAGCGTTTACCAGCGCATAGGCAAGCCGCGGCTCGGGGCCTACTATCGCCCAGACTGCAAAAGTGAGCACCGAAATGAAAACTACTACGGGAACGAAGTAAGAGGAAACGACGTCCGCCAAGCGTTGGATGGGCGCGCGACTCCGCTGTGCTTCTGAGACAAGCTGCACGATGTGCGCCAGGAGCGTATCGCTGCCCACGCGTTCAGCGCGCATCAGAAAACCACCGGGGCCGTTCACCGTCCCACCCGTCACGCGGTCTCCAGCCTTCTTTTCCACGGGGATCGGCTCCCCCGTCACCATGGATTCATCAATCGAGCTCGAGCCTTCAAGGATGAGTCCGTCGGTCGCCACCTTTTCGCCGGGACGGACGCGCAACTGATCTCCCCGCTGGACGCGGTCGAGCGGCACGTCCTCCTCGGCGCCTTCATCCCGGACAACCCGCGCGGTCTTGGGTGTAAGGCCCAGCAATCCCTTGATGGCGCTGCTGGTCTGGGCCCGCGCGCGAAGCTCCAGCACCTGCCCCAGGAGCACCAGTGTGGTGATAGCTGCCGACGCCTCAAAGTAGACCGGGACTTCGCCGCCATGCCCGCGAAACGATTGCGGAAAGATGCCGGGCGAGAGAACAGCTACGACGCTATATACATAGGCAGTCCCGGTCCCGGTGGCGATCAGGGTAAACATGTTCAGGTGGCGATTGACCAGTGAGGCCCAGCCGCGCTCGAAAAATGGCCATCCTCCCCATAGCACCACGGGAGAGGCCAGAGCGAACTGCACCAAACTGAGCAGGCGCGAGGAGAAGGCGTGCTGTAGCGGCTGGCCGGGAATCATTTCGGACATCGCGAGCAAGAAAACCGGAAGGGTTAAAGCCAGGCAAACCCAGAAGCGGCGGGTCATCAATGCCAACTCGGGGTTGGTTTCTTCCCCCACGGTCACCGACCGAGGCTCCAGAGCCATGCCACAGAGGGGACAAACCCCCGGCTCGTGGCGCGCCACTTCGGGGTGCATTGGGCACACATACTCGGTACGAGTGGCCGCAGGTGTGGCCCTGAGCGGCTCGAGCGCCATCCCGCATTTCGGACATGCGCCTGCACCTTGTTTCCGGACGTCAGGATCCATGGGGCAGGTATAGATAGGGTTTTCGCCTCCGGCCGTAAGCCTGTCATCCTGAGGAGTCCCGCTCTTTGGGACGACGAAGGATCTCTGCAGTTCCCGGCGCACGTCCGCTGCCCCATCACTCAAGGCTCCCGCTGGAGGAGCTGCCTCAGCTCGAGCGGGGCTCAGATACTGACTTGGATTGGCGCGAAAGTTTTCCAGGCAGGAAGGATTGCAGAAAAAGTACTCTTGCCCTTCGTACACATAATTGCCCACCGCATCCTCGCGGCTTATCTCCATGCCGCAAACAGGGTCGATGACGGTTCCGCTTAGCGACGCCTGCTGACCTGGCCCCTCGACGACGCCACCCCGGTTATCAGTTTGGTTGCTCATCTCGATCCTGTGCTGAGATGCTTCTGGCCCTCTCCCCCTTGGGGGAGAGGGTGTCCCGCACCGGCGCTTTCTTCAGCCGGGGCGGGACGGGTGAGGGGGTCGAGAGCCCGGCCCAGGTCCGCTTGCGGAGCACACCCGGCCGTTGAAAAGATTGGGCAATCACCACGCGCTCTTCACCATTTGCCAGTGCCTACCGCCTACTGCCTTTCCTTTCCCCCAAGAATTAAGAATACGTCGCTCTCCCGAAGTCAGCAAGGGCCGAGGGGTTCGGTGATGACCGAGAACCGACTAGTGCCGCCTGCCGCGGCTCGCCGTGCGTCCCGGCGCAATTCTGCGCTGCCGGCGTGTTTACCCTTGGATTCGAAAGCGCGAGTCTGAGGAAGAAGCGCAGACCTCAGAGACGAAGGTCCGCGCTACGCTTGCTCGTGATTATTGCCGTGGCTCGCGCTCCGCGCAGCTCGCGGCTGGTCGCCGGGAGCACGGCAGGGCGCGGGACGAACAGGAGGCGGGAGCCGAGAGATTTCGGCGGGGCTAAAACCCCTCCGTTCCGCCTGCTCCCAAAGGTTTCCAAGCGTGTTGGGAAATCAAGAGTAACACCATTTCTTTTCAATGACATCACCGCCTTATGCTCGCATCTCCTTTGTTTTCTTATACATTCCCGCTTCACCCCGAGTTTTCAACAAAGCTCCTTTGTTTTCAATAATATTCCCGCATCGTTCCGTCAAAAAAAGGAATTCTTCCTCCGAGGAAGCAGACTTCCTGTCCAGTCTAAAAAGAGGACTCTTCTGCTGCTTTCGTACCTCCCGGAATAGGGTTGAGGACTGATTTGCGTCGTCTGTTTTCAAATACATTCCAGCTTCATCCCGGGTTTTCCACAGCCGTCCTTTGTTTTCAAGAACATTCCCGCATCGTTCCGTCAAAAAAAAGAATTCTTCCCCACGGAAGCAGACTTCCTGTCCAGTTGAAAAAGAGGACTCTTCTGCTGCTTTCGTACCTCCCGGAATAGGCTTGAGGACTGATTTGCGTCGTCTGTTTTCAAATACATTCCAGCTTCATCCCGGGTTTTCCACAGCCGTCCTTTGTTTTCAGTAGAGTCGGGGTTGGGCGCGGTTGCGACGCGGACGTCGTCCCGTTTCCCGTCCCCGCTCATCGAACCGGACGTGCGGATTTCCCGCATCCGGCTCTCCGACAGGGTTCACCGCCAGACTCACGGGGGAGCCGCATTCCGGTTCCTCCTTCGCCTTGCGATACAGCTTCCTCTGAAGCGTCCGGATCTTATCTGGTGTTTCCAGGCTCATCACCAATCACCTCACCTTGGCTTCTTCGAAAGCGCTCCTGAAGTGAGGGCCCTTCCCTCCACCGGCGTTGCCCGGCTTCAACGGTACTATGACCCTCTCCGAGTCCC
>JBEKME010000040.1:0-47286 GCA_050008675.1 Terriglobia bacterium
GCCTCCCCGCCGGAAGTGCGGTCAGAGGCTAATATATCATAGCTGTATAGCTAAGACAAGAAAATTTCTTAATTTTTCGATTTTCTTGATTTTTTCACAGCTTCTTTTTGTCGGGATGTATGCGACCAGGGACGATATGATGATATACGGACCCCACAAACGCGAGATCTCCATGGCAGACTATGTGAATATCTGGATTGGTCGTACCATCGGTAAGATCTATCGGCTCCTGTTCGAATGGTGGCTTGACGTTCCGATGGCGAGAAGGGCACAAGAGAGGTTCGCTCAGGAGATTCGTGAAGCGTTGCCTTTTCTCTTCGCCGAATGTGGGGGCCAGATCGTACCCAATGAGGGCATCCGATTCCCTCCTGGGGGTGGTTACTCCTATGTGACGATTGCCATTGAGCACCTGCTGCTCCGCTTCTGTCGTGGACGCGGGGAGTTCCGTGTGCATGTTGCCTCCCGGCTGGACTTAACAAGAGACCGGAGCGACTGGAAGGACGTGGAGCTCGAGCTCTCCGTGCTCGACAGGTCGGAAGAGAGCGAGTCATCGACGTCGATTTCCAGCTTCCGCACCGCTGGCCGAGTGCTGCAAGCTGAGCTGAGCAGTTTGCTAGAGGCAACATCGGAAGGACAGTGGGACCTCGTCAAGCGCAAGGTGAACGCGCGCTTCCCCCCCTCTGCTTAGAATACGTTAGAACGGAGGAGGGCGCTTGATCAGGGCAGCGGGTATGTACAAGCGCAGACTTTGCGCATTTCAAAGTCCGGGTTCTTAAGTTGATAAACGTCGACTTCTTGTAAACAAATAGGTGCGCCACCCGCCACGCGCGATCTCTCAGCCGCGATCTTCCGGATTACCTGGCCTCCGGTCCGCCTGCATGACCTGTGGTTCCGAGTCTGCTATAATCCCGGCTCTCGAAAGGGTCAAAACCTATGCGCATCATCTCCCGCACCATTCTACTGTTTGTTCTAGTTGTCGCGATCTCGGGTCCTCTGGCAGGGCAGTTACCGCAGGCGACGGTTGATCGTATCGACGCCATTGCGACCAAGGCCTTGGCCGATACTGGGGCTCCCAGCGCTTCGGTTGCTGTCGTGAAAGACGGCAAGGTCGCCTATGTTAAGGCTTACGGAAACGCCCGCCTGGAGCCCGCCACTGCTGCCAGTCCGGAGATGCGTTACAGTATTGGCTCGGTCAGCAAGCAATTCCTGGCTGGCGCGCTCCTGCTGCTCGTTCAGGAAGGCAAGCTCTCGCTCGACGATCGGGTGGGGCGTTTCTTGCCTTCGTTGACGCGCGCGAGCGACATCACCCTTCGCCAACTCCTTTCACATACCTCGGGGTACCAGGATTACTACCCATTGGATTACGTAGCTCCCTTCATGCAGGAGCCCGTCACGGCGGAGGGCATCCTGGAGCGCTGGGCTAAGAAGCCGCTGGATTTCGACCCGGGGAGCGAGTGGCAGTACAGCAACACCAACTACGTGGTCGCGGGACGCATTCTCGAGAAGGTCGCGGGCATCCCGCTCATGGCCTTCCTCGAAAGTCGGATCTTCCGCCCGCTGGGCATGCAAAGCCCGATTGATTTGGACGCACACCCCCTGACCAGTTCCGACGCTGCCGGCTACACGCGCTTCGGCCTGGGACCGCTACGCGCGGCCCAGGCGGAAGCGCGGGGCTGGCTGTACGCCGCAGGAGAGTTGGCGATGACGGCGCGTGATCTGGCGGTGTGGGATCAATCCTTGATGGAGGGAAAACTGCTGAAGTCCGCCGCGCTTCAGGAAATGATGAAACCGGCGCGACTCAAGAACGGCGCACCCATCAACTATGCTCTGGGAGTGGGCATATCCAACGCCTCGGGACATCCAAGGCTGGAGCACGGTGGTGCGGTGTCGGGTTTCGTCAGTGCGAACGCCGTATGGCTCGATGAAGGCATTGCCGCCGTCGCTCTGACCAACCTCGACGGGTCGGGCGCCGCCAGGGCCATCGTCAATCAGATTGGAGCATGGCTTCTGGCGGAAAAACTGGACCCGCGAGCTGCGCAGCCACTCGAGCAAGCGCGCCAAGTCTTCAGCGACCTGCAGCAAGGGCGGATCGACCGTTCGCTTCTGACCTCCGATGCCGATTCTTATTTCACCTCCCAAGTGCTGGCCGACGCGGCGGCGAGCTTGAAACCCCTCGGAACGCCCCAAAGCTTCAAGCAAACCAGCTTTGGGCTGCGTGGCGGTATGACGTATCGAAATTTCCGCCTAGGGTTTGCTTCGGGAAAATCTTTGGACCTATCGACGTTCTCTACCCCCGACGGCAAACTCGCCCAGTACCTGATCCAGTAACGTGATCTCGGCATTCTGTGGAAGCCGCCCTTCCGTGTGGAAATCACTGATTTCCTTCACCCGGGCGCGAATGAATTGGTGGTGAGCGTGGTCAACCTGTGGCCCAACCGACTGATCGGCGACGACCAGTTGCCGGACGACTGCGAGTGGATACCACCTTCAACTCCCGGAAATCCCACTCCCCGCAACTATGGCGCGGTGCTCGCCCGCTGGCCACAATGGCTCCTCGCGCACCAGCCCAGCCCTACAGGACGCCTGACCTTTACAACCTGGAAGCATTGGACTAAGGACGATCCGCTCCTGGAGTCGGGCCTGCTTGGCCCGGTTTGCATAAGCGCCAAGGCTGTAGTGGTTGTTGGGTAATGGGCGCAAGCAAGACAGCCCAGCCTTGGGGAGAGTCCTCAGGGAAGTCTTTGGTTCTATTGCCGGGTGCAAGTTGGAATTCCAACCACACGCGGCAGGGTAAAACACGGGCTTTGAACCCACTCAGGGGGTCAAAAAACGTCGCTCAGGTTATGCGTACTTGTGCCTGTTGGAAATCCAAACCAAGACAATTAGAGAGGCGTTGCCTCACACTGACGAGTTGCCGCTTGTATCTTGGGTTTTTGGTTTTCTTCTACGTGATCGACTGTTTTGCGGGTGAGGAGGAGTGCCGAGACCCGCTGTCCGGCGTGACCTGTAACCGAAAATCTGGTATGCTGAGTCTATGCAGATCAAAGTGGAGTTGCCCGATGATATCGCGCGGCACGCCGATCCGGGCCACGAGGCCCTCGAAGCGCTCGCCATCGAGGGCTACCGCTCGGGGGCGCTGACGCATTACCAGGCCAGCCAGTTGCTCGGGTTGTCGCGTTTCGAGTTCGACGGTTTTCTAAAAGACCGTAACGTCTACGACCACGCGTATGATGCCGAGGATCTGGAGCAGGATCTGGAAACCCTACGGCAACTTGAAGCCGGAGGCCTGTTGGGCCGGCCATGATCGTCGTCGTAGCCGATACCTCTCCCCTCAACTACCTTATTCAGATCGACTGCCAACACTTACTACCTGCTCTGTTTGAGCGGGTTTTGGTTCCGGTTGCGGTGGTGACGGAACTGGATCACCCCGGCGCGCCGGCTGTGGTGCGAGCCTTTCTGGGCCAGATGCCCGAGTGGATTGCGGTTCGGCAAATCCGATTGGCGCCTGACACGACGCTGGCCGGGCTCGACCTCGGCGAAAGGGACGCGATCCAACTAGCTAAGGAGGAGCATGCAGACCTGCTCCTCATGGATGAGAAGATGGGCGTGCGCTTGGCGCGGCGGCAGGGTCTAACAGTCATCGGCACGCTTGGCGTCCTGGTGCAAGCGGCCCAGTATGGCCTCGTCGATATAGATGCGGCGTTTGCGCGCCTGCGAGCCACTGATTTTCGCTGCACGCCTCAGCTATTCGAACAGGCCAGGCAACGAGCTCAGGCAAAAGGGAGAACGTCGTAAGCACCAGCGCGCAGCGGGGTAGCGCAGAGTCTCGTATTCCAGAGACTCTGCGGCTCTTCCTTCAAATTCGCGTTCGTTCATCCGCCGGCAACAGTACTGGGGGTCTGACAGCTTGTCCATACTGACCATTGTGTATGAGATGCATACTTTGCCGAGAGAAATTAAATTGCATTCTAACTTGAAGTCGTATAATATAATACTTTAAGTTGATATGTCACTGCTTTTCCGACATGAATTTGCCGAATTGGGGGGGGACGTGTTATTCAATTGCCCTGAGCTCGACGTTGCGGAGCTTAGTGTAATCGATTCAATCAATAAGCTGCGTGAAAATCTCAGCTACGCCGTTGGGACATCTCGCAAGTGGACCGGTCTGCTAAGAAGGAACTTGTTCGCGCGCGCGATTCGTGGCTCCAATAGCATAGAGGGATATCAGGTAAGCGTTGATGACGCCGTGGCGGCGGTTGAAGGTAAAGAGCCCATGGACGCCGAGCATGAAACGTGGGCGGCAGTAACGGGCTATCGCTCAGCCATGTCGTACGTTCTTCAGTTGTCAGATGACCCTTATTTCTCGTACTCCTCCGATCTCCTGAGAGCCTTGCACTACATGATGACGCAGCACGATCTCTCCAAGAATCCTGGAAAATGGAGACCGGGACCAATTTGCGTTCGAAATGAAGAACGAGGAGAGATTGTTTATGAGGGTCCGGACGCCGAGGAGGTTCCGATGTTGATCCGAGACATGGTGACCTCTTTAAACGACGGGAAGCCTGTGAATCCACTTATTCGAGCTGCCATGGGTCACCTTAACCTTGTGATGATCCACCCATTCTCCGATGGTAATGGCAGGATGGCCCGCTGTCTCCAAACCTTGATTCTGGCTCGCGAGAGGATTCTTGGAGCGATGTTTTGCAGTATCGAGGAATACCTAGGCCGCAACACTGAAAACTACTATTCCGTACTCGCAGAAGTGGGGGGCGGTAGCTGGAGCCCTGGTCGGGACACACGGCCCTGGATTCGATTTTGCTTGACGGCTCACTACCGCCAGGCAACAACCGTCCTGCGGCGCACCAAGGAAATGCACCGCTTGTGGGACGCACTGGAATTTGAGGTACAGAAGCACCGCTTGCCCTCCCGAGTTATTCCTGCCTTGGTGGATGCGGCAATTGGCTTCAGGGTACGCAATGCGACATACCGCGCCGGAGCCGAAGTGTCCGAGGTGGTAGCCGGTCGCGATCTGAAGTCTCTAGCTGATCTGGGCCTAATCGTAGGGCAGGGAGAAAGGCGCGGCCGCTACTATCTGGCATCTGAAACCCTGGCAAGAATTCGAGAAACCACCAGAGAGCCACGGACCGTAATGCCCGATCCTTTTGGAGAAAGCAACGCGCTTTCACTCGTGTCGCCGATGACGTAGTGACGCTTTATTTCGCCGAATCTATCCTTGTGGTAGCCGCCGTCAAATCGGTTATAGCGCCCGTCTGCGTCGAGAATGATATCCTCGTTCGGAACCTTGTCCCCCCTGCGTTTGCGGCGAAGCTCGCGGCGGGCGTACGCTTCCATATGGGTGATTCTCTCGCGCACCTTGAAATAGCCATAGACCATCTGCGGGAATTCTGAGCGAGGATAGCCAAAGACCGTTATCCGTGATGTCAGAAACGCAGCGCATGGCAAAGTGGGTCCGCCCTCTCCCAAGGGGAGAGGGTGGACCGCGACGGCGCTTTCACCAGCCGTCGCGGGCCGGGTGAGGGGTTAGTTGCGGGGCGAGCACGGCTCAGACAGGCTCGGCCCAAGCTGCTCAATGGAAACGAATAATGCGTCGAGTTTCTGGAGAGCCTTTCGGTAAGACGAAGAAAATGCAATCGCCAACCTTGATGACTCGCCTGAAATCTGTGCGGCAAATGCCCCAAGTCGGGGGCCAGGTCCAGGACTTCTCCGTGTCCAACGTGACGTTGCGAGCGCTAGCGAACGGGCGGCTAGCCTCGCGCAGGAGCAGGTTTGCCTAAGGCGACGTCCTCGAGCACCACCCGGCGGAACACTTCGGCGTCGCCAAAGCGTTTGCGGGCGTCCAGGATTTCGATGCCCGCCATGCGGCCGTCCGCCGCGTAGTCCACCGCTATACCTTCGGCAACGTGCTCGGTGGTCACAGTGGTTTCGATGAAGCGGATATAGAGGGCGTCCACTTCGCTGTCATAACTGATCGTCATAGCTCGAAGCCCCCTGCTTCAAAAACAATGTGCACCCCTAGCCGTTACCAACCTTGTGGTGGCCAATTCTCCAGGCGTACTCCGGTTGCTTGCGCGAGAACGCCAAATGCCTTCACCATCTTGCGGAAGGAGCGGCACCTTTTGTGAACCTCGGCGAGGTCAACTTGTGCAGTAAGGGCGGCTTGGTCAACCGTGGGCGAATAAAAGCTACCGGGGACCATGCGCGCCTGGAGAGCCCCTTTTGCATTCCGAACTGTTTCTGGCGTCGGATGTGAGATTGCGACGCGAGAAATGCCGCGTACTCCTCTCAGCGATTCGATTGCCGAAATAAACCACGCCTCATATTCGCGCGTAACCGCCACGGCCTGACAGGGAATCGGGCCCGCTTCGGCCTGTGCCCATCTCTGCACATCGGGGCCAATGATGCACGCAGGTTCCTCGTCGCTGTCGAATAAGATGATTATTCCAGCGCAATCCGGCGTTCCCAGAGCTAGCCTTACTGACCGTCGCACCGACCCCTCCGTCGTCAGTTCAGACCGTTTCCTCCGAAACGGGCGGACGATTTGAAAGCCGTATTGTTGGGCGGCAGCCTGCAACCTACGCAACAGGACAGGGAGGGCCTCAACCTCCCCGTATCCTTCGACGAGAGGCTGTATTACCATCAAACCTCCTCAAACAGGTCGACATCTGGGCGATTCAGTTCTTGCGGCGCCGGCCCTGGCTCGAGGGCTTCCGAACGGAGCAGTTCCCCGGCCCCCATCAAATGGGCGCCTAGAGCTCGTTTTGCGTTTTCCGATATTTCTTCGACGTGCGTCGCCCCTTCTCGCCAAACCACACTGCGGATGTTCTTGTCCTCTATCCATTTTGCATCGAGTATTTCCGGGCTCTGAGTGCTGACTACCACCTGCATCGTTGCCGCCGCATGTCTCAGCGCATCGAGTATCGCCCCTGCAGCACCAGGATGGATTGACGTCTCGGGTTCATCAATGAATATGAGCGAAGGCTTGCGAACCTGAAATACAGCCAGCAATAAGCCAAGCGCTCTGAGCGTCCCGTCCGACATGCTATACGCTTCGAACGTGGCTCTCTTTCTGTCACCCCACCCTTGGCTGAATTCGATTGCCAACTTCTTGCCATGCTGAACTGTGTCCAAACCCAAAGTATTCGGCACAATTGCCGAAAGAATCTCCTCAATTCTCTTGGTGCTCTCGGGCGAACGACGTTCGATCTCTTCAAAGACGCTTGCGGCGTTTCGTCCGTCCGCCCTCAGGTCCGTTCCACTCTCCGGGTCTTGCATTTCACGCAAGGCCGCTGGGTCAATGGCGTAAACTTTCATTCGACTCAAACTCTGCTGGACGCCCTCAAATGGTAGAACCCCCCCAAGCAGCGGCATGGCGAGAGATGAAGGCGAGAAGAACTCCATTTTGGGCAAGCCAATGATGTTGGACTTTGCTTCGTTCTTGCGTCTGTCGAACCAGCGGGTCTCGCCGTCCCTGCTGTGAAGAACGCACTGCTCGCGCGAAACCTCAAAATCGTAGTTCCGGAGGGGACTGACTTCGAAGGCATATCGAACAGAGGCCCAATAGCCAGCGATCTCCACAGAAAGATTCTCGACGTATTGCAGCCATTCTGCTAACCTCAAGACAACCCCGAAGCCCAATTTCCGTGGCCTGCCCCCATCTGGAGATTGCGTGCGGACGCTGGTTATCCCTCCGCGCCGGTCGATTACATCTCGCAGCGGGGAACTCATCGCTTCCGATATGAACGCGAGGGCATCTCCGATATTGCTCTTTCCTGCCCCGTTGCGTCCGACCAGGAACGTCGGGTTGTCGAATTCAATTCGGACGTCTGAAAGGCTGCGAAAGCCCTTCAGAATCAAGCTGCGCACTACAGCTTCCATCGCCTATTCTCCGAACAAAGAATAACACCTAAAGCATCCCTTGCGAATACCATCCAGAACCAAAGTGCGGCGAAATCCTTGCGGAGCCTCCCCAGGACGTGTCGGAAGCCGAAGGCAGGGCTGCGCCACGTGCTTCTGGATGATCTCAGAAGGATCGGCTACCTCAACCTCACTAACTGGCATGGCTAAGGAGCGAGGTAGTGTGGACCTGATTTGAAGGCCCGCGGTTCGACGAGCAATCCGCGTAAGAAGCCGCGGACCTTGGGAAGCAGGTCCGGGCTACGCTTGCTGCGCCATTAATGCAGAAGCCTCATTTCCTGAGAAGCGAAACTCCGATGCGCCACCCCGCTCAGCAATCGACGACCCGCTGCTCGAAGGTGCGGAAAGACGGGCAGCGATAACTTAAGGTCTCGAGTCTCAACGACCGCGCAATCTCGGCGCACACTTGGTCTGTGTATTCGAGTCTTGCGTCTGAGAGCAATTGCCTCAGCCTTTGCTTCGGGTATTCGAAGTCTTCGAGCGTCCCTTGCACTTCAGCAACCGCCCTGCCTCCTCTTTTTATGGCGACGGCATTGACCCCTTCCGCCACATCCGCGAGCAGCCACGTTTCCACTTCTCGACGGATGATACACACATGAACCCCTTGAGAGAACGCCCAACGTCGCTCTTCAACCTTCCGGGTCAACTCTTCTTCTATGATTTTGGGGTCCTTGCCGCCTGGGTCCCGAATAACAAAAGCCTTCTCGACCGCCCGCCCCTCCACTGCGTAATCTAAGGTTTTCAGATGAATTAGAAGATTCTTCCAGAGGTCGTCCTTGCCATAACACGGACGGGAAATTACGGGCACGTCTCGGCCCAATATTCGCGGGATCAGCTCGCGCAATACCGCTACATCATACGGCCCTTCGACGACAATTCCGTACGCGTTAGCTGGCACCGCCGAGCGCCCCCGAGTAGTATAGGCTTCCCAGGCCGATTTCCTCTTCCTGGAGGAGCTTTCGCAAGTGCTCCCTATCACCTGGACGTGTGACGGTCGCGGCGCCCTCGCGCTTTTCAAGCACGATCAACTCATCAAGATTGAATTGGTCGACTAGGTGCGGTGAGTGCGTTGTCATGATCACCTGCGGACATCGTGCGGGTGGCAATTCTTGTTGGACTTGTTTGAGCAATTCGACGAAGGTCACAAGCAGTCGCAGGTGCAGATGATTCTCCGCTTCTTCAATGAGCAGGAGCGGAGAGGCAAGTTCAGACGGACTGTAGATGAGGGAAAGCAAAGCGATGAAAACCAGCTCGCCGTCCGACATTTGATTGATGGAGGTTGTGCGCTTCAAATATTTCTCGCGCGTGGCAGCGAAGACATTTCCTTGTTGCGTCGGCTCCGTAAAGAGCTTCTCCAATTCAGGGAGCACGTCCCTTGCTACTCTTGCGATTCTTTCGAATTCGTCATCATGTCGCGTCTGGAGAGTCATCAGCCAGGAGGAGAAATTCTCGCCATGCTCCTGGAGAAAGGGTGCAGCCCAGCTCTGATTCGCACTCCTCATGCTGCTTGGGATGAGGCTGTAAAAGCGCCACTTGAGGATGTACTCGCGTAAGGCATTCCCCTCCCAATCGGTCCTTTCAAATTCAAGCGCCGACCTGTCCGGAAAGCCTACGTCGCCGAGGCTGGCGCCTTTCAAACTGGCGAACTGTCTCTGTCCCGCGGGGTTGTTTATTAGATTCCTCTCGCCCTCGGCTGTGGAAACCTTTAGGGACTCCTCTTGTATGATGCTCCGTCCGTAGGGATCACCGACCGTCTCAATACGGTAGCTCCACTTTGCGCCTTCTTTCGGCCGCAAGGGCGGCCAGCCCTCACCTTCCAGCGCAATCGAAATCAGCCTTGAATCGGCGCCTTTCCAAGCCAGATCCTCAAAGCCACTGCCGAAACTGAGGATCGCATTAGGCAGACCGTAGGTTCCCGCAGCGGGAGCAACCGTACGCGAAAGGAGACGAAATACGTCAATAAGGTTGCTCTTTCCCGACATGTTCGGCCCCACCAGGACGTTGAGCCGGCCCATGTCGATCGAAACATGCTTGAAGGATTTGAAGTTCTGGACGTCTAAATTCCGGATCATGGGCTCCCCCGCAGCTACCAGCTTAGCACATCAGGACCTTTGCCTCTGCTGGTTCGTCTGATCCCTACCCGTTCTTCGGCCACTCGTAGGTATGGGCTTTGACCGCGCGGTAATTCTCGTCGAGGAGCGGTTCGAGCAGCAGGATGGCGGCGATGCGGCGGGCCATCTCCTGCACCCAGCGGACCTCATCTTTGGTCATCGGGCGGCCCAGCAGTTTTTCCTCGCGGTAGGAGAGCCATTTCTTGACGACCTGGTAGCCGCCGATGGTGTACTCCCAAACCCGCAGCGGGATGTTCTTCCAGTAGGCCACGTCGTTCAAGTACACGTCGCAGGTGCGGTCGCCGAGCATTATCTGTCGTTCCTCGGGTGTGTAGTCTCGTTCGATGAGTCTGCCCTTCCCCGGCATGGTGACCCCGCCCTTGCCCGCGTGACCCCAGCCGGCGGTCACGGCGAGATCGTTAGTTTCGTCGAGAGCCTTGCCGTCCATGCGGGTGGGCACGCCGATTCTCTGTAGGGGCGGCCCTTGTGCCCGCCCGGCCAGGGCGCCCACAAGGGGCGCCCCTACATCGAACGGCGCCTCCGTGTCGAGCAGCGCGGCGATCTTCCGGCCCAGCGCCGCCGAAGCCAGCAGCAATTCCTTCGAGTCCGGCAGCGGAATCCGCGGCCAGTTGGATCTCAGCCCAGCGATGTGTTCGTTGCGATATGCTCGGGAGTGCAGGATGGCAATTGTGTGGTAAAAAGGACTGGCCATCTCGCCTCCTGTTGCCACCTTCCCAATGTAGTGGATTAACGACTCACTCGCGTTTGGCCGGGCCCCCTCCCTCAAGTCTATAACGCCGCTTGGCGGGTAACCCGGGATCAAAGATTTGTGCTGCGAAGCGGAATCCAGGTACAACGGGAAGCCACGCGCGCCGCTGTCCATCGAGTTAAGGTCGCACAGCGTACAACAGAAGAGCGCTGGCTCGATAAGGCTCTTGCGGGTTCTGCCCGTAGTAAACATGAAACCGTTTCCCGCGAAGACATGAGGGAAGTACTCGCTGCGTTTTTCGTCCAGCAGCTTCGTCTCCCCCTCCCAGTAGAGCCACCGCGCGTCGAAGGGCCGGTAGCAGTATCGGACAAGGTTTTGCTCCAAGAAGCCGCGCTCGCAAAGGTAATCGCGCACGGCCTCGGCCTTGAAGCGCGCCGTGCTCGTCATTACCGAGGGACAGACCCTGCGCATTTCCTCGTGGCTCACTTCGGGATCAAAGTACAGCTCCATAAGCTCGAGCAGCCGCTCGCGGTCGATGTCCACTACCACGTCGTCCCGGCTGGTCTTGACACCGGGAAAGGAAACAGGAAAGAGGTCTGGCAGCAGCGGCCACGCCAGATAGCCGGTGTCCACCTGTGCGGGCGCGAAAGGCAAACCAAGCTCCAGCGGGGGCTCGAGTTGCTGGTAAAGGCCCTGGCCGTCCTGCGCGGCGCTTTCGAGCAATTGCTGGCGCTTGGTCTTGCCCCACACATGGCGGAAGCGGATCCCCGTAGCGCCAGCGTCTTGCTGGCTCTTCTCTTTCTCGACCGCCGGGACGGGAGTGGTACGGGCGAGTAACGCGATCGCCGTTCCCACCTGAATGCCTTCCGGGTTGAATTCGGTCGAAAACACACTCGGGTCCGGCTCACCTTCGGGCGTGAGCTTTCCCGTCTTGTACTTATCGCCATTAAGGCAGTCAATCCAAATGCAGTCGAAGGCGTCCAGGTACCGTTCACGCATCCCGGTAAAGGACAGCCCGTCGAGCCAGGAGTAGTTCGAAATGAAGCACACGACGCCCCTGCCGGACATCTCGACGATGCGGCGCTCTGCCATGCGGTAAAAGCGCACGTACAGGTCGTTCAACCCCTGCCCCTGGGGAGCGGGCGCGCGGTTCGTGGTGCGGTAAGCGTTCGTCAAATCGCGCTCTTCCGCCACAGCGACGCCGGCGAATCCGTTGTACGGCGGATTGCCCAGCACCACCAGGATCTTCGCCTGCTGCTTCACGTACTCTGCGGCGTCGCGTTCCTGCTCCATTTCCGGGAAGATCAGGTGTTGCTTGGGGCCCTTGGGCGGCTCCCAGCCGGTCAGTGAGTTCGTGAGGAAGACGGCGACCCGCTCGGGTCCGTATGTGGCGCCCCTTAGGGCGGCACGTGCCGGGCTGAAGCCCGGCGCTACAGCGGCACTTGCCGCGCCCAAGACCGGTATTGCATGCGAAAGCAGCGGGCCGAAGACCTGCGCCGGCGCTCCATCAGAAAGTGGCACACCGAGCTTCTGCAAAAGCAGGCCCAGTTGAAGGTGCGAAACAACGAAAGGCGCGGGGAGAATCTCGAAACCAAAGACGCGCTTTTGCGCCGCTTCTTTCAGGTCACTGGCGGTGAGGCCGTTTTCGCCGCACTCTTTGAGGGTTCGATGAATGCGGTCGAGCACTTCAACCAGATAGGAGCCCGTGCCGCAGCAGGGATCGAGCACATAGACGTTCTTATCGGCAAGACCGAGCGGCAAGCCCAGTTCCTGGCGCAGCACGGTATCGACGCGCTCCACCATGTACTTCACGATCTCGGGCGGCGTGTACCAGACACCGAGTTGCTTGCGCAATTCGGGGTCAAAGGCCTCCAGGAAGGGCTCGTAAAAATACTGCACGGCGTGGCTTTCCTCGAAGTTGCTGAAGAAGGAGGCCCGGTCAACGCGGTTGAGCACGGCACCCGTCCAATTGAGCACCTCGGACAGCTTGAGCGCGTCAAGCTGGTTGGGATTGGCGATCAGCAAGAACAGGCGCG
Source organism: Terriglobia bacterium (assembly GCA_050008675.1). Lineage (GTDB taxonomy): Bacteria > Acidobacteriota > Terriglobia > UBA7540 > UBA7540 > CAVROP01. Next base: position 12,792 of record JBEKME010000040.1, read on the forward strand.
AGATCATGGGAACGCGGAGCGACCAGATCGTGAGCCGCCAGTCGAACCGGTTTCGAGACGTGGGCGGATTGTGGCGGGACCAGAGCACCCAGGCAGAGAAGATGCCATAGAAGAGGGTCTGGACGAGGCTGGAGCGGAAGAAGTGCTCGCCTTTTTCGCCCTCGAACTTCAGGCCCAGGGCTTCTTCGAGCGCGGCGCGGACCGCCCCCAGGGCCGAAAGCTCCACGCCACGGATGGCGGCCAGGGCGTCGCGGGCGTAGGAGGCGAGGAACCAAGCCACGTCCTCGGGTGCGGCGATGGGCGCGCCGTGGCGCATGACGCGCTGGAGGTACTCGACGAAGCGGTCATTCTGTTTCTCCGCCGTCGAGCGCGGCGTGGCCGCTGCCTGCCAAAAGGCTTTCTCGCTCTCCGCCAGCCGGTAAGTTTCCAGGATCGCCGGGTTGCTCTCGGCATCCTGGCCCACCAGGACGAAATCACGGTAGTTAGTGACCAGGACCTGGCGGTAGCGGTTCCAGTACTTGGTCACCTGTTTGGCCTCGGCGGTGACCCAGGCGTCGTCTTTGGTGGGCTTCACCTCAATCGCGCCCCGCGCCGGAAGCTGGCCCGGCAGGGGCTCGGCGTCGGAAAGATGCTCGAACTGCTCAGCCGTGAATAGGCCGCCGTCCGGCTTGCCGGCGCCGCGGTTCGCGAGTTGCAGGACGCACTTGACCTTCGGCTTGAGTTTCTTGCCGACCTCGTTCAGCAGGGTAGCAAGAGGATGATAGTAGGATTCTTCCTCAGCTCCCGCTCCTGTGGAGCGAATGTCGCGCAGTTCCCGTAGGTAAGTTTCAAGTGGCGTCATCAATGAGAGATAGTTACCACAAGCGCGGGGTCGTGGCAAGGGGGTGGAGCGGCCCTCAAAAATTAGGGCTTGACAGGCTCCGGTTTGTAAGCTAGACTGGTAGCGTATGGGTACGGTGTGGAACGCCCGCAAGGACCACAGCCGCCTCAGCGCCTGCACCTGTTCTGGCGGGCAAAAGCCGCCGCGACCGGGGAAAATGATTTGTTGGCAGACGCATTCTGTCAATCATGAACTGTTGAAGGTGGGTTGCCAGTGGGAAAGAATTCTTTTTTGTAGGAACGAAGCGGGAATGTCTATGAAAACAAAAGACCGCTGTGGGAAGCTCGGGCACAAAGCTGGGATGTCGGGTGCGGTCGTAGCGCTGACCCCGCAAGGCGGGGTCAGCAGGGTTGCGGAACCGGCAAAATGCCGATCCCGCAATGCGGGATCGGCCCGATAGCTGGCAGCCCGTCAAGTGGCGGGCCGTACTCAAAAATTCGAAGGAACGAAGCGGGAATGTCCATGAAAATAAAAGACCGCTGTGGAAAACTCGGGAACAAAGCTGGGATGTCGGGTGGGGCCATAGCGCTGACCCCGCAAGGCGGGGTAAGCTCGTTTGGGGAAGCGCCAAAATGCCGATCCCGCGATGCGGGATCAGCGCTACGGGTGGCAGCCCATCAAGTGGCGGGCCGCACTCCAAAATTTGAGGGAATGAAGCGGGAATGTCTATGAAAAGAAGGGGGCTGGGGCTTGGGCACTGGGGGACAAAGGTCTGCCTGCCGCCGGGGCGTTCCAGCATCGCTTGCGCAATTTCTTCGGCGGCTCAAGAGAGCCTACCCACCTTGGAAAGAATTCTTTTTTTCGGAACGAAGCGGGAATGTTATTGAAAACAAAGGGCCGCTGTGGAAGACTTGGGAACGAAGCTGTAATGTTTATGAAAACACAGGTACTTAACCCCTCAAAGCGGGAATGTTATTGAAAATAAAGGCGGTTAATACTCGCCGGATCAAGACAGAGTTCCGATAGGGACAATTTGTACATGATCTAACCCGGGAGGCAAGAGCGTGTCAAAAAGCACCCACATCATTGTTCTCACCGGACTCTTGCTGGGTTCTCTCGCTCTGCCCCGCAACGCGAAGAGCCAAGCCTCGAGCCCCAGTCCCAACTGGCACGAGAACGTGTTCTTCGGCATTCATTACGACCTCCACGCCAACGCCCAGGATACCGAGTTGGGCCGCGAGCTGACCCCGGCGCACTTGCGCGAGCGCTTGCTGAGAACTCGGCCCGACTGGGTGCAGACTGACTGCAAGGGCCATCCCGGTTACACGAGTTGGCCGACCAGCGTCGGCTCCACGTCGCCCGGAGTGGTGAAGGACTCGTTGCGAATCTATCGCGATGTCACCCGAGAGCTGGGGATCAAATTGGGGGTTCACTACTCGGGGGTTTGGGACTCGCGAGCCATCGAGCTCCACCCGGAATGGGCTCGAGTCGATGCCAAGGGCCAACGCGACACCAGGATTACTTGCCGTTTGCACGGATACGACGAGCAACTGATGATTCCCCAGATGATGGAGATCATCGACAAGTACGACGTGGATGGTTTCTGGGTCGATGGCGAAAACTGGGCTGCCCTTCCTTGTTGGTGTGAGCGTTGCCGGGCGGAGTTCACGAGGCGAACCGGCATCAATGAGATTCCCACCCAGAAAGGGCAAACCCACTGGGAAGAGTGGCTGGCATTTCACCGTGATCTTTTCGTCGAGCACGTGGTGAAATACACCCAAGCCGTGCACGCCCGCAAGCCAGGCTGTTTGGTGGTGAGCAACTGGATGTATACGGTCCGTGAGCCTGATGCCGTGAAGGCCCCGGTGGATTACTTGAGCGGTGACTTCTCGCCCAGTTGGGGCGGCGACGTCGCCGCATTCGAAGGCCGTGTGATGGACTCTCGTGAAATGAGCTGGGACCTGATGGCCTGGGGCTTCACGCGAGCCGGCAAGGAAAGTTCACCCTGGGTGTTCAAGCCGGCCTTACACCTGGAACAGGAGGTTTCCGAGGTGGTGGCGCTGGGCGGGGCGGTGATGATCTATGAAAATCCTCAGCGCAGCGGCTGGCTTACCGGATGGCATAATGAAATCATGGCGGAGGTGGGGGAGTTCTGCCGCGCGCGCCAAGAGGCATGCTTTCACTCGAAGACCGTCCCGCAAGCCGCGGTGCTTCATCTGCCGGAACACTTCTACGCGCACAACGAACCTCTGTTCAACTTCGCTGACGCCATCGAGCCGGTGCAAGGCGCACTCCAGGCGCTGCTCGAAACTCATCACTCCACCGATGTCTTGACCGAGGATGCCGCACTCGAGCGAATGAACGACTACAAACTGGTGGTGGTGCCGGAAGAGACACGTTTGAGCGACCAAGTGCTTCTTGCGCTCGATAAGTTCGCTCGTTCCGGGGGCTATGTGTTGATGAGTGGTGAACAGTTGGCGCGGCATTATCCCGCCTTGGTTGGCGCCACGCCTGGCCCGGAGGCTATGGCTGATCGCATTTACCTCCCACTGGGAAGGCGCGCTGTGCCAGTAGGTCCTGTGTGGCAAGCGGTGGTGCCGGCATCGGGCACCGAAGTGTTGCTCCGTCGCCTCAATCAGCAGGAGCCCGGCAAAGATATGACTGACCAGGCCGTGGTCACAAAACGTGTACTGGGCAAAGGCGCCGTCGTCGCGGTGTACGGGCCTATCTTCCGCAATTACTACTTGACTCACAGTCCGGCCCTGCGGGAACTAATTGGCAACCTTTTGGACGGTCTGGGAATTCGTTGGATGGCGGGCGTTGAGGGACCGCCTCACCTGGAGATGGTGCTAAGGCAGAAGAACGGGAGGCTTCTGGTCAACCTGCTCAATCGCGGTGCGGGGGAGACGCTCTCGCCCAACCGGGTGATCGTGGAGGAACTCCCGCCTATCCAGAACGTGGTGGTTCGCCTGCGCAGGGATGGCCCGCCCAAGTCCGTGACGATTGTGCCCTCGGACGTGAACATTGACTGGTCCTACCGCGATGGCTTGGTAACGGTCAACGTGCCGCGAGTGGACATCCATCGCGTCTTGGTGGTCGAGTAAACAGGAAAAATCCTGGAGGCTCTTCATGAAGCTCTCAGCACGGCGCGGCTCCAGGCTGTTCCCAGTCTGGCTGCTCGCTTCCACGGTGTTCACCCTCGTGGCAGGGCAGCGCGGGCGCGCGACCGATACTGCATCCTATGTCGTCGCCAAGAACGTGATGGTGCCCATGCGCGACGGCGTACGGCTGGCGACCGACGTCTATTTCCCCGCCAGGGACGGCGTCCGGCTGGAGGGCGAATTCCCGGCCATTCTGGAGCGAACTCCCTACAATAAGGATGAGTCCAGCGGACAGGTCCTCCCTTTCGTGAAGCACGGCTACGTGGTCGTCTCCCAGGACACGCGCGGCCGCTATGCCTCGGAAGGCGTCTGGCACATGATGACCGACGACGTGAACGACGGATACGACACTGCCCAGTGGCTCGTGCATCAGTCTTGGAGCGACGGCGGATTCGGCATGCTCGGCACTTCTTACGTGGGCGGTACGCAACACGCCATGGCCGAAAGCAATCCGCCCGGGTTGAAGGCTTTGATTCCCGTAGACGCGGTGTCGAACGCCGGCTATTTTGGTATGCGCAATGGGGGAGCGTTCGAGCTGCGCTTCATGAACTGGATCTTTACAATAGGCGCGCCGCAAGGCAGCCGCGAAGCTCGCGACCCAGCCACGCGCTCGGCTCTTGAAGAGGCTGCCAGGCATGTTCGTGAATATCTGACCGAGCTTCCCTTGCGCAGGGGTACGACTCCGCTCAAGCTTGCCCCCGAGTATGAGGACTGGCTGGTTTTCGCCATGGGTCACGGCGAGAACGACAGCGCTTGGAAACAGCCGGGCTTTGACGTCGTCGATCAGATGAACCGATACAAAGACGTTCCCGTCTACCTCATCGGCGGCTGGTACGATTCCTGGGCGCTACAAACGACCATGAGCTACATGGCTCTCGCGCGAACCAAGCGCGGACCGGTGAAGATGATCATGGGACCCTGGATTCACGGCCAGCACATGCTTCACGCGCACGGGCAGACGGATTTCGGCTCCGAGGCGGCCATCGACAGCGGGGCATTTCACTTGCGCTGGTTCGACCACTGGCTTGAAGGAGCGGACAATGGCGTCGAGCGCGACGCTCCGGTGAGGATCTTCGTAATGGGTGGCGGCACCGAGCGCAAGACTGCAGAGGGCTTTCACTTGCACGGTGGTGTGTGGCGCGATGAGCAGGAGTGGCCGCTCTCACGGACACACTGGACTCCCTACTATCTCCACGCCGACGATATGCTCTCCATGGAAAAGCCGGACGAGTCCGACAGTCGCTCCAGCTATGATTTCGATCCGCGCAACCCCGTCCCGACCGTCGGCGGAAACACGTCGTCCGGCAGCGGTATACTGCTTCAGGGCGCCTGGGATCAGCGCTGCAGTGAGGCCGTGTGGAACTGTCACAACCACCTCCCGCTTTCCGCGCGGCGCGACGTGCTGGTGTTCATGACTCCACCGCTCGAACAGGATGTGGAAGTGACGGGCCCCATCGACGTGAAGCTGTGGGTGTCGTCGTCCGCACCCGACACCGATTTCACCGCCAAGCTCATCGACGTGCACCCTCCCAGTTCCGACTTGCCGGGCGGAATGGACATGAACCTCGAGGATGGCATCCTTCGCGCCCGCTTCCGCGATTCGCTCGAGCAAGCCGAGCTCATGCAACCTGGCCGAGTTTACGCCCTGACCATCCATCTCTACCCGACCTCGAATCTCTTCCGCAAAGGTCATCGAATACGGCTGGACATTTCCAGCAGCAATTTCCCCCGCTTCGATGTCAACCCGAACACCGGCGAAGCGCTGAATGCGAACCGGCGGCTGTCCGTCGCCACCAATACGATCTATCACGACCGGGAGCGCCCCTCGCACGTGATACTGCCCATCATCCCGCAATCAGGCCATTAGCCGTCGAATTGACTGTTGATCAAACTGTGGAGTGACCTCCACATTATGGAAACCATCCAAGTGGTGTTGGATTCGGAATTGCTTCGGGCCGCGAATGGAGCTGCCAAACGGGCGCAAGTAAACCGTTCGGCTCTGATTCGCGAGGCCCTTCGCGAACACTTGAAGCGCCTCCGCACGCGCGAGATCGAGGCTCGCGACCGGCGGGGCTACCGAGAGCATCCGCAGGCCGCGGGTGACGTTGCGGCCTGGGAGCGAGTGGCATGGTGGCCGGAGCGATAACGCGCGGAGAAGTCCGCTTGTACCAGTTCTCTTATCCCCACAAGCAAAGACCGGTGGTAGTGCTTACCTTCACGCTCGGTTGTACATGAACCCATACGCGGGTTCCTAACCTCAAAGCTTCAATGAGAACCTACGATTTCAGCAAAGGAAAACGCGGCCCGGTATTGCCCATCCCACCCCGCAAGGAGCGCATCACGATCCGCTTGGACACCGACATTCTGAATTATTTTCGGGACTTGGTGGAGTGCGCCGGCGGCGGCAACTATCAGACCTTGATCAACAACGTGCTACGCGCCTATGTCGAGGGCGCGCAGAAGCCCACGCTCGAGGAAACACTGCGCCGCGTGATCCGTGAGGAATTGCGCACGACATCGTGAGCGCCGTGGCGCGGACCTGCTGTTCAGAGTCCGGAGCTTTTTCCTGGCCACACACGCCAAAGCCGCAGAATCTCCTAGCAAGCACTGTGTGCGCCGCCGGTTGGCAGTAAAGGTGGGGAGTCTGGGCTGGGGTCAGGATGTTGTGACCCCAAAATGAAGACGGGGAGCCAGTTCCGGCCCCCCGCTTCGTTAGTTCGTTTTTTTCTCAGCCGTGGCAGCGTCCGCGGAACGTCGCCAGCGGTGCGCACCGCAAGAGCGGTGTGTTCATTTGCCTTTCATATGCGTGCCCGGTGGAGTCATATCTCCTCCCGTCAGCATGCTTTCTGTTTACTCCTCTGCACGATGAATTGCAAGACTTTTCTCTTCTCCACCCGTCGGCCCTTTAGGAGGCCGTATAGGGATTGAGACGGGAACCTCAGAGAAAATTCCAAAAGGGCGCTGTAAGGTGTATACTCGCGCAGAATCGGAAGTCCAAGATGGAGATTTCGGATCTAACCAAGCACGTCTGACAATAGTCTGATCTGAGAGGGAGGAATTACTATGAAAACGCATCACACGCTTGCGAACTATCGGTCAGTCCTGACCCTAATTTACTTTTCGGTCCTATCCAGCGCGTTGTTGCTGACGGCAGGTACGGCGTTTGCGCAAGAGGGGAGTAGCAGCCCCGCCCGGACAGCGGTGATGGGGGTGATGCTTCTGGTGTTCCTGGTGATCTGTGTGGCGTTTTACGTGTACATAGCCCTGGCGCTCCAGACCATCGCCAAGAAGACCAACACGGAGAATGGCTGGCTGGCTTGGATACCCGTCGCGAATATTTTCCTGATGTTGAACATTGCCAAGAAGCCACTTTGGTGGTTCATCCTATGTTTGATTCCCCTCGTGAACATCGTGATCATAATCATCGTCTGGATGGCCATAGCGGAGGCGCGAGGCAAGCCGAGCTGGTGGGGGATTCTGATGATCGTGCCGGTAGTCAATCTAATCGTACCCGGCTATCTGGCTTGGGCGGACTAGAGGCATCGGCACGCGGCTGGCATATCTCCTTGTGATGTCTAGGTTCCCGAAACCGAACTGACGCCTGTCTACTGAGCCACTGGCTGGGGCTTTTCGAAGAGGGGAAGTCTGATGTATAATCGTGGCAATCAGGGATGCAAAAGGGAAAACCCAGTTCAGTGGAGGGGAAGATGAGTGCTTCCAGTCAACCGCAGGTTACGCCCGAGCGGATCATGCAGTTCGTGTGGGGCTACGCGCCGCCGCTCATTCTGGAGGCTGCGATTCGCCACCGCGTTTTCGACGTCTTGGACGGCGGCCCGAAAACCGCCGATGAAGTTGAGGACGTGACCGGAGCCTCAGCCCGCGGATTGAGCGCGGTCATGAACGCGCTGGTGGGACTGAACTTCCTCACCAAAGACCCGCAGGGCCGTTACGCACTCACTCCGGAAAGCGCCGCATTTCTGGTCAGCACCAAGCCAGATTTCAAGGGCGGCATGATTCTCCACTGTAGTGAGCAATTGATTCCGAAGTGGCTGCGCCTCAACGAAATTGTCGCCACCGGCAGGCCGGCGGAGGCGGTCAATCAGGAGCGGCAGGGAGGCGATTTCTTTCACAAGTTCGTCGAGGACATCTTCCCCATGAGCTACCCCTCGGCGCAAAGGCTGGCCGCAGCGCTCCACCTGGACGGCTCCGGGCAAGCGCTCAGCGTGCTCGACCTGGCGGCGGGTTCCGGGGTGTGGGGCATCGCCTTGGCCGAGAGCTCGCAGCTCGTCCGCGTCACGGCCGTAGACTGGCCCGAGGTGCTCCCGGTCACCCGCAAAACCGTGGCCCGCTTCGGACTGATGAAGCGCTTTCAGTTCGTCGCCGGCGACCTGCTCGCGGTCGATTTCGGGCGCAACCACGCCGTCGCCACCCTGGGCCACATTCTTCACAGCGAAGGCGAGGAGCGCAGCCGCGCCTTGCTCCGCAAGACCTTCGCTGCGCTGACCTCGGGCGGCACCATCGCCATCGCCGAGTTCCTGGTGAATGACGAAAGAACGGAACCGCTTGTTGGCCTGCTCTTCGCGGTGAACATGTTGGTGAATACCGATTGCGGAGACACCTACTCGTTTCGCGAAATCAGCGCTTGGCTGGCCGAGACGGGCTTTGTAAACCCGCGCACGCTCGAAGCCCCCGGCCCTTCGCCTCTGATCCTGGCCACGAAGCCCTGACCGACGGGACTCTTGCGGAAATGCGCCTGCGGGTGACAAACCGACTCATCGGCGGGGACACGGTAATACTCTATATCAGTTTCCGATTTTGACTGGCTCATCTTGACACTTATTGCGGCTCTATCGGGGTCGGCCAGTTCCAATGTTGAGGCCGCGCGGGATGCACGTTTGGGGATTGCGCACGCAATCGTCATCAGCGCCCACCAGTTCTTTACCGAGACTGCTGGCGAAAAGGGCCTTCGCTCGAAGTTGCCCGTATTGCCTCAGCACTGTTCCATCGGGAACGTTGATTTCGTAGGCCCGGAACGTCCCCATGCTGGCACAACTCGAGTGCGGTGGAACCTCGACAGCGATCAGCAATCGTGAAGAATCTTTCAGCCACTTGATAGCGCCGACGTTCGGATACTCCGGGTCGAAGCACTTCGGAACGAGCAATTTGCGGCCATTTGGGATTGGTTCACTCTCCTTCAGCCCCGAGATGCCAACGTAGAATACTTTGACGTGAAACGTTCCAATGTTACCACCGTCGCTGTACGTCACAAAAAAAGCCTTCGAGTCTGGCGACCACGCAACCTCCGAATCAACCAATTCCCCGATGCTGGTTTTGTACTCCATGCCGTTGGCCTTAACTCCGACTCGCCAGATTTTTTCATAGCCATGGGGAAACCTGTCTCCTTCGACGACAAGCGTGTCGACGACAATCGCTTTTGCGCCGTCGGGTGACCGAACAATGGAGCTGCTGCTCTCAGTCCCCCAGATTTGAGTTGCCAAACGTGAGTACGCCCCACCCGGCCCCTGCGCAATTGCTAGACCTGGGAACAACAAGACCACGATGATGATAGCCTTGACTCGCATACTGCCGATATTATCGACCTCACTTGCCCGGTCACGCAAGCGGCGGACCTAAGGGTGTCGAGTCCATGGCCAGCGTTTGGATTCTTGCTCGACCTTTGATGGCGCGCAATAATGCGCTCACAGTGAAGGGCTCACATCTCGATTTGGAGCTCCCTGGTGAGCGAACCCCGCTGTCGGTATTCCCAGCAACTCTTCCAACTCTCCCTCTTTCGTCCCCAGCAGTTCGCTTCCAGTTGTTTCGACTGCCAGCGGCAACGCCGCGGAGACCACCGCCGCAGCAAGTGGCGCGACCCCATCCCGGCTATCAGAATAACTACCGGCAGACTCACCCCAAAGTGCTATCAACGACTAATGCTCGCCTGAAGGCGGCCTCCACATTCGCTGGCCGAGTCTTCACACACACTCTTTAGCCCCGCCCTTCCGGCACTGGTGAGAAATCCCGCCTAGGGTTTCGCCTGGGACTTCTCCACAACCTGCTAAGTCGTACCGGCTTCGCTCGCCTGCTGCTTGTAACCGTATTCCTTTTTCAGCTTGTAAGTGATGCTGTCCACAAGGGCCCGCCAGCTAGCCTCGATGAGGTTTTCGGAAACCCCCACCGTTCCCCAGGTCTCGTGGCCGTCGGTGGTTTCGATCAGCACCCGCACCTTGGCGTCCGTGGCGGCTTTGGCGTCCAGCACGCGGACCTTATAGTCGGTCAAGCGAATGTTGCGGATGCAGGGGAAAAAAGTGGTGAGCGATTTCCTCAGCGCCCTGTCCAAGGCGCTCACCGGGCCAACCCCTTCCGCGGCGGTGTGTTCTTCCGCGCCGTCCACGCGCAACTTAATGACCGCCTCCGAGTAAGGCTGGTTGGCTCCTTTCTTCTCGGTGATGACGCGGAAGCCATCCAACTCGAAAAACTCCTTGGCGTGGTGCACCAGTTTGTCAAACAAGATCTCAAAAGACCCTTCGGCGCCTTCAAACTGATAGCCGTAGTGCTCCATCTCTTTGAGTTTGTCCACTACAAGCTTGGCGTCGGGAGAGGACTTGTCGATCTCCAGGCCCAGCTCCGCCGCCTTGTAGATCACGTTGCTCTTTCCGGAAAGTTCGGAGACCAAAACCCGGCGTTCGTTGCCCACCGCCGCCGGATCCACGTGCTCGTAGGAAGATGCCTCTTTCACCACCGCGCTCACATGAATGCCACCTTTGTGGGCAAAGGCGCTTTTGCCGACATAGGGCAGATCCTGGCGATGGTGCAGGTTGGCCAACTCGCTTACGTAGTGGGACACCTCCGTGAGGTGCTTGAGGCTTTCCCGGCCGATGCAGCGCATGCCCAACTTCAGCTCGACATTGGGGATCACAGAACAAAGGTTGGCATTGCCGCAGCGTTCTCCATACCCGTTGATCGTGCCCTGCACCTGCGCCGCCCCCTGCTGCACGGCGGCAATGGAGTTGGCCACCGCCATTTCGCAATCGTTGTGGGTGTGAATCCCCAGGGGCGTCTTGACATGTTTCGATGCCCTCAGGAAGCGCTCGCCAATGTCGCCGGTCAGTGTGCCGCCGTTGGTGTCGCATAACACAATGGTGTCGGCGCCTGCCTCCTCGGCAACCTTGAGGGTAGCCAACGCATAAATCGAGTTGGCTTTGAATCCGTCAAAGAAATGCTCGGAGTCGTAGATCACTTCCTTCCCTTTGGATTTCAGGAACGTGACAGACTCGCGAATCAGATCGAGGTTCTCCTCCAGAGAGATGCCCAATGCCACTTTCACGTGCAAATCCCAAGTCTTCCCAAAGATGGTCACAACCGGGGTATTGGCTTCCAGAAGCGCGTGAAGGTTTCGGTCGTGGGCCACGCTGTGACGCGGGTGGCGAGTGCTGCCAAACGCCGCCAGCTTGGCATGCTTCAACTTCAGTTCCTGGGCTCGGCGGAAGAAAGCAATGTCCTTGCTGTTCGACCCGGGCCAGCCTCCTTCTACGTAGTCCACCCCCAGCTCGTCCAGCTTCTTTACAATGTGAAGCTTGTCTTCCAAAGAGAATGAGATGTCCTCGCCTTGCGAACCGTCTCGCAACGTCGTGTCGTAAATCAGGATCTTTTTCATATTTTCACTTGAACCGTTGGAATTGTCGATTCTAGCAACCTTTATGAACAGAACGCTAGCATGGCTGATATACGACAAAAAATCAACCTTCGCGCGTGCGCGGTGCTGGTGTCATTTGGAATGGAATCCACTTCGAAACACTGGTCATTCCCGCTGTGGGCCGCGGCGGGCGACAGAGTTTAGCCCCGCGCCTGTCTCGAGCGTTTGTGGGAACTCTGAATATCGGAACGAATGGATTCTTCTGGTGGAACGCATCAACTTCAGGCGGGACAACTTCCTTCAAGCCAACCACATCAACTGGAGGGGGAAAATTTCCTCCAAGTTAACCGCATCAACTACAGGGGGCCTTTATGCTTGCAGACGCGCAAGCTTCCTATCTACGGGCCCTGTTTGTAACGGGACTCATTGCGACAACGTCGTTAACTGCTGCCTCGGCTGGCCCAGCATCCCCATCTCAAAAGACCTCGCCTGCACAAAAAGCGCAGATTGTCGAAGACTACGGAAAGCTTCCGCTAAGCTTTGAGGCCAACACAGGGCAGGCGGACAAGAGTGTGAAGTTCCTTTCGCGGGGGAGCGGTTATGGACTGTATCTGACCGGAAACGAAGCGGTGTTGACGCTGCGCAAGACTGTTATCGGCGCAGCCCGACCCGGCTTGCAGCGCCAACCGCGCCCCCTTCAGAAATCCGCACCGTCCGATGTAGTGCGGATGCAACTGGCGGGAGCGAACGGCAAGGCGGAGCCGCGGGGCGAGGAGCAGTTGCCAGGGACGGCCAACTACTTTATCGGCAACGATCCGGCCCAGTGGCACACGAGCGTTCCCACTTACGCCAAAGTGCGCTACACAGGCATCTATCCCGGCATTGATCTGGTCTACCACGGCAACCAGCGGCAACTCGAATTCGATTTCACGGTGGCCCCCGGCGCCGATCCAGGTGTGATCGCCCTAGATGTAGCGGCGGGTTTATCCCGCCATCCATCGAGCAAAAGTGGCGGCGTAAAGCCGCCGCTACAAATCGCGCCGATGGCGACCTCGTGATCAAAACTGACGGCGGCGAAATTCGCTTCCACAAGCCAGTGGTATACCAAAAGGAATCGGATGTTTTGCAACAGACAACTGACAACGGACAACGGACAGCGGTTGAAGGCCACTACGTCCTCACGGCAGCGAATCAGATTCACTTCGCCCTCGGCGCTTACAACCACGCCCAGGCGCTGGTGATCGATCCGGTACTCGTGTATTCCACCTATCTGGGCGGGAGCGGCTGGGATACGGCCAACGCTATTACCGTGGATTCTGCGGGCAATGCGTATGTGACTGGCAAGACGTCCTCAACCGACTTTCCGGTAACCCCGGGGGCCTTCCAGACAACGAATCTCGGGGGGTCCTCATTCGTCACCAAGCTGAATCCGACCGGCACGGCGCTAGTCTACTCCACCTACCTGGGCGGGAGCGGCAGTATTGGCGGTGGTGACATAGGCAATGCGATTGTCGTGGACACCGCCGGCAACGTGTATGTGGCTGGCCAGACGTACTCCACTGACTTTCCGGTGACGCCAGGGGCCTTCCAGACAACGAATCGCGCCGCGGCGAACGATGATGCCAACGCATTCGTCGCCAAGCTGAATCCAAGCGGCACGGCGCTGGTCTACTCCACCTACCTGGGCGGGAGCGGCCTCTCTGCGTTCACTCCCTCTTCCGGCGATAAAGGCAATGCGATCGCTGTGGATGCCACCGGCGATGCGTATGTGGCTGGCGAGACGTACTCCACCGATTTCCGGTAACCCCGGGAGCCTACCAGACAACGAACAACGGCGCGGCGAAGGATGATGCCAACGCATTCGTCACCAAGCTGAATCCAGCCGGCACGGCGCTGGTCTACTCGACGTACTTGGGCGGGCGCGGCGGCCGAGTCAATGTCAATTACATGGGCGATATAGGCAACGCGATTGCCGTGGATCTGGCGGGCGACGTGGTTGTGGCTGGCGAGACATTCTCCACCGACTTTCCGGTAACCCCGGGGGCCTACCAGATAACGAACAACGCCGCGGCGAACGAAAGCACCAACGCGTTCGTCACCAAGCTGAACCCGACCGGCACGGCGCTGGTCTACTCCACCTACCTGGGTGGGAGCGGAGGCGTCGTCAACGTGATGCCCACCCTCTTCCACAAGGGTGGAGACCAAGCGAGCGGGCTGGCTATCGACAGCTCCGGCAATGTCTATGTCACCGGAAGCACAGCCTCCGCCGATTTTCCGGTGACCCAGGGAGCCTACCAGACGACGAATCACGATCAACCTGGTTGCGTGGGCGGCTGTATCGGCGGTTACAATGCATTCATCACCGAGCTGAACTCCACGGGCAGCGCGCTGGTCTACTCCACCTACCTGGGCGGAAGCGGCATCAACCCGGAGGACTTTGTCGGACTCACAGTCTACGGAGAAGGCGACCAGGCGAGCGCGTTGGCGGTAGACGACTCCGGCAACGTGTACGTGACGGGATGGGCACTATCGTACGATTTTCCGGTGACCGCGGGGGCGTTCCAGACGATGGTCTACTCCCGGTCCGGAAACGCCTTTGTCACCAAGCTGAATATGGGCGCGACCTCAACCGCCACCACGCCGACGGTGACGGTGACGCCGGCTTCATCGACCATCACCTCGGCGTTGCCATTGACGGTGACGGTTTCCGTCAGCGGTGGAAGCGGCAATCCGGCGCCGACCGGCACGGTGACGCTGGCCAGCGGCACTTACGCCTCTGCGGCAACAACTCTCAGCGGCGGCAGCGCAACCATCACCATCCCCGCTGGAACCCTGGCCCCGGGCGTTGACACCCTGGCGGGCGAGTACCAGGGTGGCAACTACGCCGGCGGGGTCTTTGGCCACGCCTCGGTGACCGTCACGGGCGGAACTCCCGGCTTCACGATCACTGGCACAGCGGTTACGGTCACACCCGGCGCAACCACGGGGAATACCTCCAGCATTGCCGTTACACCGTCTGGAGGCTTCACCGGCAGCGTTGCGCTGACGGCTGCCGTCACCTCCAGCCCGAGCGGCGCACTAGAGCCACCCACCTTGAGCTTCGGCTCGACCAGCCCGGTGAGCATCACCGGCGCCGCCGCCGGGACGGCCACTCTCACCATCTCCACTACGGCAGCCGGCGGCTGCATCGAGGCCAATCTCATTGACCGCAGTGTTCCCTGGTACCCCGCAGGCGGCGCGGCTCTGGCCTGCATCCTGCTCTTTGGCATCCCGGGGCGGCGCAGTTGGCGGAAGACGCTCGGCATGCTGGCTCTCCTCGTCACTCTCGCCGACGGTATGCTGGCGTGCGGCGGGGTGGGCGAAATGTTGTTAATTGCGGCCCCATCATTCCCGGCACCACGGCGGGAACCTACACCGTGACCGTAACTGGCACTTCAGGCTCGACCACGGCAACGGGCACGCTCACCCTCACCGTACAGTAGCTCGCAGATAATCAAGCCTGCCGCATCCTTCCCAGGGTGCGGCAGGCTCATGTGTAATCCAACCATAGCCTTCGAAGACAGATATTAGGACAGGACAAGGCTACAGATCTGACGGCCTGTTTTGATAGATTGCCGATTGCTCCCGAATCACAGCGCACTTGGAAAAATCTTGCCACTTTCTGAGCAGCGGGCCGCCACTGGGCCGAATAACGCCCTTGCCGGAAACACACCCACTACCGCTGGCTGGCGCAGACCCCTGTTCTTTATGCCTTGTTGGTTGAGGGTCGGAGTCCAATGAGAATTGGAGCCTTTGAAAACCGGGGACTGAACAACCCCGAGGGTCATGGTTGCGCAATCGGTAGTTTGATCTCGACTTCGAGGCCCTTGGGCGACCGATTGCGGCAATGGACGGCACCACCGCAAGCTTCGATGCAGGTTCGCACAATCGCCAGGCCCAGACCCACGCCGCCCGTCTCCCGCTGGCGCGCATACTCCGGGCGATAAAAGGGTTTGAAGACCGCTTCGAGTTCGGCCTCGGGAATGCCCGGACCATGGTCGGCGACGGTGATGGAAATCCTGCCGTCCTTTTCTTGTGCCGAGATAACGATGGGGCCACACTCCCCCGCATAACGAATGGCGTTGCGCACCACATTGGCGAGTGAACGGAACAGGTATTCCGGCTGGGCCATGACTTCTGTACGCTCATCCACATGGGTTTCGACGCGAGCCCCCTCGTCAGCCTCCCGCCCGAGAACGCGCCGAACCGTCTCCGCAACGTTCACGCGGGTCAAAGGAGTGGTGGGTGTGTTGAGCTGCGCCCGGGAGAAGAGGAGCAACTCGTTTACGAGTCCTGACATGTGCTCCACTTCCTCTTGCACACCGTCGACGTACTTCTTCTGATTGTCCTGGGCACGCTGGTCCAGGATTCCCAGCGATACCTGAATCCGCGCAATGGGGGAGCAGAGTTCGTGGGCGATGTCACTGAGAAACCGCCGTTGGCCGTGCACAAAACCGGAGAGCCGCTCCGCCATGCGATTGATGGCTTCACTCAACTGGCCGAGTTCGTCGCGGCGGCGGAGGGATAGCCGAGTTTCGAGTTTGCCTTCGGCAATCGCTCCGGTAGCGGCCGTAAGTTGGGAAATGGAATGCGTCAGACCTCGAATCAGGGGCAGCCAGCAAGCTGCGGAAACCAAAATCACCAAGATGGCCGTTGCCAGCCAGGGCGTGTAGTCGAAAAAAAAGGAATTCGTCCACAACGACGGCAACGTCCACACCAGCGTGGTCTCATCAGCCCTCATCGTGGATCGGTCGAAGATGGGAACGTGAGCGCCCACCCAATAGCGAGTGGGTGGACTGGTTCTGACCAGGAACGCGGGAAATGGCCGGGGCGGCGGTGGGTGACCGATGCCGGGAGGCTCCCTGTGCGGACCGCGTTCGCGCCGAACCTCTGCCAACACATCCTGCGGCAAAGTCACCGGGGGCCCTGCCAGTTGGGTCCCCTGGGCGTTGAAAAGGCACGCCGAAGCGTGCGTTGTGGACGTGTAGCCCGCAAGCAACCGGTCCCAATCATTTCGCTCAGTGTTCGGCAACTGCAGAGCAATGAGCCGCGAGACGGCCAGAAGGCGGTCCCGTCCCGGTGAGAGGAGGAGTGAGCCCAGATCAAGACGGTACTGATTGCGGACAAAGACGGCAAAAACCAGCACCAGCAGGAACACATTCAAGAATGAAAGCAGCAGGATCTTGACGGAGATGGAAACGCGCGCCTTCATGCCAGTCCTTCCGACTCCGGCTTGCGCAGCATGTAGCCCGCACTGCGCACCGTGACGATGAACTTGGGTGACTTGGAATCGTCTCCGAGCTTCTTGCGCAAAGACGAAATATGCACGTCAATCGATCGATCGAAAACATCAAAATTCCGGTCCCCGACTTCATTCAGGAGCTGTTCGCGCGTTCGCACACGGCCCGCCGCCTTGGCCAACGACATCAGGAGATCAAATTCGATGGCCGTCAAGGGCAGGGCTTGACCACTCAGGACTGCGCAACGCGCCTCCGGGTCAAGGTGCAGTTCACCCACGATGACTTGCGGCTCGCGGGGTTCCTCCTGCACACGCGTGACCTTGGAACGACGAATCGTGGCGCGGAGCCGGGCCAGTAATTCCCGTGTCGAAAACGTCTTGGGCAGGTAATCATCAGCGCCGAGTTCAAGACCCACGATGCGGTCAGCTTCCTCGCCGCGGCCCGTCAGCATCAGCACTGGCACGTTAGACTTGGCGCGCAGGCTACGTAGCACGTCAAAGCCGTTCATGCCCGGCAACATCACATCCAGAATGATGGCGGAAAACTGCTGGCGCGCCGCCGCCTCGAGGCCTTCCGGCCCCGTGTGCGCAGCGGTCACCTCATACCCGAGTGGCTCCAGATACTCGCGAATCAGGCGGCAAAGCTTCACGTCATCATCCACGATAAGAATTGGAACGAGCGAGTCTGCGGAATTGTCGCTTCGGGCCGACATAGTCAACCTGCGGCCATTTTAGCACCGGGAAGTGAGCACCCCGGCCGATTTTTACCATAGCTTAACAATTCTCTTCTTTACGCACACATTGCCTTTACGTGGGGGGATTCAAATGGAGTTGTATATTGGAGATCTTAAAATGTCAGATTCAGTGAATTTGTTTCGACGTTCGATCCTTGCCGCCTTGGCGCTATTTCTCATTGCAGTTTGGGGACTTGCGCAGTCGGAAGCAGGAAATGTCCAGGGTCAAGTCACAGACACATCCGGCGCTGCGATTCCGGCAATAACCGTCGTGGCCATTGACGCTACCGGGGCATCGCACGCAATCCAAACTGACGGAGAGGGCCGCTATACTTTCCCCCAACTAGCTCCCGGAACTTATACCCTACGCATTCAGCTCAAAGGCTTTGCCAATTTCGAAAAGACGGGCGTGGTGGTCACCCCCGGCCAGACTCAGACGGTCAATGCGCAAATGGTTGTGGCGCTGGAGAAGCAGCAGATCACGGTGGAAGAAAGTAGCGTCAATGTAAGCGTCCAATCTGAAAACAACGCCAGCGCTCTGGTGCTGAAGGACAAGGACTTGGATGCGCTTTCCGATGACCCCGACGAGTTGTCGTCCCAGCTCCAGGCACTGGCGGGCCCTGCCGCCGGGCCGAATGGCGGGGAAATCTACATAGACGGATTCACGGGCGGCCAGCTTCCGACGAAATCCTCCATCCGGGAAATTCGCGTGAATCAGAATCCCTTCTCAGCGCAATATGACAAGCTTGGATACGGGCGCATCGAGATTTTCACCAAGCCGGGCACGGACAAGTGGCACGGGCAGGGAATGGGCATGTTTAATGACTCTGCTCTCAACTCGCGCAACCCCTTTGTAAGCCAGGAGCCGGGCTACCATCGAGAATTCATGGACGGAAGCCTGGGGGGACCGCTCAGCAAAAAGGCCTCTTTCTTTATCGATGGCGGGCGCCGGGATATGGCGGGGAACTCGATTGTCAGTGCGGTGATCTTGGATCCGAATCTACAGCAGACGCCGTTTAGCCAAGCGGTGCCCAATCCCAACACGAACATGAATCTGAGCTCCCGGGTGGATTACCAACTGACCTCGAACAACACCCTCACCGCGCGCTATCAGTTTTTTGACGCCAACAGCAAGAATAACGGAATCGGCCAATTCGCCTTGGCAGCGCAAGGCTACAACACCCAACAAAGCGAGCACAACATCGAGCTCAGCGACTCGCAGGTCATCAGCGCGCGCGCCGTTAACGATTTGCGCCTGGAGTATGCATATGACACAAATAATCAACTTCCCCTGAGCCAGGCCGCCACCGTACAAGTTCAGGGAGCGTTCACGGGAGGGGGGACTTCCCAAGGCAAGCTTTTGGACACGGAGAACCACGTCGAAATCCACAACCTCACTTCTATTACCAGTGGGAAACATTACTTTTCGTTCGGCGGAAGGGTGCGAGATGTGAATGAGTGGAATAGTTCCACCGGGAATTTCAACGGGACCTTCACCTTCGCATCGCTGGCGGCCTATCAATCCTCGGAAGCCGCCCTTTTGGCCTGTCAGCAGGCCGGGCAAAGCGCTTGCCAAGCCAGCGGTGCGAGTCAATTCTCGCTCACGGCCGGAAATCCCGTAGCGGCGGTCAATTGGATCGACTTGGGGCTCTACGCGGAAGATCAATGGCGCCTGCGGCCCAATATGTCGCTCAATCTGGGACTCCGTTACGAGACGCAAAATTCCATTCACGATCGCATCGACTTCGCCCCACGAGTGGGATTCGCCTGGGCACTCGGCCATGGCAATAACACGAAGACTGTCCTCCGCACCGGTTTCGGCGTTTTCTACGACCGGTTTCAGGAAAGTCAGGTTCTCGAAGCAAAGCGTTTGAATGGCGTGAATCAAACGCAGTATATCGTTACGGATCCTGACTTCTTTCCCAACATTCCGCTCCCTAGCGCTCTCGCGCAGATGTCCGCGAACACCACAGCGAACACGACCTATCAGATCGATTCCAATTTGCGGGCGCCCTACACCGTCCAAGGCGCGATAGGAGTGGAACGGCAAGTTACGAAGAACGCCACGGTATCCGTCACCTATCTCAACTCGCACGGCGTTCATCAGCTCATGACCAGGAACATTAACGCGCCACTTCCTGGCACTTTCGTCTCATGCTCCGCGGGCGATACCACCTGCACGCCATCCGCCGGCACACGACCCTACGGGGACGTTGGGAACATTTACCAATATGAGTCGGATGGCCTCTTCAATCAGAATCAGCTCATCACGAACATAAATGTCCGTCTGGGCACTAAATTTTCCTTGTTCGGGTTTTATTCCCTGAACTTTGCTAACAGCAACACATCGGGAGTCAGCTCCTTCCCTTCCAATTCATATGATGTCGCGTTGGATTACGGCCGCGCCGCGTTTGACATCCGGCATCGCTTGTTCTTGGGAGGATCTTTTTCGCTGCCCAAAGGAATCCGGCTGAGCCCGTTCATGATGGCGAACTCGGGGACGCCGTTCAACATCACCACGGGCCAAGACAATAATGGTGATTCCATCTTCAACGATCGTCCCGCATACGCTCCCGCCGGAGCCACGGGAACAGATATCGTCAAGAGCAAGTGGGGAACGTTTGATACCAATCCCCAAGCAGGCGAGACCATCATTCCTGTCAACCTTGGGACAGGGCCGGGGCAATTTTCCCTAAACCTCCGGCTGAGCAAGACGATCGGTCTTGGGCGGAAAACCGAGAGCAGAACTATCGGAGGTCCAATGGGGCCTCCGCCGGGCGGTGGACGGGGTGGACCGCCGGGAGGGGGTGGTGGCCCCGGCGGAGGTCTTGGCCCCGGAGGGCTGAGCGGCGGCGGCGGACGTGGCGGGCCCCCAGGACAGAATGTAAGTTATCGCTACAATCTGACCTTGGGCATCGGGGCAATGAACGCCTTCAACATTGTGAATTTGGGGGCGCCCGTTGGCCAACTTAGTTCGCCGCTTTTTGGCAAATCGAATTCGCTGGCAGGGGGCTTCGGCCCCCCAGGTGGTGGAAACCGCCGGATCGACTTCCAGATAGCGTTCAGTTTTTAATCGCTGGTCGCATTGAAGAGGGCAGGCTGGACGCACAGAAAGAAAACACGTTTACGCCTGAACCACGGTCGTTGAAGCGCCCCGTCGTGCGTGCAGAATCGCGGATTAATCCTGCCCAGCATCGGTTAACCCATGGCGACTACCGATGAGCTATTCCCTCGAACCGCGTTTTGGGACACCGATCCGCCCAGCGGGCCATTCAAAGCTCACTTTCTGAAGGGCGCGACAACACGTCCAGAACGGTCGCAACGCCCTGCAGGGGGCTGGGCAAAGCTACGTCACGACGTTGCTCGCGCCGGCGCGCCAGCTTCAGCGCGTCGCGTGGTGGTGTGCTGTAAGTTGTAGTCATGGCAACCAACCCATCCGCCTATCAATCAAGAGAATTACCACAACGGCTATTGGAATGGACGCGAATCAAAGCCGCCCATTCTGTCAGTCCGGAGAGAGGTTTCTCCGACATGTTGTCCCACGTCGACCGTATTCACCTTGACAAGCTTTGAAGAGTTTGTTAGAAGGAGGTCGAGTTTCCCCTTCTGATTAGACTGTGAAGGACCAAGCGCAGATGAGCAAGGTTCAAGGATCCTCATATTCTTCGACCTCGCTTCCACTCATTGCATCTCTGAAGGAACTCACCATGGCACAAAACAAGAATAGGGGGAAAGGATAGAAGGATAGGAGGTATCTAACAAGGAAGCGAAGAATGGAGCACAGAAGGTGCTTAGTAAGTCCGTTGATGTGACCGGTGTCGCGGGCGGTCGTTGGCAAGAGTTTAATCTTTGCGGCTCGGCGGGCTGCCGCGGTAGCACGAATGGGGGGCCTCCCTCCCGAGCCGAAACCGCTCCCTCAATTTCTGCTATGAGTGTTTGCGATGAAATGGAAACGCACTTGTTTTTTCGCATTCACATGTGTCCTGGCCGTGCCGGCGTTTGTCTCCCGGGTTGGCAGTGGGGCAAGCAAGAAACTTGCGCAAATTGCCTTCTCCGTGACGGTCACGGTAACCGCCCAAGATAGATATCAAGAGCCGTGGGGCGGCAACGGCGTCGAGACAGTCAGGAATTTCGGCTCGGCGGAAAACCGCACTCTGCAAGGCCGTTGGATCAAAGGGGTGCGTCTTCTCTCCCTCCGATTGCCTATTCCACTTGGTTAGAAAGGACAACTGCATATGGGAACATCCAATCAATCTCCCCAAACTCCCTTGGGGAATAATGCGTCATTGCCACATCCTCAAAAAGGAAAAAAGATCTGGGTGGTAACAGCGGTCTTGCTTGTGTTGCTCGCAGCCGTGGCAGCCGCTGTGTTGTACTTTGCCAAGCGAGGTCACCACGGCGAACTGGAATCAAGCGCGCCGGCCCAACCCGCGCCCGCAAGTGTTGCCGCCGACCCCAACACGCTGAGCCTCTCACTGCCGGAATCTGAAACGGCCCAGGCCTTCGAGGGAGCACTACGGCTGTTGGAGAAAGCCCCCACGGAAACCTACGACGTTTCCGCCGCCGCCAAGTTACTGGGAGACGATATCGACAAGAACTTCGCCTTCGTTCGCGACAACTTTGCGTTTGATCCTTACGTAGGCTGTTTGCGCGGCGCACAGGGGACCTTGATGACGGGAGCCGGCAACGATGTTGACCGCAGCTTACTATTGGCAGCACTGCTCAAGAACAGTGGTCACGACGTGCGGCTGGCGCGAGGCACGCTCAGCGACACTGACGCGGCGCGCTTGCTCGCTCGGGCCCAGCAGCCGCCTGTGCCGCGCCCGAGTTCCGACCTGAGCGTCGAGGAGGCCGCAGCCATCACCGGATTGCCGGCCGCTGAGCTGCAAAAGCTCTCCGCCCGGGCAAAGTCCATCGCGCAGGAAGTCGGTCAGAACCTTGATGCCCGTGTCCAGCACGACGTCGATTTCATTCAGCAGAAGCTCCAGGGGGCCGGCATTCATCTCGAGCCCGGCGCCGGTGTCTCGGCCGATGCGGTGCGCAGTCACGTGTGGGTGCAAGTGCAAGTGGAAGGTACCTGGAAGGATCTCGATTCTTCGTTCCCCGACGCGAAGGTCGGCCAGCGCTTTGCCGAACCCGAAGGGGACGCCGTCGCGGCGGACTCCCTCCCTGATGACTGGTACCAGACCCTGCGCCTTCGCGTCTTGTCGCTTGGGCCCGGCGCCAGCGACCCTGATGAAATACTTAACCACCAATTCCGTGTCGCCGACATGGTGGCGCAGCCGGTCGATCTCGTTTTTGCACCACAGGATCGTGATGACCCGCTTGCAGCCAACACCTTTCAACCCACGCTGTTCGCGGGGGCGAACCGATACACCGGTACCAACATCGAGCTCGGTCCCACAAAAGCGGCTGGCGACATTGCGGGCGGGATGCTCGGCGGGCTGGGGGGCGGAGGTGAAGAAGAAGCGGGGAAAGAAAGTGAGAAGCCTCTACCCAAAATTCTGATTGAAGTCACTCTGGAGGGACCCGGGGCCTCACCCGAGCGCATAACGCGCCTCGTTGCGGATACCTCCGACGTTCAAGATTCAGCCCAGCGCATCCCAGAAATGCGCGATCAGTTGGTTTCCCTTTATGAATTCGTGGTGGCCGTGGGCCCTGTCCCTTCCCAATGGGTGGGGAGCCAGGTCTTGAGTTTTTTCAACCAGCTTGCGAGTCATGATGAAAAGAATCGAATGGTCATCCCGATTGACCTCCTCAATCTGGCCATGGCCGCCACGCAGAGCGACAGGCGCGGGGATCAACCGCGCCGGTATTACGCGCGACCACTCTTGCTCGCGCAACGCGTGCGCTTTCGCCATGGGCCGGGAGGGCGGCTCACCTTTGCGAAGACAATTGATATCCTTCACAACCGCGTTGAGTTCCTGAGCGGAGATGCACTGGCGGCCGTACGCCAGGGAGCGCTGGAGACCGAACTCGAACGGGCGGCACTTCCGGGCCTGGAGGTTCTGAACACCTCCACGGTGTTCGAGAGAGCCCCGGCGGGGCTTGTCCGGGTGCTGGGTCCCGGCAACGCAGCGGAACTCGACAAGATGGACCTCCGTGCGGATGCGAAGGCGCGGATAGCCGAGGATTTGGCCTCCGGTTATGCGGTGATTGCTCCATCGGCGGGTGTGCAGATTGCCGGAATGCCCGCCGTCGGCTGGTGGCGCGTCCGTCCCCTCGGGGGCGAGACCGTGGGCCGCATGCAGAGCGGTGAGGGCCAGGGGATGGTCGAGAAAGCCATCACGGAAGGAGGCAAATACCTGCCCAGCGCGTATTCGGCCGCCGCCAACGCCTATTGCAAGCATGTGGGGAGCACCGGTGGATGGTGCAACCCGTGTCTGATCGCGGGGGCAGGTCTCCTCGGCAGTGCAATCGGAGTCTACGGCTGGGCGATCGCGTCGGGCTGGGGTGCGGGCCAGATTGCCTTCACCTTAGGCGCAGGGGCCTACGGTGCATGGGGCAAAGGAGCAGCCTGCGGCGGTTGGGCCATTAACTCAGGCCAGAGTGCAATCGCCCAGTGAGCGGATTTGCGTGTGCCTGCGGCATACCGTCGCGGTGGGCTCGAAGTTGCCTGGCCGGCGCCGCATGACGTCGCAGGACGAAGCGCCCCGGGTCGCGTCGCGGCCATCGATCGGAGAGGCCAGGGGGGCGGTGGGTCAGTTTGCTGTAGCGGCGCTCTATGAGCGCCGGAAGCTGTTAAAGCAAAAGCCGGCGGTCATAGGCCCCCGCCACAAGAGAGCGGAACTGACCCCCTACCGGCCAGGGAAGCGCTATGGTGTAAGACCCGAGTACGACAGGGAGGTGACTAGAACCACGCCGTCAACCAATGTATCACCGGCTACCAACTCCTCGATGAGTGTTCCGCCGCCGGCGGGGCGCAAGGGTGCTACTTGGATGGCGCTGGGCCTGGCCCTCGTCGCCATTGTGGTCATGTTGGCCGGCGCGATCTACATGGCGCGGCAAGGCTGGCTGAGCGCGCTGGGTCGCTCCTTGCCTGGCGGCTCGCGGGGGAGGGAGGGGAGCGCACAGGCCGCAAGCGTGTTCAACCTTGAAGGACTCTCTCCCGACGAGAAGACGGCGCGGCGCAAACAACTCGCAGACTACATGGAAAAGCTGTACCAGGTGATGGACGGGGCAGCGCAAGACATCCAGCGGGAAGACTTCGATGCGCAGGCGATGGTGGATAAAGTCGGCAAGGATCCGCAGAAACTCTTTGAGTGGGTGCGCGACAACACCTGGTGGGTGCCCTATCGCGGCGCCCTGCGTGGTCCAACAGGCGTTCTCATGGATCGCGTGGGCAATAGCCTGGACCGCTCACTCCTTCTGGCCGAACTCCTTCGCCTGGCTGGACACAGTGCGCGTCTGGCGCGGGCGCGGAGGAACTGCTGCCGGGCGAGTACACCGTGTTGGTCAACGCCGGGGGGACGAGTCTGAAAGCGGAGCACGTGCGCGTAGTGCTGGTGCAGCAAACCACCCTGCACATCGCCCAGAAGAACGATCAGTTCGTGCTGGAGCAGTGACGCTACGGGCGGAGCTGCGGCGAGGGTTTCCCTGGGCGGGGCGCCGGGCGATCATGCGATCACGATTCCACAGAAGCAGTTTGGTGAGACGAGCCGAGGAAGACGCAGACTGATATTAGCCTACTATGAGGAGGAGGGATCATGGACATGGCACACAGCTTGTGCTCGGAGTGGCGGCGTCCTGCCGGCGCCGGCATCGCTATCTTGTTGGGGGTGTTCGCAGCGTGCCTTCTGACAGCGCCGAACACCGCCGCTGAGGGACCTTCAGCTCCCGCGGGGGCAGCCGCAGGGGGCGTAGACCTCGTCTCGCTCGACATGGGCGGGCGCGTCGATAAGGTCAGCTCGCAGTACCGTAATAAAACGGAGTGGTCGCCTTGGGCGCTCTTGGCTGGCAAGGAATTTGCGGACACCGGTTGGTGTTCCGCCGACTCCGATTTTCCAAAGGACTTTCCCCAGGAAGTGGTTCTGTCCTTTTTCGCCCACCAGCCCGCGCTGATCGCCAACGTCGTGATCAACACCGCCACCCGCGACGACCCCGCGATTCGGGCCAAGGATGTCGAAATCTGGGTCTCGAAGGACAGCCCCGACCAGGGATTTACGAAGGTTGCGCAAAAAACCTTGTCCCACGATCCGGGTGATCAAACAATCTCGTTTCAGCCCACCACGGCGCGCTACGTGAAGATTCGCGTGCTCTCTAACTATGGTGACAAAGCTGAGGTCCAGATGGGTAAGGTCAAGGTAATTGAGGCGAGCGGCCCTGGCTATGTTCCGATGCTCAAGCGCTATCCCGATCTTGCCGCTCTCCTTAGCGGCGCTCCCCTGGAAGGAATATTCCCGGTAAAGCCGCCGATTCCCGCCGCACCGGGGGGGGCGGCCACCGCGTCCTGCGCGCCCCGCCCCGTGGTGGTCAACCCGCCTCCCGCGGCGCATGGTGACGGAAGTGAAAACGTCCTCGTCGTCAATGGCGACCTGGAGTATGCGGAGTATGCGCCGTTAGCCTACGCCACCGCTACTTCCGAAGATCGGCCCGGCCGTTCAATTTACAGGCGCATGAAGTTCATGAGTCTTGTACGCTCCGAATTCGCAGCCCCGGCAAGGTTGCTGGGCGCCGAGGGGTTTGACACAGTTGTCCTCTCGCAGGTGTGCGAGCACTTGCCGAGCGCCTTCAAAAAGGCCTTAACGGCGTGGGTGGCGCAGGGCCACAAGCTCATCATCCAGGACGCCGACAAATGTGGCAAGGGGCCGGACTACGACTTCCTGCCTTACCGGTTTGCCACCAGCAATCCCGGCGCGCAGGGCGCGTCCAGCGAGCTGCTCCTTTTTGTCGAGGAGAATAGCCTCGCCAATGCCCAGCCTAAAGGAGCCGGCTTCCTGAATGTCGGATCCTGGTTGTCCGGCCTGGACGGCAACCGAAATGAGTTGGGGGATTCCAACCTTATTACCAAATACGACAACCACTGGTGCGGACACCTGTTTACCACGAATGAAGCCGGGGCCGAGGGCTTCGTGGAGGCTTACGCGCACTTTGGCCGGGGCCTCATCATCTACGACGGTTTCGATATCGACCAGAAGGACAGCCCGGAGTACGAGAAACTGGTGACTCGCGAGCTGGCCCTCCCCTTCGACCCGGACGGGCTTCCCTGTAGCATCCCGATTGGCGACTTCATCATCGCGACCGACGGGAACCCGAAGAGCGAGGCGGTGGCGCGCGGCCAAACGTATAATTACCCTCTCGTCCTCTACTCCAACCATGGGTACAAGGGTAATGTCAAGATGCAAGCAACCTCCGTGCCTCCCGATCCCAGCTTAAGCTTCCACTTCGATTCGGATAGCATTCAACTCACAGAAATCTCGAAGACCCGTCTGACCGTGAGCACTACGAACGAGACCTTGGCGGCGCCTCATGCGCTTGCCATCCGCGGCACGGACGAGAGCGGGAAATCCAATGTCCTCTGCGTGGAGTGGACCGCAGTGGGGGCTCCCTCGCCAACTTCCGCAGAGGCGCTCAAGGCTGAGATCGATCTGCATGGCCGCGTGACGATCTACATCAATTTCGACTTCGACAAGGCGATCATCAAGCCGGAAAGCAGGCCTATCGTAAACGAGGTGATCCGAATGATGAAGCAGTCTCCGGATCTCAAGCTTTCCATCAACGGGTACACCGATAATGTCGGGACGCACGAATACAACGTCAAGCTCTCGCAGGCGCGCGCCGCGGCGGTGGTGGGTGCCCTGGCGAAAGCGGGTATAGCGGCTGACCGGCTGAGTTCGGCGGGATTCGGCGACAGCAACCCAATTGACGACAATGGCAAGCCCGAGGGCCGTGCCAAGAATCGGCGCGTGGAGCTGGTTAGGATGTGAGCGACGAACCTGACTACGAGGACGCATGACGCGCGCGCAATCGTCGGCTGCGCGCATCGCCTTCGGGGACGATCAGTTCGTCCTGGAGCAGTGAAGGCGCGGGCCGGGGGGCGCGGAATAGCCCTCCCCGTCTGAAAGGCGGTTGTGGCCACGCCGTGCTTGGGAGGTAGGTATGACAAAGACAACATGGGTTGCAGTCACAGGGTTGATTACCTTTTCCATCGTGCTTTTCTCTTCCGCTTGCAGTTCCTGCCGGCACTCATCCGGAGCGGCGGGTACGTTGCCCCCGGGTGGCGCGCTGACTGCGACCGGAGGGCCTACCGGAGCCGTGGCGGAACAGGCCGGACCAGCAATCGAGTTGAATAGCTACAGTCCGGCGGCGAGCGCCACGAACAAGGCGGTGGAATTCTCCATTCCCAGCTTCACGGTCACCAGCACGCTCGGTTCGCGCAGCGCTCCGGCAGGAAAGGTCTTTCTGGTGGTTGACACCGTTTGGAAAAACATCATCCCTCTCACTAAGGTTGCGAAGCATCAAGATGATGCGGCCGGGACCAACGGCGTGGGTGGGTTGGGCTTTGGCGCAGGGCAGGCGCAAAAAAAGGAAAACCCCGCTGACTATGAAATGAAACCCACTCCTTACCTGGTTCCCGACGTCAAGCAACACGCCTTCCTGATCCTCAATGGCCAGGACACGGCGGTGATCAGCGAAGCGCAATCCGCGGCAGCGCATCCCCTGTCGGTTGAGCAAATCTTGGTCCCAGAGCTTGACGCCGAGGTGAGGGGGCAGTTGGTGTACGAGATCCCCTCGAGCGGTGTGGCGAGCGTACTCTTCCGATACCTCGACACCTCGATGGGAAGCTTCGACGTTCCGCTCTACGGCAAGCCGCCCGCGGCCGCCGCCCCCGTCGCCGGACCCGTGAAGAACGATGTTCTGGAAGTCAGCGCTTATGGCGTGCAACAAGTCGCTAGCCTGGGGAACATGGCCGCACCGGGCGGTGACATGTACGCAGTGGTGCAATTGGGCTGCACGGGGAAGTCGGAGGGGAGCCTGGTGCAAGTCGAGCTCGAGAACTACGCTTATCTCCGCGACCCGCAGGGCGTGACCTTCACTCCCGCTAAGGATGTGAGCGCTCCTGGCCAATTCAAAGGCACAGTGCAATTCCTGCCCGGCACTCTCCAGCGCGGCTCGCTGGTCTTCTCCGTCCCGGCGCAGCACGGGGCGCTGACCCTGGTGGTCAACCTTCCCGGCTACCCTCCCCTGGAGCTGAATCTGCCCAACACGAGCACCGGAGGAGGCGCCTCAGCCGCCGCGAGTCAGGCGCCCGTGCTGTTCACGATTGCGGACGGCGGCACTCTGGATGTGCAGATTCATGGAATGCGCGTCGCTCCCAACCTGGGGGATGTGCAGCCGGAACAGGGAAAGCGCTTCCTGGTTCTCGACCTCACCTTGGTGAATAAGGTAGATCAGGGAATTGAGTTCCAGACCGGTGAGCAGTTGAAGCTATTGAACGGCGAGGAGGAAATCCGGGCGGACACCGCTGCCATGGAAAAGCTCGCGCACCCGCTGAGCGAGAATAGCGTCGTGCCGGCCCACGGTCGCGGCCGGTTCGAGGTTGCTTACCAGGCGCCCACTGGGGCCACAAAACTGATTCTTTACTACCGTGGGTTCAATCGGGAGGAGAAGCATCCGCTAGTGGCGCAGTAACCCGGCCCCGGAGGTCGGAGACACACTCGGGAGCAGGGACTGCTTGTGGGAAAGGCACCGCGCCGGAAGAAGGAGTCGAGCCTATGGAAATCGTATTGGCCGAACAAGGAGTCTTCGTACTTCCTGCCAAGGTAACGCAGGACCAGGCCCGGGAGAGGGCTTGGGAACAGAAACTCCACGCCTTCGGCGCGCTTGCCAAGTTCCTGATGCGGCCCAAGAGCGAGGACATCCAGGTGAACCTGCTGGAACTGCGCTACCAGCCGTTTTGGCATGCCACCAGCCACAAACACTTCCGCTACGACCGCCGTGCCCAATACGCGGTGCCGGTCCTGGCTGACGTGCAGACGGTGGAAATTGCCGGGCAGACTTACACCCCAACTCAGGGCAAGCTGACTTTACCAGCGACGGACCATTGCCTGCTAGACGAGCGGCACGAGGTCTTTCTGGACGCTCTAAGCGGCGAAGCGCAGGACCTACGCCGCTACCTCGCCTTCGACCGGATAGACGGCTCTAACGGCGGCACGTTGCCCAATGACTTGGCCCTTGCTCCTCCCGAGGTGCGCGCCCCGGTCGTCGTCCGCCAGGTGCTGGGCGATGTGCTTCATCCACCCTCCGCCGACCAGATTCTCGAAGAGGAGGTGGTGGTCGATTGCCTTGACCTCTACTACCGGCCGGTCTACGCCTTCGAGTACGTGTGGCAAGCCAAGGACAAGCGTGTCACGGTGGAAGTGGATGGGCTCACCGCAGAGTTCAAGTCCACGGGAAAGGCCTTCGGGAGCCAACTCAAGCGCGTCCTGAACCGTGAAGTGCTCTTCGACATTGGCGGGGACGTGATCAACCTGGTGGTCCCAGGCGGTGCCATCGCCCTGAAACTGACCAAGGCGGTGGCGGAGCGCCGAAGAGGGGGTTCGTGAGCTCGGGCCGAGGCCGCTGGTGGCAGTTCGCGCCGCCCCTCGCGCCCCACGCTCTGCTTCGGAGTTCTCAGCATTGGTATTACAGGAAGTGGTAGTATTCTCTTACGAAAAGAGATCATCGTGAACATTAAGAGATATAAGTATATCTGGGGTTTTGTTTTTCCGCTCGTAACTCTATTAGGGGTTGCGACCGCTGCTCGAGCCACTGTGCGCGTGGGTGGGTGGGCATTGGATGCCAACAGGCGTCATCTCCCCAGTCAAAAATATTGGGGGGCTTGTCCCGTGAACCTGAAATTTTTCTGGGGTGTGATAGCTACAGAACCAGCCAGCGTGGTCTACACGTATACCCGCAGTGACGGCGGCCACTCCTCCGGCCCACGCACCCTCAATCTTCCGGTGGCCAATCGCAGCATGGATGTTGATGTGGAATGGTCGCTGGGCGCCAATCAGCCGCAATTTGCCAATTACAGCGGTTGGGTGCAACTGGATATTGAATCGCCAAATCAAGCTTCCCAGAAGATTCCCTTCACCCTCCACTGTGGCGCCGACGCGGGGGCCGGATTCGGCACAGCCGGGGGGCGGGGCACCGTCCACACCGGCCGCGACCTCAAAATGACAGTCGAGGCGAACGGGCAGATTCTCGAGCATCATGTCTATTCGGGCCCTTGCCCTGTGACCCTCAAGTTCGGGCGGGAGGTCGAGGGAACCGAGCCGACGCCCGTGATCTACTGGTTTGACAGGAGTGATGGCGCTGAGTTTCACCACCCGTCAACCATTCAGTTACAGACAGCCGGTCAACCGCAGACCATCTACCAGGAATGGCGCCTAGGCGCCAACACTCCGCAGTTTGCCAACTATAACGGCTGGATTCGATTGAATATCGAATCGCCAAATCCTGATTCGTTGGAGAACCATTTCCTGCTTCGTTGTGGGAAATAAGGCAGCGCAGGCCTCAGCCGTTGAGGACAGTCGCCGGCGTGGAGTGTGCAGGCCAGCGCTAGCGCGTACGTCGCCCAACTTGGGTTAAACGAAACCCGATGAGGGAAAGTGTTTCCTGTTTCGATGTCATAACCCAACGCAATCTGGGAGGACATATGAAGAAGCTGATAGGCATTGCAATCGGAGGGGCGGCCGTGCTTGTCGTGGCCGCGACGCTGGCCGTGGTGGGGTATCGGCAGGGGTGGTTCAGCCGGACCAGCGTGAAATCGCAGGAGACGCCTGCTGGGGCTGGCGGCGCAACGGGCAGCCCGGGAACGGGCGCGCCAGCCCCGTCGGCAACCGGCGCTCCAACAACAACTCAGGCGGGTCAACCACAAGCTGGCCAACCGGCTTCGCCGCAATTCGACGGCAACGTCGCGGCCCTCGCCTGGGGCGGCAAAGTGGAGAGCGCTACCGGTACTGCGCCGGATGATGCGGCCAACGTCGATTGGTTGTCGGACCTGATCGATGGGAACCCTGACACCTATTGGCACACCCCGGTCGAGGTTCACGGCCCGACGGAAATTGTGTTGTCGTTTGCCGAGCACGATTCGGTGCGAATCGACCAAGTCAAGATTATATCGCATACGGAGTCGGCGCCCCGTGACGTGGAAGTATGGGTATCGGACAGTGGACCCGCGGCGGGCTTCACGCGGGTGGCCACCGCGACGCTGCCCAATGAGGATGAGCGGACCATCCGCTTCGACCCCGTGGAGACGCGCTACGTCAAGTTGCGCCTGCTCCACAACTTCAACGACCAGGAAACATTTGAGATCGGGGAAATCAAGGTGCTGGAGGCGCCGCGCCCGGGCTACACGCCGCTTCTCGCCCGCCACCCTGAACTCAACGGCCCCTCCCCGGCGAACGCAGGGGCCGCCGTCGCGGCGGCCGCGTCTCCTCCCGTCTGTGTGCCTCTGACCTCCGCCACGCTCACGCCCGGCCACGGTGAGAGCAAGCGCGTTCTGGTGCTGACGCCTGACCCGTGGAGCATCCCCGAGAAAGCATATGGGGGCCTGTATCTGAAGAATCGTCCCGAATATCGCCAGAAGTATCCTGACCTGGA
This sequence comes from Terriglobia bacterium, assembly GCA_050008675.1. Lineage (GTDB taxonomy): Bacteria > Acidobacteriota > Terriglobia > UBA7540 > UBA7540 > CAVROP01. Next base: position 45,007 of record JBEKME010000040.1, read on the forward strand.
AGTGGCCGCGCGTGCGGACATCACTGTCGTCGCAGCCAAGCGGGCGCAGGTCCAGATGCTCACTCCCAAGTACGGCTATGACACCGTGGTGCTGGAGCAATGTTGTCAGGACAAGGGGCCAGGGCCGGCTTTCATGCATGCGCTCATTCCTTGGCTTGCCGACGGCCACAAGCTGATTATTCAGGACGCCGATAATTGCACGCCCGGCCCCGATTATGGCTGGCTGCCCTACCACTTCAAGACTGACAACCCGGGAGGCCATGGGGCGGCAGGCAACTTCCTGCGCTTCACGGAAGAGAACTGGATGGCGCACGCCCGCAAAGGCCGACCCGGTTTCATCGACACCGAAGCGTGGGAGAACAGCACCGACGATTATCGCAACGAACTTGGTGACTCCAACACCTTGACCGAGTGGGATCCTCATTGGTGCGGGCACATGGTGGTGCGCAACGTCAACAACGTGTTTGGCTTCGTTTTCACCTATGCCCATTACGGCCGGGGGCTGATCATCTACAGCGGCTTCGACATCGATATGATCGGTTCGCTCGGTTATGACCTCATGGTGGCCCGCGAGCTCGCGCAGGGATTCGATCCCGATAACCTGCCTTGCTCGGCGCGCATCGGCGACTTTGTGGTCACCACCAACACAGGGTTGATGCAACGACCGTTTGTGCCAGGCCGCAGCTACGATTACCCGCTGACTCTGCTCTCCAACCAGGGCTACAAGGGGACGATCGGTCTCTCCGTGAAGGCCAATCCAGGTCTGGAGGGCATGCAGGCCAACTTTGCTCCGGCTTCCGTGGCTTTGGACGGCCTGGCGGAAAGCAAGTTCAGGCTTACGGTGCCCGCCAATGCACCTTCCACCCCGCAGGCTCTCGAGGTGAAGGGCATAGATGCCGGCGGCAAGACTAACTCACTCTGCCTGCAACTCGTCCAGCCACAAACCGGCGAACTCTCCGTGGTGAGCACGCTGGGAAGGCCACCCAAGGCGAGCAAGAACCTTGAAATCATCCTCGACGCCTCGGGGTCAATGAAACTGCCGCTGGGCAAGAAGACTCGCTGGACGACCGCGCACGACATGCTCCAGCAGATGCTGGCCACGCTGCCCAGCGATTTCAATGTGGGGCTGCGCATCTATGGCCACCGCGAGAGCTCGCGCTCGCCCAAGACCTGTACCGACAGCGAACTCGTCCTGCCCATCCAGAAGCTCGACCCGCAGGCCATCCTCCACGCGGCCGAAGCCGTGCACCCGCGCGGGGAGACGCCCTTAGTCTATTCCGTGCTCCAGTCCACGACCGACCTGAAGGATGTCGGTGGCGGCACGGTCATCGTGATCACGGATGGCGAGGAGAGCTGCCACGGCGATCCGGTGAAGGCCGCGGCAACACTCAAAGCGTCCGGGCTCGACATCGTGCTGAACATCGTGGGCTTCACCACGGGGCAGTCGGTGCAGAAGCAACTGGGCGGTTTCGCCCAGGCCACCGGCGGGCGCTTCTACGCGGCGGATAGTGGCCCGGCGCTGGCGCGAGCGCTCCAGATGGCCGCGGTTGAACGCTTTCCTTATACCGTGCTGGACGCCGCGGGCAAAGAGGTGACCTCGGGCGAGGCCGGGGACGCTGCCGTGGAGCTTCCGGCGGGCGAGTACACGGTGGTGGTCACGGCTGGGGAGACGAACCTGAAGGCAGAACATGTCCGGGTGGCACTCGCCCAGCAAACCGTCGTGCGCATCGCCCAGAAGAACGGTCAGTTCGTGCTGCAACAGTGAAGACGCGGGTGGCGCAGTTAACCGGCCAATCTTCTGAGTTACACCCTTAAAGAGGCGAGAAGTGTCATTCTTTTCCAGTTGGGATTTTCTCCTCGTGTTATTCTCTCCTAGTTGGGATTTTTTCTTCAGCAGAAGGCGCTCCGCTTCCGGCTGATGTCTGCGGCCGGAATCCACCGGTCCTCCTTTCACTCTAGCTTTTGCCTCGCGGGCGCTTACGATCAAGTGGATTCCCGCTTTCGCGGGAATGACGGATTGGCGGGTAGCGCACGCTTGGTGGATTCCCGCCTTCGCGGGAATGACAGATTGGCGGGTAGCGCACCCTTGGTGGATTCCCGCTTTCGCGGGAATGACGGATTGGCGGGTAGCGCACCCTGGGTGGATTCCCGCCTTCGCGGGTGGCGCATACGTCCCGACGGTTTGAAGCTGTGAAAAAATTATCGGGGGCGAGGATCCGCTCTCCCGCAGCACCATCGTTTTGCGGGTCCTATCGACCGCGGCTGTGATTGATTATGGCC
>JBEKME010000041.1:0-47011 GCA_050008675.1 Terriglobia bacterium
AACCACGTTTCTCAGGGCCGTGGACGACCCGGTAATCAGGTGCACGTTGGCTTCAAGCCGCGCCCCGCTCATCCCCACTGGGTTGCGAATCCCCTCTTGGGAATCCAGCACATAATCCTGCGGTTCCAGGTATACGATTTCGCGGTCCTGCGGCAGGGTGACGCCGCGGGCAGCCTGGAGGACTTTGAGAATATCGTCCTGCGTGACAGCCCCAGTAGCGCCTGGCGTTTTTTCCAACCCCACCGCGCCTCGGGAGTTCACCCCTTTAATGTGCGTACCCGCTACCCCAACGTAAGCGGAAGCGATTGAAATCCCCGCCGCGGTTTCAGCCGCTTCCACTGCCTTCTTGAGGGCCAACACGGTGAGATCGAGGTTGACAATGACGCTCTTCCGCCAACCCTTTGACTCCGCCACTCCGAAGCCGGCCACCTGGAGTTTTCCGTCCTCTCCCGGTTGGCACACGAGTGCGCACGTTTTGGTACTCCCCAGATCCAAGCCCACAATGAATTGGTCTTTGCGTGCCAATGGTTCCTATTCCTTTAAAGTTTGCGATGCCTCGGCGCCTCCCGCTGGGGGAGACTGAGTTCCACCCTGCGGGTTAACCACCACCTGATTACGATACCGCAAATCCACCGAGTCAAGCGGCGCGTTCGACTTGCGTAACTCGGGGAGCAGCGCCAGGAAGGTGTGAAAATGCTCCAGAAAGCTCTCGTGCCCGAAGTGGACCTGCACGGTTTCACGACCTTGGACAAGCAGGGCTTTGAGATCATCGCCATCCGCGAGGTCCGCTTCCGAAACCATCCATCCGGAGTGCAAGATCTCCTCTCCGAGTTGGGTCATGAAGTCCTGGTAAAGGGCAATCCGGGTCCGGCACTCGTCCAAACTCGCGATAGAGCCCAGGCCGGTGATTACAGGTAAATCGAAGGAGGCGCTTTCTGGCTTATCCAGCAGAACTCCATCGCTATCCACCAGGCTCACATGACCGCCTAAATTGGCGAAGGCCACCGGAGTCCTTTCCGTGACATGCACTACCAAGCGGTTGGGAAGGATTCGCGTCAAGGCTGCACTTCGCACCCAGGCAATCGCTTCCACTTGCTTTCGCTCCGCTTCCAGAGAAAGGCGAAAAACCTTTATGCCAGGACCGCGGCCGGCGTGTAGGGGCAATCCCAGTGCGTTGGCAACTTCCTCGCGGGAAACAAACTGATTTCCGGTTACCTGAACATCGTCAGCGGAGTGCAATTCGAACCGTGGCGACGACAGGGCGAAGGTTGTCAGGAAATAGCTCGTGATTCCCACGGGCGCCACAACTGCCGTAAGAAAAAGTATCCAACGCCAACCCCACGAGGGACGGTGGCGCCGAACCGCCACGGCCTTCTGTCGCCGAAGGTAGGGGGATTCCTCCTCCCCGTCTAACTCCTCGGGCGATAGCGCCTTTCCTTCTTCTGCCAACTGTCTATCCATTTGACCCAACACTCGCCAAGCGCGGGGAGAGAACTCTCATCCGCCCTGCCAAACAACCAACCTCGCGCCGCTATTATCCCTTCCAGACAATGACTTCCTCTTCAAGCTCCAGCCCATACGCCTTAAGGACTCGCGCGCGGATAAAGTCCATCAATTTCAAGATGTCCGCAGCCGTGGCGTGGTAACGATTGACAATGAAATTCGCGTGCCGTTCTGAGATCACCGCCCCGCCTACGCGTGTTCCTTTCAGTCCAAGCTCATCCATCATCTTTCCCGTGGAACGACCGGGCGGATTCTTGAAGATACAGCCTGCGCTTCTTTCCTGAATGGGTTGTGAGGCACGGCGTTTCCGGTTGCACTGCTTAATGCGCTCCAGGATTAAAGCATAGGGACAGTCCGGCAACTCGAGAGTGACGGCGAGCATGACGTCGTCCGGAGAGAAGCTGGTGTGCCGGTACTCAAACCGGGCATTCTCCGTTTTCACGGTCTCGATCAGCCCCGTGGCGCCGTGAAACACCGTGAGGGCGCGCACCACGTCCCCCATCTCAGTGCCGTACGCTCCTGCGTTCATGCGCAGGGCTCCGCCCACCGTCCCCGGCACGCCAATCAGGCCTTCCATCCCCCCCAGGTTCCGCTTGGCGCATTCAAGAACCGCGGTGCCCAGGTTTGCCGCCGCAGGCACCTCGACGCGGTTTCCTGCAAACGCCATAGCCTCGCCGCGTGCCAGTTGAAGCAGGATGTCCGGCAATCCTTGGTCAGCCACCAGCAGGTTCGAGCCACCGCCCAAGATCCGCCATGGCACACCGTGCTCGTGCAGATACGCCGTGAGTTCCGGCAAGCGGCGGGCGTCGTGCACCCGGATGATATCAGCCGGGCCGCCCACACTCAGAGAAGTGTGCTGGCTCAGCCGCTCCCCCGGAAGCCATTCCGCCCCGAAGGCCACCATTTGCTCCGAAATTCCGGATTGTCGCGCCAACAATGACATCAGCCTTGAACCGCTCCTAGTCGCACCGAGCGCCCCCGGATCGCTTCCGCCAGGGTATCGCCGATTCTCCCCACGCTTCCGGCGCCAACCGTCAGAATCATATCGCCGGGTCGTAGATCCTCCAGAACTCCCTGAATGACGGCTTGTTCCGAAGGCGCGTATCGAGCACGTTCGAAACCCAGCTCGGCCATACGCTCCACCAGTTGCTGAGACGTGACGCCCGGGATGGGCGTCTCGCTAGCCGGGTAAATGTCCAGCACGTAGACCCGGTCCGTGGCCTGGAAGGAATGCGCAAAGTCATCCATCAGGAACAGGGTACGCGTATAACGATGGGGTTGGAAGATGGCGATGACTCGTTTGGCGCCCCAGAGGCGAGCCGCTTCAAGCGTGGCGCGGATTTCCGTGGGATGATGCCCATAGTCATCCACTATCGTTATACCCTCGAATTCACCTTTGATCTGGAATCGGCGGTCTACGCCCTGGAAGCAGTCCAGGCCCCTGCGGATTTGCTCGGCGCTCAAGTCAAGCTCCAAACCTACGGCGACCGCCGCCAAGGCATTCTGCACGTTGTGCCGTCCCGGAACATGGATGTCAAAGCTCCCCACATGCTTCGCTCTTGCCTCAACTTCGAAGCATGAGCCTTGCGGCTGGAGCCGGATTGAACTGCCCTGCACATCGGCGCCGGGATCAAGACCGTAAGTAACCACGCGACGCCGAAGCTGCGGGAAAAGTTCCCGGAATCGCCCTCCCCAGGGGGCATCAGCACAGGCCACCACCGCACCATAAAACGGGACCTTGTTCACGAAGGAGAGAAAGGCGGAAACTATTTCGTCTAGGTCACGGTAATGGTCCAGGTGCTCGCGGTCAATATTAGTAACCACTGCAATGGAGGGCAAAAGGTAGAGGAATGAGCGGTCACTTTCGTCGGCCTCGACCACCATCAGTTCACCCTTGCCCAGCCGGGCGCTGGAGGCGAAAACGTCCAACCGCCCGCCAATGACAGCCGTGGGATCAAGTCCGGCTTGCGTCAGCATCACCGCAATCATCGAGGTGACAGTCGTTTTGCCGTGCGCCCCGGCCACCGCCACGCAGAATTTCAAGCGCATCAACTCGGCGAGCATTTCGGCCCGGGGAATAACGGGGATTTGCAGACGCTGGGCCTCCTGCACCTCGAGGTTATCAGGTGGAATCGCAGAAGAAATTACCACCACTTGGGCATCCCGGAGATTGCTCGCCGCGTGGCCTTCGAAAACTCGCGCTCCCAGCTTTGCCAGCCGCTCCGTGACGGGCGTCGCCTTGAGGTCAGACCCTGAAACCGTAAACCCGAGGTTGAGTAAAACCTCGGCGATGCCGCTCATGCCGATGCCGCCGATGCCTACGAAGTGTATTCTCCGAATCTTGCCTAGCATGGGTGAACAACCATTTCCTCGACCAAGTCAGCGATATGCGCCGCCGCCTCTGGACGCGCCAGACCCTTCGCGGCCCGCTCCATCCGAATCAGCCTCGGGGGGTCACTGAGCAGCTCATGGATTTCTCCCATCAGTCGCTCCGGCGTCAGCTCCGCCTGAAGAATCACGCGGGCTGCGCCAGCGCGTTCCAAAGCCCGGGCATTTGCCAGTTGGTGCTGGTCCGTGGCAGCCGGAAATGGTATCAGGAGCGCAGCCCGCCCCGCTGCGGCGTATTCGGCAACCGCGGTTGCGCCGGCTCGCGAAACCACCAGATCGGCCTGCGCCAACGCCCCTGGCATGTCCTCAATGAAAGCCTGGACCTGAGCCGTTACGCCCTGTTCCAGAAAAGCCTCACGCACTGCATTATAGTCCCTTTCCCCCGTTTGGTGGACCACCTTGAGCCCTCCCGATTCGCGCCTCAAGAGCGGCGCACATTGGGTCATTAGCTCGTTGATGGCTTTCGACCCCTGACTACCACCTACGATCAGGACCGTGAAGGGCGCCGCGTGTCTTTTCGTCGGGATCCTGTGGAACGCCGCCCGAACCGGAAGGCCCGTGACGCGAGCCTTCTCGCCGTAGAAGCGCGCTGCCTGCTCGAAGCCAACTGCCGCCAAACGGACAACCGGGGCCAGGGCGCGGTTGGTAAAACCTGGCAATGCATTGGGCTCAATCAGCAGAGTCGGAATATCCTGGAGGGCAGCTTCCACCATCACAGGGCCTGCCAAATACCCGCCGACACCGACCACCACCTGGGGCTGAAAATCGCGCAACACCCTAGCCGTTGCCACCGCCGTTCGGGGAAGCAGCATCAAGTTTCGCACGCTGCGAAACCCACTCATACCCTTAAGCCCCGCGGCGTTGATGGTGCGCAGTGGAAAGCCGGCCCCCGGAATTAAACGGGCTTCCAGGGGCCTCTTCGTGCCGAGAAACTCGATAAGGTATTTCGTTCCGGAGTGCTCAAGGCGCGCTCCGCGAGCGCGCAGTTCCTCCGCGACAGCCAGTGCCGGAAAGATGTGACCTCCCGTTCCCCCTCCAACCATCAGAAATCGCAAACGAGACTGGAACTGCTCAAAACTCAGGGGGACGCCAGGCTCGTGGCCCGACGATTCCACGCCGCATTTCCCGCCTTGAGTCTCGACGGCCTTGACGACCAGGGCCATGACCCCCCAACCTACCCGTCCTCTTGTGAAATGTTGAGGAGGATGCCCACCGCAGCCAGCGTGACGAAAAGTGACGACCCACCGTAACTTATTAGCGGCAACGGTATACCCTTGGTAGGGAGCAGGCCGAGCACCACGCTCATGTTCACAAGAGCTTGTCCGACCACCATAACCGTCAGGCCAATGGCCAACAACCGGCCAAACTCGCACGTGCAACCGGCACTTGCCCGCCACCCTCGCCAGAGGATGATTCCAAAAGCCACTACAAGCGCGATCGCCCCGATGAAGCCCAACTCCTCACTCACGACTGCAAAAATGAAGTCGGTCTGGGGCTCTGGAAGATAGAAGAGCTTCTGTTTCCCCTCCATCAACCCCACTCCAGTAATTCCCCCCGTGCCGACTGCAATAAAGGACTGAATGATCTGAAACCCTTTTCCAAGAGGGTCGGCATAAGGGTTCAGATAGGCCAGCACACGGTTGTAGCGGTAGGTAGCATGGAAGACCAGCCAGTAGACCACAGGAACCGCCGCCAGAGCCGGGGTGGCAAAATACCTCAGGCGAAGCCCCGCTACGAATAGCATCGCCGCAACGATCAAGGCAATGGCCAGGGCGGTTCCGAAGTCCGGTTCCGCCATCACCAGCGCCGCAGTCGCCCCGGCGGTCAGGCCAACAGGAAGCAGGGTATGCTTCACATCGTTTACTTCGCCCCGCCGCTGCTCAAGGAAATAGGCAAGGAATACGACCAGGATGATCTTGGAAAATTCGGAAGGCTGCAAGCTGGCAGATCCCAAATGCAGCCAGCGGCGAGTGTGGTGGCTGCGGTCTGCAAACAAAACAACCACCAGCAATGTCAACTGCAAGGCCAACGCCGGAAAAACCACCACAGGGCTGGCGAGACGACGGTAGTCCAAATACATCATCACGACCAGGGCAACAAGCCCCGCCCCAGCCCATGCCAACTGGCGAACTAGAAAGTAACTGCTACTGCCAAACCTCTCGGCGGCCATCACCGCCGAGGCGCTGAAGATCATGAGGGCTCCGAAAAGCGTCAATGCCACGACGGTGCCGAACAGAGTTTTGTCGGATTGAAGTCGCTTTGCCATGCTCTGTTAATCCGTTCCGGGTAGTCGGGGCTGAGAAGGCGAATCAGGGGCCGCCGACTTCGGCTTCCTCCTATCCGTTATCGCGGGGCTGCGTTCTGAAGGGCTGGACACGTCTTTCGAGCCCCCCTCTGCGAAATTGCGGCCCGCTGATCCCCTGGCGGCAACACCTTTCTCTTCTGCTCTCGCCTCGTACGGCAACTGAACGTCGTCCGTCCTTTCAGGTGTACGGGGCGCTTGGGGTTGACTCGTTTCGGGTTCGGCAGAGTAATCCTGTGCCGGCTCAATTTCTGCCGGGGGAAGTTCTTCGGCGATGATTTCGTAAACGAGGGTCGGCTCGTGGGGCCGGTCTTCTGTTGCGGAACCGGTGGTTACGCCGCGCTTCGACTCCCTATCGACAGCCTCGGCAACTTGATTGAGCACCTCTTCAACTTCTGGTGCTAATGTCTCTGCCGGAGGTTCGGGACTCGCCTCGGGCCTCTCTTCGGATGAACCCGAGAGTGATTCAGCCTGAAACTGTCCGGAGACATCTAACCCAACGCTCGCAGTTTCCTTAAAGAAATTCCCCGACTCGGCAGCTTTGTCTGGAAGGGGTTCCGGTGAGGCTTCCTGCGACCAAACCTGCGACGCTGGCGGAGGTGTGGCGGCCAAGGCCAGACTCCCAGGCGCCCCAGTCTCCACTTGACCTTCAGGCTTCCATTTCCATTCCACCGATCCTGATTCAACATCTTGCGCCAGCCGCTCCACCACCTCCTTAAACACGCGGCCACGATGCTCATAATCCTGGAACTGATCAAAGCTCGAACAAGCCGGAGCGAGGAGCACCACATCACCAGGACGGGCACACTGGAACGCTTCCAGCACGGCGTTTTCGAGGTTGCCCGCGCGAATCAATTCCACTGCGCCCGAGAGCTCCTGCGCGATGCGATCCGCCGCCGCACCGATGAGGAGAACCTCGCGGACCCTGTCCTTCAATAGGGGCCGCAGAGGCGCGTATGGAGCACCCTTGTCCTTTCCCCCCAGAATGAGATGAACACCATGCTCGAAGGCCTCCAACGACTTTACCGTGGCATCCACGCTGGTGGCTTTGGAATTGTTATAAAACTCCACCCCACATAGGCTTCGAACATACTCGAGCCGGTGCTCGACGCCTTTAAATTCCCGCACCGCGCTACGCACGGCGTCGAAGTCCGCCCCCAGCACGCAGGCCGCAGCCGCAGCCCCCAAAACGTCTTCCAGATTGAAACCACCCCGAAGGCGCACCTCCCGTGTCTCCAGAAGCACTCGCTCCAGGTGCCCCATGCGGTACACCACATTCCCATTTGAAACAAAGAGGCCGCAGGGAATTTGCTGTAACCGGCTGAAGAACACCTTGTGGCCTGCCAAGGCGGGACTGAGGCCACGCACCCAAGGGTCATCAGCATTCAGGATGGCATAATCTTCCGCCCGCTGGTTGCGGAAGATCTGCCTTTTTGCCTGGGCATAGGCCTCGAAGGAAGGGTGGCGGTCCAGGTGGTTCGGTGAAATGTTCAGCAAGACAGCCACGTGGGGACGAAAATCGCGAATGGCTTCCAACTGAAAACTACTCAACTCGCTGACTATGATCGAACCCGTTGTGACCCGATCCACTGCGGAGCTCAGAGGAACACCAATATTCCCGCCGACAAAAGTCGGGAAGCCGGATGCCTCGAGCATTTTGCCCAGAAGAGTTGTAGTGGTGGTCTTGCCGTTAGAACCGGTAACACCCACAATTGGATCGCTCAAGTACCAGCTCGCAACTTCAATCTCAGGCACAACAGGAATGCCGCGCGCGCGAGTTGCCTGCAGTTGAGGCAAGTCCCACGGCACCCCGGGGCTGACCACCACGAGATCGTGAGCGAGAAAGACTTCGGTACGCTGCGACCCAAGCTGCACGCCAATCTTTTGTGCCAGAAGTTCCGGCAGGAGGGGTGAGAACGCAGCAGGAGGTTTGGTATCGGTCACCGTCACGACCGCGCCATGCCGTTGTAGGCAGAGTGCTACCGCGTGCCCGCTCCTCCCTAGGCCGACAACGAGCACGCGCTTCCTGCGTACATCATTCATGCGATCCCCCAGGGCAGCGACCGGCCAATCTTGCGAGAGATTGGTCTTGTCCGTGGTCAGTGGTCCGTTGTCCGTAGCACATGTAAATTGGAAAAGGATCCGCCATCATAAGTTTGGTCTTGCATCAGCGTAAGACCGCGTTCTCCACGGCATCGCGACTGACAACGGACAACTGACGACGGACAACAAACAGCATTATCTCAGCTTTAACGTCGAAAGCGCCAAGAGTGCAAAAACCAGCGCCGCGATCCAGAAGCGCGCAATGACCTTGGACTCCTTCCACCCCTCCAATTCAAAGTGGTGATGAATCGGGGCCATTCTGAACACCCGCTTGTCCCGGAGCTTGAACGACACCACCTGGATAATCACGGAAATCGCCTCGATCACGAAGACGCCGCCAATAAACGGCAATAGGAGCTCCTGTTTGATGATCACCGCAACCGCTGCGATCGCGCCGCCGAGTGCCAGCGAACCGACGTCGCCCATGAAGATCTCTGCCGGATAAGCGTTGTACCAGAGGAATCCGAGACTGGACCCCACCATCGATCCGCAAAAGATTGTCAGTTCACCCACGCGCGGCAGGTGCTCCAAGTCCAGATACTCGGAGAGAACTGCATGGCCGGTGACATAGGTCAGGACCGTCAATGCTGAGGCGGCAATGACGACACAACCGATGGCCAACCCATCCAGTCCGTCGGTAAGGTTAACCGCGTTCGAGCAGCCCACGAGAATCAGGACTACAAAGACCAGGAAAGGCAAAAAGGCCAAAGGGTAAGTCCATACTCGGGAAAGAAAACCGGTGATCAAAAGATCGGGCCGGAAGCGCTTGAAGAAGGGGAACGTCAAGGTGGTCGAGTAAAAACCACGCGCCGAAAAGAAAATCAGCACAACACCAAAGACGAAGCTGACCAGAATCTGAAGCAAGAACTTGGTCCGCCCGGTCAGGCCCAGATTCTTCCGCTGCCGAACCTTCTGGTGGTCGTCCCAAAATCCAATCCCTGCAAAAGCCGCCGTGACCCCTAGAACGAGCCAAACAAAAACATTTCCGAGGTCGGACCAGAGCAGGGTGGGAACGAAAATGCAGAGATTGATGAGCACGCCGCCCATGGTCGGAGTGCCCGCCTTCGACAGGTGGGACTTCGGCCCGTCTTCCCGGACGTACTGGCCGATCTGGAACTCCTTGAGCACCCGTACAAGCCAGGGACCAACGGCCAAGGAGAGCAACAGCGCTGTCAGGCTCGCGTAAGCGGTTCGGAAAGTGATGTAGCGGAAGAGATTGAGGATGTGAAACTGGTTATGGAACTTGATGTAAAGAAAATAGAACATGTATTTCCACTCAGGGTACGGACTCCGAATTCTGTTTTGATGCGGACATAGCCTTTGCCACAAGTTCGCACCGAAGCATCTCGGTCACGGTCTCCAAGTGAACCCCGCGCGACCCTTTCACCAGAACCACGTCTCCGGGTTCGAGCAGAGGACGGCAAAACTCTCCCGCCCACCGCGCGTCGGGGAAAAAGCGGGTCTGTTGGGGCGGCGAACCCGCGGCCACCGCGCCTTCGACAAAAAATCTCGCATCGCCTTGAACCGCGATAAGCCAGGAAAGATTGTTCTCGGCACATTTGCGGCCAGTCTCTTTGTGCAACTGCGGGGACTGCGGCCCCAATTCGAGCATTTCGCCGGCCACCACAATCCGCCGGCGAGCACCAGGCCATGTCCGAAGCGTTTCGAGCATGCACTCCATGGCCTGAGGGTTGGAGTTATAGCAATCGTTGATGATCGTCACAGGCCCCGGCAGTGTAAGACTCTCCCCCCTTTGAGGCATATTCTGGAATTCCGCAAGACCTCTCCGCATTTCCACGGGGGGAACATCGAAACTGGATGCAACGGCGATAGCGGCAAGCGCGTTCTGGACGTTGTGGCGGCCGGGAAGGGGAAGAAGAAAATCGGCATCCAGGTTCGGTCCAATGACTTGGAATTCGCTTCCGATCCCTTCTCCGCGCTTCACCCGCAGTGCTTGAAAATCTGCACCTGGCCCAAACCCGAATGTAACAACCTTCCCCTCAAATCCCTCCGCAAATCTTTGCACGCGGGGATCGTCATAGTTCAAGACTGCGGTGGGCGGTCCACCGCGCCAAGAGAGGTTGTCGACGAGCTCCCGCTTCGCCCTGGCGATGGACTCCACGGAATCAAAGAACTGCAAGTGAACCGGGGCAACGTTCGTCACCACGCCAGTCTCCGGCTCAGCGATCAGAGCCAAATGCGCAATCTCACCGGCGGCGGACATGGCGAGCTCCACCACCGCAATTTCGTGCTCCGGCTCGAGTCCCAACAGAGTTAAGGGCAGGCCGTAGCGGTTATTCAGGTTCCCGGCAGACTTATGCACGGAAAACCGAGGGCCCAGCAAAGCGGCGATCATCTCCTTGGTGGTACTCTTTCCCGTGCTGCCTGTTACGGCTACGAGCGGACGTCCCCACTTGCGGCGTACGCACCGTCCCAGATGCTGGAGCGCCTCCAGCGGACTCTGTACTGGAAGGAGAATGGGCGTGAGCTCTGGCGACGCTTGGTCAAAAAAAGCCTGCTCCACCACGGCGCCAGCAGCCCCACGCTCGATTGCCTGAGCAATGAATTGATGTCCGTCGAATCGAGGCCCGCGAATCGCGAAGAAGAGTTGCCCTGGCCTGATTGACCGGGAATCAATCGAGTATCCAGCAACCACCCGTTGCCGTGTACCGCATCGGGTATTAAGCAGTGTCGCTATACCGCCCAATCGTAGTTCCATGAGTTCTTGAGGCCCAAGGCCATTTCCGCCTGTTAAGGAAAATAACTCTTCCCCCGGCAGGCTCGAGTCTTCTTCATCTCAGGCGCCTGGGCGATAGCCCATTTCACCTAATATCTTCCGGGCAACTTCACGATCGTCGAGAGGAATCGTCCGGTCTTTCAGTATCTGATAAGTCTCATGCCCCTTTCCAGCTAAAACTACCACATCCCCTTCACGCGCTTTCTCAACTGCCTTTCGGATTGCAGTTTCGCGGTCCACTTCTGCCCAATATGGTTTCCCGGCCTTCTGCAAGCCCACCAGCGCGTCGCTCATGATGAGCAGCGGGTCTTCACCCCGCGGATTATCCGAAGTAAGTACGGCAAGATCGCTCAAGGAACCGGCAGCTTCGCCCATCAAAGGCCGCTTCGCGCGGTCGCGTTCGCCACCGCAGCCGAAAACCACAATCAGCCTGTTGCGCGTGAGTTCGCGCGCCGTGCTCAGGACATTGCGCAAAGCGTCGTCGGTGTGCGCGTAATCCACTACCACCAGGAAGGGCTGGCCTTCGTCGATTCGCTCGAAGCGGCCGGGGACCGCTTTCAGATCTTTAAGCCCCTTCTCGATTTTTTCGAGCGGGATGCCGTAGGCGATGGAGGCTGCGGTCGCTGCCAGGATGTTCGCCAAGTTGGCCCGACCCACAAGCGAGGAGGCAAGCTGCACCTTGCCTGCCGGGGTTACTATCGTGCCCTCCAGGCCATTGTGTCGGTGGTCGAGATGCTTCGCCTTGACCTGGGCGTTGGAGTTCATGCCGTAGGTCAACCGATGGGGGCAGGGCACGTCCAGAAGTTTCCTGCCCCAAGGGTCATCCAAATTAATGACCGCCCATTGCGGCGGAGGTGTTCCAAGCCCCTCAAAGAGACGACGCTTTGCTTCATAGTAGTGCTCGAAGTCTTTGTGGTAATCCAAATGGTCGCGGGTCAAATTGGTGAAAACAGCGACAGAATAAGGGAAGCCCCAGACCCGTTCCTGCGCCAGGGCATGCGAGGAGACTTCCATCACCACACCCGTGCCACCCGCATCGACGGTCTGAGCGAAGTAAGACCACAAATCAAGCGACTCCGGAGTTGTGTTGAGCGCCGGCAGGGCGCAGTCACCAAATCGGTACTCGATAGTTCCGAAGAGGCCGGCGCGGACTCCTGCGGCGCGCAAAATACTATCCACCAGAAAGGCTGTCGTAGTCTTTCCGTTCGTCCCGGTGATTCCTATTAGCTCCAGGCGTAAATCAGGTTGGCCGAAGAAAACGCGTCCAGCCGTCGAGAGCGCCCGGCGAATCTGGGGGACTCGCACCCAGCGCGATGCCAGATCGCTGGGCGGTATGCGCTCACTGACGACAGCCACTGCGCCCCGCTCGAGGGCTTGAGGGATAAACGCATGCCCGTCCGCTTTCTCACCTTGAATAGCGAAGAAAAGGGTTCCCCGCTGAACTCGACGCGAATCGTAAGCTAAAGACGTCACCTCGGCCTCGACTTCGGGTCCCGTTTCGAGGCCGTCCAGTCCTCGGAGCAACTCGTTCAGTTTCATTTCTCACTCGCATTATATCACTGCGAGAATTTGGATCTATCCGCGCACCGCGGCTTCCCAGATCCAGAACAATCCCTGTCCCGCCTTCCCTGGCTGACGCTTTCTGCTCCCCATGCTCGTTTCCCAGCTCGCGGAATATCCCACGGGCGTTGCTCACCTTGACAGCCTTATCACCAGTCGCGTTCCCGGTGGCACTTGCGCATGCGCAGGGAGATTCTGCTCGACGGCCAATCCGCTGCCCGAAAGGCTAAGTTCCAGACCAAGCTTCTGACACTCTTGGGCAACGCTCCGCGCCGCTAAACCTGAGAAGTCCGGAATGGTCACCCAAGGACCATTATCTATGACAACGGTACCGGCCGTCGCAGTTGCCTCCGGCTCACGGTCCGTTGAAACTCGTGTCGGCTCAATGCTTGAGAATGAAGCGGGTCGAACGGGGGAAGCGGCAGCCTGGAGATGCTCAGAGCCCTTGGGAAGGTGTCCCACAAGGTCTCCGAGTTTCTGGCCCGGAATCCCTGCGGGGATTGCGGAGGCAAGCTGAGGCCATCGGGAGGGGGTGTCTTGCGGAACGTTCAAATAACCCAGAGTCGGCTCTGCGATGGACTTGAACACCGGGGCTGCCACTTCGGTCCCGTAAATTGCTCCCACCGGTGAGTCGATAGCCACCAGAATGGTTACCGCCGGTTTTCCTACGGGAGCGAACCCGACAAAAGAGGCTACATAGTGCGATTTTGAATAAGCGCCAGAAGGATCGATTTTCTGCGCTGTGCCGGTCTTCCCGGCGGATGAGTACCCTGCAAGTTGCGCAGGCTGGCCAGTTCCTCTCTCTACCACGGCCGAAAGAATTTCCTTCATGAGACTTGCCGTCCGCCCGCTGATAACCCGGTGACCGGGAACAGGAGGCATGGGGTCGTGTGCCTGGCCGAGAAAGAGGTCGTGAACCAAGCGCGGCTCAAGCAACACACCCCCGTTGGCGACTGCGGAGTAGGTCGTGACGAGTTGGATTGGGGTCACGCCAATTTCCTGCCCCATGGAGATTTCGCCAATCGAAATTCCTGACCAGCGGCTGGGGGGCTTGAGTAGCCCCCGCTCCTCTCCAGGCAGTTCGACTTCAGTTTTTTCGCCAAAACCGAAGCTGCGGATATATTTGTAAAGCCGCTGCTCACCCAAGCGCAGCCCCAGCTTAATGGCCCCCACGTCGCTGGACTTCACTACCACATCCCTCACCGTCAGGTTGGCGAATGACTTGTGGTCGTGAATGACATGCCCGGCAAGCACGATGCTTCCCTGCTGGCAGTTGACGACTTCGTCCGCGTTCGCCAGTTTCTCTTCCAGGACGGCGGAGACGGTCACGAGTTTGAAGGTTGAGCCGGGCTCATAAACCCAGGACAGGCCGCGGTCCTGCAGTGCTTCCGGCGGGCTCTTTGCATAGTCATTGGGGTCGTAAGTTGGTTGGCTGGCCATGGCCAGGATTTCGCCCGTGTTGGGATTCTGAACGATAGCCACACCCCCGGCGGCCTTCCATTTCTCAACCGCTTCCGCCAAGGCCTTTTCCGTAATGTACTGGATCTTCTCATCCAGGGTCAGAACAACGTTCTTACCTGGCTTCCCCGCCCACTCGGTCGATTGAAACGACCGGCGACGCGCGTCCGTGGCCAGAAGCACGCGTCCTGGGCGGCCCCGGATGATGCTATCCATGCCGTACTCGAGGCCCGCAAGCCCCTTGTCGTCCAAACCCACGTAACCCACAATGTGGGCTGCCAAATCCCCTTTGGGGTAGAATCGCTTGCTCTCCCGCTGGAAGTAGATTCCCTTCAGGTTGAGGTCGCGGACGCGGTTTGCTTCTTCGGGGGCGGTCTTCCTTTTCACCCAGCAAAACGAATGGGAGTTGGTAATCCGGCCCAGCAGGTCGTTCGCATCCAGGCCCAGCACGGGGGCTAGTAAGTCAGCCACCATTTTGGGGTCAGGGATTTCGCAGGGTACTGCAAAGACGGAATCCACCGCCAAGCTCATGGCCAGCGGGTTCATCTGGCGGTCGAAGATTTCGCCGCGCTCGGGCGCGACTTCAATCATGTGCTGCTGCTGGCGCTGGGCCCGCGCCAGCAAATCCCCGTAATCGATGATCTGGAGGTGGTAGAGCTGGACGACCAGACCGGCCATCCAAAGAAGAAGAATGCCACCCAGCAACAGATCCCGGTTCGTTGCGTGGGACCTGTCGGTTTTCTCCGGCCGCGCCTGGCTAATGCGAGGTGCCATGAGACTATGGCTCGCCAAGGTTAGCTTCGCCGACGGCGGCAAAGTTGCGCGCAAACTCCGCGCTCTCCGGTTGTGGTGGTGACGGCGCGTCTGCCCCGCCCCACTGGATCACTTGTCGCGGGCTGGGCGAGACCATGCCGAGATCCTTCCGCGCCAGCGTGTCGATCCTTTGTGGATCGGCCAGCGCGGCCTGTTCCAGCCGCAGTTGATGGTTCCATTCCTGCTGTGCGGCGCGCTGCCCCTTGAGTTCTTCAATCTCGTAACCGGCCCGCACGCACTGCAAATGCTGCCACGAGAAAAGCAAGACAGAAAGAAAAACCAGAATGCCCAATCCGAGCAGACTGAAACATTCACGGCACTTGTCCAGACTTACCTCCCGCACCAGACGGGAGTTATCAATGTGTTTGATAAAATAGATTTCCGGAAACCTCGCCCGGCCCCCCGCCAGTGGGTTTGCCGGACGCCGCCTCGGTTTCGGTAACGTAATTGCCGCCGTCGCCATGTTCCTGGGACAGGGGGCTCGGTGTTAGGGACTGGGGCAACTCAAACCCCATTCCGTACCCCTCCCCCTTCCCTCCTTTCTGCTGGCTATCGATTTCGAGGGCTGTTCGCTGCTTTCCCTGTTGCTGGTGCTGGGTTTTTCCTGGCCCCAATATCTACCCTGGGGTCCTTTCCGCCGCGCGCAGCTTGGCACTGCGCGAGCGCGGATTGGCTCGCAACTCCTCTTCACTCGGCCGCACAACCTTACGCGTCAAGACTTGCGCCCGCCCCTGGTGTTGCCACGCTTGAAAGGCTCGCTTCACCATGCGATCTTCGAGCGAATGAAAACTCAGGACCACCACTCGGCCGCCCGGCTTCAGCACTCCCAGGGCCTGCGCGAGCAGCGACTCCAGGCTTTCGAGCTCCCGGTTCACCGCCAGCCGCAACGCCTGGAAGGTGCGCGTGGCGGGATGAATGTGGTGGAGGGCCGCCCGGGAGGGGATCGCTCGCGTCACCACCTGCGCCAGTTCGGTGGTTAATCGATACGGACGGCCCTTCATAATAGCTCGCGCAATCCTGCGCGAGTGGCGCTCTTCCCCCAACTTGAAAATCAAATCCGCCAACTCCCGCTCGCTCATCTGGTTCACAAGGTCTGCCGCGCTGGCGCCCGTGGTCGGGTCCATGCGCATGTCGAGCGGTCCTGGCGCGTTGAAACTGAACCCTCGGGAAGCATCCTCGACCTGCAGGGAACTCATGCCCAGGTCGGCCAGCAGGCCGTCGGCAGGCGGAAGCCCGCTCGCCGCGTGCAGCGCGTCAATCTGGGCAAAGTTCCCACGCATGGCGATCAGTTTCTCCCCAAAACTCTTCAGCCGTTCCCGGGCGGCAGCCAGCGCCGCCGGGTCCCGGTCTATCCCTAGCAACTTCCCGCTTTCCAGCCGCCGGAGGATTCCCTCGGCATGCCCCCCTGCCCCCAGGGTCGCGTCAATGTAGAATCCGTCAGGCCGCACATTCAGAATCTCGATGGCCTCTCGCCACAGAACCGGGACATGCGCAAGCCAGGGTTCGGGATTCGGGTTCCGTGTTTCGTTTTGGGCGAACGCATCATGGGTCACGTCTCACAATCCCAAACCGCTGCCGCTGGCTACTAATGCGGAATCTCAAATCACAGATTCAAAATCCCAGATTGCTAGATCCCATAACCGCTCAGCTCCTTCTCGTCTTCTTCTGTGAGCGGCTCGCTCTCCAGGTGCGCGCGGAAGCGCTGGTCGTTCCAGACGGCGAGATACTTCAGGTTGTCGAATACAACCACCTCGCCGTGCATCGCCGCCGATTCGCGCAACACGGAGGGAATCAGAAGTCTTCCCTGGCTGTCTGCGCGGCCCATCTGTCCGAAGTAGTTGGTGCGGGCAAGAAACTTCTTCACGGACTTGTCCATGGAAGGCTTCGCCTTCACCTTCTCCTCGATCTCGCGCCACTGGGAAAGGGGATAGATGCGCACAGACTGCCCGTCGAGGCTAGTGACGTAGAACTCCGCACCGTTCTCGTCCATGTAAGGCTTGAAGGCGGCCGGAATCTTCAGCCGACCCTTGCCGTCTACCGTCGCCCGGGCGCTGCCCCACAGCATGTGGACTCTCCGAAATCTTCCTCAACTTACGCGAAACGTACGCCCCGGAAAACCTTTAAACCACTACTGACCACTTTTCTACTTTATTGACCACTTTTCTCCACCAGATTAGAGTCCTCTAACTCCCTTGTCAAGGGTTTTTTTCACTTTTCTTGAACTTTTCTTGAGGCTCTGGGGAGCCTTTCGGTAATGAAGCCTTTGGCCAGCAGAATCAATAACTTAGGCCGGCTCTTGGGTTGGCAGAGCAGGGATGAAAAAGCAGAGGTCAGGTGCCAGGTGCTCGATCCACGGGGAAAATCTTTAACGCGAAAGCGTAATTACCGGGCTTCTCGTTGGGCATTTCGACGATTAGGCCCTCGGCGCTGCGGGTCCACTTGACTTTGGCCTTGGAGCCAAGCATCTGGACTGTCTTGATGTCACGCTTCGTCAAGCCTGAACCGGAGGCCAGCGACTTGATGGTCAGTTTGCCATCCTCCGGCCATGCCAGCGCAATCGCATAAAGTGTATCGCCCTTGGCCGTGAAGCGGATGTCCTGTGCTGTGTATCCGCTGGTGGCGGCGTCTTTGAAGGAACCACTCACCAGCTTGGTTGGACCCTCGCCGTAAACTTTCCAGGGTCTTGTGGCGTAGATGGCCTCAGCGTTGACGGACAGCCACTTGCCCATGTCCAGCAGGATCTTCTGGACTTCGTCCGGAATGGTGCCATCGGATTTGGGTCCAATGTTCAGCAGTAGGCAGCCATTCTTGCTCACAATATCCACGAGTTCGTCAATGAGCGATTCTGGGGTGCGGAACGTCTCGTCCTTGATGTACCCCCAGGACTTCTCGCCCACGGAAGTGTCGGTTTGCCAGAAGATGGGGCGCAGCGTGTCGAGTTGCCCACGCTCGATGTCGAGCACGGCGGCGTGCTCGGGATAAGCCTTCATCTTGTAGTTAATGGCGACCTCGCGCTTCCACTCTGCGGCGCGGTTATAGTAGAAGGCCCCAAACTTCTGCAGGTAAGGCTTGAAGGCAGGCTGCTCGATCCACCAGTCGAACCAGACGATTTCCGGATGATACTTGTCCACGATCTCGCCTGCGCGCGCCAGCCAATTGTCCAGATACGCGTTGTTGGGCTGGACCTTATCCGATTGGGCCGGGCCGTATAAGCCCGAGTAGCGCGGGTCATTGACGTCGGAATCGAAGGTCGTGCCAGGGTTGTAAAACCACCAGTGCTCGGCGCGGTGCGAGGAAGCGCCAAAATGCAATCCTTGTTTGCGCACGGCCGCGGCCAGTTCGCCCACCACGTCGCGCTTGGGGCCCATCTTAGCGGCGCACCACTCCGTAAGGTCGGAGGCATACATCGGGAAACCATCATGATGCTCAGCCACGGGTACCACGTACTTCGCCCCGGACTTCCTGAACAACTCAGCCCACTGATCCGCGTTGAACTTCTCGGCCTTGAACATGGGGATGAAGTCTTTGTAGCCGAACTTTGACTGTGGGCCGTAACTCTCCAGGTGATGCTTGAAGACAGGATTATCTTTCAGGTACATGTTACGGGGATACCACTCACTATCGAAGGCCGGCACGCAATAGACGCCCCAATGGATGAAGATTCCAAACTTGGCGTCTTCGTACCACTTCGGAACTTTGTATTTCTCCAGAGAATCCCAAGAAGCACTGTAAGGACCCTGAGCGATGACTCCCTCAATCTTCTTGACGGATTCCTCCACCTTCTTTTCTTCGGACATTGCTGAGACGCTCAGCATCAACATGACCAGAGCCGAAAGTGTGACGGCTGCTCTCCAGATACTGGAGCCCGCGATGAGTGCAACGAAAGTTGAATGAACGTTTTTCATGCTGGTCCACCTTCCGGCTAGTTTATCCAAAACGCTTAGGTTCTGACCCACTTCATTGTGGTGGGGGCAGAGCTATCTGGCACGCCGCGGCATAGCGCTGGTCTTCCCGAACACTCTCCTCGGCAAGTTCGGGGCTCCAACGCACGCCTGCCGCCTTCGTCTCGCGGCGCAGCAATTCGCAGGGCTTGATCTCAGCGTAGCTGGCGCCCAAGTCGAAGAATCGTGCATCCGGTTCGCCCAAGGTGTGATGGACACCCAAGAATTCTGGCGATCAAGACGGTTCATAAGACCTCCTTGCCGGCGCGGTCGCCAAGCCTTGTTGCACATGGTACAGCAGAACTCCGTTCACCCGCAAGACGCATCACCGCGTACTTTTTCGGCTGCTTGAAGTATCAGTGTACCCTTTCCCCCGCTCACTCAAATTGTTTCCGGAAGTCTTCCAGTTGTTGCCGGAGAGCAGCGATTTCCGTTCGCAGGCTCTGCACTTCAGTTTCCAGGCGCGTGATCCGCGGCTCATCTTGACCGCCTGCCGCGGGCACTGGCTGTGCCTCCTCGGGCGCGATCCACCCTTCCACATCTCCGGCCAGCAAGTGCGCGTAACGCGACTCCTTCGTGCCCGGCTGGCGCGCCAACTTTTTCACCAGGGGAGGTTCTCTTTCCATCAGATGACGAAGCGCGGACTCCACCACTGCGAGGTCGTCGAATTTGTACATCCTTTCTGCGCGTCCGCGTAATTCGCCCGGAGTCTGCGGACCGCGCAGCAGGAGCACACAGAGTACGGCCATTTCTCTGCGATCAAAGTTGAAGACTTCCTGCATGCGGTGTACATATTTAGGAACACGGCTATCCGCGCTGCTCACTTGGCCCGCCAGGTTCTTTTCATTCAGGCTGTCCAGCGCCTGCGTCACCACACTCTCGTCCAGCGCCATAACCGGATCGCGGTTGGACTTCTGGTTGCAAGCGTTGATGAGGGCGTTCAATGAGAGCGGATAGTAATCCGGCGTGGTGATTTCTTTTTCCATAAGCGAGCCGAGGACTCGCACTTCAATTTCATTGAGCTTGGTCATGGCTGGCTCCGAGCCTCACTTTCCCCGCCTACAAGAAGCAACCACACCAGGAAGAGGAACGCCAGGACGGCAAGCAGCAATCCATTCGACCGGTAGAAAGCGGCTTGTTGTGAGAGCAACGAAACCAACGGCTGTGCCACTTCCAGGCAGAAAGCGGCGCCCAAATAGGCCAGCAGGTTATTGCGGAAGAACCAGAAAACAATCGCCACCGCAACCGCAAGTGGAACAAAGCTCACCACCCAGCCGGCAAAGAACTCGCGCACCGAATGCGCACCCGCCGACCCCATCCCAACCAAGCCTAGCAATATTCCAGCCCACAACCACCAAGCGCGCTTTGTCCATCCAAAACGAATGACGTAGATTGCCAGTCCCAGCCCGCAAATATCAACGACGCTGAATTCGAGCGCCCGCAGGAAAAAGCCCGCGCCCGGCAGAGCGGCATTGAACATTTCCGGAAAAACTGCTGTGCCCACGGGAGCAAAGGCGTGAAAGCGGCTGGCGAAAAGCGCCGCCAGCTTGTCCAGGCCCAACCCGGCGGCCAGAACCAACACCATGCACACCGCCGCATCTCGCCGCCACACGCGCCGGGCACAGCCTCTCAAGAGCTGCCAAGCCTCCGGATACAGGCTCGCTGCCAGCCCCGCCAGCAGCCAGCAAAGCAAACCGGCCAGCAACGGAACCACAACCAGGCCGACCGCCATGAACAGCCGCCAAGTGGCTAGAGGGATGGAAGTCATATACTGGCGGTCTAAACCTGGCCATTCGTTAAGCTCGGAAAGAATCATCAACGCAACGATCAGAGCGCCCACCTTCGCTGCCGGGCGCCAAGGCATCTGGCCGGACCTGATCTTCATGACCAACAAGAACACGCCGGCTCCGACCAAGGCTAAACCGACCAGATATCCCGCAAAGGACAAAACCGAATTGACCAAACTCGAGGAACCGCGTGCACGTTCCCACGCTTCCGGAAGTTTGAAGGAGCGCGCAAAGCTCACCACTTGGTCGCCGGCCAATTCAACCTCCAGGCGATAATGGGCGTCGGCCACATTTCGGGGATCGCCGGCTTTAGCCTGCCACACCAGCGTATAATCCTCGCGAGCCTTCCGTTTCTCCGCTTCCGAGCTCTGTAGATCGAAATCCGAAAGACGGTAGCCTTGCTCCTCAACATACTTTGCTGCCAGGGTCTGCGCCTGTTCAGGCGAGAGCGAAGCGCCGGGCGCGTTGTCGTCCAACAACATTCGATAGCCGAACACCTGGCCGCTGCTCGGATCCAAGAAGACGTGGTGCTCGTCCTTTTCCAGCGGCCGGAAGTAACGCACCTCGAAGACCGCAAGGCGGGTCGCCAGCCGGTAAGTCTGGTCAGACTCTTTAATGGATTTGTGCTCGAGCAAATAGCGGACCGCCAAGGGGTCAACGTTTTCGTGAACCCACGCCACTTGGTGGTAACGTCCGGGATCCACCTGACGCTGCCGGAGGTAGGCATCAGCCGCGCGCAGGGCTTGCGCGCGAGAGATATTCATCGAGATGCCCTCCCCAAAACGATAAACAGGAATCACGGCCAGCAAAATGAAGAGGAGGGTGAGGAGTCCGGCGAGAATCAGTCGCCTTTGGGACAGTGGTTGGTAGGCAAGAGCGGCTTCCGGTTCGATGACCTCTTTGCGAACCGGCCTGGAAATGCCCTCGGAGGCGTTGCTAAGTGATTCCTCTTCGCTGAAAGTTCCAGTACGCCAATAGGCGAGCAACGCGACCAGTAGCGGGACCAGCATGATGCCCGCGGAAACGGCGCCCGACACCATCAGGTAATGATTGGGAGAACGAATCAGAAGGAACGCCGTGTAAAGCGCATCCACAGAATAGTGCCAGATCAAGGTGGCCAGAATTCCGAAGCGCAGCATGATCAGGCCCGTCACGATGCCGCCCAGTCCCACCTCGAGGCCACGAATGAAGAATGGCTGGTTCGGGTATGCCGCGTGGCCGAATCCCCATATGAAAGCCGAGAGCACCACCGCTACAGGCAAGGAGCGCAGCAACTTCCTCAGGAAGGGGATGGAAAAAGCCCGGAATATCATTTCTTCCGAAACAGCCGGGTAGAATCCGATGAAAAGCACCATGACCCAGGGGAATCGTGTATTCAGCAGGTCGGTAAAGGGAACATCAGCGGGCGCCCATGCCCCCAATTTGTTAGCGGCAAGGTAGAAGACAGTCTGGTAAGCAAAGAAGAAGAAGGTGAGGGTGATTCCCACCATATTGGCGATAAAAAACGAGCGACTTCGCAGGCCCTGCCAACTGAAGTATCTTCGCAGCGAGATTTGGTTCGGAAAACCTTCGCGGTACACTGGCTCCGAGGCAGCCACCAGCAAGAAAATAGCTGCTCCAATGCCGAGTGCCGCAAGAAGGTTGTCCCACAGGTAATTGGTGACAAAGCTCGAGTAGGAATCCGTGGTTCGGTATCCGAATTCAGCCAAGGAAAAGGCGTTGAGCTGGCCCAGCAGGTACAAGGCGGCAGCTACCCCACCGAAAGCCAAGGACATCCAAACCGGCACATCACGGTCGCGCAGGCGCCGGATCAGAATCACCAGCATGGCGATGCACAACAGAATCGCGAAAACCTCGTCCACGATTTGAGCGGCATTGTTCCGTGATTGGAGCTTTTCGTAGTCACGAGCCCACTGCTCCGGAACCTTGATGAACTCCCGGTAACCCGCCACCTGGTCGCCATCTACCTCCACTTCGATGCGCAGACTTCCATCACCGAGGTCCACGCTCTTCTGCTTCCACGTAAAGTCATGGTCGGTGCGCGCCGGGCGCTTCTCCGTATGTGTCTCAACGAACTCGAGGTCCGCAAGATTCCGCCCTATCACCTGATTGAGAAACGTCTCCGCGAGGGTGCGGGCAGAAGCCTGATCCAGGGCCGCGCCCGGCGCCGCTTCGGGGATATCGTGGTCAAAGCCCACCACTTCGCCCGCGGGCGTCAGGTCCACGCGGAATTCTTCCTTCTGTTGTGGCTTGAACCAGCGATGGGACCAATGCCAAAGATGAACAGGCCCGCGCGTCAGCCGGTTCATCCGTTCCAGGCCTTGAGTACGCTCCAGGTAAACCTTCGCCTGATCGTCGTAATCGAACGCTGCCGAATGACGGTAGCCGTCCAGCTTGAAGCCACGCTCGGCAAGAAACTTCTGCGCCAGGGGAGCCGAGTCGTCCCGGTTCACGCGGAACTGAATCGCCGCCTCCGGAAATGCATGAGAGAAGTACTTGACGCCGATGGCGAGCGAAAAAGCAGCAATGAGGACACCAACAACAATGGTCTTGCTGTCGGATGACGTCAGTTTGATGGGCATGGGCTCCTCAGATCAGTCGATCCTGGAAGTTCGACGGTTGGGTACGCTTTCTTCTGCCTCCTTACCCTCATCAGATTTGGGCATTCAACTTTACTGGGCCCCGAAAGTCAATCTCGAAAAAGTTTTGTGTCGAAAAAGTTTTGCTTTCGGGTTCCAACTTTCAACTTCAGGCTTCCAGCACTCATACGCGTTGTTCGTCATTCGTAGAAGAAAAGGCCACCGCCTGTCATTCTGAGCGAAGCGAAGAATCCCCGCATTTGAAAGCTCAATCAGTGCGAAAAAATGCCGGGATTCTTCGCTTCGCTCAGAATGACAGACAATGGGGTTATCCTCCACGAATGACGGACGTTACGTATCAGACGCCAGCAGTTTCTTTCCCCTTCAACCACTTCAGCATGACCCAGGCAGGCGTGCCGTCCGAATAATAGTTCGCGAGGCTGTCCACTTTCCTGTACCCTCGCGCCTCATAAAAGGCTTGCGCGGCAGTGTTGTTCTCTGCGGTTTCGAGGTAAACAAGCAGCAGTTTCTGCTCCCGCGCCCAATGCTCCGCGGCGTCCATCAGCAAGCTTCCGACTCTTCGCCGACGCCAGCCGTCCACCACGTCGATGGTCACAATGTGTGCCACTTTCTGCGCTTGGCGTTCGGCAATGAGGAAGCCGGCGATTTCCCCGCTCTCTTCTGCGACCCATGTCCTGCTTCCCCACTGGCTTATGAACCGGCTCAACTCTTCACGCGGATAAGAGATACCTGGTGCAAAGCAAGCCTGATCGATCTTGTAGAGTGTTTCGAGATCGGCGGAGCGGAAAGAGCGTAGGTGCATAAGAACAGGATTCAGGAGTCAGGATTCAGGAGCAGGAGAGGGGGGGGTTCCTTTCCAGTGCCGGTTCCCCCTTTGCTCAACTGACTACCGGGTCCTGAGTCCCGAGCACTGAACCCATAAGAACAGGAGTCAGGATTCAGGAGTCAGGATTCAGGAGCAGGAGAGGGGGGAGTTCCTTTCCATAGCCCCTTCCCCCTTTGCTCAAGTGACCACGGAGCCCTGAATCCCGAATCCTGAATCCTGAATCCTGAACTCACTTCATTCCGGCTTCGCTGAAACTCTCCCCCAAGTGTTCCGCCACCATCTGCGCGGTTTCGTTGACGGCCTGTTCGAGCGAAGGAGGGTTGTAAGGGCGGTAGAGGTTATCCTGCCAAACTGACCCGCCACCTCGATCGGCGATGAACACCTCGGAGTGAAGCCGTTTCAGCCGGCGCGACTCCAAGCATGAGCCGGTCATTATGGCATCCGCTTCTTTAGACGTGGATGCGATCCTGAAACGGCCCAATTTCCCAAGGCTCAGGACCAGCTTTTCACTCAGGGCGTTGTCCATCTTCTCGATGTAGATGCTGCGAATTCGCGCCAGCTTTCGGTAGTCGTTCACGGTGGCTGTTCGAGGACCTTGCAGACCAGGCGCAGGTGAGGGGCCGAGGGTGGGCTTTTGCTCCTGTTCTCCTCCTGACTTTTGGGCCTCCTGCGCCCCCAGCACCGGAACCAATAGAAATGCTATCGCCAACAACCAGCGGCTTCGCTTCATGGCGACCTCCCAGGACCCTTTCGACTTCACTGGAGAGAGAAGAGCCCAACGCAAGGTTGACATTCGTACTCCACAGTTCAGCCGCACTGCTGAGGCCCCATCGCTCCCCACTCGGCTGGCCGTACCCAATGCTCAACTCTATCGCCGGGAGGAAGCAGGTCCGGCTTTGCGAGGCGGCGCCACGGCTAATAGACTTGCCTCGTCCTTTCTTTCACCAGTCGCTGGCGGTCCTTTAAATTCTGGCGATCGTTCCTTTGATTCTCGCGCAGAGCCCGCTTTTCGCGCTGCATCTGGTGCTTCATTTGCGCCCGTGTCGCTTTGGAGAGATGCTGGCCCTTCCAGGAGTGTTTCAGGTTTTTCTGCTGGGTCTTCAGCGTCTTCCATTCTCGTTTCTGTCGCGCCTTGAGCATCTTTCTTTCCGGCATGACAGCGGACTGGTACTGCCCCGCTCTTGTGCGGGCCACGGGAAAGCTCAACACAAACGTAACGATCACACCGATAAGAAGTTTTCGCATCCCTCCTCCGCTTCCGACTCGCTATCACAGGTGAGTGTTGGACGCAAGCTTCCCCGGCCCCCACTCTTTCTCAGCTCGGTCCCCTCTCCAATCGAATCTTACCGGGAATGCAACCGGAGGACAACAGGCAAGATGACTGGAATTGCCGATTTTCAATTGCCGATATTCGAAACTCGAAAATCGAAAATCGGCTCCACTGGGCCGCGGCGGCGGCTTTTGCGAGTTTCGAATTTCGAGTTTCGAGTTTCGAATACCCGCAATCGGCAATGAAAACCTGGTCTTTGGTGGCGGCTATGCCGCGCTGTCACTACTACGTTGGGGAATACGTAGATGCCCCACGAGTGGCGGCAGGGCGGAAGAACACGTAGAGCATCCAGCCTACAGTAGCAAGGCCAGCCAGCAGCAGCGCCACAAAAATAGAGAAGACTACCCACTGGCCCTGGACCGGCAGCGAGTGTGGATCAAAGTAGGGGCGCAGAGAAGCGCTGCGTACGAAGTGTCGCAATACGGCCATCATGCTGACAGTGCCCAGCATCGCGACACTTGATGCCAGCAGACTCTTGGGAGCGCTCAAAAGCGCCAGCATAGCCAGAACAATCGCCAAGAGGAGAATGCCCAGGGCGAGCTTGTCGCCGACAAGTGCTTGACGGATTTCCACCGGCAGGCTGAACAAAAACCAGAGACCCACCAGAAATTGCACCATGGTCCCGCCCATGAACCAAGCCACCCCGTAGCGTCTCCCCCAATCCGCCAGCTCCGGCGATTCCGTCTGCCAGCGGTGGGAGAGCAGAGCCACCCCCAACCCGGCCAAGGCTACCGCGGCCACTACGAAGTGAGCCAGACGTGTGATGTTCAGAAGAGTGATGGGGGCGAGAATCGTCCCGACCTTGCCGTTCACAAACAGACTGTAGAAATCCTGGGGATGCAGCATGGCCGTCATGTTTTGCGTAAAGATGAAGGCCACGTGAATAAAGAGGATGGCGGTCACCAGGATCACCCACACCGCCTTTGGCCCAAGCGCGTCGTGCTGCATTTGATACCAATAAACGCCGTAGTAACCGAGCATGACCAAAAACACCGCCGCAAGCCAGTACCAAGCCATCAGGGCGGAGGAGGTGTAAAAGAGTTGCCCATAAACGAGCTGAAGGAACAACAGCGGAGCCACGCCCAGCGTGATGGTGAAGGCCGCTACGGAGGGCATGGCGCGGGAAACGCGGCGGGTGAATTCACGGTGCTTGGAATCGCGCCGGCCAAGGAAGCTGGAAACGCTCAGGATGATAACCCCGCCCAAGAGAAAGTTCATCGCCAGCAGGTGCAGGATAAATGTGAACACCAGCAGAAACTCCAGCAGCCAAGCTGGCGCGGGCAAGGGTATTGGAACTGGCGCAGGGATGAAAGGATTCATTGTTGCGGCGCTCCTTCTCCAGTCGCACCCGTGGACTGGCCTTGGGGGGCAGAATTTCCGCGCGCCATGCCGAGGCTCGCGGGCCGTGGGTTCAAACTTGTCAGCCAGTCGCCCAGGGCCTTTCGCTCCGCCTCGGTCCCCACGAACGGCGGCATGAAGCCCTTCAGCTCGTTGAGGTGGGCCAACTGGTAGTCAATCATCGCCCAGCTCCAGCCTTTGACGGCGAAGCGGATGCTGTTGTAACCGTCAACGGTATGACAACTCGCGCACTCCACCCGAAAAACCTCTTCACCGGCGCGCTCCGGGGCATTGGGGTCCACGTCATGCCGGCGAACCCACCTTGCCGACTTCAGCACTCCCTGCTCCCGGACACGCCCCAGATCCGCCAAGCGCAAGCTGTTGGCGTACATGTAACCGTAAATGATGTAGGGCTTCCGCACCGCCTCCCGTACCCATTCCGTCACGCCGGTTGTCGAGAGGGCAAGGACGGCGAGCAGGAAAGCGAAGACCAGATTGAAATAGCGTGGGCGCTGGAAGGGGCCAAAGTAAGTGAACGCCACCACCAGCGCGGAGAGGAATATTGAAAGCCCGGCGAAGATGGTGACCGCCGGCGCCGCGCCCATGGAAATCTCCCGCGCCATGCTGGGAAGCGTGGAGATATACCACAGGCCGGCGAAAGGAATAATCAGCGTACCGATCAGCAGCCATTGGGCGGCATAACGGACAACTTCATTCCGCAGCGCAACGTCGCTGACCGCCGACGAGGTAATCAGGGCATAAACACCCGCCAGCGCCACGCACACCGCCGTCCGCACCACCAGCGAAGGCAACATGCCGGGGTTGAAATAGGCCGACGCGAAAGTCTGTGTCTCGATCCATCTCCCCGGCGTCAGCATGAACGTCAGGATGCCGTTGATGACCAGCAGGCTGGCCCACGCTGCCCCGAAATAAATCCATCCCACCATGAGGTGCGTCCGGGGGGCAAGCCGGTCCCAACCGTAATAGTAGATGAAGGCTGCGGCAATCTCCACAAAGAAGAAAACCCATTCGATCGCCCAGCCCCAAACAAAGACGTGAATGAGCGTGGCCGTAGCTTCAGGATTTACCAAGCCGATGCTCCACCAGATGCCCACACCACTCACGGCCCCAAAAACCAGGACCACAAGAACGAAAAACTTGGAGTGGGACTTCACGTATTCCAGCAGCGCGGGATTGTTCTCGCGATAGGCCTTGCGCTCTGTGAGGGGCAGGAAGAGACCGCCGCCCACCGCAAAATGCGAAACGAAGACGTGGAGAATGGCGATGATCCCAATGACCATTCCCCCACCTAACATGTATGGTTCCCAGACCGGATAATTCATCAGCGAACCCCTTTGTTCGCGAAACCTCTACGAAATAGACGTGAGCTGATATTATGCTTCGACAGCTCAAAGTTCAACTGGCACAATGTCCTTGGTCATCCGTCCGTGGTCCGTGGTCCGTGGTCAGTTGGCCTCGGTCAGTTGGCCGTGGTCCGTTGGCCGGATACTGGTGTCATTTGGAGCGCAGTCATTCCCGCGAAAGCGGGAATCCACTCGGCAAACCTTCGGAAATGCGCTCTCGACGGACTGGATTCCCGCTTTCGCGGGAATGACTGCCTTCACAGGCCCGCACGGAAAATCAACTTCCCCAAATGACATCAGTACCGTGGTCCGATGTCTGTGGTCCCGCCACGGCGGGTCCGTGGCCAGTTGGCGGCGGTCAGTCGAAAAAACAGGATTGGCGCAATTACGAATCCTGACACGACGCTTCCCGTGGGTTTCATCCCGCGACTGCGGGACTAATAACCTTCGGCCCCTTCGGGGCCGGCCCGCCGACGGGACTTTGACGCGATCCTACGGACCTGCGGCTCTTCAAAGACAGTAACCAGTGAGCAATGTATACTTCATACTTTACACTTCATAATTCACAATTGCCCCAGCCCCCGCGCGATGGCCGCCTCAGCCACAGGAGCCATTAGCGTGTAACCACGCTCGTTGGGATGCAAGCCATCATCTGAATAGCCTTCCTTCAGCATGCCATTGCTATCCACCAGGACCGAATAGTAATCCCCAACCTCCGCCTGGATTTCGGCGGCGTAACGGCGCAGCCACTCATTGAGTTTGAGAATATCAGAGGGCGGCCTGTGGTCTGTCTGCTTGTGCTGGGTGTAGTCACTGACCGGAAGCAGCAGGCAAAGCACCATCTTGATGCTATGCTCCTGCGCCAGTTCACCCATCGCCCGGAAATTGTCCTCGATCATTTCGAGAGTTTGGGGGCCGGTGTTGCGCGCAATGTCGTTCGTCCCCGCCAGAATAATCACCGCCGCAGGATGCAGATTAATCACGTCAGGATAGAACCGTACCAGCATCTGCGGAGTGGTTTGCCCGCTAATCCCACGGTTCACGAATGGCTTGCCAGGAAAATACTGCGCCAGTTTCCAACCGTCGGTGATCGAGTCACCGAGGAAAACTACGCGGCCCTTCTCCGCCGGCTGAGCTTGAAGTCGCACATCGTCCTCATGGTAGCGACCGATCTGATTCCAATCCTGCAACTGGTCGGCAAGGCTTTGCGCGGCGAATTGCAGGCAGCAGTTTGCTTTGGGCGGCTTG
Organism: Terriglobia bacterium; assembly: GCA_050008675.1. Classification (GTDB taxonomy): domain Bacteria; phylum Acidobacteriota; class Terriglobia; order UBA7540; family UBA7540; genus CAVROP01. Next base: position 29,299 of record JBEKME010000041.1, read on the forward strand.
AACTCCGGGACGAGTTGCCCCCGCACCGGTGCGGGTGGCAAGAGTCCTGCGAACAGAAAGAACATTAGCCAAGAATTGCGTCTCATCGTCACCTCCTCACGTGGATTTATACCTGATAGAAGGGCTTGCGGTCCAGAGGCTTGGACAGTAAGCAGTAGGCAGTAATCAGTAAGCAGTAAGCAGTAAGCAGTAAGCAATATGCAGTAGGCAGTCGCTGGTTGGCCAGAAATGAGATGGCAAGTCACAACCCACACAATTTAGAATTCACAATTCAGAATTGGCCCCTTTCCTTGCCCTCTGATATCTGCTCTTTCACTTCCTGAACCCCGAATCCTGTATCCTGAATCCTGCTCTTCCCCATCTACCACCTACGACATACCATCTACCCCCTTTGTTTTCAGCAACATTCCTGCATTTTGCGCGTAACTGCATTTGTCTTCTGTAACATTCCCGCGTTCTTCCCGATTGTCCAAATGCGTCCCTTTGTTTTCAACAACATTCCCGCGTCGTTCGTTCATTTTTAAGCTCTCGGCTGTTTCCACACCCTGTGAGTTCTCGGACACAATGGCGCTGTCGGTGACTTTCTCGATGCTCTCCACCCCCGCGCCATCGTCTTGCCCATCCGGTGCGGTCGGGAGGTTGGTCGATTCCTTCCGCAGCCTCAGCAGTATCCTCACTTTGCGGTCAATGGAGTGGTCCAGGGCGGCTTCCTGGCGCAGCATCATGCTCCACGTCTCCCCCTCCGGGGCAAGGCAGGCATCCCGTTCTATCGCCGCCCTCTCCTCATTCGCCTTTTCCGCATAATCGAATTCTTCCCGCAGGCTGGCGATTTCCTCCTCCAGCAGACGGAGAAGTTCCTGGCGCTCGGGCTCGCCCGGCGGCACGCAGTCGGCGCCTTCTCTGATCAGGAACTGCCGGTATTCCTCGTCCTCCTCTTGTTGCTCGCGCAGGTGCATAGGGTCACTGAAACGGTGCAGCAGATTGAAAATCAGCCCCGGCCGCCACCCCATCATACCTCTGTAAAAAGATTCCAGTACGGCGTACTGGCGCTCCCGGAAGGTGCCCTGGTTGATCTCCTCCCGTACGAGTTCAAGATAACAAAGAGTCTTTCTCAGCGCCACCCCTCGATCTGTAGACTCCGGCAGATCGACATCAAGGATCTCGTGCTGGGAGGCGTCGAAGGTGACACGGGCCATCTCCTGCTGGCGGCGGTGTTGCCAGTCCTGGATGGCCTGCAAGGCGCGCCGCATCACGCCCGCTTGCGCCCGCTCGAGCCTTTCAAGGACCGAAACTCGAAATTGGAAAATCGAAATTGGAAAATCGAAACTCGAAATTCGAAACTCGACTGGTGACTCGCGGTTTTCGTTTTTCGAATTTCGATTTTCGACTTCGTGGTGATTTTCTTCCACGACATATCCGCCGTGCTTCAAGGCATTGAGCTTGGAGTTATGCTGGGCGGCGGGGCTGCGCGGTCCGGTGGAATGCTGGGCATTCTGGCGCGCGGCGGCGAGCAACGCGGGTGTAAGTTCGGGTGATTTGCGTAAGGACATAGTTCCTCCTGGGACGGAATGTTGGGATAGCGGGGAAAGGACTTCCCCGCGGGTCAGGCTATACACATTAATAGGCTATCACAGGGGCGGGGCGTTGTCAAGAGAAATATTTACAGGTGTAGCCCAGGAGTTCTTCAATTGACTCATTGATTCATCGGGTCATTGAATCATTGAAGAGCGGCTGAAGGGCAAGAGCAATTATGAATTATGAATTATGAATTCCTGAAAAACGCGGGTGGCGCATACGCTGCCTTTCATGTGTGCGCCCCACGAACACGGGCAACATCTCTGTCGCCGCGTCCTAGCCGTGGCCTGTTCTGGCTTCTTAACGGTAGCACCCCGATGCATCGGGGTGTGCTCTGCATGGGAGGCATCAGCTTTGGACACAGGCAAGAGTGCCTGTGCCACCCCTTGCCCAACCCGCGGGTGGCGCATACGCTGCCTTTCATGTATGCGCCCCACGAACACGGGCCACATCTCAGTTGCCGCGTCCTAGCCGTGGCCTGTTCTGACTTCTTAACGCTCGCCGACATGAAGGGCAATGTCGGCGCCACCCGCGATCCAGCCGTCAATCGGGTCATCTCAGTTGCCGGCAATTAGAGCAGGCTTGGAATGTCACGCGCACCGTGTAGTACGCGAACGATTTCGACAGGCTTTCGGGCGGTGTAAATAATCAGGTATGAGCCCGCCGGCCAGAAGAGCACGGGCTTATCTGTGAGGGCCTCTCGGCTGTGTCCAATTCCTGGGTTGTCGGCAATCCTCTGGCATGCATCAAAAATCTGGAGGCGAAGGCGGCGGGCGGCATTGATACTGTCGGCTGCGATGTAGGCCCAGATTTCCCGAATGTCCTGGGCGGCTTCAGGGGAAAGTTTGAAGCGCTTCATGCTTGTTTGCGCTTTCGCGCCAATTCTCGTTCTTCTCGCTCGAGAGCCCTGAAGAATTCTCCTCCGTCCACTCCCTCGCCGTGTTGGAGAGAAGCCCAGCCCTTGTTGATCTTCTTCCGGAGCTCCTGAATCTGGAGCTCCTGAATCTGGAGCTCCCGAATCCGGTCCCTCTCTTCAAAAAGCCGCAATGCCTCGCGGACCACTTCGCTCGCCGAGTTGTAGCGGCCGGTCTTCACTTTGTTCTGAACGAGCGTTTCCAGCTCAGGCGTAAGGTGAACGTTCACGGGCATTCCTCCTGGTGCTTCAGGTGGAGAATACCAGCTCTGTCCATCCTTGTCAATGTTGGACACTCCGACGCGGGTGGCGCTTCCCGCCAAGCAACATCCCGACTACATGGGGACAGATAAGGACGGGTATGTCGCGCTTTCTGCGGGGTGGCGCGGAGCGTCCCCCACTCTGGGCTTGCGGCGGTTCAAACAGCAGCAGGCGGCAGATAGTAGATAGGCACGGATATCCATCCCCACCAACCACCTACCGGCTACTGACCTAGTATCGGGGAACAACACGGTTTCCTAACTGGTTTCGGCTCCATCAATTCCACGCGCGTGTAGTTAGGATCGTAGAGGTTCAATTGCCACTTGCCGTCCCGCCCGATCTTGGGTTGTTCTGCTTTGTACCCTCGGTCCACCGCCGTCTTATAGGCTGCTTCAACACTTGGAACACCGAGTGCCAGGTGGTGCATCACACCGAGGGTTCGTGGCGTGGGATTGCGAACGTTCAGCATGTACTCGAGCCAATCGCTGCCTTCGGGGACACGCATACAGACCCAGTCCACACGGTCGTCGCTCATGCCGCCGTACCACATCGGCTGGAAGCCGAGAACATCTTTGTAGAAGCGATCCGCGGCGGCGCGGTCAAGGACTGTGACCCCCACGTGGATCATGTGCTGTGAGATACGAGTCTCCGGAAGGAATTTGCCAAAATTCCGGCGCTGGAGCGAGCCGGGCAAGTATTCCACGAATTCGACAGAGTGCCCCTCCGGATCCTTTACCATGAAGCTCAGATTGCCGTCCAGCCCGGGCCTCAGCGTATCGGGCACTGTCACGCCACGTGCGGCAAGGTAGCCCCGCAGTGCTTGGGCATCCGTGGTCTCGAAAGCAATGGTCGAAAGCCTGTCTTCGGTTGGGCTGCTCAGATTGGGGAAAAGCTCAATATATTGATGATCGTTCACCTTAAAATAAGTCAGCGTCAGGCCACCCGTCGGTTTATCTACCGTGAGCATCTCCTGAAATCCCAAGGTGTCTCCGTAAAACTTCCGTGCCACAGCAAGGTTGTCGGTCTTCAGCCGGATATGCGCGATCCCAACAATTGGCGGGCGACGCGTCACCAGAGGCTTGCCTGCGCCGATAACTGCGAACAATGCCACAAAAACGCCAAGAGCAATCATAGGGGGCAAGGTGCTGAGCTTCATAGAGACGAAAAACCCGCCAAGTGACTTTCGCGCTCCGGCATCTCTTTTCATTTCAAATGCTTTCAAGGTCACACCTCCCACGTGCAGCGGCCCCTCTGAAATCTGGAATGCGCCCTCTCATACGCAATGTCCGTCATTCGTAGAGGATAACCCCATTGTCTGTCATTCTGAGCCGGTTCGCTGCGCTCAGGGTAAACTCCGCGAAGAATCGCCGCATTTGAAAGCTCAATCAGTACGAAAAAAATGCCGGGATTCTTCGCTTCGCTCTCCAGAAACTCGACGCATTACTCGTTTCCATTGAGCAGCTTGGGCCGAGCCTGCCTGATCCGTCCTCGGCGTACAACTGACCCCTCACCCGGCCCGCGACGGCTGGTGAAAGCGCCGTCGCGCGCCACCCTCTCCCCTTGGGAGAGGGCAGACCCACTTTGCGGCTTGGGTGGACCCCATTCCAAATGACACCAGCACCGCGGGCTGTGCAATCGAGTCTACTGCGGCCGGGGCGCTAGGTTCTCTTTGGGTTCCGCTTTCTTTTCGGTCTTGCTGGCAGACTTCTTTTTCCCGCCCCGAGGGGACTTCCGGTTGTCAGTTGCCGCAGCTTGGCCGTTACTATGCCGCCGTCCATGGAACTCAACAAAGGTGTTCTTAAGGGGCTTGGCCGGTTTTCCTTGCCCACGCAATGCATTGCCCAATTCGTTCTGGCATCCGGCCAAGTTGGTTTGCGCCACATAAAGGAGCTGGTCAGGGTTGCGCAAGAGATAAGCGACATAGGGTTGAAGCGCCTGTTGCAGGTCGAAAAGCTGGTTGCCGGCCTGGCTGTACTGCGCGCCCAGGCTGGGATTCTCGAACTGGCTGGCGGCGCGGGCTACGCCATCCAGGCGGGGCAGCGCCGCATTCATCCCCGCGTAGGTCTGGAATCCGAAGTACATGCTATCCGGACGCTTTTCAAACTGCGCGCGCCATTCCTCCAGCCCCTCCAGCGCCTTGTGAAGATTCCCTAGCGTCTGGTTGAAGGAATTGCGCGTTACGTTCGAGGTCTTCCACTTTTCCGGGTGCACCTGCGTCAGGAGGTCGGTGATGCGAAATTCCGCGATCCAGATCTTGTGCGCAAGAGCTTTCACTTGGACCGGTTCCATGAATCCCGGGTCATTGACTGGCTTGGAAGTTTGGGCGGGTTGGGGAGCAGGAATGGTCTCCGTCGGGGGGCCAGAGCCAGCCTGAGCGCCGGCAGCTTGCTTGGGCGGAGTCTGGTCCTTCGCCGGCTGCTGCGCCAGCCCCGAGGAAACGCAGATTCCCAAGAGAAGAGTGCAGGTTATGAACTGTGGCTTTGATCTCATATCATATTCTGAGGGCTGGAATCTGTGTAACTACTCGGAGGCTGCGCCGGGCTCTGTGGCGAGCTCCTGAATCTCGACGCCAAACTTGAACAGCGGCCGCGGATCGCCGCGTCCCCAACGGTTGACTTCCCAATTGGCCCGGAGAAACTCGAGGCGGGGCAGTTGCCGCAAATCGAGAGCCGCAGGCGCAACTCCCCGGTAGAACTTCTGGGGATACCAGAACAAGGCCTGCGGGCCCCAATCTTTTCCGTCCGGCGAACCCCAAATCGAGACGTGGAGAGATTCCTGTTCGATGATCTCCGTAATACGAAGCACGATCATGACGGGCTTCCCCGCCAGCGCGCCGAGCTCGTAAGCAGGACTTGCACCGTTCCTCTCCACCCGGGTTTCAGGAGGAACAAGATGGTAAACCGTCGGTTGCGTCGAAGTGGTCAGGGTCATGGTTTGTCTTCCGCCAGGGCGAAGATTCAAACTCTGGAACCAAGCCATCCTAGCACAGCCGGCGCTCCCGGAGGTAGCAAAACCCGGCTTTGGTAGTGGGCTCATTTGCGAGACATGGGCGCTCGAAGCCGCAGTCATTCCCGCGAAAGCGGGAATCCACTCGGCAAACCTTCGGAAATGCGCTGTCGACGGGCTGGATTCCCGCTTTCGCGGGAATGACCAGTGTTTCGAACTGGATTCCCGCTTTCGCGGGAATGACCGGCGTTTCGAACGGGATCCCGTGCCAAATGGCCCCAACACCCTGGCGTTCCAACGAACCTGCCTCCTGCCATTGCCATGTTGCATTCCCGCCCGCTGGCAGCTTAGACTTACAGTTTTCCCGGATACGGGTGAACACCATGCGTCGATACTTACTCATCTTGTGCCTCCTCGCTGCGTGCCTCTTTTGCGCCGCAGCCCGGTGCGCAACGATTTCGCTGGACGGGGATTGGCACTTCCTCGCGGATCCCAGTGGCGCCTTGGACGTCCAGAAACTCTCGGCAGCGGTGAATGTGCGCCCGACGCGCATCCCATCCTCGTGGCAGTCCCAGTTCGCGGACCTGCGGGACTACGCCGGAGTGGCCTGGTACTGGCGCTCCGTGAACATCCAACCCCTTTCGCCGGACCAGGTGGCCGTGTTGCGCTTTGGAGCAGTCGATTATCTTGCCGATGTCTACGTCAACGGGCAGAAGGTCGGAACGCACGAAGGCGGCTATACGCCTTTCGAGTTTGACATCACTTCCCGGCTCCGCGCGGGCGAAAACCAGATTGCAGTGCGGGTGGCAGACCCGGGAGCGAAACCCAATATCGTGGAGGGCGTCAACTACGCTGAGATTCCGCACGGGAAACAGAGTTGGTATGTCCAGACCAGCGGCCTCTGGCAGAGCGTCGAAATCCAGATTCGACCGCGCGTTCACCTGGGCCCCGTCCACATCCTGGCCGCCGCGAATGGAGACTTCAAGATCAACGTCCCCGTCGTGACGCCGGCCTCGGGAGGGCAAAGTGGCGGCGCAACCAAAGTCAGCGTGGAAATCCATGACTCCGCCGGCAAGGTAGTCTGGCAAGCATCCCGAGAGCTCAGCGACCCAGAAGCGAATGCAGAGTTCACGGGAAATCTCGCCAACCCGCGGGTGTGGAGTCCTGCTGATCCGGCGCTTTACATGCTGCGCGCCAGCCTCAGCTCCGGCGACTCCCGCGACTATCCCTTCGGTTTCCGCACCTTCGAGACGCGGGAGGGAAAGTTTTATCTGAATGGCAAGCCGATTTATCTGCGCGGCGCGCTCGACCAGGATTTCTATCCCGAGACGATCTATGCGCCTCCCTCGCTCGATTACATCAAGGACGAAATGCAGAAGGCCAAAGCCTTGGGACTGAACCTGCTGCGTTGCCACATCAAGGCCCCGGACCCGCGTTACCTCCAGGCAGCGGATGAAGCGGGGATCCTCGTCTGGTACGAAATTCCCAATTGGGATAAGCTCACAGACAACTCCAAGCGCCGCAGCATGGAGACGCTGCGCGCTATGGTGGAGCGCGACTGGAACCATCCCTGCATCGTCATCGTCAGTATCATCAACGAAAGCTGGGGAATAAACCTGAAGGAAGCCGCGGACCGGCAGTGGCTGAAGCAGGCCTACCAGGAAGCGAAGAAGATCGTACCCGGCTGGCTTGTAGATGATAACAGCGCATGTTATGACAACTTTCATGTTTCCACCGACGTGGCCGACTACCACACCTATTCCGCCATTCCCGACTACGCCGCCAACTTTGACCGCTTTGTGGAGGACCTGGCTGGGCGCCCGGGTTGGCTCTTCAGTCCTTATGGTGACGCCTCCCCCAAGGGTGACGAGCCGCTCGTGCTCTCCGAATTCGGCAACTGGGGATTGCCTCGCATTCCCCACGACAAACCCTGGTGGTTCTCCCGTCATAATGGGGGGAGCGAAATTACAGAACCCGAGGGAATCGAGCAGAGGTACGCTGACTATCGATACTCTTCTCTTTTCCCCAGTCTCGACGCTCTGACGGATGCCACCGAGTGGCACGAATACGCCTCCCTGAAATACGAGATCGAATCCATCCGGTCACATCCGGAAATCCAGGGTTACGTCATCACCGAGTTCACGGACGTAAACTGGGAGTCGAATGGCTTGCTGGACATATGGCGAAATCCGAAGGCCTTCGCCGACTCACTGGGCAAGCTCGAGCGCGACGACCTGGTGGTGCTTCGCACCGAGAAACGGAACTACTCTCCAGGTGAGGCAGTGAGAATCGAGGTTTCGCTCTCGCACTACAGTCAGGAAGCTCTACACGGCGGCAGCATCGCATGGAACGTCGAGGGGACATCGCTGGCCGGAACGCTTTCGCTCCCCAGCCTCCCTGCCGCCTCTGTCACAGCAGTCGGCAAGATCGAATTCGCGGCCCCGTCCGTGGACGCTCCCGCCAAAAAAGCACTGAAGGTTGAGATGGTTTCGGAGGGGAAGAGCCTGGCGGAGAATTCCTTGCCGTTCTACATCTATCCGGCTCAACAACCCGAACTGCCGCCTCCGGTTTCGTTCTATGACCCGGCGGGCAGGCTGCGGCGGCTGGTCAATGAAATGCGGGCTCGCAACTACCCCGCGCCCACCGGGTCGGAAGCGCTGCCCGTCCTGATTGCCTCAACCTTGGACGCGGAGGTCAAGAAGAAGCTGCAGGCCGGTGACCGAGTCATCCTGCTCGCCAACGACCGCCAGACCCTGGCGCCGGGAATCGAGATTGTTCCTCGCGCGGGCAGCGACTACGAGGGAAACTGGGTATCTGATTTCCTCTGGGTCCGCAACACGCAGCCGCCTTTCACCTCGATTGGATTTGATACCTTGCCAGCATTCGAGGCCCAGGCGGTCACCCCCCCCGCAGTCGTGCAGGGGATTACTCCCCAGGACTTCCCCGATGTGCTGGCGGGAATGTTCTACGGCTGGATTCACTCCAACGTCGGCGTGCTTATTCAGGCGAAATGCGGTAAGGGCACGCTCCTCATCTGCACCTTCTCTCTTGCCACAACTTACGGGAGCGATCCTTATGCCACAGACCTGCTGGATGCCTTGGTAAACTACCTGGTCTCGGGAGTTAAACCGAATTTTGAAATTCCCCTGTAGGGGGACGCTAGCGGACACCGGCGGCTTTCTGGAGGATCTTGTTGGGGCGTTTCGGCGCCAGGTACTGGGGGGCATCAGTCAACGTAATCCCAAGTTTCCCCTTAGGTGCCCCAGCGGGTCTAAGACTCTGTCCCAGGTGGTCCGTGATTGAGAATCGTCCTCGGTTCGCAGGAATGATGACTTTCTGCTCCGCTGAAGAAGTTGTCCATGCCACAATGCGCACGTCTTTCTCCTTGGTGAACAGCAGGACATAATCGTCCGGGCTTCCAAGCGGGAGGCGTTTGCTGAAGCGATAGCCGTGGAGAACACTGGTCAGGGTCTTCAACGCAAAGTACGCAGGTTTGGGGCTGTACGCCTGAGGGGAGTCAGGCTGGTATGGGAAACGAACTATGCCAGAGTGAAACTCGGGGTCTTTCGGGTCGGGGCCATCGTCATGCCAATCATACCAGATGGTAAGAGGCACGCCGCAGGCGAGATTGTTGAGGAATTCACGTGCCAGCAGCTTGCCTTGCTTCACTTCATCCATGCCTTTCCAATTCCACGTCGATGAATAACCCCATTCACCGGCAATGATTGGAACTTGCTTCCCTTGCGTCGCATAGGCCGCGATGAGTTTGCGGAGTTTGCGGAATTCTTCCGCCGCGCTCTCGGGGTCGCGTTGCCGGTAAGGGTGCACGGAAACCGCCGACCAATAGTTCAACAGTCCCGCTCTGAAGCAGGCTTCCAGGAAGCCGAAATCAATAACGGCGCCCGCCGGACCGATGTAAACTTCACTGGGCGCCACGGTTCGAATAGCTTCTCCCACCTCGAGAGCTAATATGATGTAGTCGTGGACATTCGGCTTCGGACGCCAGAAACTCCAGTTCGGCTCGTTGTACATTTCCCAGATGATTCCCCGCCCCTGGAAGTGCTCGACAGAAGCGGATGCCCATTGCGCAAAGGCCCTGCGGCCCTCCTCCGTGTAAGGGGACATGCCATTGTCATAGAGTTTATTGGTGTAATCAAAAATGAAATAAGGAGAGATTTTGTAGGATTGCAGAGTATTGACCAGATTATCGTATTTGCTGAAGTCATACTGTGAAGGCGCCTTCTCGATCTCGTCCCATACGAAATCCATGCGGACCCAGCGGGCTCCGGAAGCCGCAAGCATTTCCATCTCCTTGGGCTTGGGGCTGAGGAAGTGAATATTCACCCCTATGCAGTCTGGAATGACAGGGTTGAAATCGACCGGTCTGCAAACACCTCGAGGGGCTAATAAAATGAGGGGAATGGCAAGCTCTAGAACTATCGATCGCGGTTTCATATCATCTCTCTTGGTCGTCTCGGCGTGGGGACAAGAGTCTAAAGTCAAAAGTCGAAGGTCAAGAGTCAAAAGCGACGGGCGGAGAGTTCAATGGGAAAGCCGAGCAGTAAGGCACAAGACTGAATAGCAGAATCCGCGCCTGCCGCGCTCGAATGCTTGGCGCCTTCAACCCGGATTCCGAAGTTGGAGTCGTCTGTCATCCTGAGCCCGCCGTGCTTTCGGGCGGGCGAAGGATCTCTGCGCAGTTGTCTTTTGCACTCAGCATCCACCGACAAACTGCAGGGATGCTTCGCGGAGTTTACCCTGAGAGTTTGTGACCTTTTTAATTTTTAGGTCTTTTTCGGGAGCTTAAGTCTTTTGTTTTCAATCCAGACTCGCGCGCGAATCTAAAAAAGTCACAGCCTCTGAGCGCAGCGAACGGGCTCAGCATGACAGCACTCAGGGTCAGCGTCTGGCGCCGAACCCGTGCCCGCCCAGGCGGGTGATGTCGGCCTGCACCTTTCTGTTCATCCTCAGTTGGTGTTTAACTAGGTTCAACCCAACGGATTAGAACGTAACTCTCGCTCTCAGTTTCGGAATTCGGGTTCAACCAGTCACCGTGGAGTTCGTGGCTGCCTTCCGCCTTCCGCTTTCTGCTTTCTGCTTTCTCCTTTCTGCCTTCTGCTTTCTCCTTTCTGCCTTCTGCCTTCTGCCTTCTGCTTTCTGCTTTCTGCCTTCTGCTTTCTGCTTTCTCCTTTCTGCCTTCTGCCTTCTGCTTTCTGCCTTCTGCTTTCTGCTTTCTGCCTTCCGACTCCAGGCTCTCGCCTCCTGATTACTTGCTGCACTTCGCAAACTTTGCCGCTCCCGTCAGCAACTGCCGGTAAATAGCTGCGTCGCGCAAGACAGACTCCACATAGACACGCGTGGCGCGAATCGGGATAGCCTCGAGAAATTCCGAGGAGTCTCGGAACGAATTGCTTTTCAACCAGTCCCTGACGCGAAAGTCGCCGGCGTTGTAAGCAGCCAACGCCATCTCCGGCTTGCCGTCGAAATCCTTCAATAGACTTCGCAAATAGGAACAACCAAACCGGACGTTGTAGGTGGGGTTATAAAGCCGCGCGCCGGTGGAACGAATCCTGGCCGGGCGCGTGCTGCGGCTGGCAGTTTTCGGCAAGACCTGCATCAGGCCGCGGGCGTCGGCAGACGATGTGGCGCGGGCATTGAAACCTGACTCTTGGCGTATCAAGCCCATAACCAAATACGGGTCAAGCCTGTTGGCGCGCGCCTGACGTTGCACGAGCTTCCAGTAAGATTGCGGAAAGAGGAGGTTCCACATTTCTCTGGGCAGTTCCGAGAATTCGTAAGAGGGGTAGTCAGGCACGATCTTGATTGCCTCGGAGATCGCAGCGCTCACATTGCCCTGCCCGGCTTCAAGCCGGCTGAGTAAGAAACGCAGTTCCGGCAGCGCCGGCCGCGTGGCGAGCCACGCCTTAAGATACTGCTCGGCCAGGCCATCCAAGCTCAGGGCTTGAAGCGCCAGCACTGGCCGTAATGACTCGGCTGTCACCTTCGAAGGGCAGGAAGGAATAGGAGAGGGGTCACGCGCAGGAATCTGTTGAGCCACCTCCCAAGCGGTTGACTTTGGCGGCGGCATTTCGGCGGGGCGCTCGGTAAAAAGCTTCCGCTCACGAAAGCTCGCCTGCTGGGCGTAAAAGCCATGCGCGAACCGATTCTGGAGGAGCAAATAAAGCGCTTGGGCATCCCTGATGTCTCCTTGCTCCTCCTCGAGCCTCCCCAGCCAGTATAGCGCCGCCGCAGTGTGGCTTGACCGCGAGAAATGTGTTAAACGGTCCCGCAAGGCCTGCCGAGCCTGGTCATGGGCCCCCGCCAGGTAATAACACCAGATCAGGCGCCAACCCGCATCTTGAGTGTGGCTCCCTTGCGGGAAGGACTCCACCAGAGTCTGGTATTGGCGGCTTGCGTTTTGCCACTCGCCCAGCCTGAAGAAGAGATTCCCTGCGGAATAAAGCGCCGACTCGAACGACGAAGAATGCGGGTCAATGGCCTGAATCTGAGAAAGAGCCGCAAGGGCGCCGCTCGAGTTGTCTTCTCGGGCGCAAGCCTCCACCCCCAGGGCCAGCCGCTCCGCGTTCATAGCAGGGCTGGCAAGGCTGACAGAGAGCGCTTCGACCGCCTCACGGTCACGCCGCAAACGGAGCAGGCAGCGCGCCCGGCCCAACTTCCACTCGTCCGCATGGGCGCTGGCCGGCCGGGACGAGAGCAACACTTCGTAGCCCTCAAGGGCCTCCTTAAACAAGGATGCATTGAAGAGCGATTCTAGGCGTGCGGTTTCGATTTCCTCCGTGGGTTGGGGGAAATCGGCGCCCAAGCGGGAACGGAGTCTCTCGAGAGCCTGGCCCGCCTCCTTCGCCTGGGAGGACGCGGCAAACGCAAAATACACCTCCTGGAATGCCCGCGCCGCTTGTGAGAGGTTACCAACCTCCTCATATGCCTTGGCTAACAGGAGGGAAAGGGTTGCGTGCCGGCGCACAGAGGGTTCTCCCGTCAGAATCAGAACAGCCTCTTGTGACTTCTGGGAATCAATCAGGGCCTCGGCGAGCAACTCGAGCCCTTGTAAGCGCAAAGGACTCGCAGGAAAATTGGATGAGAAATCCCGGACAGCCTCAGCCGCTTGGACTGGATCGTTAGCCATGAGAGCCGCAGCAGCGGAGTAATAGGTCGCGTAATCAGCCAGGGAGAACTGGCGCTCTGCCGACTGATGCAAGTCCTTCGCAGCCGCCTGGTACTCACCCGCCTCGTATTCCCGATAACCTAATGCGAAGTAGGCCAGAGCACGTTGTTCAGGCGCTTTTTGGGACTCCGCGTAACGGCGCAACTGTGGCCAAGTGGATCGTTCCCCCGCACGAGCCGCCAGCTCGCGAAGGGATGCGGGAACAGACTCAACTGCTGGACGCGCCTCAACGAGAATTTGGATGGCGAGCAGCGCCCAACAGACTTCAGCCAGGATTTTGAAATGGGGTCTCATACGGGTTGTTCGTCACTTGTAGAAGAAAGGGCCACCGCCTGTCATTCTGAGCCCATTCGCTGCGCTCAGGGTAAACTCCGCGAAGGATCCCCGCATTTGAAAGCTCAATCAGTGCGAAGGAACTGCCGGGATTCTTCGCTTCGCTCAGAATGACAGACAATGGGGCTATCCTCTACGAATGACGAACAATCCGTATCACACGGAAGGACCAGGATAACCCGAGCCGAGGAGCGATGGGTCATTACCTGCCAGGGTCCTCACCAGCTCATCGTGGAAATAGTCGAACTGCTTACCAACGGTCTTGCCGAACCGTTGCTCGAAGGCCTGGCGGCTGCGCTCGATATCAAGTTTCATCTGTCTGTACAGGTCCTTACTCTTGCGGCCCTCCGCAACCTTCGCCTTGTTATAGAGTTCGATCTCAAAAACCAGAAGTCTCGCGAATCGCCTTGCATTTCTGTGTGTTTTTTGCTCTGCTTCGCTGAGTTGCGAGACGTCGAACCCCGCCCCAGGGGCTGGGGCGGGCGGGACACCAACTGCCGTTTGAGCCTCCATCACAGGGACAGGAAGGGGCCCTGGAGCGGGCACGAATCCTATCGTTGCGCGTGCAGCAGGCAATTCAGCCTGCGCCTCGGTGGGTAGCGGCCCAACGGGCGCGCCCGCCTCAATCAACGGCGACGCAGGCGGAGGAGGCAGTGGCTCGTCGATGCTCGGGGCACTTGTCTCGCCCCCAGATGCGGAAGCCTCACTAAGCTCTGCGACCTCTGCGGGCGGCTCTGCCGCCCCTGCTGGAGGCGCTAGACCGGGCGCCGATTCAGGTTCCCCTCCCCCGTTAGCATCTTGACTGACCGTTGCCGTTGCCCTGCCGCTCAATGCCATCAAACGGTCGAGTTGTGCGCCGGCGAATTCGGTAAGAAGCTTAAGAGCAGCTTCGGACAGCAACGCCCCTCTCCCTCCTGTGTCAGCGTAAAAGATGGCGGAAACGCCGCCCGCCGAACGAATCGGCAAAAGCAGGATCGAATCACCCGAATCGGGCTGGAGCCGGTTCAGAACGTTGGCGTTCTTCTTCAGCATGTCGGGGTTTCCCTCAAAGTGCCCGCCGACTTCAAAGGCTTGGCGGAACGGCGTATCCACACTCAGGGGCACTCCCAGGGAGCGCAGGGCTTGCTCGGTGAGTTGAGGTCCGAATCCGTGCGCCGAAGCTCCCCAGGCCGCCTTGCCTCGAACCTCGAACACCACCGCCCGAACTCCCATCCGGCAAGCTTCCTCCGTCAACTTATTGAACACCTGTTTGGGTAAAGTTGCCGTGAGGAGGTTGCGCACGGCTGTAAGCATGGCGTCGACTGGCACTGGCGCAGAGGGAAGTTTAGACTTCTCCAGAGCCTCGAATTGATGCCAGGCTTCTGACTCTAACTGCTCGTGCTTGTCACGCAATTCCTTCAAGTCTTGTTCGAGCTTTTGCAATTGCTCGGCTTGGGCGCGAAACTTCTCCCCCAACTGCCCTCGCGCTTGGCGGACTTGCACGGCTAATGCATTATTGTCGTTTTCTGGCAGGACAGCAACCTCGGCCCGAATCACTCGATACCTCTCTCATTATGGTACAAGGCGCCTTATCGGTGCAACGGCTTTGTGCCACACGTCTTTGTGCCACGGGTCTCAGTCGAGGCTTTCAGCTCTCAGCTCTCAGCTTTCAGCTCTCAGCCTTCAGCTCTCAGCCTTTTGCCATTTGACTTTTGCCTTCTGCTTTCTGCCTTCTGCCTTCTGCCTTCTGCCTTCTGCTTCATTTGACATGGCCCGCTGCGTAGCGTAATCTGAAGTAGAAGAGCGGGGGCGTTACGGTTTCGACGGGAGTCCTTGCGCTTAGGAGGCATGCCGGGGGTCCACACCACCCGAGATCGGCGTGGGACAAAGACAACTGCCAACACGCAGTATGCCTACGCTGCCTAATTAATTAGGTAGCCGTCTCCTCCTTCAGGCCCGCATGAGGGAAAGAGGCGTCGATTGGCGGGATGGCTCAAAGTTCATCGCTTCGGAATTTTGGGCGAGATCCGCTTCGGCGGAATTGAGGCTAGCTGGCGGTTCGTTATTGCCCGTTCCTTAGGGCCGCTGGCGAAAGCGGTAAGCGAACGAGACAAGCATGTAGTCTCCTGACCGTTCGGCTCTTCGGACGGGGGTTCGACTCCCCCCGCCTCCACCATATTACTCATTTGTTTTCATTGACTTACAGGTAGAGTTTTCGGGTTGTGCGAAAATTGTACGGTTCAAGATCGGATCGACCTTCCAAGCCCTCCTGACGTCTGCCTCCATTTGCTCCTGCCGCTCCCGTACCCATGGCGCATAGTGTTTCTCAGTGATTTTCACGCTGGAATGGCCCAGCAATACCGAAACCCGCTCCGGATCGGCGGCACGGAGGCCGTCCAAAATGCTTCCGCGAATCCGGTGCCTCGCGTAGGTCTCCAACCTCACCGGCTTGCTCGCGTCAAACTTGGTGACCGCATCAACCAGTCCCAGCACGCCGTCGGAGAACAGGTCATCCAGCTCCACATGGGCAGGCAGGCGTTTGCGAATCCTCAGAGCCACGCGCTTTACCAAGGGAAGCATATCAACCAACAGCCTCTCCCTGTCCTGGACGGCCTTTCCCTCGCACTGCCCCCTGGGACGCAAGACGGTGTGACCATGGTATAATGACTATGATAAGGAGTCGGGAATGAAGACAATGGCAGCAGGTTCGTTCAAGGCACAATGCCTTGCGGTCATGGACGAGGTTCAAGCCAAGAGAGAGACCGTGGTGATCACTAAACACGGCAAGCCGGTGGCGAAGCTCGTCCCCGCCGGCAAAGCTACGGACGAGATTTACAATTTCCTCCGTGGCAAGGGTGCGGTTACAGGCGACGTCATGTCACCCGCTATCGAAAACTGGGGCGACCTCGAATGATTCTCCTCGACACGCACGTGGTCGTCTGGCTGGCGTTCGACCCCAGCCGGCTTTCCCGCAAGGCAACCTCCGCCATCGACAATGCGCGTAAGAACGGAGACGGCCTGGCAATCTGCGATATCACGCTCTTGGAGTTGACAGCCCTGGTGAGCAAGGGACGTATCCATCTCGACATCAGCCTGGAATCTTTCCTGCGGGAAGTCGAAGCCCGATTCGTCGTCCTACCGATCACTGGCCGCGCCTGCGTGCTCGCCCTAGGACTTCCAGCAGCTTATCCCAAGGATCCAGCGGACCGTATTATCGGAGCTACGGCGCTGGCCGAAGGGTTACCTCTACTTACGGCTGATCGCGAGATCCAGCGGTCAAAAGCGCTTCCCACGATCTGGTGAGTGAAACCCGGAAGTCGCCTGCATCCGGCAGAGGCATCACTTTGGTTTCGAAAGAGAACTTGGAAGGGAGTTCTTCGGGAGCCGGATAATCCTCCGAACGGAACAGACCGCCAAGCCGTACCCTGGCCTCCTCCCCAAGCTGTCCGAACTGCTGGGTTCCCAACCGTGTCATTCCGAGCGCAGCGAGGAATCTCGCTCTGGTTCTTTTTCCCAGCGAGATTGGCCTCGATTTGGGCGCATTCCGACGTGCATCGATGGCTGGTGTGAACTGGTTCGATAGCTGCCGCATTCTCTCCGTGTGGTCCATATACGCTGCGGCTGGGAGCACGCGATAGCCGTTATCGTCCCAGGACAGGGTCATGAAGTAGTGATCCTGACGGGCTTCGCAGACGGTGACATGTCATTCTGAGCCCTTCGCTGTCATCCTGAGCGAAGCGAAGGATCTCGCTCTGGTCCGCTCAGGGTAAACTCCGCGAAGAATCTGTTTCTTGTCCGGACCTGGGCCGCACTTTGTGATAGCGGCCGGCATCGGGCTGCGCGCCGTGGCGCTGGGCGATTTCCTCGGATGCGTCGGGGTCGTGTTTCCGCGCCGACCACATACTGATGGAAAGCGAGCATAGCATGGCCCGCGAGGAGAGAGATGGTTCTGGAACGGAGATGGAGTTCATGGCAATGCCTCCTGCGTTCTTGGGGGAACTATTTTCTGAGATGCAAATGGTGAGAAGCCTTCGCGATTATCGTTAAGCACCAGGCTTCATCAGTACGTTAACGCATGATGGTAGTTATCGTCGTGCCGATCGTTCATAAAACCGGAACTCATGGTGAAGCACTGCTTCCGTGTGGGACGATCCGGACGGAATTGTCGAGGCGAGATTTCCGAATGGCCACCGACGCCGCGTGGCCAGTTCCACGGGCAGGCCGTAATACGTCCAAGTGGATTGCGTCCGGGGGCGCCGCGCTGATACCGTTGGATGGGTACGTGGTTGCGACCGGGGCACGCCGAGTCGGGGTGCGGTCCAGCAAGGCTGGATGTCCGCGCCACGCGTGCAAAAGTGTCGGCTAGCATCGCTGCGTACCACCTACCACCTTCCTTTTCAGTAGAGTCGGGGTTGGGCGCGGTTGCGACGCGGACGTCGTCCCGTTTCCCGTCCCCGCTCATCGAACCGGACGTGCGGATTTCCCGCATCCGGCTCTCCGACAGGGTTCACCGCCAGACT
>JBEKME010000042.1:0-46964 GCA_050008675.1 Terriglobia bacterium
CCCAAGACCTGCTGCGGGCTTCTGACACTGCGCTCTTCCGCGCCAAGAGCGAGGGGTGCGATAGAGTGCGATTGCACGGGCAGGCCTCTGAGCCGGCCACCGGGAATTGATCCAGTCAAGCGATGTGGAGCTTATCTCCCGGAAACAGGTTGACCACTCTTTCCTTCTATTATTTAAGATAGAATGCTCGCGGCGAAGAATAACATGAAGAACGCCCTACTTAAGGGAGTCGAGTCGACGTGCAAGGCCACACACCTAGTGTTCAATTTGGACAGTGTCGAGCCGATCCGCTAAAGACCCCGAAAGGTGACTCGCCTCCGAAATCCCCAGTTAGAACGGGATCTCCTGTTCCGCGCGCTCGCCGCGTGCCTCATTGAACGGGTTGTCGCCCTCATCGACAGGCTCCGTGGGCTTCGATGTTTCAGTCGCTTTTGCACCGTTTCCGTTCTTCGGCGCTCGGTCCAGAATCTGCATCTGGTTGGCCACAACTTCGATTGTGGTGCGCTTCTCACCTTCACGGCCTGCCCACTTCCGAGTCTGCAATCTGCCTTCGATGTAGACGTGGCGACCCTTGACAAGCCATTGACCGCACACTTCTGCCAAGCGGCCGAAGCAGACGATCTGAAACCACTCCACGCGTTCCCGGCGAGCGCCTTCTGCGTCTTTCCACCTCTCGTTGACCGCAAGGCTGAACGTGCCGATGGGCTTGCCTTGCGAACTGAACTTAAGTTCTGGCGCCTCACCAAGAAACCCGATCAGAATTACTTTGTTCACACATTGGCACATCGTTGCGTCCTCCTTCGTCAGCGAAGCGGAACTTGCGGCTGATCCGATCGCCGGCCAGCACATCCATCTGGCCAGCGACCTCGGCCATGCCCTTGCGCACCCAGGCGCGAACCAGTGGCATGTTCCGCAAGGCATCCGTGCTGACGCCCTCAAGTAGGGCTCGCGCCTTCTCGACCTGCTCCTTCAACTCCTGGTCGTCCACCACGTTGCGCAAGTCAAACGTCCCCAGGAAATCACGTAGCTTCTGCTAGGTTGATTCCCGCAGACGCTGCGGCTTGCCGTCCGGCTGATCCCCCAGCCGGTCGCGCAGGTGGCTCACTAGTTCGAGCAGCGAGGCCCGCATCACCTGCTGGATCTCGCTACAGGCTTCCGACATGGCCACCACGGCCTTTTCCCGCTCCTCTTGGAAGAATTGGGCCGAGATCTCTCGAAGCTGTTCCGGCACGCCGTAGCTGACGTATTGCCAACCGAAGGTGAAGCGGGATCGCACATCGTCTACGGGTGGGTAGTCAGCCGGGTTATAGAGCGTGCGCAGTCGCCCAGCGGCTTCTTGGCAAAGGCGCGGATAGGCGCTGAGAAACGACTCCACCAATTCGCCTCGTTTATATTTGAACTCGTGCAGCCTCTCGTCCACCGTCTCCACCAAGCCCAGCGGCAAGAGGTGAATGCCGACCTCGAAGGGCAGGCACATGTCGTACAGGAAATGACGGATGTCGCCATCGAGGGTGCGGATGGCTCGCAACTCCGGCGAGTCGAGCAAAGTCTTGGAGACGCGAATTAAGGCCTTGTCGGCGACAACCGCGACCTGAGAGGAGCTGACCTTTCGACTATTGCCCAGCAAGCCGAGATGAAGTTTGATGAAGACGGTTTGCTTGGCAAGCTCATTGTCGGAGCTTTGAATATTCAAGATTGGCACTGCTGTTGCCGTTGCCATTTCATCCTCCTTTGTGTTGTGGGAACTCTTCAGACGGGACTTCGGCTTGCCAGAAGTTCTGTGACAGGGCAATGTCGAGGGAATTCCCTCGCAATCCCTGCGCAGTCTGGCAAGAGGTATTCAGGCCTCGGATTTCGAGGGGGGCATGACGGTGAGCGGCCCTTCCAGATCCCGCATGACGCGTCGCCGGGATGCGGGCGGGTTCTCCTGGTACTGGTAAACGCCCGGTGTCGAGGCGCTGATAAACTTCCCGGACGCCATCTGGCGCAGTGCCTTGATCTGCTCAGCCGCGGAGCGTGAAACCGGCACGATGTAGCGCGCGGCCTGCAGGAGAGTTATTCCCAAGCGATGCGCTTTCCGGCAGCACTCTTTGATTTCCGCGCCTGTCCAGCCTTCGTCGTTCGGCAGGTTCCCTGACACGTTGTACTTCTTGAGATAAATTTCCCAGATCGTCTCGTGCTCCTCGGCAGTGGGCAAGTCGAAGAAGAACGTCCCCAGCGTGAAGCGCCTGCGCAGCTCTGGCGGTAGGCTGGCAATCGAGGTACAGGTCGCAATGAACAGCATCCGCCCTTGGGAAACCGCGTCAATGATCTGGAGCGCCGTGCGCAACCGTTCCGTCGAAGCGCCCACCAGTGAACTCTCCATGGCAGGCAGGTCGAAAGCAATCGTGGGGATGCCCGCCGTACCTCCCGTGGCCTTGGCCGTGGCACTCTTACAGCTCCCCGGTGGGCCAATAAATACCGAGCCATCCGCCTCTCGGTCCTGCATGTACGTCAGAATGGTCCCCGTCATCTCCGTCTTTACGCCGGAGAGGTCGGTGCCGGTTCCTGCAAACGCCTTCTCAATCTCATCAATGAACACGACGACGCGTGGAGGATCGACACCTCGAAGTACTGCCCGCAGGAAGCTCTTGACGTTCTCAACCCCGCCAATGTCCTCAAAGGTCTCACCGCCTCGCCATACCGACAGGCCCGGTGTCTGCTCAATGATCTGGCGCTTGCGCTCCCACGCGCGCAGCCCACTATCCGTGATGTCAGAAACGGAGCGCATCGCAAAGTGGGTCGGCCCTCTCCCAAGGGGAGAGGGTGGACCGCGACGGCGCTTTCACCAGCCGTCGCGGGCCGGGTGAGGGGTTAGTTGCGGGGCGAGGACGGATCAGACAGGCTCGGCCCAAGCTGCTCAATGGAAACGAGTAATGCGTCGAGTTTCTGGGGAGCCAAGGGAAGAATCTGCTTTTCGTTGCAGCCAAGGGCGGCGCTGTGCGGAGCTTGGTGTTGATGTGCTCAAGGATCCGGAATTCTGGCCCACCGTGTGTCTCCTCATCATCGGTTCAGCCTTTGGCTCTGGTGGCAGGAGCTGAGGTGGGATGGCCTTCCCGGCAATCAATCGGGCGAGCTGGTCACCGGTCATCTTGGGAAGCGAATTCAGGTAGCGCACCTGCTTCTCAATATCTTCATCGGCGCCGTCAAACCAGAAGCGCTGAGCTGCGCCGCGGTGGATGCCCAACGGCCTACGAATGGCATTGCCGTACCTACCGGGCTTCAACGCATCGTGCTTGGGGAAGACCTCGATTCCTTTCCGCTGTTTGCCTCCCTTGACCGATATACCCAGCCGCAGAGCAAGGTCGCACACGTAAATCCGGCAGTCACGGGCTGGGAGCGGCTCCGCCAGGAATATCCAGAGATGCCCACCCCGATGGCTTTTCTCAAGAGCCGACTCCACCCCATCCTGCCTGAGGTAGAAGCTGAGCTTGAGGAGATTCGCAAGGGCATCTTCATAGTCCGCGTCGATGGCCACCCACTTCGAGCACTGGGTGGCGGGGTTGATGGCGTAAAGGCCGATAGTGATTTCGCCTTCCAGGTGGCGGCGGATTGTGTCCAGCGTCAGGCTGAGCCCCTGGTTGGTTTTCTTGTCCTTGGGACGGTAGTAGTAATGGCGGGCACTTTCCGGGTGCGGCCGGTTGGACTGGAGGGTGTAGGCCCGCCGATTGACGAAGAGGCGAAGGTAGTTTGCCACCACGCTGGGGGGCGCATTTAGACGAAGCCGCTGCATCTTCTCCTCCCTGAAGCCCGGTGGGCGCAATAGGTATATGGTGACTGGTGATAAAACAAGCAATATTCCCCGCAAAACGGGCCGACTGGCAGTTGGGGCGAGGCAGTATTTTCCGTGACATACGGCGAAGTGGGTTTAGTTTGCTAACTGACCCTGTCGTGGGGAATTGTCTTCAGGCTGGGAGCTTTCAGAGGGGCACGCGGCAAGTACACGAAGCGCTACCACGCGGGTACAAATCTCGTTCTCTTGGACCCCGATGTCCGAAAGGCCTACCGCAGTGATGGAGCCGTTAACGAGCACTAAGGTGGGAAGCGACAAGCGCCGAGATTACAGTTCGAACGGCGGCTCAGGTCCTATGACCCAGTTTGCAGTGCGCATCTTCAACTTGTTTCGGCGATTAATGCGGACCGGTTGGTGAGGTCCCCGCCTCTTACCAGGAAGAATCTCTACAACGAAAAACCGCAGAAGAAACAGGTCTGCGCTGCGATTCGGCCCGCATGAGAGTTACAACAATCCCTTTGGACCTTCGATATCCATCACCACTGAGTGTATTAAGCGACCCCTTGCGTTGATGGCTCTTAGCTCATTTTCTAGGTTGTACTCGGCAGAATCCGCAGGGTCTCCGCCGGACTTCTTGCTATAGATGTGGGAGCGATGAGACACGAGCGCGCCGCGGTCGTCATAAGCGTTCGCGTAAATGGTATTTGAATTGATTGTGTACGGAACATTCTCACGGGTAGTTGTCGTAGTCGTCGTTGTGGCTGTTCCAGCGTCGGTGTAGTTCCACGTCTCGTCTGTCCTAACCACAGGTTCGAAACCGTGGAAGTAGCTGGCAGATTGCGACAGAACTATTAAGTAATTCGCGCGGCCCCGCATGGGGCGCTGCGAAAAGCAGATGTCGGGATGTTTGTTGGCATTCTTTCGCACCCAATTTCCGATCCATCCTCGGCTACCCATGGAAGGATGAACTCCGCTTGCGTCCGCCAACGCAAACGTCACAACCTTGCTACACATTTGGGCGTCAGCCGACACGCTAAGCAGGCACAACCCTATTGCTACCAGAATTGCCTTTCTCATTGCCTTTATCTTCCTTCCAGCCAAATCCACCGTGGGCTCTTGGGGCTCCCGCAAACGATCCAGGTGTTAACCTCATGGCGCGATCTTAGCGTCTGTTGAAACGGTACCAATCACCGCCGCGACCGACAAACGCGGGGCCTCGCACAAATCCGCCCCCAATGACACCTATGCCCACCACCGGACCCGGGTAGTACGCAGGCGGATAGTACGCCGGCCCGTAGCCTGCGTAAGGGTAATAGTAAGGACCGGGGTATGGGTACCCGTAATAGCCAGACCAATAGGGCCCTGGGGTATAGGAGAAGCCAAATCCAAAGCTGGACCCGCCGTAGCCACCACGGTATCCTGAAAACCCTCGTCCGCTGTAGCCGCTTCCATTGTAGCTATGTCCGCCCGAACCTACAAAGGAGTGTCCGCCGCCGGAACGGGAACCGCCCCGCCCCTGGGCAAAGCCCGTTGTGGCCAGAGCTAACCCGATGACCATCACCATCATTGACTTTTTCATTTCGCCCTCCTGCCCCCATAAACTCGTGCCGCCTTTCTTAGAGGAGCGACCAAAGCTGGTAGGTGCAATTGACTTACCAATTCTAATCGGGCGTAAGTGTTTGAAACATCAAGGCAAGCGGTCAGTCGCCGGTGAACAATATCCACCATATGGGTGGTGGTTTTGGGCCGGTGTACGATCTTGGGTGGTTGTCTTTCGATCAAGAACCTCGGGACAGGTCCAGCAAGTGTAGCGCGGACTTGGTACGCCAGGGAAAGCCTGGCTGATCTTATAAGCTGAAAGGAGCTTGCCCTGTAATTGCTCATTTAGCAGGTAAGCGACCAGACGTGGGAAGAAAGAAACTCTTGGTCAGCGAGCCGCACCAGTGAGCGCTGACGCCATCAGTTCAATGGCTGCTCGCAGCTTCGGCATATCAGTCTCCGTCATGCGGCCAATATCGCCGTACTTGAAGCTGCCTCCACTGGCCCACTCAACTACTTCACCGATCGCTTGTTTCTTGGTTGTGGCAACACGGCGTGCTGCCGTCAGGAACTCCTTGCGAAGCTGGTTGAATCCCGAAGTTGCAGCCAACCCGTTGCCATTGTTGTTGGCAGCAGGTGAGGCAGCAGCGTCGGTGGGTGGCTTGGCGGATCCGTTCCCGCCATTTCGGGCAGACTTGTCTTCAGGAGGCAAAGGCTTCGTCGTCACCTGCGGCGGGGTAGCGGCGGGGATTGTATCGGAAGGAGAACCTGCTGCTGCGCCTTCCGCGACCGAAGAGCCATTCACTGACGCCGGATAGAACTCCGCTGTGACCTCCGGCGCCTGCTCTTGCTCGCCCTCTACCACCTCCAAGACCTTGCCACCTGACCCGAGCAGCTTTCGGGTCTCCGCAAACAGCCGCGCGTTCTCAGTCAGGTTGGCGATAAGCTTCCGCATGTCGTCGCCTTCAACCTCCAGACTCAGCGCCCAGATGGATGAAGTCTTCTTCCTCTTCTCCTTGCGGTCGAAGTACGTGGCCTCCTCCGGGCGAACCGTCAGCTTGGCGGTGATACCGGCCAAGCGGCCACCCGTGAAGGTCTGGATCTCCTGCAAGGCCGAGTGGGTGCTGGTGTCATTTGGAATGGGGATCAACTCGAGCCGCCGGTCATTCCCGCGAAAGCGGGAATCCAGTCCGGCGACAGCACATTTCCAAAGGTTTGCCGAGTGGATTCCCGCTTTCGCGGGAATGACTGCGCTCCAAATGACACCAGCACTGCGGAGTGAATCTGGCGAATGGATCGGTAAGAGCACGTGTGGATGCGGCAGACACTCCCCAGGCGCGGGAAGTCCGCCAACACGAAGCGTAGATCTCCACTCGGTTTGCACTGCCCACTGCCAAGCTCCGGGCATCCGCTACCGCAGGTGGTCCATGGCTGTCCGGCAGGCTTCTCAGCCGTACGCCGGGGTGGTGGTGTCACTTGGGATGGGATCCCTTTCGAAACGCTGGTCATTCCCGCGAAAGCGGGAATCCAGCCCTTCAACAGGGCATTTCCGAAGGTTTGCCGAGTGGATTCCCGCTTTCGCGGGAATGACTGCGGCTTCGAGCGCCCATGTCTCGCAAATGACACCAGTACCGGTGGCCGATGTCCCGTCGCCCCAGCACTTCCGCTCAGTGGCCGTCCACCACGCATAGGAACTGGGGAAGACGTTCTCGATGTCGTCGTCGATGAGCATGATGTGGAGTTCGCGGCACTGCTCGCCATAATGCCGGATCAGTTCCGGATCGGCTTCCCACCGAAGCCGGTTGGCGGACTTCTTCTTGCGCAGGAAGACGAAGTGGTCGAGCTTGGTAGGATGGTTACGATCTCCATTGGGTGGCAGGCCGATGGAGACCTTGGTGGATACGGACAGCCGCTGGACGACACGGCCGTCTTGGTCGTGCGTGACGCCAATTATCATAGGGATTCCTCCTTCTACATAGGGCTCGGGCAACAAGCGGAGTCGGTGAAGCATAGGGTACGGCAGCATGGCGGCAGATCAAGGCAACTTCGGTCGAACCCGCTATGCGGAACCAAGCGAGGGTTCAAGTTGAGCAACCGATCTGGTGCGGCCGGACAAAGGGAGATTCTGATGGAGATAAAGAGCCCGGTAGGAAGGGATCTTAGCCCACATTTCCATTTTGAACTCCACTTACGAATCTTCGGATGTTCGTTGCCATCAATATTTATGCGGGTTTAGACGCAATGAAGACGCTCTGGAGGACGACACCCAATGGGTGAGAAACAAAACGGGCCATTTCAGGTTTCCTTCAACGCTTCGTTGAAAGTCGATTTCCAGGGATCGCGGGTTACGTCGGGCGGTGGCCTGATTCTGGTGCGGGAGTTGGACGAACGTCTGGGATTCCGTGGACTCATGGAGCAACCCGCCGCAGCGGGACCGACTCTACGGGGGAAGAACACCCAGTTGCCTCTTGCTGGCCTGCTGCGGCAGTCGGTGTACAGCCGCCTGGCAGGATACGAAGACGTCAATCCCGCAGGGCGGGACCCAGCGGCTTTCCCAAGATCCGACCCCGCGAGGCGGGGCTGATCGGCTCGGAGAAGATCTGGGAGCGTGGCGCAGCCTTAACGTCTCGACTCCAGTCGTTCGAAACGGAACTGCTGGCGCAAGAGGACAACCTTGCCGGTCTGGAAGAGTGATCAACCGGGAGCTGATCGCGAAGGCGTGGATTCCCCGCAGCGGGTGGTGCTGGATATGGATAGCACCGAGATCCCGGTCTACGGCCAGCGGGAGCAGAGCGCCTACAACGGACACTTCGAGTCCACCTGCTACCACCCGCTCCTGCTGTTCAACCGCGAGGGTGATTGTCTGGCGGCCAAATTACGACCCGGCAATGTGCATAGTGCCGAGGACTGGGATGAGCAGTTTTGACCAGATGTGTGAGCAGTATGGGACTGACACGCGAATCGCCCAAGGGTAAAAGTAGAAGTAGTGTGCTTCTAGATGCTAGCCAGGATCTGGTGGTCAGGAAACAACGTAGACAGGCCAATGAACCTGCCCGGCGAGAACAGCGAGATGCCGCTAAGGAAGGAGGCGGGCTATGAAACTGGACAGGCAAAGCGAAAAGATTTTGGTAGTCGACGATGAGCGCGCTATTCGCACGCCCGTAAAGGCCTTCCTGGACCGCAAAGACCCCGATTCAGGCGGCGAGCCCGTGCCCGAGCCCTCGACCGTCCTTCTCCTCGCCTCAGGCCTGATCGGCAGCGCGGCACGATGGAAATCCCAGCGCAATACGGCAGACATTTACCACAAGGAGATACAATGAAGATAAGACTGTTGTTAACACTCTCATTCGCATTGAGCCTGACCGCATTGGCTCAAGCCAACTCCCAAACAACCACGACCGTTGAGCCCCTGGCGCCGACGTCCACTTTCCGCGTAAACGTAATCAGCCGCACCGTGCAGGCGGTGAACTATAGGCACCGCAGCGGAGCTACGAAGGTGGATTTCGCAGGCACGGACCTGATGCCGTCAGCGAACGGCCAAGCCAAGGTGGAAAGCAAGCGCGGATCCATTGAGATCGAGGTGGAATTGGGCAACCTGCAGAAGCCCGCGACTTTCGGTAATGAATACCTGACTTACATCCTGTGGGCAATTTCGCCTGAGGGTCGGGCAGTGAACCTGGGCGAAGTATTGGTGGACGATACCAGCCGCAGCAAGCTGGACGTGACCACGGACCTTCAGGCTTTCGCGCTGATCGTTACCGCGGAACCCTATTATGCCGTTCGGCAGCCCAGCAACCTGGTAGTGCTCGAGAATGTTGTTCGCGAGGACACGAAAGGAACTAGCCAGGCGGTGAATGCAAAGTACGAGCTTATGGAGCGGGGCGGCTACATTCCGACCGGCTACAAGTTCGACCCTGTGGTTCTGAATGCCAAGTTGCCGTTGGAATTCTTCGAGGCGCGTAATGCGTTGCGCATCGCCCAATCCGAGGGAGCCGAGAAGTACGCCAGCGACAGCTATCAGCACGCTGTCCAGTTGATGAACAAGGCGGATGAATATGCCACGAATAAGCACGTCCAGAAAAAGCTGCTGATCGCAGTCGCCCGAGAGGCAGTACAAACTGCCGAAGATGCCCGCGCCATCGCAGTCAAGAAGATAGACGAGGAGCGCCAAGCCAACGAACGCCAAGCCTCCGCAGACGCACAGACTCGGTCGCAGGCGCAAGCTGACGAGGCAACCAGGCAGAAAGAACAGGCCCAGTCTGAAGCAGCCCAGGCCGCCGCCGGCGCCGCCAAAGCGAAATCCGACATGGCGGACAGTCAGGCTGCATCAGCAACTGCGATGGCCGCGGCCCAGGCGGATGCAGAAAAATCCCGCTTAGCTGCACTGGCGGAAAGCGAGCAGGCGCGCAAGGCCGCCGCCGGGCAGGCCGAGCGGGAGAAACAGGAATTGCGCAACAAACTGGTGGAGCAGCTGAACCTGATCCTGGAAACCCGCGACAGCGCTAGAGGCCTCATCGTCAACATGTCTGACGTCCTCTTCGACACGGGGAAGTACACTCTCAGGCCCGGGGCTCGTGAAAAGCTGGCCAAGATCGCGGGCATCGTCCTGGCGTATCCCAGCTTGGAGCTCGAAGTGGAGGGCCATACGGACAGCGTCGGGACTGACGAGTACAACATGCAATTGTCCGAAAATCGTGCCAATGCGGTTCGCGATTTCCTCGTTCAGCAGGGGATTAATACCTCTTCTATTGCCGCCCGTGGATTCGGCAAAAGCCAGCCCGTGGCAACCAATGATACGGCGGCAGGCCGGCAGCAGAATCGTCGAGTGGAGTTGGTCGTTTCGGGCGACGTGATCGGAACTCCGATCGCTCACTGACGAGCGGAGCGAAGCTGTAGCGGTAGTCCTCAATTAAGCCTTAGGGGCCTAAAACGCCGACATTTGTGTTTCTGGGGCTTACCCTACGTGCCGGACAGTTCAGGCATTTCGAGTGACTGTGAGGCCTCGCAAACAAAGGGCTGCTGTCGGCGTTTCTCGGCTGGTTTGAGGTTTCCGGATTGCTGAAGGGAGGCGGGGTAGTTCGTCGCGGTCTTATCACCTTCGTGGCAGGACCAAATACCAGCCAGTTCTCCCACAGGAAAGGGTGTTCAGACCGCTATTCCTGTTTCCAGGTAGAAAGGTACCGACTCCGGCTTCTCGAACGATTCTGGGGCCCTAAAGCCCCTTTCCTCTGGGGGGTCAGACGGCGTAATACGAGATCCCGGGGCGTAAGGAGGTTCCGGTTTTCACTCAGCTTACCTCCTCCATCCGGCCGAGCTCTTCAGCCGATACATCATCGGCCGACTCTCGTCCGGGTCCGTCGACCCAACCAGGCTTTCGCTGTATAGCAGAAGTCCCTGCTCGGATTTGGACGGGTGAAACCGCACGAACACTCCTGCCCGGATTGCTCCGGTCTCATTGACCTTCATGGCTCTCACTTCGGCGATCTGACCCGTCAGCACTTGACGATGCTCCCAAATCCACCGCCGCTGTTCATTGGTTAACTGAAAGGAACCAATCTCGCTCTCTACACCGGTCGGTCCTTCTACAACCATGGCTCCCAGGCTGCCCGCGAACTTCCCCGCGCCTTCAATGCAGCGTGTGACTTTTACATCGAGGGTGTCATTCGCCTTCACCTTGGACCATTGGTCTCGGGAGTCTTGGTACTTCACGACGACGCCTTCACTCCAGGGCAGGCCGCGGGGATCGTGGATGATGGCGCGATAGAACTCCACAGGGTCACCGCCCTCGGGCATGGCGGGGACAACATGGAGATGCCTGTTGAACAGACGAATCTCCCCGATCACGGCTTCATAGAGTTCACGCCGCTGTCCATAGGGCATCTGGCTGACGTCCCGGCCCTTGAACTTCGCGATGTCCCAGGCGTAGAACTCGACCGGACCTCTCTCCTGCTGGATTCGGATGGACTTCTCAGGCAGGGTATTTAGGATTCCACCCACTCGGGCAGCTCCGTCGGGATGATGAAGCTCTCCCTGCAATACGGTTCCCTCCTGCTCCGGGCCTGGAAAGAGCCTGCGGGCCAGCCATATGGGAGAGCGATTGCTTACGTCTTCGATGGCCGGGAGCTTATCGTAGTAAGACTCTCCTTCCGGCCGATGGCTGCGATACACAGCTCGCAGGTTGTGGATCGCCACATTCGCGAGGCTGCCATCGTCCTTCCATTCGACACTCACCGGGCGACTGGAGTTGTGGAGTGTTTTGAGGAACTCCGGCGGCTTCAGGTGAATATCGGGCTTCGCCACCAGAACAGAATTGTCCTTCAGGCGGACAACCAGATACCGGTTCTTCTCGAAGGCTTGCCGGAAGGCATAGCCTCCCTTGAGGACACCGTTTGCAATGTTGACCTCGAAGGATTCCGTGTGTGGGTCAACTCCTTCGGCAACGAAGTCATAGTGGAAACCTGCCTTCTCGGCATCGTGTTCGTGAACATTGATCTTCCCAAGCTGGCGGCTTCCGCCAACCTTGATAACGCCCGTGCCGGAGTAGATAAGCCTCTTTTCACCCTTTCCGTAGCCTTCCTCGATGACTCCGTTGAAATCGTCTATGGAGTGAGGCTCATTCTCAACCGCCAAGGTTCTGGGCCGCTGATCGGTGGGCAGACCTTTCTTCAGTGTGAACTTGGCGTATTCTTTCCCGCTCCGCGGACCTGCCAGCAGAGCGCCATCCACCGCCTTCTTCTGCAGGGCACGATTCAAGGCCAGTTGGCGGGTTCCGAGCGGCTGGGGCGTAGCCAGAAGTTCCTTCGCCCTGCCGAGAGCAATTCCGAACAGCAGCCTTCCACCTTCATGAACGAGTGTTTCTCCCACGCTGAGAGCCAAGCTCGCCAGACGATTCATCTTCGACCTCGATGGGAGTAGGGAGTACAAATCTCCACGGCTTGAGTAGGCGTGTATTAGAAGGAAGAGTTGATTGGAAGGAGAAGAACGACGCAGCTCCCATACATCAATGGAATACAGAACCATCGACGGCGTGGCCAACAAAGGAGCAGACACGAAGGAGGAGGTCCCCATCGCATCCTCAGGTTCGCTATTTCGAATTTGTTAATCCGCAACAACTAATGACAGTCAAGCGGAGTTTGGTTCTAGTGGCTGATCCTCCAAATGCCCCCCTCCTTGATTAGTTCAGCGTCGTCGAGTACGCTCCGGCCGTCCTTGTAGTACATCTTGTAGCGGATTTTAGCCCCTTCCCCGCGCACTTCCGCGCCGAGGATTTCAATCCTCTCTATTGTCCCGTTCCGGGTTCCGGCATCAGCAACCCTTTTGATTCCGCCGTGAGCAGCGACATGCGCACGTAATGAGGAAGTAAGATACTGTTCGGCTTCGGAGTACCTGCCATCGTTCATCGCCATGTAGCACACTTTGAGGACGCCAGATGGATCTTCGGCGGCTGGTTGGCCTCCTGCTCCCAGCATTGCTTGCAGAACTGCATCGCTCACGCCCGCCTGCTTGAGCCTGACCAACCCGTCAGTGCCGGTGTCGAAGGTGCAAGCGGAGGATTTGATCTTGGTGATGATTACGGAATCCGGCATCTTTACCTGGACCAGCTTGATTATGTCGTCATTAGTGATCGTCGGTCCCCTTTGGGCGGGGGTTGGTTGCGTCACGCTTGGTTCAGGCTGAGGCGCGGGTGGGACTTCGGCTGACGTTGGTCGTGCCACAGGTGATTCTGCATGGGACGCGAGGGGCGCAGCATTCGTGTCGACACCAAAACAATAGAATAGGTAGCTGTTCTTGCCATATGGATCAGGATCAGTCCAAACGAAAGCGTACTCTCCCGGTGGCAAAGGAGATCGGGGTGAGATTTCAATCGAATTGGGATCATAACGAGTGAAGTCCAAAGGAATACCTCGGATATCGGCCGTCTGGGACTTCACACCTGCATAATAAGAAGTCCCACCAAACGCTACCCATTCCCGTTTACCGCCTGTCACATCCAGTTTTGCAAGGGTAGCGTAACGGCCAGGATGCAGGGATAATGGCAGGGGACCTTTTACGCCCCGCACGAACCTCTGGGCATCGCTTGGATTCAACCTCAATGTGGCTTGTTCTCCTGGGATATCAACGACCGATTCAACCTTGGTGTAAACGAGGAGGGCTTTGCCCTTACCCTTCATTGTACCCTTGACTAAAGGCAACGCGGTCAGTGTGTCGCCAGGACCAAGGACGTAGTACGAGCCAGGCTGGGTAGTCCCGTTTTGCTGCGCG
The DNA here is from genome assembly GCA_050008675.1 of Terriglobia bacterium. Lineage (GTDB taxonomy): Bacteria > Acidobacteriota > Terriglobia > UBA7540 > UBA7540 > CAVROP01. Next base: position 13,574 of record JBEKME010000042.1, read on the forward strand.
AGGATCAAGTTTGGCAGCAGTAGAAACCCCAAACATGGGATAGTCAGGGAATGGAATCGTCGCGATTGGATATGCATCTGATGTCCTCCAATAGACTCTAGGTTCAAGCAGGTAGATTAAACACGACCGACGAGGCTGCTTGCCCCCACCACGCCGGCCCACGCTCAGCAAGTGTGTGGCGACTCACCCGGGAAAACCACCTCTCCCTCCGCCTTGGAACTAAGGCAAAGAGTACGCAGCCGCGCTTTCGGACAAGATCGATTCTCAATCTCTGGTGATGTAATCTGGTCTGGGTCTCAGCCACAGGAGGCGTCGCTTCCTTTTGATTCGCGGGTGGTACATACAAGACGCGGTTTGGAATGTCGGAGATCGCAGGCCCCCGGTACCGCTCCCAAGCTGCCTCCACATTATAGCTCCATTGTCAAGGGGATCAATCACATGCATCCGCAGGCTCCCCTACCCTTGCCAGTAGGAAAGCAAGCTCTTCCTCATATTCGCGCTTTCGGATCCAAGGACAAATTGGCAATCGTTGACCCGCAGCGGCGTATGGGTTGCCGCGCCATGATACCGGAATACTCGATATCGCCGCGCCATTGGCAGTCCGGGGACTGAGGACCCACGGATAGCCGTTTTCATCGGTTCCTCACGCAGCCTTCGCCAGCTTGTTTCTCTCGCGCTTCTCCATCCGGGCCACGACCTAGCCGGTCAGCAGGTCCACGGCGAACACACCCAGCACGGCGACAGCTTCGAAGACCACTCCGGCCAGATGGGTGATGGCCAGGATGGGAGCGAAGGCCGCGCTGACCTGCACGATCTTGTTCTTAAACGGGCTGGTCAGCCAGATCACCACGTACATGAGAAGCAGAGCCGGAGCGTAGATGACCATGAGCACCACCAGCCCGGTGTCGATGACGGCCTTGCCGAGTCTCCAAAGCCGGGACCTGCGGGGATAGCTTCGCGAGTTCTTCCAGAAGGCCAGGCCCAAGAGGGCTGCCATCAAGGCAGCCCAGAAGAGCCGGTAACGGGTTACGAGTGACATGCAGCCTCTCCTTTGACATCTGTGAGAGTTGCGGCAACCAGCGTCAGCGGGACAGTTTGCTAGGCCGCTTGTTCGGTTGTTGCTTCGGGAGTCGCGCCAGCTTCGCGGGCAGCAGTGAGTTCAGTGTGAAGCAGGTTCTTCGCCAGGCTTTGGACGTACTTCCTCGCGGGTGTGAAGCCAAGATCGCGGCCACTGAAGTAGCGGAGACCGAAGTAATAGGCGACCACGGCACAAACAACAGAGATAGTGATGATGAGATTCTTCATGATTGGATTGCCTCCTTGGGATTAGTGGGATAGTAGGGACGATCCCGCAGGCGCGGGATCAGCCTGGCCGGGGCAAGCCCCGGCCCTACATGGATTATTTTCCTCTTGACACCGGAACTGAGTCATGGTAGCCTATTCGAGTTGTCGCAAGAGAGCGCTTCGAAGCGGGCACGGGAATGGATCTCGAAATCGACCCGACGGAGGGGGAAAATCGGCAGGAAATGGAAAAAAGATACTATTTTGACGGAACGAACCTACCGATCTAGTGCAAATACAGGACTTAGCTTTTTCAGAGGCCAAAAACGAACTGGTTTTTGAGTGCAAACAAAGCCAAATCAAAGCCAAAAAAGTGACCAAAAACCGACCCATTGTGCGGTATTGAACCCGAATTCGCGACTCGAATTGCGCCGGCTGAACGGCGCCGGTTTTCCCCCGCGTGTAGCCCTGAAGGCGTTTAATGGTTCGGCAAAGAGCGCAGGAGCGCGCAACCCCGGATCGGGCACCGCGTGCGGCGCATGCATTGCCTCATATGTACTCGCCCGGCCGCCGGGGGCGGGAACGGGACCTTTCGCTGATCACCAAAAATACTCGATTTTTGCCGTTGCCTTGGGTGCGATAGAAGGCATCGCGGCAATTGCGGAATTGCATCGCCGGCAGGCCCGCGGCATACATCCTCCAGAGCTTCCAGCGATTCTCGTTCATGACGAGATTGCCATCTTCGTCGACCCCAACCTCTGGGGTTGTAGAACCCAATCTCCTCTTTGACGCGTTCATCGTCCCTCATCAGCTCGAACACATCGCGGGCGAACTCCTGGCTGAGATATTGGATCAGTTTTTGATCCCGTACCTTGGCCAGATCGAGATTGGAGGCAGTCTGCACGTCCAGGTTGGCCGGGCTGCCATGGAGTTCATTAAGGACGCTGAGATAGACTTGGCCATTCCACGAGCGAAGCTCCTTCTTGAAATCGAAGACGACCAGATCGTAGGCGACATCCCAGATCAGGCAATGCGCCTTGATTTGGCCAGTGGGCAGGGCACCGGTAATCTGAATCAGATCGCCGATCTGAACCGGATGCCCGGTCAGCAGGGCGCCGCCCCGCCGAGAGGCCAGAGCCGCTCCCGAAGTCCAGGCCTCGGGCCAGCGCGGCCCTGGATCGTAGACCGTGGTCTCGAACGAGGTCACACCATCCGCCAAGATGGCGCGATGAACACAGTCGTACTGATTCAACTGACGGACTTCGGCTTCGCTTCCAAATAGCGCTGTCCTTCCTCTAGCCAAGTGCCTCTTGATCCTCTTCGGGACACTCGGCTTGGCTGCCGGGATGTCCAATCCGAAGAGGTGGCAAGCCTCCTCGAAGGGTATGGGCTCCCGCATCAGCACCGCGCAGAAGCCTTCGTCTCTTACCCAAGGGATGACCGGAAACCACGTCGTTCCTTGGACGTCCAATCCGAGACCGGATTGAACGATGCTCAGGGCCAGACCGAAACTCTCGCTCTGACGCCCGAGCGATATTCTGGAATACTCAATGCCGGCCTTCGCCGCATAGTGCTCCAGAACTGGGCTAAGCTCGCTGAATCCGAAGCTCGTCCTGACATCTGGCTTTTCGCCAGGTTGGCGATAATGCCGATAGATCAGTCTGCGGCCAGGACGGTCCGGGTCTTCAAGAACCGACCACTTCTGGTGCGGCTTGTTGATGTCCGGAGTGAAATACAGCTCTCCATGATTGGCCATAATTGGCCCCTCCTTCTGTCGGGCATGCCTCCGACGGGCAGGATTGGGACTGAAGAGTGGGACTGAAGATTGAGATCCATTCCGGACGGAATGGAGAAAAGGTGGGATCGCCGGAATGCGGGGGAAAGTGGGATCCCCTTGCTCCCCGGTAGAAGCCGGGGCTTTCCGGACTTAGATCAGGTTAGCTGCGCAGCCGGCGCAGAATGTGAGTAGTCTGAACGTCCTTCGAACGCTGGACGTCCTCACGCATGTTGACAATGCTCCTTTGGAACTGCGCTTCAAGAGACAGTGGCGGCGGAGTCGACAGTCGAGCTGCTCGCCCTTGGGCGATCTGGCTGAGCATAGCGTCCAGCTCTCGGCGCCTCTCCTCTCGGATTTCGCGAGCGATCAAAGCGCGTTCCGGTTGAAAGTACCTCAAGGCACACCTCCTTTGTGATCAGGGAAATTGAATGAATTGGAAGGAATCTTCTGCGGTGGTAAGGACTAATGCGGGTGAGAAAGCAGTTGCTGTAGATGCCGTCCTCGGCCAAGCCGAAGACGGAAATCTGCTGCCGTTAGCGTGATCCAGTCCCACCACGTGGAGGTGGCAGCTCGGGACCAAGGGAAGGACATCTGTCCCTCCCCCCATGAACACTCATTTGTCAGTGCAGCAGTCCGTCAGCTTAGAACCGACATAAACCAAGGTATATCCTGTTGCCAGCGTAGCTTTCTTTGTCAGGTTGCAGATGCCAGGTATAATGGTTGATTTGCTGTAATTGATTGTGGCCGCAGCAGCCTTGTCGGCTGCCTTGAGCCATCCGCCGAACAAGCTCGTGAAGATCGTGTTCGTATCTATGTGTCCTCCTGGACAGGCCCGCAGGGTCTCTCGACTGCGATGTCCATGGGGACCCCCGTGGGCTCGAAACGATTTGGATGGGGTCCCCCCACCCGCATCGCCTCCTGGTGCCCATCCAGTTGGTCTTCGCCCGGCCTCGCGCGATGCACATTCACCCCTCCCCTCTGCACGGATGATTAAGGCTGCCTGCCAGTCGTGACGATTTCGACAGGTTTTGGCTCTACGATGGGTCTCGCGTGGAGGACCTGCCCTCAATCGAGATGTGCAGGACGGTTAAATTGTACGGTGGGCCAGAGGCGGCTGGTGAGATACGCGCTTTTGCGGATAGCAGGCAATCCTGGGACCTGAAAGGCCGGTGGTCAGGGTAGGGATTGCTCTGGCAGCAGCCCCCAACATAGCACGAATGTCCGGAGGCTTCTATTGTGCCAATTGTGGGGGATTTTGTGGGGACCTACAATGCGATGAATGTAGGCTGCCTAACGAGGTATGATGAGTAAGTCTTTTATTATATGACGAATATTGTGTTTGGCAAATGACTTGCCTGAGCAATTCGGGTTGCTCCGGAGGCAACCGCTCTATCCATCTGAGCTACAGGCGCATACCGACTAAAGTCTACATCCAGCTAGACGGGAAAGTCAAACCGGATGTTGCAGCCCCAATTCGCGGTGGGAGAGATTCACCTATCAGCGAGCAGAATCATCAGCGATGGGAATCCGTTGGCAGCTATTTCCCGCGCGGGGCCGGACTCCGCCAGGGTACGATGGATGACGCAGGCTGGATTCACGCACGACCAGTCGTGGTGGGAAGAAGATGCGCTTGGGCGGCAGCGGCGTCTTGGATTCCATGCACTCGAGCAACAGTTCTGCTGCCCTTTCGCCGATTTGGAAGCTACTCTGATTGATGGTTGAGAGGGGCACGCGCAGCAGGTCGGAGTAGTGCACGTCACCTGCACCCACAACGGCAATGTCCCGGGGTACGTCCAGTCCAGCCTCCAGAATGGCCCTTATGGCGCCGGCCGCGACCGGATCGTTGTAGCAGAAGACCCCATCGGGGCGAGGCTTTAATTGCAGGAGGCGCTGCATGGCGTCATATCCAGTACTGTCTTCATGTGCCCCGCTGACGACATACTCGGGCGGGACCTTCAGTCCGTGTTTGGCCAAGGCCCGACGGTAGCCGCGCAGCCTTCCCTTTCCAGTCGACACCATGGGTCCGCGAAGGTGGGCGATGCGGGTGCAGCCCTGCTCGATGAGATGCTCGGTTGCCAAAGCACCAATCTTGTCGTCCTTTACTCCGACATAGTTGGCTTTCCAAATCAAGAACATGCGATCGATCAGCACGTAACGCGCCTTTCCCCCCTCCAACAGTTCGACCATCGAACGGGTCGCGTGCGGCGCCGCAGACGCGATAATCAGGCCGTCGACCATACGCGCTAGCAGGAGCTTGATCTGGCGCAATTCTGTCTCTGCATTCTCGTCGGAGTTGCTGATAATAATCTGATAGCCTAAGGGCTCGAGTTTGCGGTCGACGCCCTTTGCGACCTCGGCAAAAAAGGAGTGCATCAAATCGGGTACAATCAGCCCGATTAAGAAGCTGCGGTGGCCGGCGAGGCTGCGCGCGATGAGATTGGGTTCGTACCCAAGCTCACGAGCGCGCTGGCTAACTCGGCGTCGGGTCTCTTGGGCAACATCACCGTGGTTTCGCAATGCCTTGGAGACAGTCATCAACGACACGCCCAAATCCTGAGCGATATCTCTCATCCGCACTGTCATATCGACGCTCCTGGCTAAACCCTCTGGTAAACTGACGCAAAGAAGAACTTGCAGCGAACCCATCGGCAGGCGTTGCGCTACCCGGGACGTTTACGCGCAGCCGTGATTCCGCCAGATCACTAATGTACCACCCCTTGGTCATATTACACGATGGTATTTCTTTCCACCTTTACCGGTAAAAGTCACATTTATACCGCTAAAAAAAGTCCTTGACAAGTATAAGTGCCTATGCCAGACTCGGCCCCCTATAGCGTGTACTTACAGGGACGCTCGCATGGGATGGTACACCACGGTGCAACATCCGTTAATCTGCGCAAGACAATTGTGCAGACTGGCTATACTTGCTAAAGCCTCGCGTCGGGTCCAAACAGAAAATCAAAGGGGGTAAGGTCACCATGAAAGACGGAGTCTCCATGTCATGTTCCACGGTTAGCTCTCTCTTGCACCAGCAGGGGCCGGCACGCAGCGGACCACCCATCCGATGGCATCGCTTCGCAGCGCTGCCACTCGTGATCCTCATGTCCGTGGGTGTTATGCTTTTGTTTCCAGCGAAAGCTTCGGCGCAGCTTTCCAACGCCGCAATTAACGGCACCGTGCAGGATAACTCGGGCGCGGTCATCCCAGGCGCCACGGTGGTCCTGCACAATATCGCGCAAAACGTCGATCGGTCAGTGACCACCAACGGGGTTGGTAATTACGTGATCTTGGACATCATTCCGGGAAACTATAACCTCTCCGTAAGCAAAGAAGGGTTTACTGCCGCGCGACAGTCTGACATCACGTTGGTGGTGAACCAGACCGCCACTTTCAACATCACGCTCTCTCCGGGAGTTGTGACGCAGACGGTCAACGTTCAAGCGACTACTGTGGCCCTGCAAGCCTCGTCGGCCGAGCTTGGGGTTGCCATCGTCAGGACCGAGGTGAACGATCTGCCGCTGAACGGGCGGAACTTCACGCAGTTGCTCAACCTCACCCCGGGGGTTAGCACGGTGGACGTATCGCAAAACTCCTCTGGCGCGGGCGGCATCTGGTCCACACCCATCGGCACTTTCGCTTATCCCGCGGTCAACGGGCAAACCAACCGCAGCGACCTTTTCTATGTAGATGGAATCAACGATCAAGGATCATTCGGCAGCACCTACGTGGTTGCGCCCGTAGTGGACCAGATCCAGGAGTTTAAAGTCCAATCCCACAACGACGACCCTTCTTACGGAGGGGCGCTGGGGGGAATCGTCAACGCGGTGACGAAGTCCGGCACCAACGCTTTCCACGGTTCGGGGTGGGAGTTCGTGCGGAACACGGATCTCGATTCCCGGAACACCTTCTTGATCCCTCTCAACCGCACCCCCTTCCAGCAAAACCAGTTCGGCGGGACCCTCGGGGGCCCGATCGTCCTTCCCGGTTATAACGGCCACAACAAGACCTTTTTCTTCGCCACCTATGAGGGCTACCGCAACCACACGAGCGCACAGAACTTTTACAACACACCAACTCCCACGGAGCTCACCGGCGACTTGAGCAGTGTCTCGAGCCAGATCTACAACCCCTACTCCGGTTTGACGCAGCCCTTTATGTGCACCAGCTCGGGCGCCCCTGAAACGCCTCTCGCGAACGGCACGCAGGCTGCGGGGGGCATCCCTTGCAACATTATCCCCTCATCGTTGCTCGATACGAACGCGGTGAATTACGCAACGACCCTCTATCCAGCCCCGAACTTGGTGGGCAATTCGCACTACAACGGGCTTGACCTGACCAAGTCCATCACGCGCCAGGACGAGGGGAGCTTGCGGCTTGACCACACCTTCACTGAAAAGAGCAGCGCCTGGTTCCGCTACACCGGTTACTCCCAGCCCTCCACGGGATCCGGCGGATTCGAGGGGATTGTACACAGTATTTACTCGCACGGGTATAACGGCGGCGCGGGCTTTGTCCACACCTTCGGCGGCAGCGCCGTGCTGGACGTGGAGTTCGGGCGCGACAGCGCAAACATCAATCAGTTCACCCACTATGTGAGCACCGCCGCTGCCTCGGGGTTTGGTTTTTCGCCGAATTTTTACGGCAACTTCATCGGCGGTACTTCGTTTATCCCCAACGTCGTTCTCTCGGGGTACCTCGGGAATCTCAACACCAGCGCCCACAACGCGACGCAGTTCGATGAGACACACCTTTCCGATATTTACGAATGGAAAGGTAATTTTACCAAGAACTACCGGCACCACACTTTCAGGATGGGCGCTGATTTCACCTCCAACAACGCCAATGCTCTGTATTTGAACGCCTCCGAGACTTACTATCCGGGCCCCACCGCACTTGGGGGAGTTACGGGCGGCAACTCGCTGGCATCGTTCCTGCTGGGCCTTCCGAATAGCGCCTCCCGGCGCGACACCGACGAGACCCAGCACAGCGGCTGGGTGAACGGCTTCTATTTCACCGACCAGTGGAAGGCGACCTCCAAGTTCACCGCCAACCTCGGGCTCCGTTACGACTACACGATTGTTCCGATCTATGGCAACAATCCCAACGTGGACTACTACGTGGGCGACTTGGACGGCAACACTGGCCAGTACATCCTGGCGCGCCAGCCGCCTTCCTGCGCCACGACCAATGCGGCTCCCTGTATTCCCGGCGGCGTGCTACCTCCCCACGTGATCGTGACCCCACTCAGTGGCGGCGCCATTTATCACACGGACTGGAGCAACTGGCAGCCGCGCATCGGACTCGCTTACCAGTTGCGCCCGAATACCGTGCTGCGGGCCTCGTACGGGCGGTTCTTCGACAACTGGGGTGCCATCACCCAGACCGCTCAGAATTTCGAAGGTACTTGGCCCAGCTTCGGCCAGCTAGGGGCCAGCGACCTCAACCTACCCACCACGGCGAAGAGCACCTACGAGAATCCTTTCACTGCGATCACTCTGAGCAGTACTGGTCAGCCGCTTCCCCCGCCCAGCCCGTTTGGCAACCAGACGTGGTATGCGGATCCCTTCCTCAAGCGGCCGCTCTCTGATCAGTGGAACTTTGGAATTCAGGAGGCCCTGGGGAAGAACACGGTCCTGACGGTGAACTATGTGGGCTCTCACGACGGCCGGCTGGACATGGGAATCTGGACGAACACGGCCCTGACGCCAGCCGCCACCTATTCGCCGTCCCGGTCGCCCTATCCCTATATCACCCCCACCGATTTCGACCAGAGCATCGGCCGGAGCAGTTACAATGCTTTGCAAGCCTCAATGAACGGAAAGGTCGGTGGCAACCTGACCTACCTCATCTCGTACACGTGGTCCAAGAGCCTGGATCTCGGGTGCTCAGGATGGTACGGCGTGGAGGGATGCTCAATTCAGAATGCTTACAACCTGAATGCCGATAAAGGCCCCTCCGCTTTCGACGTTCCGCAAATCCTCTCGCTTTCGTGGGTATACAAGCTGCCCATTGGCCAAGGCCAGCGATGGTCCACCAGCAACAAGGCTCTCGACTACGTGATCGGCAACTGGCAGTTCAACGGTATCGCCACCTTCACCTCCGGGACGCCCTACACCGCGGGCGTGGGTGGACAAACAGATACTGCCGGCATCGACGGAACCGAATACAACAGTTTTGGATCAGGAAGCGGCGGATATGAGCGCATGGATCTTGTGAGCAATCCGAAGCTTTCTAACCCAACGACGGCCGAGTGGTTCAATACCTCCACGTCTGCGCTCGCGATCCCAGCTCCGGGGACGTACGGTACCCTTGGCCGCGATACCTTGCGCTCCGACCCATATAAGAACTTCGATCTTTCCTTGTTCCGCCAATTCCCCATCACCGAGAACAAGAGGCTCGAGTTCCGATTTGAGATGTTTAACGCCTTCAACCAGGTGGTTTACGCTCCGCCAGATGCAGCCGCTGTCGATCCCACTTATGGCGCTGTGTCGAGTACGGCCAACGTCGCGCGTCAAATGCAGTTTGGCCTCAAGCTCTACTTCTGAGGCTAGTCGGACAACCACCAAACCCGGCGGGTCCTTCCCGGACCCGCCGGCTCTGACTTTCACCTAAGAACTCAGCCAGATCGTATATCATTGAGGCTGGTGAACATCAACGAGTATGATGCGCGCCTGCCCACCCCACTGCGCCCAAGGGGCAGGATCGTCGAAGCAATCGCGAGGCAGCATGGAACTCAGTCCGGGACGTGAGCCACTCTTACCGCGCCGGGCAGGAGGCCGACCGGCCGTCGTCTTGAGCGCGCTTCGCTTTGGACTGATGCTCAGCGCCATCGCCGGTTTTGCTTTCCCGCCGGGCGCGATGATGGCGCATGCGGCTGTTCCAGGGTCTCAGCAAGAGCCGCCGGCTCGTGCTGCCGCCTCGCCGTCGTCGTCGACCTTGCCCAAGGCCTGTCTCGAATCCGACAAGGCCAAGGGAAATGTCGCTAATCTGCTTGACGCCATTCGAGATCATCCCACCGCCGATGCCTGGAACGCGCTCGGCGCTCTCTATGCCCAGCGCGGTGCTTTGGCTTGTGCGATCCCCGCTTTCGAGACGGCGCTCCGTCTTCAGCCAGAGTCCGTAGAGGCCCGCTACAATCTAGCCTTGGCTTTGATCAAAGGCGGGCGGCCCACAAAGGCCACCCAGGAACTGCAAACGCTAATCCGGCAAAAGCCACAATTTGCCGGTGCGCACTACGCGCTGGGCGTTGTACTGCAAAGCAAAGGCAAACTTGGCGCCGCGGAGAGCGAGTTCGAGGCTGCCATCCAGTCTGACCCACATTTCTACGTCGCCTATCTGGACCTCGCCGGGCTTCTCGAGAGTGAAAAGAGATATCCGGCGGCCGTCTCTTCCCTCGAACAGGCCCTGGCCCTCAACCCGCCGCGGGATGTGGCCGACCAGCTCCAAATGGCTTTGGGCAAGACTCGCGCAAAGATTGCTCGACCCGAAGGCCAGCGGCTCCAGGCACTGAAGCTGCGATCGAACCCAGACAGCGCCGCGGGTCAACTCAATAACCAAGCGAACCAACTGCTTGCCGAGGGCAAAGTCCAGCGGGCCGCTGATACCTATCGCGAGGCCTTGCGATTAAGCCCGAATAACGCGCAGATGCACTACAACCTCTCCCTGGCTCTGGACAAACTGGGAAATCTCAGCGAAGAGCAGCGGCAATTGGAAGAGGCCGTCAAGCTCGACCCGAACCTTGCTGTGGCCCACAACCAACTGGGTTTGCTCGCGCTACAGGGCGGGAGGTTGGATAAGGCCGAACAGGAGTTCAAAAACGCTTTAGTCATAAACCCTCGGGACGCTGAAGCCCAGGACAATCTCGGCGTCCTTTTCAGCTTGCAGGGGAACGACGCGCAAGCGGCGACCCTGTTCCAGCAGTCGATCCAAAGCGATCCGAAGCACGCCAAAGCGTACACGGACCTGGGAATGACTGAAGCGAAGCACGGAGAGTACGCTGAGGCCGAGCGGCAGTTCCAGACCGCCATCAAGATGGCTCCAGACGACGAATCCGGGTACACCGCGCTCGGAATCCTCCAAGCCAAGACGGGTCGCGAACCCGACGCGATCCAGAACTTCCGCAAAGCGCTGGCGCTGGTTCCCAACTCTCCGGACGCACACGTGAATCTGGGAATAGCGCTGGCCGATCAGTACGACTTAGCCGGGGGTCTCGCCCAATTCTCGGAGGCCATCCGCCTCGACCCCCGTTCCGCCAAGGCTCACTACAACCTGGGGCGGTTCTACTTCTACACGGGGAAGTATGACGAGGCACGAAAAGAGTTGGAAACGGCCTGCCAAATTCAGCCGGATTACCCCGCCGCGCTTTACTCCCTGGCGCTTACTGAGAGACAACTCAACAACGCTCTACGCGCCACAGAACTCCTGGAGAGGGTTGTTGCCCTTAGTCCCGGCAACGCCGACGCGCAGTATCTGCTCGGCCAGAACCTTGATCAGATGGGGAAGACTGACGAGGCTATCGCCCACTGGAAGGCGGCCGTGCGGGCGGATCCCAACCAATCACAGTCGCTGTACCATCTGGCGCGCACACTGGACAAACGCCACGATCCCGAAGCACAGCAATTCATGGAGCGTTTCCGGGCGCTCGAAAAGAGCCAGCGCCTTTTCGATCGCGTCCAGGCGCTCGGGAACTTCGCCATAGAGGCAGCCAACGCACAGAATTGGCCGCAGGCGGTGGAACAGATGAAGGAGGCAATCCAACTCTGCGGTCAATGTGCGGAGAGCGCTCACCTTCATCGCAATCTGGGGCTAATTTACTGCCGGACCGGCAACCGGCAGGATGGGGAGAAAGAGCTTCGAACCGCGCTTCAACTCGACCCTCACGACGAAGATGCCAAGAAAGCGCTGGCTTTACTGGCAAACTTACCGCAGGCCCCCCAAAACTAATCTTGCCCCTTGTGCTCCCCGGCCTTCGGGTGTATACGTCGAGAGATTAGCGTTTCACTTCACATGGAAACGGAATAATAAATTATGGACTCAACACTGCCCGTCGCAGTTCCATCTCCTTACAAGAGTCGGCGTGGCTGGCTCATTGCTTTTGGGGTCATCGAGATTCTGATGGGCTGCTCGTTCCTGCTCATGATCCTGTTTTCTGTAATTGCATTCCTCGGGCCGGCGGCGGCCAAAATGCCCTCCAGTCAAATCTCCCCACGCGCCCTCATGGTATTCGTGGGCCTTCAATACGGGCTCTTGGCTGCCGTGTTCTTTACGGGCGGGATTGCCTCGATTCGGTGCAAGAATTGGGCCCGCATTTTGATGTTGGTGGTCAGTGGTTTCTGGTTGGGTTGCGGTCTTATGGTTACGCTCGTGATGGCGTTCATCTTCCCCACCATCCTACGACAGCAACCCGGCAATCTCTCACCAGGAATACGGCACGCAATCGTGGTGGGAATGATCACCGTCGTGACCGCCTTGATGGTCTTACTGCCAGCGATATTCTTGTTCTTTTATTCTCGCAAGAGCGTGAGGGAAACGTGCCTCGCACAGAAAGCCGCTCAAGTCGCGGCGCTCGTGCCGGGAGGGACTCCCGCCCCTGGGCTCCCAATTCCGCTGGCGATCCTGGTTGTGTGGCAGGCCTTGGCCGCTTTCTCGGTGTTCGCAGTTCTGTTAGCGCGGGTGGCTATTGTGTTTGGCGTCGTCCTGCATGGAGCAGTGGCTTTTCTGGTTTTGCTGACACACTCCGTTTTGAGTGCTTACGCTGCCTGGGCCATCTTCCGGCAAAAGCTCATCGGCTGGCAAATTGCCCTGTTTACCACAAGCTTTTGGACGATCTCCTGGTTGGTTTGCTACCTCCGCCGTCCCGACCTGCTGCAACTGTTCAGGGAGATGGGGTACGGTGACCAGACGCTGCGCATTTACGAACAGTTCCCTCACTTCCTGCCGCTCATCTGGATGGGATCGATTGTGATGATGACGGTGTTTCTAGTCTTCCTCTTGTATACGAGGAAGTTCTTCCCCACGGAAGAGCGGGCGTAGCCGCCTGTGCCGGTGGGGTAATTATTGGTCGATGAGCTTGTAGGAAAATTTCCCCTTGACAAGCGCGCTCCTATATGTTACACGTTGTAACGCTACAATGTTTAACACATCCAAACAACGGCCCCGGGCGCTAGGCGAACTCGAGCAACTCCTCATGGAATTCATCTGGTCGCGGGGTCCCTCCACAGCGGAGGCCTGCCGCGCAGCCCTGGTCCCCGTGCGCCCGCTCAAGGATTCCACCATCCGCACGGTACTGCGGCGCCTGGAAGAGAAGGGTTTTCTCACCCACCAGGTGGAAGGTCGAACTTTTCTCTACCAAGCCACACAACCCCGGAGGCATTTCGCGGCGCGCGCCGTCCAACACATCATCGACCGCTTTTGCGGCGGCTCGGTGGAGCAACTGCTGGTAGGGATGGTTGAGAACAAGGTGCTGAAGCCGAAAGATCTGGAACAACTGGCCCGCCGCGTCGCCCGGCGGCGAGGAGAAAAGAGATGATCCTGTCCAGCTCTCATCTGTGCGCGCAAATGCTTCGCCACCTCGCCGAACCCGCCCTTCGCGCTCTGGCGCTGGCCGCGCTGGCGGGTCTGGCACTGGCCGTGGGGCGCGTGAAAGACGCCGAGCTCCGCCTGGCCGTTTGGACGGCGCTGCTTTACGTGGCGCTGGCCATGCCGTTCCTTGCCTGGGTCGCGCCCGCGGTCCGGCTGCCGATGCCCGCTCTCCCGGCGGCGCCATCTGTTCCCCCGCCCGCGCCCGCCGGCATAAGAATCCTCGCCACCGGCTCGCCGGTGCGGATCATCGCCGGGGCAACGCCGTCCGCCCGGCTTCACTCCGCAGAGCCCTCCGCGAGCCGCTGGGCTTTTTCCTGGCCGCTCGTCGCCGCCGCCCTTTACCTGCTGATCGCCGGTGTCTTGCTGGCGCAGCTCGCGCTGGGCTTTTTTATCAGCCGGCGCGTAAAGCTCTCTGGCCGTCCGCTCGGCGACCGGCGGGTGCGGGCAGCGCTGCTCGAGCAATCCACACGTTGGGGCCTCGAAACGGCGCCCGAACTCGCCGAATCCCCGGCCGTCGCCGTGCCCGTGACGCTGGGCGTGTGGCATCCGATCATTCTGCTTCCCACTGCGTGGTGCGCCTGGAGTGAAGGGAAGCTTGAAGCCGTGTTCGCCCACGAGTTGTCGCACGTGGTGAGGAAAGACGCGCTGACCCGGACGCTAGCGGCCATTCACTGCGGCGTTTTCTGGTTCAGCCCGCTGGCCTGGTGGCTGGAGCGCCATCTCGCCGCGCTGGCCGAGCAGGCCAGTGACGATGCAGCGCTGCGCACGGTGGCCGATCGTACTTTTTACGCTGAGGTCTTAGTCGGTTTCTATCACGATTTGCAGGCCGCGGTCGGACGCGTCCGATGGGAGGGTATGGCGATGACCAGTGGAAAACAGGCTCAACGGAGAGTGGACAGGATTCTGGATTCGAGCCGGCGGCTTTCGGCCGGGCTCAGAAAACCCGCTTGGGTGGCGCTCGCACTGCTGGCCGCGCCCGCGATCTATCTGCTGGCGGCCGTCGAGCCCGTCGCGGCGAACAAGCTCCACGCGGAGGACGCTCGAGTGCTAACAGCGCCCGTGACAAGTTCCGCCGCGGAACCTGTAATGGCGGGAATGCAGGCTCCGCCGGCAGTTCCAGCAACACCCCCGGTACCGCCAACTCCGGCTACACCCAAGCCCGCTCCCGCCCCTGCCAGGGCTCCGAAAGCGCCCACGCCACCCCGGCCACCGGCGAGCCGCAAGGTCGTCGGGGACTCAGGCGAGGACATCGCTATCACTTACGGCCAGGGAAGACTCTCCGCGAGTGGGACGTACCGTGACTCCGAATTGGACCACCTAACGGCGCTGCGCCGCCAGAGCAATGCGGACTTCGTCTGGTTCCGGCGCAACGGCAAAGCCTACATCATTGGCGACGCGGCGACCGTCCAGCAGGCCAAGGCAATTTGGGCGCCCGACGAAGCCCTCGGCCAGCAGCAGGAGGAGTTGAGCCGTCAACAGGAGGCGCTGGGCGCCCAGCAAGAGGAACTGGGCAAGCAAATGGAACAGGTTCGTGTGGAGGTTCCGGACTTGACGGCGGAACTTCAGAAACTTCAGGCTCAGCTCGACCAGCTCCACAAGCATGGTGGCACGCAGGAAGAATTAGCCAGCCTGCAGGGCGCCTTGGGAGAATTGCAGGGGAAGCTTGGTGAAATCCAGGGTAAGGCCGGAGAGCGACAAGGGGCGATCGGCGCCAAGCAAGGCGGGCTGGGTGCTCAGCAGGGCAAGCTCGGCGAACAGCAAGGAAGGCTGGGTGAACAACAAGGACGCCTGGCGAAAGAGGCCTCGCGAAAGATGAAAGGGTTACTGGATAACGCGCTCGCCACGGGTCTTGCGCAACCGGAATAGCTCCCCCGACCACCACACGCCGCGTCACTCCGCTTTCGCCTCCTGTTGCATCCACCACTCGCGCAGCTCGGGGCAGCGGTTCGCGTGCTAATCTCGTCCTCTAAACGACTGTCGCGTACCGGTGAACCCCTAAAAAGCCTCCTACCAGAATCAGTTTTCTCTTTTTCATCGGTGGCAATCCTTTCTCTCTACGCTTGCTCTTCCACCTTTAGCCGGCCATGCTCGATCAGCCAGGTCAGGGACTCGCAGACACCTTCCAGCGAGCTGTAACGTGGTTGATAGTCAAGCAGCTTTTGGGCCTTGGCGATGCTGCAATTCGAGCAATGAGTCAGGTGGTCCCAGGTGTTTTGCGCGTCCTTGGCAGAGACCGTGGCTCGGTATTCCTCCCAAGGGACAAATCGCAGCCGCGCGGGCTGCCCAAACCACCCGGCCAGGGATTCCGCGTAACCCCGCATCGTCATCGCCGCTGGCGAGACGGCATGGAAGCTTTCGCCCACGGAGGCATTCCGGTTGGCAACCGCCTTCATGAAGACTTGCGCCACATCGTCCGCGTGAACGTGATGCAGCGTCTCCAGGCCCTGGTGCGGCATCAGCAATTCTTCTCCGCGGGCAAGTTTCCCATACACGTCCGGGCTCCACGTGCCCAAAGGGTCCAGCGGCACCCAGCCGGGTCCCACGATGTGACCGGGTAGCACGGAGGTTGCCGGGAAACCGCGAACCTGGGCTTCTTCTATGAGATAGGCTTCGAGTTGCGCTTTCTTGATGCCGTACTCGCCGAACGGACGACGCGGCAAGTCTTCCGTTATGGCAGCGGTCACGGGGTAGCCGTGGACCCAGATGGTCCCGCAACTGAGGAAATGGCGCACCTTCCCGCGCAAGGCCTCGACCAACTGCCGGGCGGCCGCCGGGTCAAAACAGATCATGTCAATCACAATGTCAGGCTTGAGCCTGCTCACGCTCGATCCGAACGTCCCGGCCGCATCTTCCGCTTGGCGGTCCATGATGACGTGCTGCACTTTCTTCCATGCGGGATCGGGCAGGTATGGCTCGCCTCCTCCTCGGTGGATGCAAACCACCTCGTAGCCCTCGCGAATCAGTCGCGGAATGAGAAACGTCCCCACATGACCCGTTCCACCAATCACCACAACGCGCATCTATGTCCTCCCGTTTAATCCGGAATTTCCATTTTGGTTTTCTGACCGACAGGTAATATACAAGTGACCATCTCCGCGTGCAATGCTTCAACCCGGTTTTTAGTGATCGTCGTCGAAGGTTCTAAGAAGTGACTTCGTTCACATCATCTGTGTACTGCGCTGATCTGCGCTGATCTTGACAGCGAATGGAGGCAGCAAATATGCTGGAAATCTTGTCAGGTTAGCTCGTTCATTGACGTACCCATGTCAATGAGAGCAAGTCAGAATGCCAACGGCAACCCCTCCGGAGTCACAGATGGCGACTACCTCACGGATTCTAGTCCTGCTGTTTCTCACTTCCACCCTCATGGCGCAGATGCCGCAGAATCCATCGCCCATGGTGGAACACACCAGAGAGCATCCGCGGCTGACCAAGGAAATGCCCCCCGGCCTGCGAGTGGGCCTTGGACTGGGCACGCTGTTCGTCCCGGAGAGGGTCAAGAATACTCAGGGCGTGAGGCTGCTGTTTTTCTTTCATGGCGGTGACTGGCTCCCCGAGGTTGCAGTCGCGCGCCGGCGGAAAATGGCTGTGGTTAGCGTCCAGGCTGGGCCTGGTTCGAGTACTTATGCAAACTTGTTTGCGGACCCCATGCGATTTCCGAAGTTAATCGCTGAGGCCCAGAGCAAGAGTGGCTTGAAGTTTGGCGAGGTGGATCTGGGAGGATGGAGCGCGGGCTGCGGTGCGTTGCGGGAGATTCTGAAAGATCCTCCATCTTATAAACGCGTCAGCCGTGTGCTCTGCATTGATGGGGTTCACACCGGCTACGTAAATGGCCCGCCAGGTCCGACTGAATCCCAGATCCAAACAGATAATCTTCAGATTTGGCTCCAGATCGGCCGCGACGCCATCGCTGGGAAGAAGCGTCTGATCATCACCCACTCGGAAATCTTCCCCGGGACGTTCGCAAGCACCACAGAAACTGCCGATTACCTCCTGCGGGAGTGGGGGGTGAAACCTCATCCGGTGGTCAAGTGGGGGCCGATCAAAACACAGATTCTGAGTGAGGTGAAAAGGGGCAGGCTGTTAGTGATCGGTTTCGCGGGCAACTCGGCGCCCGACCATGTGGATGAACTTCACTCCTTGCCGGAATACTTGAAATGGCTGCTGTAGAGCATTACCGTTACCATCACGCGTGTTCCCTTGATGCATGCTTTGCCATGACAAATCTTCGGGTCGACGGCGATTCTTTCCTTCCAATCCATGTTGCGCCTTCTAAGCCTATTCCATCCTCTCAACGTAACGACGGACCATCCCCACGCGCCTAGGGAGAAACGCCCAAGGGAGGCGCGATCTCTGCGCCACCCGCCGAAGACTGCGCTGGAGCATTGCACACTGAGGTGGTCAGGTGTACGTTAACCAGTTGGGCGGGAGACCAAAATGCGAATCTTGGATCAGGCCGAATATAGCCTTTCACGGTCACAAAGCGTATCTTAGCAATTGGCCCGCGTTCAGTAACTTATGGAGCATTCATTTACTCCTCAGATCGCAGTGGAAAAGTTCCCAATCGGGCAGCGCGTAACGCTTCCTGGGCATTTCTTGGAACCGGTCACATTGGAGAGTGTTCGGTTCATCGGTTCAGGCTATGAGTGCCGCGTTCGGCTAGCTGATGGAACCCCGGATGAGGCCATCCTTTCGCAGGAAGAGGGGGCGGCGCTGGCGGGCCAAACCGTCATCACCCCGACGCTAATCCGGCCAGCAGACGCTGAGAAACTGCGCTTGCTCGTTGAGTCAGCCCGGATACGCCTCGCCTACGCGCATGACCGTCAGTTTGCCGTAAGTCTATCGGGCATTCGGACGCTGCCACACCAGATCGAAGCGGTTTACATGAAAATGCTGCCGCAGCCCCGCCTGCGGTTTCTGCTGGCGGACGATCCCGGTGCGGGCAAGACCATCATGGCCGGGCTGCTTCTGAAAGAGATGAAACTCCGCGAGGCCATTGAGCGCATCCTGATAATCTGCCCCGCCGCGCTTACCATCCAGTGGCAAGACGAGTTACTGCGGTGGTTTGGCGAATCATTTGAGATCATTTTCTCCGCCGTTGACCAGCAGCAACTGGTGAACCCCTGGCAGCGCGCCACCCAGGTAATCGCGTCGCTGGACTATGCCAAGCAGGAAGATGTCCGCGAGCGCGTTTGGCAACAGCGCTGGGATTTAATCATCGTAGACGAGGCCCACAAGTGCAGCGCTTATACAAAGCGTTCTTCCGGTCGCGGTGACGAGGTCGAGAAAACGCGCCGTTATCAACTCGTGGAGCGCCTAGCCGCTGATGCCGACCATCTGCTACTTCTGACCGCTACGCCCCACCACGGCGATGATGACCGCTTTGGTCATTTCGTTCGACTGATTGATCCCGACCTGTTCCCAGAGCCTACTCGGGTGGGTGAGCGTGCAGGCGAGATTCGCCGCGACATCCTCAGTCTCGGAGAAAACTGTCCCTGGGCGCTGCGTCGGCTGAAGGAAGACCTTCGCGACATCGACGGTCAGCGTCTTTTCCCAGACCGCCACGTGCACACGGTCAAGTTCCGGCTCAATCAGGAAGAGTTCGACCTATACAAGGCAGTGACAGCCTACATCAACGAGTTCTTACCGCAGGCGAGCGGGCGCAAGAAGCAGAGTGTGGCCCTGACTCGTACCGTTCTCCAGCGACGCCTCGCCAGTTCGACCCAAGCCATCGCCGAATCGATACGCCGTCGTTTTGAGAAGCAGGAAGAACTGCTGGACGAGTTGGAATCTCTATCGCCGGCACAGCGGGCGAAACGGCTTGCACAAATTCAAGGCCGACTCACTGACGCCGAGCAGGATGAAGACGATCTCGACGATGCCGAACGCGACCTGCTGACCGACGAGTTCACGACGGCGGTTGAACTTGACCAACTGCGGTCCGAGATTGCTGCACTGCGAGATTTGCTTGCGCAAGCACGACGCGTGCGCGATCACGCCACGGATTCCAAACTTACCGCGCTCCGCGATTGCCTGGCGAAAGCCGAGTTCAATGAATTGAAAGACGGCAGGGGCAGGCTGCTCATTTTTACGGAGCACCGCGACACCCTAACTTATCTGCTCGACCACCTGACCCGCTGGGGCTACTCGACCTGCCAAATCCACGGCGGCATGAATCCTCACGAACGGAAGCGCGCACAGGAAGATTTCCGCACGTCGCGCCAAATCTGCGTTGCCACAGAGGCTGCTGGCGAAGGCATCAACCTCCAGTTCTGTCGGCTGATGATTAACTACGACCTGCCGTGGAATCCAACGCGGCTAGAGCAGCGTCTCGGGCGTATTCACCGCATCGGCCAGGAGCGTGATGTACACGCCTTCAATTTCGTCGCGAGCGAATCCGAAGAAGGCCAGGACATCATCGAAGGCCGCATCCTTGAGCGGCTGCTACAGAAGATGGAGCAGATGCGGAAAGCGCTGGCGGACCGCGTCTTTGATGTTATCGGTGAAGTTCTGTCGCTGAACGATGTCAATTTGCCGGAAATCCTGCGTGAGGCCGCCAACGATCCTCGGCGTTTGGACGAATACCTCGACCAGATTGAGCGTATAGACCCTGAACGGCTGCTCCAATACGAACAGGCTACGGGTATCGCCCTGGCGCGCGCGAACGTGGACTTTTCGGGATTCCAAACTGCGAACGCCGAAGCAGAAGAACGCCGCCTGATGCCGCGCTATGTCGAGCATCACTTCTTGAACGCGGCTCGCGAGATCGGTCTGAAGGTCGAGTCCCGCGCTGACGGCCTTTACCGCGTTGAGCACGTCCTCGCGGACCTGCGCTCCGACCGGCTTGCTGGCGTGCGACGGCTCGGAAAACCCGAGACCAGTTATCGCAAGGTTACATTTCACAAAGAACACCTGGAGATGGATCAGCACATTGACGCCGTGCTGATCGGGCCTGGCCATCCGCTGTACGCCGCCGTTGATGAGCGCCTGAATGAAATGCTCGGCGCGGTCACGGCCGGTGTCGGCGTGTTCGTGGACACGAACAGCGACGCACCTTACAAACTGCACTTCTTTGAGATGGCTGTGCGCGGCCAGAATACGAAGGGCGAAGCGCAAACGCTCTTGGGTGAGTTGGTGGCGGTGCGGGAAGAATTTTCGAGCACTGAAGAGCGTTTCTCGGTGGTTCCGGCAGACACCTTGCTCGACCTGCCCGCACATCCTGCCGCACCGGAAGACCTCGAACCAGAAGATACCACACCCGCAGCCGACTTCCTCAAGAGCACATACCAGACACAGCGTCGCGGCGAATGCCAGCAGGAGCGGCAGCACTTTGTGCAGATTTGCCGCGACTACCTACAGCAGTCCTTCAACGCGCGTATCCGAGCCGCGCAAGACCGGGTCATGAACCTCAAGGCGCGGGAAATGCGCGAACCTGAAGTCGGCATCGCTTGTAAGCGCGCCGAGAACGACCTCGCCGATCTGGAACGGACGCGCACCGAGCGTCTTGAGGGCTTGCAGAGACTGACTTTGGCCAAGCACGGCCCCGTCCGCCACGTCGCTACCGCCCTGGTACTCCCGAGCACGCGCTCCGTCGAAGAGCAAATCGGCGCTGTCCTCGACGAGCTCGACCCTGAAGTGCGGCGTAAGTGTGAAATAGCCGCTGAGGATGTCGTCATTGCCTTTGAGACAGGCCGTGGTTTCGAATGCGAGCGCGTAGGGCACCTGAAGATTGGGTTTGACGTCCGAAGCCTCGGCCCCGCCGAGCCGCAGACGGGTTATCGCGATCCAGTCCAAGGCATTAGACGTATCGAGGTCAAAGGCCGAACGCGCGGCCAGCCCATTCGGCTCACCACCAATGAGTGGTACAAGGCCGCTCAGCTTGGAGATACTTACTGGCTATATGTGGTCTGGGACCCGCTCGGCAAGCCTGACCCCGAGCCGCTCCGAATCCAGAACCCGGCGAAGCGCCTTGATTATGTGAAGCGCGAAGTTGTCGCGGCGCGTTATTATGACATACCGGCTGAAGCTGTTGAGGCGGCAGCCAAACGATAGATTCCGAAGGGACAGGCGGCCTTGAGCCGCGATGAGCTCGAGGAATTACACGATATAACGCTAATCACCACTGTTCCTGCGGGGACGGGCGTTTCCCCAGCGAGAGGCAGGTGTATCCCGTGGAAAGTCTGGAGCTCCGGCCGAATGACTATTCCCGGCTCCTCGGTGAAATCAAGGAACGAATACGCTCCGCGCAATACGACGCGTTGCGTGCGGTCAACCGCGAGCTCGTAGAACTTTACAGCGACATCGGCCGGATGATCGTGGAGCGCCAGGCTGGAGCCGGCTGGGGCAAATCGGTGGTCGCCAACTTGGCGCGGGATCTGCAGTCGGAGTTCCCCGGAGCGAGTGGGTTCTCGGCCGCCAACCTCTGGCGGATGAAGCTCTTCTACGAGACCTACGGGCAGAATCCAAAACTCGCACCATTGGTGCGAGAAATCGCCTGGTCGCACAACCTCGAGCTTTCGGCAGGATGGCGCGTGGAGATGTTTTTCTAGTGCTTGCTGGTATCATATGATACCATAGGAGGTGAGATGGGGCGGCCCAGCCACGCCGAGGCCCTCGGCAAGATCTTAAAGGCGCGAGAAAAGGTTGCGGCGAAGGATTGGTTGGCTGCCGATATCGGCAAGCTGCTGCCGGAGTTCCACGATCTCGATCGAAGGACTCTGGAAGAGCAATCGGAAGCGCTCGCCGTGGCTCTCGGGGAAGTCCGTCCTGAACATTATGCCGGCTCCCGCCCTCCTCAGAGGTCCTACGAGAGGACCTGCAAGGGCGCGGAGCTGTTTGCATTCGTCTGGGAGTCCGCGCATTATCGCCGGAGGATGTACCTGAAAATCTGCTTCGTGAAGGAAACGCTTTACATCGTCTCTTTTCACCCGGCAAAGTTCACAAAGGAGTCTGAGCCGTGAATTGCTTGCGTTGCGGAAGTCAGTTGGAGAAAAGCACGACGATGATGGATGGGGAGTACGCGGGTGAGCGATACCGGGTACCCGCCGAGGCGATGGTCTGCCCCAATTGCGGGTATGCAACCTTGCACGCCCGCCAGATCGATGCGTTCAGCACCAAGGTTGCGGATGCCTATCGAAAACATCACGGGCTTCTGACCAGCTCGGAGATCCGCAAGATTCGGAGCCGCCTGGGGATGTCGCAGGAGGAGTTTGCCGCGCATCTCAGCGTCGGAGTGGCCAGTGTGAAACGCTGGGAGTTGGGCAAGGTTCAAGAGAAGTCGATGGACGACCTGGTGAGAATCAAGTGCAGTTTGGCGAGCGCCCGGCAAAACGTCGCCCGCCTGATGGTACTCAACCGTGGGCAAAGGCCCGTCCGGGCCGGAAGCCGGGGCGGGTTGGGACGTAGAAGGTCTCGCCTGGCGAGCTGAAAAGAGGGTCCGCTCGATGTCTAATGACGACCGGCGGCTGATTGAGGATTACTTGCCGATTGAAGCAATCAGCAAAGAGGCATCGCGGGAGAAGTCGGTCCGCAAAGGCCACATCTCCACGCTGCATCTGTGGTGGGCGAGGCGGCCGCTGGTGGCTTGCCGGGCAGCGGTCTATGGCGCGCTGGTCCCGGCAAGCAGGTTCCGGCCACACAATGGGCCAGAGGAGAAGCGCGACAGTCTGGCACGCGCCAACGCTGCCAGGTTTATCGAGCGACTCTGCAAGTACCCCGGCGATCCCCAAGTGATAGCCGAAGCGCAGCAGCACATCCTGGAAGCCCATGCCGAACGGTTAACACAAGAGAGCGGGAAGAAAGTTACCGTCAAGGACATCGAGGAAGGCCGCGCGCCTCGACCCAAGGTGCTCGATATGTTCGCGGGTGGAGGGGCGATTCCGCTGGAAGCCTTGCGCCTCGGCTGCGAGGCTTACGCGCTCGACCTCAACCCTGTGGCGCACATCATCGAACTTTGCACGCTCGTTTATCCGCAGAAGTACGGCAAGCCCGACCCTACCGCTCGCGGCATGGCCGGCCCGAAGGACTCCCAGGGCGAAACCACCTGGGGCGGACTGGCCCAAGAAGTCCGGTACTGGGGCAATTGGGTACTCGACAAGGTGAAGGCGGAGATCGGTGACCTCTACCCTCCCATTCCCGACCCGAAGGCTCCGAAAACAAGGCAGGTCTTAGGAAAGGCTCAACTCGAAATGACCGGGAAGGGATTTGAGCACCCAGGTCAACAAAAGCTCGCTGTCGAAACTCCCGCAGGCTACCTCACACCGGTCGCATATCTCTGGACCAGGAATGTCCAGTGTAGGAAGCCATCCTGTCGAGCAAGCGTGCCGCTTGTGCGGCAGACATGGCTGTGCAAGAAGAAGGACCGCTATGTGGCGCTGAAAATGATCGCCCCCAAGGGCAAGAAGCAAGTTTGCTTCGAGGTTGTCGAGGCGCGGACCGAGAAGGGCCTTGGCTTCGATCCGGAGGCGTTCTCCAAAGCTGGTAACGCTGCGTGCCCATTCTGTGGCACGGTTGCGGATAGCACTTACGTCAAAGCGGAAGGCTGCGCCGGCCGCTTGACTATCCAACTGATGGCGGCTATCGCAACCAGTGCTGGTCGCAATGACAAGAGCTACATAGGTGCTGATTCCTCAACCAGACTTGTCCCCGCAGCAACCGAGTTGGCAAACCGGCTAAATGAATGCACTGCCAGTGCTGGATTCGCGCCACCGGACGAGCGCATCGAGACGAATCCACGGTCGATGGACAGCGACAGCTACGGGCTGAACTTCTGGCGCGATCTATTTCTACCACGTCAGATGATTTGCCTGATTAATCTCACAAAAGCTGCGCCTGCAGCCCGTGCACAGATGGACGCTATCGGCATAGCGAGCGAACTTGCCGACACCGTCCAAACCTATCTCGGTCTGCTGGCGAGCAAGATGGCGCAACGCAACAATACAATGTGCGCATGGGATTTGACTTCTGCTGGCGGCCGCTTAGGTGGGGCATTTGCAAGGCAAGCAGTACCGATGGTTTGGGATTTCGCGGAGGCAAATCCGATCGGTGGTGCGTCTGGAGACATCGGTTGGGCTCTAGACACGCTATCGAGAGTGCTTGACGAAAATGGCGACACCAATCTGCCCGCAAGGGTCGTTCGAGGTACGGCAACGGCACTACCTCTTGAGGGCGAATCCGTTGATGCAGTCATCACCGATCCACCCTATTACGATAGCGTTACGTACTCCAACTTGTCTGACTTTTTTTATGTGTGGCTCAAGAGAAGTATTGGCGATCTGTACCCCGAGGATTTCGCGGGCAATTTGACTCCCAAACGGAATGAAGCAATAGCAGCGTTTTATAGGCATCAGGGTAGTCGCGAAAAAGCGCGGACGTTCTACGAGGCCACGATGGTCAGGGCTTTGCAGGAAGCTCATCGAGTCCTGCGCTCGGAAGCTCCGCTTATAATGATTTACGCCCACAAAACGACTGCGGGTTGGGCGACATTGGTTGATGGATTGAGGAGTGCAGATTTCGAGATATACGAGGCCTGGCCGCTTGAAACCGAGTTGAAGGGTGGTTTACGTCTTTCCAAGGCCATGCTCGCCTCCAGCATTTTTCTCGTTGCTCGGAAGCGCGACAACACGGCGACCGGCAACTACGAGAAAGAGGTGCAGCCGGAGTTAGAGCAGATTGTGCGGGAGCGGGTCGGGACGCTGTGGGAAATGGGGATTTCGGGGGCGGACCTGGTGATTGCGTGTGTCGGAGCGGGTTTGCGTGCGTTCACCCGATTTGCACGGGTCGAGTACGCCAACGGCGAGGAAGTCCCTGCGGACAGGTTCTTGACTGAGGTGGAAACAGTCGTGCTGGAGACCATCCTGGCGCGCTTGTCAAAGGAAGTGGGCGGCAACGGTGGTAGATACAGCCTGGCAGGACTCGACCCCGCCACGCGCTTCTATGTATTGTGGCGCTACACCTACAAGGCCGCCGACCTCGACGCAGGCGAGGCGATCATCTTTGCCAACGGTACGCATGTGGAGTTGGACGGCTTGCACGGCTTGTCGTGCGGCTCACGCCCGCTCGTCGAAAAGAAGAAGAGCAAATATCGGTTGCTTGACTACACTGAGCGCGGCGATGACGCGAAGTTGGGCTTGCCATCGGAAGATGGACAATCACCGCCGCTGGTTGATGCACTGCATCGGCTTCTATGGCTGATAGAGCGACATCCCTTCGGCATCCCCGAGTTTCTACGTGAAGCGCGGCCAAACACTGAGCAAATGCGCCTGGTCGCGCAGGCACTTGCTGGTCCAGCGCTCAAGGGCGGCGAAATGGGTGAAGTTGCCACTGGCAGCGAACTCGCGGCACTGACCAAGTTAACCGCGAACTGGCGCAGCGTGGTGGGTGAGGAAGGGCCGCTGTTCCGGGGACCACGGGGACGTGAGTAGTAAACTCCTCGCCAACTGGCGGGCGCTGGTGGAGCAGCCGGCCGGACCGTTGTTCGACGGTTACAAGACTTGAGGCCCGAAAGAGGGGTGTACGACACAAGAGTCCTGCGAGGGCATGAAAAAAACCGAGGGGCTCGTAAGCCGCGAGCGCGTAGAATAGGAGACGGTGGCGCCGTGAAGGTGCCTGGGAGAAGAACATATGAAGAGTGGGTCCAAGATCGCGGTCTCTCCGGAAGAAATCGCCAACTTCTGCCGCCATCACCGTATCCGCAAATTATCCTTCTTCGGCTCTGTCCTGCGCGGGGATTTCCGGCCCGGAAGCGATGTCGACGTGCTAGTGGAGTTCGAGCCAGGGCAATCGGTAGGGCTCATCAGGCTGGCGGGAATCGAGCGTGAGCTTTCCGAACTGCTGGGCCGCAAGGCGGACCTGAACACTCCGGGCTTCCTTAGCCCGACGTTCCGAAACCAGGTGCTGGAAGAGGCAAAGGAGCAGTATGCCGCGCCCTAGCAGCGTGGCTCGGCTTCGCCACATGCTGGACTCTGCCCGTGAGGCAGTGTCGCTCATCGAGGGCAAGACGCGGCGTGATCTGGAGCATACACGGCTGCTGCAGCTCGGCCTTACACGCTTGGTGGAGATCATAGGCGAAGCTGCGGCACGAGTTCCCAAGGAGACGCGGGAGAAGCTTCCGGCCATTCCCTGGGCGGACGTGGTGGGGATGAGAAACAAGCTCATTCACGGCTATGACACCATAGACCTTGACATTCTGTGGGATACGGTAAGAAACGAGCTACCCGGGCTGGTTGAAGCGCTTGAACAGGCGACAGACGCTGCGACAAGCGAATGACTGCCACTGGTCGCCAAGGCGGCATCCGGCGCCGCAACGGCCAATCGCGCCAATGGACTCGTGGTTGATGAGACCGGATGGATGTGAAAGGATGCTCCTCAAGGAAGCCCGCTCATGCCAAGGATCGGTGAAGTCCAACGCAGCGGACGGGAGGCCCTCGAAATCCCGGGTCTACCGTGGCTACAAGAAGCTTTGCACGGAGGGCTTGTCCGGGGCGGAATTTACCTGGGGCGGGACGCCCGCGCTACGTCCGACGGGCGCCTCTTCACTTTTATGTCGCACACCCGCGAAAGAGGAGGAGGTTAATTTCTGGCTGGAAGGTGTTATAGAATGGTGGATGTCTCGGTTCGAGCGACCGCTGAGGAGGTTCCGATGCCCGTCAAAGCTCTGAGCGGGAAGCAGCCTGCAACCCTGCCACGAAAACATGCGAAGCGAGTTGCCCTGACTAAAAACAAGCTCACTATCCGTGACTTGGGGTGGACACGTGAGCGCGCGAGGGAAGTGCGCGCCAAGCTGGCGACCTTCGCTGTTGACTGGGACGACCCCAGCATGGACATCTACAATGAGTCTTAGACGCGGCGACTTCGCCTTGGTCTATTTTCCCCACTCCGACCTAAGGACGGTGAAGCTACGGCCGGTTCTGGTGGTCCAAGCCGAGGAGCTCAACACCGGACTCCCTCAGGTGATCGTTGCCATGGTCAGCAGCAATCTGGCCCGCGCCGGACATCCCAGTCGTGTCACGGTCCTGTTGAAGGATCCGCTCGCTCTCCAGACCGGCCTGAAATCCGATTCGGTAATCATGACCGACAACCTGGGGACGATAGAGCTGCAACTTGTCAGCCGGGCCATCGGGCGGATGCCGCGAATGGAAGCTGTCGATCAGGCACTGCGCAATACACTGGGATTGTGAGCGTATCTCCTACGACCGGCGGCTGATTGTGGACTATAAGATGGCGGCAGAGGTCAGTTCGCGTGCGTTACGCCCTGCTTGTAGGGGTACGGCTTGCCGTACCCTTTTCTTCCATCGTGCGCGACCGAACCAAGAGGGTACGGCAAGCCGTACCCCTACAACCAGGGCGTGACATGCGAACCGACTTCTGACCGGGGGAATAAACACAAAAGTGCCGGGCTAAAGCCCGCCTCTACGAAGGCGCAGACGGGACGATTAATGGCGGCGGAAAAGAGGTAGCCATGAGCGCAATAAACATTAGGCCGTGGGTCGAGGTGGTCTCCCTCCACCCCGATGTCGTCTCCGAGAATTTCTCCGAGGACATCTTTGCGCTTGACCTTGGCCCTCTGGCCGAGGGCAAGCCGAGTGTTCCAGCGGTTTACCGCGATCCCGAACACTTCTTCCGCGTGTCCTACCTGACCAAAGGCTTGCGCTCGCTGCTGGAAGACGTGCTTTCGCGCCTTAGCGAGGGCGCCGGGAACCGCGTGCTGAAACTGCTCACGCCTTTTGGCGGCGGCAAGTCCCACACCCTTGCCTCCCTGTTTCATGCAGCGCGCAGTCGGAAAGCGCTCGATGTTCTTCCCGAGGCCCAGGGGTTGCCAAGGCCCGCTAACGTCCACACAGCGGTGTTCGACGGCTCGTTCTTCGACGCGACCAAGGGCAAGGAAATCCCCGGCGAGAAATTCCGCGCACAAACGATGTGGGGCTGGATCGCCTGGTCGCTGGGCGGCAAGAAGGGTTACGAGATCATGCGCCAGCAGGACGAAGCGCGCGTCGCGCCGGGCGCAGACGAGATCATCACCTTGCTTGAGGAAGGCCCAAACCTGATCCTGCTTGACGAAGTTCTGCAATACCTTATCAGCGCTGGGGGGATAATTCATCAGACAACGTTGCGAGATGAAACCCTGACTTTCCTGCAACGGCTCACGATTGCTGTGGGCAATACGACTGACACCGCCCTGGTGTTCTCGCTTCAGTCCAGCAAGCGCGAGTCGCTGGAGTACGTCAGCTTGCTTCAGACCGTTGACCACCTGGCGGCGCGCAAAGATCAGCTACGCGAGCCGGTTGAGGGCAACGAAGTGTTGTCGGTGATCCAGCGTCGTCTGCTCGCTCGCATTCCGACACCGGAAGAGGCTACGCCTGCCGCAACGGCGTACCAAGACGTTGTGACGCAGATGAAACGCGGCTACGCCAAGGGTAAAGCCGAAGAGCGGCAGGCGGAAGAAGAAGGGCTTGCCCTGCGGGAGCGCGTGCGGGCGGCGTACCCGTTTCACCCGGCGCTGATCGACGTGATGCGAGAGCAGTGGGCAGCGATTCCTGATTTTCAGCGCACACGCGGTGCCCTGCGTTTTTTGGCGGCGTGCCTGCGCGCCACGCACCGCGAGGGCAGGAGCCGCGCTGTACTCGGGCCGGGTGACGTGCCGATCTATGATGCTGAGGTTCGCTTGGCTTTCTTCAAGGAGGTCGGGCAGCAGGCGGACTATCAGGCCGTGCTAGAGCACGACTTGATCGGCGCCAACGCTCGCGCACGCCGCATTGATGACCGGCGCGCCAAGGAGAGTCCGTCGGAGATCGGCAAGCGGGCTGCTTTCCGGCTCGCCACTGCGATCCTGATGTATTCGTTCGGCGGTCGGCGGCGCGAAGGTGCAAATGGTACGGAGCTCCTTCCGCCCGGGATCACCGAAGCTGACCTGCTCTCGGTCTGTGTGGGGCCTGACCTGGATAGCACCACTGCGCTCGCCTGCCTGAAGGAACTTAAGGAGCAATGCCTCTACCTGCACTTCGATGGTGTCCGGTATTGCTTCAAGAAGGACCCCAACGTCACGCTGCTCATCGAGCAGGAGTCGGATGCCGTTGGCCGAGACGAACGCCAGGTGGAGGATCGAATCAGGGAGATGTTGGAGGCGAGGATCACTGGCCGGAATGCGGTCATCTGGAAAGCGAAGTCCGGTGACATTCCTGACAAGGAGCCGTTATTCCTGATTGCCTATATGCCCTTGAACTTCGGCGCCGACGCGCGCACCGGGCGAGAAGCAGCGGCCAAGGCGGTCTTTGAGAATTGCGGGAGTTCTCCGCGCAAGTACCGTAACGGACTCGGATTGTCCGTTCCCGCAGCAGAACAGATTGAAATCCTCCGCCGCTCCGTTCGTTACTTGCTGGCCATTGAGCATGTAGCGAAAAAATCGAAGCAACTGAACCTGACGGATGAACAGAAATCGCAGTTGCGCGAGCGGGAGCACACCGAGAGCGCAGCGGCAGAATCGGGCCTGCTCAAACTTTACGCTGAGGTTTGGCTCCCCAAGGTTACCACGGATGGCATCGTGATCGACGTCGCCGCCGTGGGTGGTCGCCCGTTGCAAATCACGTTGGACGAAAAGAAGCAGGCGCGAGTACATGACCGCGTGATGGAACTGCTGGTTGATGTCCAGCGCCGCGTATTCACGACGGTGAACCCCAGCAAGATCGTCGAGCTGTTCAAACTTGGTGAGGGCAATCCGCCCACGCTCGGGATTAAAACAGCCGATGTGGTTGACGGCTTCTACTCGTTTCTCGGCTTCCCAAGGCTGGTCAGCAGCACCGTCGTGAAGAAGGCAATTGCGAAAGGGATAGCCGATGGTTTCTTTGGCTACTACTCGGGCTCGACGCCGGCGCTCGGAAGCGATGGCAAATATCAAGTACCAGTGGCCCGCGTGCGTTTTAGTACCGCCGTCACTGAGGACGAGATAGACTTGGAGTCTGGCTTCCTGATGATGCCGCAAGCCATGCCTGTGACGGCGCCGCCACCGGCCGCTGTACGCACAGAGCCGACGAGTGCAACAGCAGGCGAGCCCGGCGGTGAATCTCCGCCCACCCCCACTCCACCGCCCGGTCAGCCAAGTGGTGTGCCGGGGACATCACCCTCAGGTGGGGCCGCTGTCCAGAAGTCAATCGACATCAACTTCTCCGCCGATGCAAAACAGTTGTACACGGCATGGAACGCCATAGCGAACCTTGCGGACCTGGCAGGCAAGGTCAACGTGACTGTGCATGCTGAATCCGCCGAAGGTTTCGACCGGAGCAAGCTACAAAACGGTGTCCTGGAGCCACTACGGGAGGCGGACCTGATCGAGTAGCCGCGTGTGGCAGGCGATGGAAAGTCCGGTAAGATTCACCCCCGAGCTACAGATCTACATAGACCAAAATCAGAACAAAGCCGACGGGGCGACGGACGCCGCCCGAGTCGCGGAGGCCTGTAAGCGCTCGGTGAAGTAGCGCATCTCCGCAGGAAAGCTAAAGGCTCGCGTTCCTGCGATGCAAAGGAATTCGGGAAAAAACTCCCCGGTCAGGCCATCAATAGGGATGGTCTGGCGTTGCCGGCAATTTACGCCATGAGCGAGTTTACGGAGTTACGGTTTCCAGGACGCTAAAGACCGCGAAATCTGCGGGATTGGATGTGAGAAGGCGGCGGACCCCGTTGCCATGTAGGATGGCAGCCAATTGAGTGTCAAGTTTTCCGCATGGTCGGCAGTGGTGTAGTTTGCTGTAGCGGCTGTCAAGAGGGGACCTCGAAGAGGTCCAATGTCATTAGCCGTGGGTGAAACCCACGGAAACGATGCGCCCCGACGATTTACCAACCCCGGAGGGGTTGAATTTGGTTTGGCGCCTGATTGGTATAGAAGGATTCGACCCCTTCGGGGTCGATAGGCAATTTTGTTGGAGGGTCCCTGTCCGTGGGTTTCACCCACGGCTAATCATATTGTTCCCCTGCGGGGAACTTTGGTCGTCCGTGGCAGGCCGCGACAGGTAGATCGCGCCACAAGAAAACCAAAATGCACCACTACCGCATGGTCGGCAAAGGCAAGCTGGACAAGGATATTGCAATCCAAGCCAATCATGGTCGTCCGAACATTTCCTCAGCCAAATCCCCTTGAGAAATGACGGGGGTTAATACGCGGTGGCCTTTAATGGAACGAATGTTCAAGGTCGTGCCGGAGGAAATTTCCTTTTCAGAGGCAGACACAATTTTGGCCACGGGCTTGTCGCCTTGCGTGAGCAACCCCTCGTCCCCGGCCTGAACTTGTTTTATCAGGTCGGCAAGCTGTCTGGTTCCAACTTCCGCTGTGACTATCATGCTCCTAATCGTACGCCCTTCCCCGTTGGGCGTCGAGAGCCATTTAACCTCGTGCTGCATTGGCACAAAAAACGCCCGCAAAAACCATTCTGTAGCACTAGTTCCTGGGACCTTGTTGTGGCGCGAAGATTTTGCGCGTCGCGTAGGGGCGAGCGGCGCTCGCCCCAGGGCCGAACGCCGTTCGGCCCTACGTGTTGGTTGCGGCTATGCCGCGCTGGACTACTATTCCGAAACTTCTTGTCGGTGCGCGAAGGTTTCTTCTCGGAAGTAATGCCTCCGTGTCCTCCGTGGCCAGAAAAAACTTAACACAGAGGTTACTGAGATCCTCCGTGCTCTCTGTGTTGAGGCTTTGGAGGCGCGGAGAACACGGAGAATCCCGTTTTGGTTGCGGCCATGGGGCCGCGCTGTGAAATGAGAAGAGAACCGGGCCATTTCTAATGGGGTCTGACACACTCCACAATTAATGCTCGACAAATTCCGAGTAATGAGCTAGGGTTGTAGCGTATGAAAACGGGGTGGAATGCCCGCAGGAACTTGCGAGGTTGCACACCTCACCGGCCCTGCGAAGCCTGGGAGGTTGGAACGATGTTCATTAGCGAAGATCCTCGGCTGGGCAGGGCGATGGCAATTCCGGCGACAGAGTGCTCCGGCAGGGGCGCGGCAAATGTTCCAGAGACGTACGGGAAGTTCAGAAAAGATGTTAATATTAACGGAACGAACCGAAGAAGTCCTTTAGAATCAACAAAAGTGCCCAAAAAACGAACCCAAAAGGCGTGCAAAAAAGGTCGAAAAGTGTGCCAACAGTACGCAACGAGGCCCAAACAAAGCGAAAAAGCGACCCAAAAGGCCAAATTCTGGAGGCAATGAAAAAAGACTATCGACAGTCCGCTGAGGAGGTAAAGAGATTGCCACAGCGAAGCAAAAGGCATCATAGAGCAAAGCGCGGCGGAGAAGGCTGGCTGAGGGGTTGCCGGTGGCTGCAAGTCCCGGTGATGCTGCTCCTGGCTCTTGCCAACTTGGCCGTGCCGGGATTGGCCTGGGGCGAGCGAGGGCACAAGTTGATCAATGCTGCCGCGGTTGAGAATCTGCCCGAGCCGCTTCGCTCCTATTTCCTGGCGCGCAAAGCGTACTGGGTAGAGCACGCCATTGATCCTGATCTCCTGGCGTACGATGATGCTTCGGAGCGCCCGCATCATTACACCGACCTTGACGCCGATGACTCTTTCCCGTTTCTCAACCTCTGGCGGCAATTCGTAGTGGAAAGGGCAGGGCCCACGCGCTGGCAGCTACCGCATGGCGACTCGATTTGGCAGATTGAGCGCTTCACGCTGCGACTGGCCGATTCCCTTCAGCGCCGGCGTTGGGAGGAAGCGGACCGCGACGCGATTTTCGCCGCGCATTACGCCGCCGATCTCACCCAGCCCC
>JBEKME010000043.1:0-46127 GCA_050008675.1 Terriglobia bacterium
CGGAATGTTGGGATAGCGGGGAAAGGACTTCCCCGCGGGTCAGGCTATACACATTAATAGGCTATCACAGGTGCGGGGCGTTGTCAAGAGAAATATTTACAGGTGTAGCCCAGGAGTTCTTCAATTGACTCATTGATTCATCGGGTCATTGAATCATTGGGTCATCGGGTCATCGGGTCATCGGGTCATCGGGTCATTGGGTCATCGGGTCATCGGGTCATCGGGTCATCGGGTCATCGGGTCATTGGGTCATCGGGTCATTGGGTCATCGGGTCATCGGGTCATCGGGTCATTGGGTCATTGGGTCATCGGGTCATTGAA
The DNA here is from genome assembly GCA_050008675.1 of Terriglobia bacterium. GTDB lineage: Bacteria > Acidobacteriota > Terriglobia > UBA7540 > UBA7540 > CAVROP01. Next base: position 322 of record JBEKME010000043.1, read on the forward strand.
TCATTGAAGAGCCCACTTGCCTCGTTTTTTTCAATGAATCAATGACTCAATGGATCAATGGGGCAATCGCCTGGGGACGTATGCCACCCGCGGGGGTCTGCGCCAGCCGGCAAGATAATTTATTGGGGGTCGTTCACGCCGCTTCCACTTCCTACGCCGCAAGGCACTCCGTCGGGAAGAGGCAGCGGGCCGCCTCTTCCATCTCGCGGGCGGTGCTGGCGTGTTCGGGATAATTGATTAAGTGCACATCAAATAAGAAGCGTGTGCTCGCCCCCGAGGCATCGTGAAGGCCCTCCGTGAGCCGACTCGAGATGCGGTAGGCATTCTCTGTCCCCACGCCGGGAAGGACGATGCCAAAGACCCCGCGACGGAAGCGATATATGGAGTCCTCAGCGCGAAGTTTCCTGGTCAAGGCCTTGGCGGCGTCACCGAACGCTGTATCCATTTCTTCCTTGTCAGGGAGTTGCGGCGAAGGCCCTAGTTGGACAACCAGTAGGGAAAGAGGCAAATGAGTACTGGCGGCGCGGCGAAGCTCCATGGCCAGGCGGTCGCGAAAGAGGGTGAACCCGGGCAAGGTCGCGAGCAAATCCACGCTCGCTTCGTGCCGGATTTCCGCAACCCGCTGGTGCGCTTCCGCAACCCGCTGGCGAAGGTGATTGATCACGATCTGCCTGTCCAGGAAGTAGCCCACCAGCAGGACCGAGAGCGCGCAGAAGCCGAAGAAGATCTTGCGTTTTGTCGTGCCGCTCACGATGAGGTCGTTGGAGAGCGCCGCGGGATACATCAGCAAGGCCATCCCCACGGCCAAAATGAGAATGACGGTGAGAGCCAACATCCACAGCTCCCACTGACGTCGGTTGAGATTGAGGGGGTCAATTTGGTCGAATATCCGCATGGGTAATCACTCCTCGCGAAGAGAAAGTCATGTCCTCTGCGCTCCGACGCTATCCAGTACCTCGCGAAGTTTGCGTGCCAGCGCAGCCGGTGTGAAAGGCTTCTGGAGGAAAACCGTGCCTGGATCCAGCAGGCCATGTTGGACGACGGCATGATCCGCATACCCGGACATGTAGAGAACTTTCGTTTCCGGATGAAGTGGCGCCAGATGTTCGGCCAACTCCCTCCCGCTCATCTGGGGCATCACCACATCGGTCAGTAACAAATGAATGTGTTTTTTGTACCGCCCGCCAATCTCCAGCGCGTCATTTGCTCCCTTGGCCTCCAACACTTCGTAGCCCCTGGATTCAAGGAGTCCCCTGGCGAAGGAACGCACTACTTCCTCGTCTTCAACCAGGAGAATGGTTTGGCAGTCTAGGGGTAGCTCATCAACAGGCACAGGGGTTGGAGCAATCACCTCAACCGCCTGGTCGATTCGAGGCAGATAGACCTTAAATGTCGTGCCCTTCCCCGGCTCGCTGTAGACCCAGATGTGGCCCTCGCTCTGTCTGACGATCCCGTAGACCGTAGCGAGCCCCAGTCCCATCCCCTTACCCCGTTGTTTGGCGGTGAAGAAAGGCTGGAAGATGCGGGCTTGCGTCTCCGCATCCATCCCGATTCCGGTATCGCTCATCGCGATCATCACATAGTGGTCCGGCAAGACGCTTTCGTGGCAGGTCGCATAGCTCGAATCCAGGTCGACGTTGGCCGCTTCGAGCGTCAAATGGCCGCCCTGGGGCATCGCATCCCGCGCGTTCACCGCCAGGTTCATAATCACCTGCTCGATTTGTCCCGGGTCAGCTTTCACGCGACCCAGTCCGGAGGGTAGATGCGTGACCAGTTTGATGTTCTTTCCAATCATTCGCCGCAGCATCTTATCCACGTTCGTCAGCAGGCTGTTCAGATCCACGATGTGCGGTGGCAGCACTTGCTTGCGATTGAAAGCGAGCAATTGGCGAGTGAGCGAGGCAGCCCGGTCCGCCGCCTTCTTGATCTCCTCCACGGGGGGGCGCATCCCGTCGCGAAGGGAGACTCTCTCCAACAGGAGATCGCTATATCCAATAATGATCGTCAACAGATTGTTGAAGTCGTGAGCTACGCCACCCGCAAGGCGCCCCACCGCTTCCATCTTCTGTGCCTGGCGAAGCTGCTCCTCGAGTCGCCGGCGCTCCGTGACGTCTTCAACGACGCCGTCGTAATACAACACTCTTCCATCATCGGCACGGAACGCTCGGGCAGATTCCCGAACAAATATCTCCGACCCATCTCGTCTTTTCCAAGCCGCCTCAAGACCCGTAGCTTCGCCTTCCCGCTCGATTTGCTCACAAAATGCGCTTCGGGGGTGGCCAGCCTCAAAGCTATCACCCTCGAGATTTCGGAATGCCAATTCCTGCCAGGAGTCGTACCCCAACATGCGGAGCAGCGCGGGATTCGCCATCAGCACGCGACCGTCCGGCGTGCTCCGATAAACTCCCAGGGGCAAGTTTTCGACGAACCTTCTGATCTGTTCCTGCAACTTGGCGGTTTCCTCGCGATTGGTCTTATCTGTCAGGGCGCGGCTCAAGGCAACCGGCAGTCGCTCCAGGCGATCTTTCAGGAGGTAGTCGGTAGCGCCGCGCTTGACATACTCGACGGCAGCTTCGTCACCCAGGACAGCGGTCAGTACCAAAAAGGGGATATCCTTGCCTGACCTCTTGAGGGTTTCCAGAGCGTCCATGCCCGTCCAGGTCCGCAAGTTGTGATCGCAGAGGATGGCATCGTAATCGGCATGGGCCAGCCGCTCCTCGAAGTCAGTGGCAGAGTCAATCACATCGAACGCCAAAGGGTAGCCGGCACGCTTCAGCACACTCACGGCAAGCTCGGCGTCGGCTGCATCGTCTTCGACAATTAAGACCCGAAGGGCGCGTCTGGGGGGAAGTGAGTTACTTGCTTTAGCTTTGCTCATTGTCGCCGTCCTTCATTTCGCCTGGAAGGCTGCGGGCGGTGGGGGTTCATTCACCACCAGCCAGTAAAGCCCCAGGTGCTTCACAATGTTGCGAAAATTGTCGAAATCTACGGGCTTCTGAACATAGCCATTGGCGCCAAGGTGATACCCATTGGCCATGTCAGGCTCTTCTCGGGACGCGGTTAGAATGACGACGGGAATAGCTCTGGTGCGAGGGTCCTTCTTGATCTCACGCAGAACTTCCATGCCATCCACTTTGGGCAGTTTGAGATCGAGCAACACTACACGGGGCGCCTGCTCGAAGCTGCGGTGCGCGTAAGGGCCGCGGCAAAAGAGAAAATCCAGAGCCTCTTCGCCGTCACGTGCCACCTCGATACGATTGGCTAATCTCTCCTGATGCAAGGCGTGCAAGGTCAGCTCGACGTCGTCCGCATTATCTTCAACCAGGAGTATTTCTACGTCTTGTCTTATCATGTGGCACCTCCAGGCAAGGCATTGCTTTCCCCAGGAGGGCTCTCGGCAGCCTCCAGAGTGAAGAAAAAAGCAGCGCCCTTGTTCAACTCTCCCTCCGCCCAGACGCGTCCGCGGTGTTTGTGGACAATGCGCTGGACGATGGCCAGTCCGATGCCTGTCCCCTCGAAGTCCTCGGGGCGATGGAGTCGCTGAAAAACTCCAAAAAGCTTGTCCACGTACTTCATGCTGAAGCCGACCCCGTTATCGCGAACGAAGATCACGGCTCGGCCATCCTGCGTCGTCGCTCCCACTTCGATGACCGCATGTTCCTGCAGCCGGGTGAACTTGAGGGCGTTCGACAGCAGGTTGGCGAAAACCTGCTTCAGCAGGGCTGGATCGCACTCCACGAAGGGCAATTTCCCGATTCGCCATTCGATCTCCCGGCCCGCCATCTCCGGCTGTAGATCGCCAATGGCTTCTTCGAGCAAAGAACTCAACCTCGTCAGTTGCAGGCTCAGTTCCTTGCGTCCCAGGCGCGTGAGGTTCAGCAAATCGTCCACCATCATGCCCATGCGGCGCGTGCCGTCGCGGATGCGAGACAGATAGCGACGTGCCTCCTCCGGCAGATCTACGCTGTACTCTTCAAAAAGTAATTTGGAGAAACCGTCGATGTGGCGCAGGGGGCCGCGCAGGTCGTGAGAGACGGAGTACGTGAAGGCTTCGAGGTCCTTGTTCGTTGCCTCCAGCTCCGCCGTGTGGCGCCGCACCCGCGCGTCGAGTTCTTCGTTCAGCTTGCGGATTTCCTCCTCAGCCCGCTTGCGCTCGGAGATGTCGCGGGCGGCGGCAAACACGCCAATGACATCTCCCGCCTCGTGCCGATACACCGAGGCGTTGTAAAGCACCGGCGTCACATGTCCGTCGCGGCGGCGAATCTCCAACTCGTAGTCCTTGATCAAGCCTTCTCGGAACACCTGCTCGTATCCCGCTCGAGCCTTCCCGGGGTCGGTAAAATAATCTGAAAAGTCGGTCCCGATGAGTTGCTGGCGCGAGAGGCCGGTCGCCTTCTCAGTGGCGTTGTTCACGTCGGTGATCTTCCCGTCCGGAGCAATGGTGACGAGCGGATCCAGGCTCGCCTCGATCAGGCTGCGGTTATAAGCGCCTGTCCGGCGCGCGGCCTCGTCGGCGAGATGGCGTTCAGTGGTGTCAGTGCTCATCGTCTCCGTCCTTCATCTCGGCTGGAAAGCCGCAGTCGGCGGGGGTTGATTTACTACCAGCCAGTAAAGCCCCAGTTGCTTCACAAGGTTGCGAAAATTGTCGAAATCTACGGGCTTCTGAACATAGCCATCTGCGCCAAGGTGATACCCATTGGCCAGGTCAGACTCTTCTCGAGACGCGGTTAGAATGACGACGGGAATAGCTTTGGTGCGAGGGTCCTTCTTGATCCCACGCAGAACTTCCATGCCATCCTCTTGGGGCAGTTTTAGATCGAGCAACACTACACGGGGCGCCTGCTCGAAGCTGCGGTGCGCGTAAGGGCAGCGGCAAAAGAGAAAATCCAGAGCCTCTTCGCCGTCACGCGCCACCTCGATATGATTGGCTAATCTCTCCTGATGCAAGGCGTGCAAGGCCAGCTCGACAGCGTCCAGATTATCTTTAACCAGGAGTATTTCTACGTCTTGTTTTATCATGCGGCACCTCCAGGCGTTGATTCTCGACCAGCCAGTAAAGCTCCAGTTGCTTCACGACGCTACGCAAACCCTATGGCATGTGGAGATTTTGCGAAGGGGAGACGAGTTGCGTAGTTCGTGTTTCTTCTTTGGGGAGAGAGGCCTCCAGCCTTGACATCCTTTCCTCGATGCTGGCGAGCGAGCTTGCCAGGGCTTCATGATCCTCTCCCCGGCGAAATATCGGGTTGTTCACCCACCAGTCCATGCCCATTTCCTTGGCCTTATCGACCGAGCAGATGACCAGGCGGATCTGAATCGAGAGGAGTTCGATGTCCACCAGTTTCACTCTGATATCACCCGCGATGACGATGCCTTTATCCAAAACACGCTCCAGCACGTCGGCCAAAGTCGAGCTCTCCACCGCGTGCGACATGCTGCGTTGCTGCACCATAAGCTCTCCTTTTACAGAAGCTTTCCCAGCGGGCCGAGATCCAAGTTCAGATCCTCTTCCTCGAGGCCAAATTCCGCCCGCAGCCGTTCAATTTCCTGTGCCTGCCTCATTAGCGTCAGTCCGAGCCTTTCAATCTGCTGGTCACTTAGCGAGCCAGCCTCGATGCGGCGGATGGCCTGGCGCTCTAGTAATTCGTGAAGGAGCCTGACCAGAGTCAGCACTAGTTGTCCGAGCCCGTTTTTGGCATCATTCGCATCGAGGTTGAGCCGGCCGGCTCGCGGGCGCTGAGCAGCGGACGATGGGGGCGCCAGCAAATCGTCCACTTTCATCACCTGGGCGAAATCGTGCACGGCCTCAGACTCGACCCGCGCCAGCTCGGTTGAGTGCATTTGCTTTCTCCTTTCCAATGCCCATGCCGGCGCCCAATTCGAGCGGCGCGCGGCGGAGGCTTTGACGCGCTGTCTCCATGGACGTGAGCACGGCTTGCAGTCCAAGGTAGATGAGGTCGATATCCGCGACTGAAATGGTCACTTCTCCTGCCACCACAACTCCTTTGTTCAGCACCCGGTCAAGCACCTCGCACAGGGAGACCTGCCGGGTGTCATCTAAGGCGAGTTCGGATGGCAGGGTCGACAGGTTTACAAGGTTGCTTTCAACAGGCATAGACACTCGATTCCACGCGGCTGGGTTGGTAAAGGGCTTGTCCCAACTCTGCCAGCCGGCGAAAGCCCTGAATCTCCCCCCAACGATAGACAACCGTCATTTCCCTTCCTTGAAGACACCGCTGAAACTTCCGGCGCACGTGCGATTCCCGGCGATACAGAGCAGAACACAAAAGGCAATCACTGGGGGGCGTGACAAGGTTGAGAAGAAGTCCAGGCACACTGACGCCTAAGCGCACGCAGGCAGCCAGCAAGTCTCGTGTTTCCTCAAAAGCCATATCGGTGGGGATGCTGACCGCATAGATGGCGGATCGTGCCGGATCAGTCAGCAGTCGTCTGAACCTCTTGAGGTTCTTTGACATCGACACGAGCTCCTGAGAAAACCTGGTGAGTCGGAAGATCTGCGGGTATTTAAGAAACAAGTCGAAGAACGCTTTAAGCCATTGATCGACGATTCCGGGAAGTTCCAGCAGACGAATCAGGTGACCTGTTGCTGCGGAATCGAGCACGAGGACGTCGTAGTCGCCCGAGGCGAGTAAGGCCATGACCCCCGTCAGGCCCATCACCTCGTCGAGGCCCGGGGGGGAGAGGTCGAGAATCCGTTCCAGCACTGCGCGGTCGAAGGTTAAGTCAAAGTTACTCGAGATAGATTCCAGGAATTTCTGCATATCTCCGGCGTATTGTTTCTTCAAAGCCCGAAATTCCGACTCCGAATCGATCTCCATGGCTTCCACGCCGGGGAACACGAGTTTTGGCCGGGGGCCGATGGGTGTCCCCAAGCAGCTTGATAAAGAGTGGGCAGGCCCGGTGGAGAAAAGAAGAACTTTCTTCCCTGCGCCATCTTGCGCCAAGTGCAGAGCCGTGGCGCAAGCTAAAGTTGTCTTTCCTACGCCACCCTTGCCTGCAAAGAGCAGAAGCGTAGTCTGGGGTGGAGGCCACTCGATGCCTGCCTCCACCCGGAGCGCCAGAGTTGGCGATGGTTCGGTGGTTGCGGGAGGGGCTGCGGTGATTTGCCCCACTCCATCCCAGAATGACTCCAGCGCTTTCTGCCCCCGAACCTCCTCGGCATAAAGTGGCAGCCCCCAGAGTGCAAACCTGGCTAAAGAGGTTTGGCTGAAAAGATTCCGCAGTTGCCGAACCTGGCGGAGGCGCTCGTCCCCACAAACGGGGCACGGGTTATGGGGATAGAGCCGGTTGATCACGATGTCGGTCATGGGCAATCTGAGGCGGTCCACTTCCTTTACGATCGAGACGGTCTCGCGAATGCTCATCATTTCGGCGAGCATCACCGGAACAAAACGGCAGCGGAGCGAATCCTGTAGCACCCCTTCCATGCATTTTACTGAGGCGGTCAGCTCTTCCAGGAAGGCGTCGAGTTCATCGCGATCTCGGGAACGGGCAAAGACCCATTTCATGTAGCGGTGCTTTGCCAACAGAGTTTCCAGCATGGCGAGCCATCGGCGGAGGAATTCCGGCATGGCCAGCAGGCGCAGGGTGTGGCCACTGGGGGCAGTGTCCACAATGATGCAATCGTGGCTGCACTTCTCCACCCAGGTGGAGATCTCCAGGAAGGCCACGAGTTCATCCAAGCCCGGCAAGGAGAGCTCCAAAAAGCGGTTGATTTCTTCGCTATCGAGGAAGGTGCCGCGCGAGGCGATTTCCCGGAGTTTCCCGAAGTGCTTCTGCTTGAAATGCGCCAGGTATCCCTGGCTATCAAGTTCGCGAACCTTCAGGTTATCGGGTGGGACCAAGTCCGCCAGGCTATCGACGAGTGAATGAGCTGGGTCTGTGGAAACCAGGAGAAAAGAGGATTGGGGTGAGTTTTTTGCCAAATGCAGCGCGGCGGCGGTGGCGCAGGTAGTCTTTCCGACTCCCCCTTTGCCGCCAAAGATCAGCAGTTGTAGGCCTCGGTGGTCCAAGAAGGGTGGAGCCGCCATGCTCCCCGCGCATCTATTGCACCCCTCACGCCACCCTTCGGTGTTCACGTTGGCCTCGCTTTTCCTCTCCGCCATGCTCCTCTTGGAGGCCTCTGCCACGCTCGTGCATTCTGTCCAGCCGTTCGAGCAAGGTCTTTTCTTCGTCTGCGAACTCTTCCTCCGAGATCTTTCCGGTTTCCAGCCTCATGTAGAGATCACTCAACTCCGCGGTGACAGATTCGGTCTGGTTGGCAAGCTCCTCCTGGGCGGCGTTCTGAACCTGACGGGCGATCCAGACCAGACCGGTGAACGGAAGTTTCAAAAGGTCGTCCACAAGCACCATGGCATGCTCCCGCATCGCCCGTCTCCTACTACTTTCGGGTCTGTCATGCTGAGCCCGTTCGCTTCGCTCAGGGTAAACTCCGCGAAGCATCTGGGCATTTTTTCCGCACTGTTTGAGCTTACAAATGCGGGGATTCTTCGCGCAGTTTATCCTGAGCGGGCAGAGCGAGATCCTTCGCTGCGCTCAGGATGACAGCCAAGGGCTCAGGATGACAGCCAAGGGCTCTCCAGAAACTCGACGCATTACTCGTTTCCATTGAGCAGCTTGGGCCGAGCCTGTCTGAGCCGTCCTCGCCCCGCAACTAACCCCTCACCCGGCCCGCGACGCCTGAAGAAAGCGGCGTCGCGGTCCACCCTCTCCCCTTGGGAGGGGGCAGACCCGCTTTGCCATGCGCTGCGTTTCTGACATCACGGATAACGGTCTTCGGCTATCCTGGCTCAGAATGACAGGCGGTGGCGTTTTCCTCTACGAATGACGAACAACCCGTCTCAGAGCTTGAGATCGATCTCGGCAAAGTTGTGCGGGGCCCAGGGCCCGTTGAAGTCGAAGGTGAAGTTGTTATCAAACTGCTGCGCGGCCTCGAAGACGCGACCCTCGAACTGCGGCATCGCTGGACGCTCGACCAAACAAGCCAGATTCATGACCTCGCGTTCAGTACGGCATTTCCCTGGCTCGATCTCGGCACAGTGGGGCGCCAGAATCGCTTCCACTTTGCCGGTGCAGGTCTCCCGATCCTCGTTGAGCAGACGGTCAAACATCCTGCCGACTTCGATCTTGTCCTCCTGCGTAGGCTCGCCTGGACCTCCCAGGAATTGGTCCCGGGCCTGCCTCAACTCCGGATGGGTATTAACGAAGTATTCAAAGATGTTGGGCACGTCCCAGGTGACTCGCACTCCCATCTCGACCTTGCCCGCCACGCGCCGCAGTTGCTCGAGCAGCACATGCTGATTGCGAGAAAGCAGGTTTCGTACGGCCTGCGGGCTGTCCGCGAGGATGCCGAAGGACATGGGTAGAGGTGTGGTCTCCGCCATCAGTTTCTTGAGGACTTCCTGGTGGGCGGCAAGATGGGCGCGTTCTGGCCGCACCCTCTCGACTCGTACATTGCTGACCACGGCTGCTACTTGCCCCCACGGGATGGAGTACACCTCACTTCCGTCGATGCCGAAGTCTCCGTACCTCCGGCCTCGAGCATCGGCGATAAATGCGTAAAGGTATGCCCTCGGTCGCGCTGCCACCTGGTGGCGCGGGTGCTTGGGCGCGGATTTCGCAATCGAGGTATCGCCGGTACTCATAGAGCCCTCTCTTTCATAGCGCGGCGGGCATAATGGAGGATGATCTCGATTCCTCAATTTGATTTCCGAGGAGAGACATCAGCAATTCATCGCCCTCCGTCAATCGGGGCCCGGGAGCAGGAAAACTCGCCGAGGCCGACCAGCGCGCGCCCGGAACTAAGCGACCTCTCTAGGCGCCTCGTTCATCGGCCTGCGCACGCGCTCGAAGGCCTCCCCGGCCGAAGGGTGGCGTGCGATATATACTTGCTTGGCCGCTCTGAGACTGCCCTGTTCAGTGCGAATCTCAAGGGTCGCCCTGCACGCGAAGCATTTGACCTGCCCCTCATAGTCATCGTAGGCATCGTCCAGCTCCAGCCTGTATCCGCAGCCCAGACAATTGACTCTCATGCCTTCTCCTCCCTGCCTCTGGCACGCTCATTTCTCATGGCTCTTTCATAAGACTTTTGGCAGAACCGTTCTCACGGCTCTTTCATAAAACTTTTGACAGAACCGTTCTCACTCGACGATGCGCGCTGGAAGGCCACGCGCCCTCCCCGCTGACTGCCCCGACCCGGCTACGTAACATGCACTGGCTCCTCGGTCAGCTTCCTCATCGCCCGTTTGGCCGTCCTTTTCGCTCTGACTTCCAGGACCGTGCACCCAAGGTAGGCGGCTACCCGATAGACGGGACTCCAGGGCAAGATTAGAACAACTAGCGTGATCGCCAGTGCAGGAAACCCCCACAAATACAGTGCCGTAGCTACCCCGATTTGTACGACCTGCCTGATCTCTTTTTCGGTTTTCAGAGTCATTTCTTCTTGTCCCCTCCGACGATTTCAATGATTGCAGGTGGTGGATCTTTTCAATGTCAACGCTCGGTTGTCTTCGCTTAGTACCTGATCCTAAGTGCACCGGTAGTGCGACGCGGAGTGAGCTTTGGCGCCGTCAGAGACGGAGCGGCACCTTTGCTGTTGCTTCGCTCGGCCAGACCCTGCAACAGGGTGGACTCTTCGGCCTCGATCTCGCGCAGCCGGGCATCAAGCTCTGCCAGCCGGCGGCTGGCGGTTGTTCTTTCTGAGGCGCGCCGAGCCTTTTCGATTTCCAGGCAGGCGATTTGCAAGTGTGCCCTGTGGGGAGTAGTCAGGCGGTCCACTCGACCGGCCAACGTACGAATGGTTCTCAAGCCCCTTACAGGTATAGGCATAGGTGTGCCTCTTTCACGCGGTAGCGAGGCGGTGGTGATTCTTCCGCCGCTTGGAATGGTTGCCGCAGACTTTCTCCATTGCCTCCTCCACCTTTTGCAGCATGAGCGACTTCCCGTCGTGAGTAACCTTTGCGGTGTCCGTCTTGAGAACGTCGGAGCAGACCCACCAAAAGGTGGGATCCTCGATCCGAGCGCTGCTGTGGCGGTGGGCGAGGATCTTGGCGATGGCGATACAGGCCCGGATCGTGGGGCGGTGGTTGTTGACGCCCATCCCACGAAGTTCCCTGACAATATCCACGATCTTTTCCGCATCCGCGCGCGGAAGGCCCGACTTCGCCTGGGTGATCTGGATCTCCGTTTCGCGATCGTAATGCCCAAGGTTGATGGTGATCAGCCGATCCATCAGCGCGTCCTGGGTTTTGTGAACACCGGCATATTCTTCGGGGTTCGAGGTCAGGATGGCTCGAAAGTCCTCGTGTACGCGCACACACCCCTCGCCGGACCTGCCCGGGTCGGGCAGATTGAGAATCCTTCCCTCCAGGATACTGAGCAGTACGTTGTTGGCCTCCGGCCTGGAACGGTTGAATTCATCATAAATCAGCGTGTGTCCATTGAGACAGGCGGTGGTAAGCCGGTGGTCCTCCCAAAGAGTGCTCAAGCTCTCTTCGGTCTTCACCACGGAGTGGATGTAATTATCGATAAGCTTGTACTTGCGGTAGCCGGAATCCTTGCCAATCAGGTCGGAGCTGCCAAACTCGTCGTCGCCATGGAGGAGGACGACCGGGCGGCCGAGCTGCGCGGCAACGTGCAGGGCGAGGGTCGTCTTCCCCGTTCCTGCCAGGCCGGCAAAATGGACTGCGTATCCCACAGCAAGATAGCTCAGCGCCCGGTCGGTCAAGGCCTGAATATGCGGGGTCAAGACAAATTCTTCGCTAGGCTCCGGGACAATGCTTTGTCCTTGGGGTTCGACTATTTCGCTGGCTACTGAACCAAACTTCGCATCCTCGCCATTCATGGCTGTCTTTTCCTTTTCCTTGAGCTTTGCGGTCCAGTGGGAGCTTTGCCCGGATTAGGGCGGTGAGCTTAGTGTTTCCGTTTCTTTCGTGCCGGCTTCTCTCTGCCGCCGACTGCGAGCGGTGGCTGGCCACCTGTTTCGCTCTGGCTTGCTTGCACGTTGGCTTTTGTTTCCTGCATCGTTTGGCTTGCGACTTTCTCCACCGTCCCGCGCGCTGGCGTACCCAAGGCACGCCATGCTTGCCGAATGCCGCTGAGGTCTGTGTGGACCTCCGTGCGGAGGCCGTTGACCGTACGCTTGAGGTCTGAGAGGGAGCCCAAACGATCGGCTTTCGTCCTCCTGGCCCGGGCGGCGAAGCTCTTGGAAAAGTTGGCCAGCATCTGGGAGACATCGGCCCGCCGCTCCTCGGTCTCTCGCTCCAAAGCCTGGGCCAATCCCTGGCGCGCGCTGCGCAAGGCCAGGATCTCATTCCGCAATTGAGTCATATGCTCGGTTAACACACCCATGATTTTCCTCCTTCTCGTTTCTAAGCTGGTCGTGGGGTTGCGGGCGGCTTCAGTTCGAGCCTCTTCTCTTTGCCACGGCCAGGGACCCTCGCGCGGCTACCTGTCGAGCACCACGCAGGCATCAACAGGCAGCGCTTCGATCGCAACTCCCGAGGGCTCGCTGATTGCTGGGCCGCTATGCGCTCCTCCCTGCCCAGGCACGACGCGCGGCAGCAATATCCGCCCTCATCTCCCGTTGCTGCCCGCTAACGGTTTGCTTCAGCTTCTTCAGGAAAGCAAGACGCCCCGCTCTCATCCTTTCCGCCATTCGAGTCTGTGTGCCCGAAAAATCGCCACACATTTCAGCCACATCCTTCTGGCGGTCCCTGTTTCCATCCAGCAGTTCATCTCGGAACGCTCGACGGCTTCCACGCAGCGCCTGGATCTCCCCGGATAATCGAGTCATATCCTCCAACAATCTGCCCATAGTGGTCCTCCTTTGATTTTTCCGGCCTCTTGTCTCTCCTCCATCTGCCGAGCGGAGGGCTGCACAAGAGCCCCCCGCTCAACAGCGGTCGGTCCCCCACCGGTATTAGGCGGGAGCGGCAGCAGCGGCTGTCAGACCGATAGCCTCGGCATACTTCAGGTAGGTCTCGACCGAGGCAATCACGACGCGGGCTTCGACCGACAGCAGTTCGATCCCGACTAGCGACACCTTTAACCAAGCGTCGATCACGATCCCCTTGTCGAGAATCCGATCGACCACTTCCGCCAAGCTCGAGGAGTCGGTCGACTTTGCAACCTTCGCCATGGCAGTTCTCCTTCCGGGTAACAAGCTACCCAAGTTTCGCTTAGGGCAAGCCTCACGTTAATGTGACCTGCCCCAGCCATCAGTTGAGCAGGTCGGGTGCCGAAATCGAGAAAATGCACGCCGTTTTTCCATCATCTTGATTCCCAAGAGAAAGGCGATGGCCGGCAAAGAATAAGTGACTCTGCCCGGGGCGATTGTGGAATTCACTCCATAGAACGCGGGCCTTAGATGCGCGACATGTAATCCCCGACCTGCCAGATCTTCCAGAACTCTTTGCACGTCCACCTACGCTTGCAGGGAATCAACAAAGTTGTACGGTGGCCAGGGGCCGCTCAAGAGTAGCTTGACAGATTGGTTCGGAGGAAGGTGACGAGCGGCTTGGCGAAAGGATTCGACTGAATCGCGGGGCACGAGGAAATAGAGGGACATGAGATGACTTCGGCGGGAAGAAGGCAATTCGACTTTGTGGCGAAGGAAGGAGCCGTACAGCGAATCGCAGAGCTTCTCAACCAACGCGTTCTGAAGCATGGTCGCCCGCTGAGCGCCCAGGTAGTGTAGCTTCTTCGCGTCCAGATAGGCGGCCCCGGACAGACCCGAGCGGGGAGGAAAGCATTCTGGAGGGATCGCGAGTCGATCGGTCTCCGCCTCGGCTCTGGGGTTGTCGAGGAGAACCTGTATGCCCATCTCTGCCAATCCCTCGAGTTCGTGGAGAAGTGCGCCGTAGGCAGCGTGATTTTCTCTCAGGAAAACAATGGCCTCGTACGGACACCCAACCCGACACCCATATCGCATGGGAATCACGGTCAGGTGGCGATAAAAGGACTCTACGACCGTCTCGTACACGAGAAGTTTTGAGATATCAGGAAGCGAGTCGGGCTCTCGAAGCTCAGAAAGTGCGGCGCCAAAGCCATGGTAATTTGCAGTGAATACACGGTGCCCCCCCACGCCGTCGGGGATTTCGAGGGCAGCCGGTAAGCGGCCGCGAAAGATGCAATAAAGCAGGCAACTCATGGAGCTGCTCCTATCGATAAAGGAGGAACGAAGTGATAGGGGGGCCAGGGTCCGGACAGTTCGAGGACCAGCCCCCCCATTGCATGTTTCTCATTCACCTGATCGATTCCCGCCCGAAATGCCGGGGACGCACTCTTGGGCAGCAAAAAGGCCCAATTCAGCACAACCTCGATTCCGCTTTCCGGGGGCTCACGAGGCACCTGCGGACTTTCGCAAAAACCCGAAGCCTGCTTCATCAGGTGGCTCGCGACCTGGCGGCGGGTTTCCTTTAGCCAGAGGCTCAATTCTTTCTCTGCACCTGCCCGGATTCGTTGTTCCTCGAAGTAGCGTCTCCCCGGCGGCAGCGCCGCGAGTTGGGCTTCGCGCCCGGCCAGGCTAGCGGACGTGAGGGCGCGCCCGGCCTGCCTTCTGTCGAGCAAGCCTCTGACTGACCATTCCTCCTGCTCAGCCACCCGCTCCAGGAACTGCCCAATCGCCGCACCATGCCTATCAAGAAATTCTGCCAGGCGTTCCTGCGACGAGAAAAGGGTCCCGAAACGGGCGGGCAGCACGGGAGAATGGCGCATCACCTCCTCAACCACCGCCTCGTGCTGCAAGGCGCGCGGCCCTACCCAAGCCAGATCCCGCATGCGTAGTTCGGCCGCTCCGCCGCAAAAATCTTCCAAGCACACCTCGCTTAGGACGGCACACAGATTCGGGAAGCGCCGAAATACAGACAGAGGATGCTGGCCATCCACACCGGTCCCCTCGAGCTCCCCGATGAGGTTCGAGCAAGCAAAGCAAAACAGATAAAGCGCCCTCTGGACCGTCTCCATCTACTGTTCACCCCATCCGTCGAGAGTCTGCTAACAAATTTCTTGCAGTGCGCCCTCCAGGTCGCTGGCCTCGATGGTTACCCGCGCCTGCCCGGCCGGTGCTTTATCGCCCGCCTGAACGGCTCGCCGGACAGCTCGCCGGGCGGCTCGGGTACACATCGAACTGACATCGGCGCCGCTAAACCCCTCGGTTCGTGAGGCCAGGTTCTTGAGACTGATCCCCGCGCCCAGAGGTTTGTTCTGCAAATGGATGGCGAAAATCTCGCTGCGCTCGCTCTCGTCGGGAAGTGGAATTTCCACAATCTCGTCAAACCGCCCAGGCCTGAGAATGGCGGGATCGAGCAGATCTGACCGGTTGGTCGCGCCCAGGACCAGAACCCCTTTCAACTCTTCCACCCCATCAAGTTCCGCGAGGAACTGGCTCAGGACGCGCTCCGCCACGTGCGAATCCGACGCACCGGCGCTGCGGCTGGGCACGAGGGCGTCAATCTCATCGAAGAAGACGATGCAGGGTGCAGCTTGGCGCGCTTTGCGAAATACCTCGCGCACGCCTCGCTCAGATTCCCCCACATATTTCGAAAGCAGTTCCGGCCCTTTGACCGAGATGAAATTCACCTTCGTTTCGCTGGCCACGGCTTTGGCGAGGAGAGTTTTTCCGCAGCCTGGTGGACCCGAGAGTAGGATTCCTTTGGGCGGCCGGATCCCCGCTTGGGTAAACAGGTCGGGGTGCTGGAGAGGCCACTCGACGGCTTCCACGAGGCGCTGTTTGATCTCGGCCAGACCCCCGACGTCCTGCCAGCGCACGTTGGGAACTTCGACAAATACCTCGCGCAGCGCGGAAGGCTCAATATCCCGGAGGGCTTCGAGGAAATCATCCATTCCCACCTCGAGCTTGGCCAGTTGGTCATAAGGAATTCGCGCCAAGCCGAAGTCCACATCGGGCATGATGCGCCGCAGGCAAATCATGGCGGCTTCCCGGCATAGGGCTTCCAAGTCGGCCCCCACGAAACCATGCGTGATCTCCGCCAAGTGATTCAGGTCTACTTGTTCGGCCAGAGGCATGCCTCGGCTGTGGATCTCCAGGATCTCCTTGCGTCCGTGGCGGTCGGGGATGGGGATGCTGATCTCTCGGTCAAACCGCCCTGGCCGCCGCAGGGCGGGATCGAGCACATTGGGCAGGTTGGTCGCCGCAATAACGATGACCTTCTGCCGCTTGGCGAGCCCGTCCATCAATGCCAACAACTGGGCTACGACCCGCTTCTCGACCTCGCCCACCACTTGCTCGCGGCGGGGGGCAATGGCGTCGATCTCATCCAGGAAGATGATGCTGGGGGCCTTGCGACTGCCCTCTTCAAAAATCTTCCGCAAATGCGCTTCACTCTCGCCGTAAAACTTGTGGATGATTTCGGGCCCGCTGACGGCATAGAAGTTCGCCTGGGTCTCATGCGCAATGGCGCGGGCAATCAGCGTCTTACCGCATCCAGGAGGCCCGTGTAGAAGCACCCCTTTCGGTGCGTCAATTCCCAGGCGCTCGAAGACCTCGGGGTAACGCAAGGGCAGTTCGATCATTTCGCGGATACGCTGGAGTTGGGGCTTCAGGCCACCGATGTCCTCATAGGAAATCGCGCGAGCGGCCATCTCCTCGGGCTGGGCCCCTTTGGAGATCACCAGTTGGGTCATGGGGTTAATGAGCACGGGCCCTTTGGGCACCGTGCTTTCCACCTTGAAATCCGCCCAGCGCGCTCCAAAGAGGATGGCCCGGATGCGGCTCGCGGCCAAAACCGGCAGGCCATCCAGCCGGCTGCCGATGTATTCCAAATCGCGTTCGGAAGGAGTAATGTTCGTGGGGGCCAGCACCACCCGCTCGGCGGGTGGGCAAGCTATGCGGCGCACTTGAACGAACTCGTCCAGTCCCGTCCCGGCATTCTCGCGCGTGATTCCGTCCAGTTGAATCCGGGACTGACCGCGCATCTCCTTGTAAGCCGGCATCGCCTTGCACACGGTTCTACCCTTGCCGACAACTTCCACAATGTCTCCCACGTCCACCTGCAAGAGCGCAAGATCCTCCGGCCCCATGCGGGCGTACCCACGACTCACGTCCTTGCTGAGCGCCTCGCTGACTTTAAGCTTGAACGACTTCTCTGCGGTTTCGATGGTGGCTCCTCCCCAGCGGGCTACTTAAGGCACTTGATTTCCAGGACCCCGTTGTTACAGGAGACCTGCATCTTCTCCTTGGAAACGTTCCGGGGCAGGAGAACTTCCTTGCGGTATTTCTTGTCGCCTCTCTCGGCGGAAATCGTCAGCACATCGTCCTTGACCTCAACCCGCACGTCCTCCTTGCCGATGCCGGGCAACTCCGCCAAAACCAGCAGGTAGTCGTCTTCCTCAAAAACGTCCACCATGGGTTCTCGGACCTCCTGAACTTCGGTTCGCCCGGATTTGGCGTCCCGCCGAATATTTCCGAAGGGCTCGAGGCTCGGCCCCTCCTCTCCCAGCCCCACCTTAACCTTGAATCCGTAAATCCCTCTGAGCTCTTTTCCCGGCCCGCGAATCTCCCCTGTTTTGGAGAGCTCTTGACCGCTTTCGGCTAGTTCACCGAGCTTCTCCACCAAGTCTCCCAGGCCCTTGAGAATCCCTCCCAGGCCGCCTTCCATCCCACCCCTCGAGGTTCGTTCTTTTTTCTTTTCCGTCATAACGCACCTTATCCCTTTCAATCTATAGGAATGCCATATTGCCTGACTTTTGAATGTATAGTCTTATAATCGATGTGTAGCACGCGAGCGGCTTTTGCCTTATTCCCTCCCGTTTCCCGCAGCACATGAGCCAGGATCTCCCGCTCGATGGCGACAATCCTCCGTTGCATGATTTCCTTGAAGGGAAGGCCTTCCGGCAGCGTGTCTGGAGTTTCCTGATTGCATCCAGGGTCAGGGAGAGTGAGTTTGGGGGATACACAATCGATCCTCATGTGCTGCTCGGTGATCATATCGTCTGCCAGAAGAACCGCGCGGCGGATCACGGAACGGAGCTGCCGAACATTTCCAGGCCAGTCGCAGGCGAGCAAAGCATCGACCGCAGATTGCGAAAAGCCCTTCACGTTCTTCTGCAACTCGAGATTCGTGATATCCACGAACCGCTTCGCCAGATACAGGACGTCCTCCTGTCGCTCGCGCAAGGGCGGAACCCAGATGGTGAACTCGTTCAACCGAAAATAGACGTCGGGACGAAAGGTGCCGGATTCGCCCAAGCGTTGCAGGTCTTGGTTGCTGGCGGACAGAACCCGGACATCCGTGTTGATGGTCTGGGTGCCGCCAATGCGGCAGATCGTCTTGTCTTGAAGTACCCGCAGAAGCTTGGCCTGGGAGCCTAAAGGCATGTTCGAGATTTCGTCCAGGAAAAGTGTTCCGCCATGGGCCATTTCGATTTTTCCAATTTTCTGTCTGTCCGCGCCCGTGTAGGCTCCCCTTTCATGTCCAAACAGCTCGCTTTCTAAAAGGGCCTCGGGAATGGCCCCGCAATCCACCATCATAAAAGGAGCCTGGCAGCGAGGACTGTTCTGATGGATGGCGTGCGCCACAATCTCCTTCCCCGATCCGGTTTCTCCCAGTATCAAGACGCTGAAGTTGGTTCCGGCCACTCGGCCTACATCGGCGATCAACTGCTTCACGACACTGCTGGGACCCATGGACTCCCGGAGCGAAGACTCGTCTTCGATCTGGCAGGAGAGACGTCGCAGCTTGCGCTTGAGAGCGCGTTCGTTCAGCGCGCGGAAGACCACGCGCAGCACCTCGTGGTGTTTGAGAGGTTTCGCCAGGTAATCGTGAGCGCCTGCCCTCATCGCCGCCACCGCATCCCGGATTTCCGGATAGCCCGTGATCAGAATGACGGGGAGGTCCTCGTCCAGGGCTTTTGCCCCTTTCAGGATCTGCATGCCGTCCATATCGGACAGCTTCATGTCCACGACCAGAGCATCGGGATGTTCGGAGCGGATCTTTTCCAGGGCGGCTTGCCCGCTGTGGGCCACCACCGTGGTTATCACCTCTTGGTTGAGGAACGTGGAGAGCAAGGCGATTTGCTCATTCCCGTCCACAATAAGAACCTTACTGCCAGCGGCTGTCATTGCTCTTTCTCTCCACGACCTGAGGGTTGGTGAATCAAATAGACGACCCGGATATCTTTATCGAGCCAGGAGCCCAGGGAGTGAAGCATCCCGAGGAAGATCAGGCCCGTTTCCCCCGCCCGAAGCGTCTCGTTGATCCGACCGGCGATGTATTCATCGCGCCTTTTGAGCAAGGAATCTCTCAAGGCTTTTCGGCGCGGCTCCTCTCGAGTGGCGAACTCTGGCTTCCCGGAAGCGAAGTCCTCCTTGAAGAGTTGATATTCCTCCACCAAAAGCTCGGAAGATTCCGTGCCCATGAGCGTGGCACCCTTCTCCCGTAAACGATGAAGCAACCCGTGGTTGCGGCTACCGGCTTTTTCCAGCTCCGTAACAATCTCCACCTCGCGCCCGCAAACCGGCAATCCATCCTGATAAAGGCGAACTCCGTCATAGGGAAGCGCCAGTCTCTCGATGGCCGACTCGATCTGGGCCCACAATTTGTTAACCAGGTTCACGTTGCGCTCCCAGCCTTTACGCCCTAGCTTCTTGACTTTCAGGCGCTGGATCGCTTCGCTTAGCGCTCCCATGTCGGCTTGGGTATGGATGATGGGAATGTAGATGAGAGTCCTCTCATTAGATTCAGGATGACGGGTTCCGGCAGCGCTCTCGCTATTTCGTTCGCCCATGACAATTGGGGTGCCAGCCTTTGGGATCCAAATCCGTAGAAGTCAGGCGGAGTTTACATGGTCATCGATGAGTCTCTAAGTAACCGCACCGCCTCCAAAAATTGCCCGACGCCATGTGCTTGACCTGGAGAAGCAACTGCCCGCCAATCAGGGACTTAGGTCAGAGTCGGCGTAGGAATTTGGTGCCCAGCGGCCGGTTGCGAATCGGAAGACATACCGGCCCTACCCTGATCGCCAAGCTCATACGAAAGGACTCGACTCCTCTGTGCTCAGCCCTGTCAAATGGGTAGTACGAAGGTTGCGCACAGCTCTCTCCCAGACGATAAACAACTTCCAATTTTCTGCAAGCAATCCCCCAACGAGCAATTGCCGTTCCATAAGGCTCTGTTCGAAGATGAGCAGGAGCCATCCTCTCTTCCCCCATCGACCGCCTGCTACCCTCACACTTTATTTATCGGCAGTGGGAAGCAGTGCGATTAGGGAAAGTGGCGGCTTCTCCCAGGCGCACTCCTGCCGGTTCGTGTTTCATTTCGAGGTATTGAAAAAGTGACGAGTGACGAGTGACGAGTGACGAGTGAAAAGTGGCCAGCAAGGAGAGCGGGTGTCGGGGGACAGCGGAGCGGCGGACGCATTCTTCAACTGACCCGCCGCGGCGGGACAACGGACAACTGACAACAGACAGCTTTCCCTGCCCACTGCCTACTGCCTACTGCTCTCCGTCGGCTCGAAGCGGGCTTGGAAGAAACGCAGGTATTTGGGTTCGTAGATCATCTTCAAGGCGCGAGCCTGGTCGCGCTGCTCGTAAACCTCGAGGATCGACTCCGCCACCACATCCATATGCGCCTGAGTATAGACTCGGCGCGGCAGGGCGAGGCGCACGAGCTCCAATTGCGGGTGGCGCTCCTCGCCCGTCTTGGGGTCGCGCCCGGCGGAAACGATGCCGCGCTCCATGGTGCGTACCCCGGAATCGACGTAGATGTTGGCAGCCAGCGTCTGGGCCGGGTATTGCTCCTGAGGGATGTGCGGATAGAAGCCCCTTGCCTCCAGGAAAACGGCGTGGCCGCCGATAGGCTTGACGAGGGGGATGCCCCAGTCCCGCAGGTGTCTGCCCAGGTACTCGACCTGGCCGACCCGCGCCCGGATGTGGTCGTCCTCGACGCTTTCCGCAATGCCGCGCGCCATGGCTTCCATGTCGCGCCCGGCAAGCCCCCCGTAAGTGTGCAGCCCCTCGTAGACCACCACCAGGTTGCGCGCTTCCTCGTAAAGTCCTCCATCGTTGCTGGCCAGCCAGCCGCCGATATTCACCAGCGCATCTTTCTTGGCGCTCATCGTGCAGCTCTGGGTGTAGGAGCAGTACTCCTTCAGGATTTCCGCCACTTTCTTTGAGCTGTAGCCCGCTTCGCGCTGCTGGATGAAGTAGGCGTTCTCCACCGCGCGCGTGGCATCGAGCACGATGGTAATGCTGTAGCGGTCGCAGAGTTCTCGCAGCGCGCACATGTTGGCCATGGATTGCGGCTGGCCCCCTGCCGTATTCACTGTTCCCGCAACGGAAACGTAGGGAATCTTCCCCGCCCCCACCTCGAGGATGAGCTTTTCGAGTTTCTGCAGGTCCACGTTGCCCTTGAAGGGGTGCTCGCTTGCCGGGTCGTGCGCCTCGTCAATGATGACGTCCACGAAGGTTCCACCTGCCAGCTCCTGGTGGAGGCGCGTGGTAGTGAAATACATGTTGCCGGGGATGAAGTCGCCCGGCTTGATCATGATCTTCGAAAGGATGTGCTCGGCGCCGCGCCCCTGGTGCGTGGGAACCAGGTATTTATAACCGTAATATTGGCTAACCGCTTCCCACAAGTGGTAAAAGTTGCGGCTGCCCGCGTAGGCTTCGTCGCCGAGCATCAAACCCGCCCATTGGATGTCACTCATGGCATTGGTGCCGCTGTCCGTGAGCAGGTCGATGTAAACGTCCTGCGAGCGAAGCAGGAAGGTGTTGTAGCCGGCGTCGACGATGAACTTTTCCCGCTCCTGGCGGGTTGTCATGCGGATGGGCTCGACCATCTTGATCTTCCAGGGCTCAGCCCAGGAGCGCCGGGAAGGCTTTGGGTAGGACATGCGGTGACTCCTTATTATCCGCAGATTACTCAGATTTAGAAGAACAGTGGCTAGTGGCTAGTGGTTAGTGGCTAAGAACAGATGGGTAGTGGGCGGCCTTACGGCTTACCCGCTTTGATCGGTTCTCGTTGCCGGCTACGTCTAGCCACTAACCACTAACCACTAACCACTGTTCTGTGTAATCTGCGAAATCTGTGGACTGGGGGCCTTTGGCTCTTCGCGAGCCAGAGCCTTCTCCATCAGGCGGGGGAAGTCGAAGCTCAGAACGCGCTGGCAATTGCGGCAGCGCCACACTGGGTCCTGCGGATCGAGGTAGTTGAAGTTGACGCAGCCGCAGTCGCAGACCACCTGCAGCCCTTTGCTGCGCCCTTGAATCAGCTTCACATCTTGGGGCCCAACCGGAAATTTCATATCACTCCCTCGCCACAGCTTTATCCGCAGATTACACAGATTTCACAGATTGGGCTAGCGACTTAACCACCAGCCACTAACGACAAGCCACTGTTCTTCTTCCCTACCCGCCCTTCATCTGTGTAATCTGCGAAATCTGTGGATTGCGTCTTTCGCTAAACGCACTCGCAGAGCATCACGCGATCCTGGCTGTCCACTTCCCGGAGACGGACTTCAATCACTTCCGTGCCCGAGGTTTGCAAAACCCTGCCCACGTAGTTCGCCTGGATGGGCAACTCCCTGTGCCCGCGGTCGATCAAGACGCACAGTTCCACCCGTCGTGGCCGCCCGTGATCCACAAGGGCATCCAGCGCGGCGCGAGTGGTTCGGCCCGTGTAGAGGACGTCGTCCACAAGGATCACCGTCTTGCCCTCCACGGAAAACCGCAGGGGCGGCTGGAGCACGGGCTTCTGATCGCTTTTCAAGAGGTCGTCGCGGTGGAGGGTGATGTCCAGCATTTCGACCGGGGGCGCGGTCTTTTCGATCTCTGTCATCTTTTTAGCCAAACGCTCGGCCAGCGGGACTCCGCGGCGGCGAATGCCCACCAGAACGACCCCTTCCAGGCCGTTGTTGCGCTCCAGGATTTCGTGCGCCAGGCGCATCAGCGTGCGGTCAATCTCCGAGGCCGACATCAACTGGGCCTTGTCGCGAACCACCGCACTCTTGGATTGAACGCTTCCAGCATTTTCCATGGCAGGCTCCCAAACACCCCTCGTAGCGGCGAGTTTACCTCGCCAAATGGCGGCGTAAAGCCGCCTCTACATCAAACCGACTCGCTGCCACCGCCTGATTATAGCATTCTGCCCTTCTCTGAGCCCTGTCATTCCGAGCGCAGCGAGGAATCTCGCTCTGATAAGTGGAAAAGTCGAGAGTCGATGGTCGAGGAGTTAAGACCTTTTCGACTTTTGACTCTCGACTTCTCGACTTAATTGATACGCTCTGCGCAAATCACGGACGTAGTGGTCAGCTTCCCGCGTGGGCTTGGGAATGCGGAATCCGTCCACGCACTGCTTCACCAATCCGACTGCGGAATCGAGCGAAACCCGATGTCCAGTAGTGACGTAAATGGGTCTAACGTCGTCCCTCGTCCGCAACACCACCCCAAGGCGCTCACCTTCCAGCATCAGTGGGGTGGTCGAGCCAGCCTTCTTGCCGGGCTCTTGGTGCTCACCCACCAGCCGTGACTTGGCGCAGCCGATGGTAGGCTTGTCCAACAAGATGCCGATGTGGCAGGCGATGCCGAACCGTCGCGGGTGCGCGCGCCCGTGGCCGTCAATCAGAATAAGGTCCGGCTCGGTCCGCAGCCGGGCAAAAGCCGCGAGCAGTACGGGGCTCTCGCGGAACGAAAGCAGGCCCGGGACATAGGGAAAACGGAGCTGGCGCCGCGCCATCCGGCGATCCACTTCCTCGAAACCCGGAAAGCGATAAACAATGACGCCGGCAAAAGCGACCTCGGTCTCGGGGTCAAACGCCATGTCCGCACCCGCCACGAAGCGGATCTCTCCAAAGCGGTCCTGCAATTCCACACGCTCGCGCAAGCTTTCCTGAAGCCGAATCGCTTCGCGGGGTGTCAGGTCCCAACGGGTCTCGAGCTGCGGTTGCATCGCCATTCCCATATTCTACTGCGGGAAACGCCCAGCCGCACCGTCATGGTGAGCGCGCCCCGTAACCGACATCTTCTATCAGACTTCCCGTCCTACCCTCACGAGTCTAAGGCTGGGCCCCAGATGCCGCAGGTCGTCGTCAGTTACCTGCGTGTGTCCCAGTAAACTTCCGGCGCGTCTGGTAGGTTACCCAGGGTTGTCAAGAATTTGAACGTCAAGGTCAAAAATGTGGTAAGAATCTTCTCATGCCTAGTGCCTCGGAGGTATGTCGCTGGGCTTGCCGTTGCCGGGAGTCGTTACAATTATGAATCGGAAATCGAGCAGGGCCGTGAACAAAGTCATTATGGAAGTTGTGAAGAATCAGCTCCGTGACGGTACTCCACCCGAAACCAAACAGACCTTGGATCGTCTTTTGAACGACGGAATTGAAGAACCAGAGGCAAAGCGATTGATTGCTTGTGTGGTGGCGACGGAAATCTACGACGTCCTGAAATTCAACCAGCCATACAATCGCGAACGATTCGTCCAAGCACTCCACCGGTTGCCGAAATTGCCCGGGGATTAAATGGCCGCGGCTGGCCAACAGGTCACGGGTTGGAACTTCGACTCTAAACTATTGACTGTCTCCCAACGTGAAACTTCTCAACTTCGAGTTCAAAGCACGGTTGAACAACGAGCCGCGCGTGCGGGCAGCGCTCAAGAGATTGAACGCCCGCTTTATTGGGACTGACCACCAGACCGACACCTATTTCCGTGTCCCTTCCGGGCGGCTGAAGGTTCGGGAAGGCCGCCTCGAGAACGCCTTGATTTTCTACCGGCGCAGCAACGTTCGCCGCGCCCGCCAGGCCGCGGTTGAAATGATGCTTCTTCCGCGGCGGAACTCCCTCCGGGCGATCCTTGCGCGCTCCCTCGGGACACTGGCCGTGGTGGACAAGCGCCGCGAGATTTACTTCGTCAAGAATGTAAAGATTCACCTGGACCGCGTGCGCCGGTTGGGCAAGTTCCTCGAGGTTGAAGCCATTTCACGCGCGGGTGACGTGAAGAAGATACGGTCCCAGGCGCGCCAGTTTCAAAAACTGTTTGGCATCACCGCAAAGGATATCGTCGCGGAATCGTATTCCGATTTGATCCTTGCGAAGAGACCATCGTAGAATAGAGGCCGCTTTCAGGCGGGCAGCCTCCCGCGCCGCGAAGGTTTTTCTCCGTGTCCTCTGTGGCCTGAAAAGATATAACACGGAGTTCACTGAGCGCCTCTGTGTCCTCCGTGTTAAAGCTTGGGAGGCACGGAGGACACGGAGAATGTCGTTTTGGCTTCGGCGGCCAGCCGCGCTATGTTACAGCTTGAGAGGCACGGAGGAAGCAGAGACCT
Source organism: Terriglobia bacterium (assembly GCA_050008675.1). Classification (GTDB taxonomy): domain Bacteria; phylum Acidobacteriota; class Terriglobia; order UBA7540; family UBA7540; genus CAVROP01. The sequence goes on from JBEKME010000043.1 coordinate 25,615, forward strand.
TCATCGGAGAGTTCATAATGGTCAAACCAGAAAGCGCTGTGCAGCGAGTTTTTCAGGAAATCACAAGCTATGAGACGGTTTCAGTCAGCCGGCTCGCCCGGCAACTTGGCATTCAACCGCAGTCGCTGCTGGCCAAGCTCCGGCCGCTGGTCACGAAAGGGCTCCTGGTCCTCAGCGAGGGACGCGCGAAGGTCGGGATCAACGCCGGCTTCGGCCAGGTAGTAGGGATCGACCTGGGCGCCAGCCATCTCCACTTCGCCCTGGCGGATTTCAGAGGGGAGATCCTGCAGGAGTCGAATAAAAGGATTCGGCCCGAGGATGGCCCCCGGAAGTTGATTGCCCAGATCGTCGAGGGCGCGCGCCAGCTCGCTGCAAAGGCCGGCGGACGCCTCCAGGGGGTGGCCATTGGCGTCCCCAGCCCCGTGGACGCGGAGCGCGGCATAGTGGCTTTTGCCTACAACCTGCCGGGATGGAAGAACATCCATCTGGCACGCGAACTCGAAGAGAAATTGCGCGTGCCCATTTTCCTGGAGAACGATGCCAACATGGCGGCCATCGGCGAACATTGGCGTGGGGTCGCTCAGGACGTAGACAATTTCGTGTTCATCGCCATCGGGACCGGAACCGGGGCCGGAGTGTTTGTGAACGGCAAGCTTTATCGCGGCCGCACGGGTTCGGCGGGTGAAGTTTACCGTATGAACATCGATTGGCCCCGCTGGGCCGAGGACTTCGGCGATACGGGCCACTTTGAAAGCTCTGTATCCGGGATGGGGATTGCCGCCGAGGGCCGAAAGGCTCTCCAGCCTCCAGCAAGTTCCGCAGCTTCCGACCTCGCCACGGAACGTGACGCTTACTTTGTTTTTGAGGCTTTCCGCCAGGGCGATCCCAACGCCCGCTCAGTTTTGGAGAGGATTTTTACCATGCTGGGTGTGGGTATATCGAATGTCGTTGCCATTCTCGATCCTGACTTGATTGTCCTGGGAGGAGGGATCGTGAAGGGCGCGCCAGAGTTCATGCTTTCTACCGTGGAGAAGGTCGTTCAGCACATCCAGAAGGAGAATACCCCGCCTATCAAACTGAGCGCCCTGGAAGATAAAGCCCAGACCTTCGGCGCCATCCGCTCGGCGCTCACCGTCGCCCAAGCGGCCGTCGCCCGCCGGCTCTAGAACGTGTGAAAAAATCGTGTTGTAGGGGCGGCCCTTGTGGCCGCCCTAGGGCAACCACAAGGATTGCCCCTACGACGCGGCCCCAAAACGCGATTCTCTCACACCTTCTCTGCCGTAGGGTTACACTTGACCGCTTGCAACAACGCTTGGCTTGGCCCCCAGCCTCCAAAGGGGCGAGGAGAGCGGATTGTTGATTTGCTGCTCCCCTCTCCCCCTTGGGGGAGAGGGGCCGGGGGGTGAGGGGGTTGGTTGGCAGCAAGTGGGATGGTTAATTCACGACGAACCCTAAGCCCATTCAAGACCCGCGTTGCAGTTCAGTGCGCGACTGCGGCCGGGCGAGATTCCCTGCCATCCTGCTTGAGGAATGGTAAGGCTCCAAGCAGCAACAGGAAGCACGGAGTAATGCCCCAACCCAGCACGTAGACCGCAAATCCCACGAGCCGGAGAGTGAGAGGGACACGAAAATCGAGAACTAACCCGATGCAAAAACCGAGTGCCATGATGCAGGTCAACACCAGAATGTGAAGCGAAGCGGCCAACACCCGCTCGACAAGCTTTCCTCCCGTGCGCCGGGACCAGTACGCCCCAAAAGCGCCAACCAGTGGCAGGCACAACAACCACTGCCAGTAAATGACCAGAAATGTGCCGTGCCATACCCAGATAACAGGTGGTGCGGGCGATACCCCCTGGAACCATCGAAGCAGAACCATGGAGAGCACACTCGTGCAAGCTCCAGGTAACCACAGGACCTTGACGCGGTAATTCATAATGTCCTCCTCTTGTTCGGCGCATTGAATCCCCAGGCGAACCTCATCCCAGTCGGCGACGGTGCTCAACGCGAACTGAACAGCCTCGCACTCCGATTTACCTTGCCGGACCAAGTCCTCGCAAGAATCCTCCAGGTGGTCGGCAAGCTCAGCAACGATGTCTTGGTGGCGCTTCTCGCCTACCCTAAGCGGGGTTAATCTATCCCTTACAATCCCTCGCCAGTCAGGCATGGGTCACCCCTGCCAGACGATTCAAAGCTTGAAAAAACTGTGCCCACTCCTCGCGAAGGGGAACAAGGCGCCGTCTTCCTGCCGGCGCCAAGCGGTAGTAGCGCCGGCGGCGGCCTCCAGGAGGATCCTCCCAGGTCCCCTTTACCCAACCACGCTTCTCCATGCGATAGAGCAGCGGGTACAGCGATGCAAGATTGAAGCGCAGCAAGCCTCGCGTCTGCTGCTCGATGCGCTTCGCGATTTGGTAGCCGTGAAGCGGCCCCTCCGCAAGCACGGAGAGTATTGCCAGTTCCGCGCTTCCCCGTTTGATTTGTGGTCCGATGCTGACAATTAGATCTTTCATATCTGTGAATCCTATATATTGGTACCCAGGATGTCAAGGTAAATTCGATGCGGTGGATGCGGTGTAGCCCCCCCCGGCAGGCCAGGGCGATTGCCCAGAAGCCCCTCAAGAAGCGCAGAGTAGACGGCTGTACTTGGCTGGCAAGCAGTCAGTAGGACACAGCACGGGCGACACAAGAAGCAAGCGAGGGATTGAAGTATTGCGACTCCCGCCACGACCTCAAGCCGGGGTGCTGGGGTCATTTGGAATGGGATCCCTTTCGAATCGCAGGTCATTCCCGCGAAAGCGGGAATCCAGTCCGTTGACAGCGCATTTCCGAAGGTTTTCGGAGTGGATTCCCGCTTTCGCGGGAATGACTGCGACATGCAGAGCCCATCTCCCGAAAATGCCGCCAGTAGTCAAGCCGGCATACCCCCGGCTCCCCAGTCAGTGCTATGCTATGATTACTGCAAGTCCCGTGGCGTGCAGCCAAGAGGTTCTGGCGTTGTTCGATCACATTAGGATTGAAGGATTTCGGAGCTTCAAGAAGGTCGAACTGGACCTTCCTCCTCTTTCTGTTCTAATCGGACCCAACAATGGTGGCAAGTCAAATCTGCTGGACCTGATGTTTCTCATGTGTGAAGCCGGGCAAGGTCAGTTGGAGAAGGGGATTGATTCGCGGGGCGGCTTCGCAAGCGTCGCATTTGGATTCGATTATGGCGGCAGGATTCTGGCAGAGTTTCGCTTTCAGGGGAAAGGTCTTGCCGGTGGGTTTCCCGACATGTTTTTAAGAAAGGATAAGCCGGATGTTCTGTTCAAAGTAGGGTTAGAGTTTGGAATACCCAGGGGCTTCGTTTGGGTTGAGGAACTGACTGAGGAGCCTACTGCGGAACGACCCCAGCCGGTTGTCCTCATAGAGAGGAGTTCGGAGGGGTGCGTTTTCCGTTCCGTTGGGGCGGATAAAAAGGAGGAAACCGAAGAGCGTAAAGCCGTCGAATCGAGGTCTGAACTCGCCATCTTTCAGGTCAAAGACCTTGACAGGTACCCAACGGCGTACCTCCTCTTAAGGCAGTTCCAGGCATGGACTCTCTACCGCGATTTCAACGTCGGACCTGAAGCGCCAATCCGTCTGCCGGGACTGGTACGACCCACTGTTCGCCTTTCGGCAGACGGCGGTAACCTGACGTCAGTCCTCAATTCGATCCAGCAGATGCATCCCGACATTTGGGACGAGATTCTCGACATACTGCGCACTGCGTATCCGGACTTCAAGACGATTACTTTCTTTCCCGAAGGTGGCGACGGAAAAGTGATGCTTCGGTGGTGGGAACCACCCTACGAAAAAGGGGGCGTCTCGGCGAACTTTCTTTCGGATGGCACGCTGAAATTCCTCTGCCTGGTCGCGATTCTGATGAGTCCCGACCCGCCGCCCCTGATCTGCATCGACGAGCCCGAGCTGGGCCTTCATCCCGATTGGGTCGAAATAGTCGCTGAGTTGATGCAGTCGGCAGCCGCGCGCACTCAACTGATTGTCGCAACGCATTCCCCCCAAATCGTGGCGAAGCTTGACCCTGAACAGGTGATAGTCACGGAGAAGGAAAACGGCGAAACGCATCTGAGGCGACTGGAAAGGCGAGAGCTGGAAAAGTGGCTCAATGAGTTCAATCTGTCCGATCTGTGGCTGGCCGGCGAATTTGGCGGACGTCCATAAAGACACTGGGCAAATACGTGAGCGAAATTGTTGTGCTCTGTGAAGGCAAAACCGAAGAACTTGCTGTACGCCACTTCATTGCCAGGCATTGGCAAGCCGACGATTTTGGGTCTGTTGGTCTGAAGAGGATCAATCTCCGTGGCAAACTGGAAAATGTCGGTAAGTTTGCTACACGGCACCTTGACCAAAAGGATGTCCTCGCCGTATTTACGTTGGTCGACCTGCAGAGAATGACTCGGGTAGTTCATCCCCCTGAAGATAACCTTGAAACGAAGATCGAGCGCGTTCAAGCGTGGCTGCGCGCGCAGGTCAATCACGCCCGTGCGGGCCAATTCTTTCCTCACGTTTGTGTTCACCAGACGGAGGCTTGGGTCTTGGCCGAGGGTTACGCACTCGCCGCACGCTTGAAAGACTCGGGGATTGCGCCCGATCCCAATGCCGAGTTGAAGGATTTCCAGAACCCTCCGTCCAATCGCCTCAACGAACTTTTTCTCAGATTTAAGTCACGGCGTTATAACAAGACAACGGACGGTCAACCCCTCCTTGGTGCGATGCAATTCCAACCCGTGTACAGCTCATGCCGGCATTTTCGGGCGTTCTACGACGATTTGCGTGCCGTGGCGAGCAGCAGCCCAAGTTCGTCACAGATTTCCAAACCCTGACATTTTTGCGGTATCGCCCTTTTCGACTTTCGGCTCTCGACCCTGGACTGCCTCAGGAGGGCGGAGAATTTCAAATCCGTTTGGCTGGTTTTTGCCGGGACATCGAATCCTGAACGGTCGGCGCCCGCCCCCCTGCCGGTAATGGAAAGAAAGTGGATGGCTAATGTGGAAAAAGGCCCTTTCCGTACGGCAGAACAATTGAAACCTGCGGGTGACATCCGCTAACCTCTAGGCTGCGTCGGGTCTTGGGCAAGATCAGGGCAAGATCTAAAAAGAATGGAAAACAAAAGCCCTGGCCGGTTGCGGGGAGGCTGGCTCCTCCCTGCGTCTGCGGCTGTCCTCACCGAGCGCAACAAGCTCTAACACAAAAACCACAATATTATGAGCAACGGCGGGCCTGCTTACCTTTTCCGCAACGTGGGTGGCAGCCGCGCCAACGCCCTCCGAATCAGGACCGCCGGCACGCGCTCGAACCGCGACGGCATCGGCGCGCAGGTCCGCGTCACCTCGGGCGGCAGCACCAACTGGCAGACCGTCCACTCCGGCTCGAGCTACTGCTCGCAGAGCCAGGGTCGCGTCAAAGTCCCGTCGGCGGGCCGGCCCCTTCGGGGAACTTCGAGGACTTTGACGCGACCCCGCTCGCAGAGCGAACTCACCTTGACTTTTGGTTTGGGAAAAGCCATTCAGGCTGACAGCGTGGAAATCACCTGGCCCAGCGGCCAGCGCGATACCCTGCGCAGCCTCAAAGCCAATGCCACTTACACCATCGAAGAGGGCGGAACGATCGTCAGCGCGAAACCGTTCCAGAGGTAACCGGAACTAAGGTGAGCTACGAGCTCGACCCGAGCGGCTCGAAAAGATCTGGCTCCCCGAAGGGGAGCTACATGAATAGCGGTGGGTGAAACCCACGGTCTTTGTGCATCGAAAATCCTCTCCGCCCTGAAGGGGCCGAACGGTTCGACCCCTTCGGGGTCGGAAGGGTGGACGGGGGGCGCATCCGTGGGCGGCGGGCACAAAAACCGTGCCCTTGCCCACGGCTACTCAATTTCAACCCCTTCGGGGTTGCCGTGGCGACCGGACTACAAGACTATCGCGTTGCGGAACGGTGACCGCGGAAAGCCGGCGGCATGCGTCGCTCGGAAGTTACTCCGCGAACCGGAAACTGCCGGGCTCCAGGCCAGCGCGCAGAGCGAGGTCATGCACCAGCAACTGGATATGGACGGAATCAACCAGGGTTCCCAGCCCCATCCGGACCGCTTCAACAGGGATGAGGCGCACGTTGGTCATGTCGGCAAAAGGCAGGTCGGCGTAGAGCAGGACGCGCCCGCCGTGTTTGCGGATATCCCCCGCCAGCCTGAGCAGGCCATTGTCGGCCTTGCGCTTCGGCTTGGTTTCGCCTTGCCGGGAGAAGATAATATAGCGATGGGCGGGGTCGACGATCTCCATCGGACCGTGGCGGAACTGATCTGCACTCATCGGTTCCGCGCCCATTTTCGCCACCTCTTTGAACAAGAGCGCCCCCTGGTGAGCCGAGGCGAGATCTGCTCCGCGGGACAGCAAGGCGATGTAGTGTGGTTTGTTAAAGAACTCCACGGCGGGCGGGGTCAGCTCGTCGTGGCGGTCGATGATTTTCTCCTGGGCCTCGATGGCGTGCATCAACGCCTGGGTGAGGGGATAGGGCGGCTTTCGGGCAATCGCCACCGCAAGGTACATCAGGACTGCCACGGCGCAGGTGTAAGTCTTGGTGCCCACCGGCGCCGGGCGGCCGGCCATCATGGGGAGCGACAGGTTGGCTCGCCGGGCCAGCGAGCTCGTCTCCATATTGCAGACTGCTACCAAGCCATCCTTCCTCGGCAGGGCGCCGAGCAAGCGGAGGACTTCCCCCGTTTCGCCCGATTGTGAGACCACCACCAGGAGGGTGTCTGGCCCGAGGATCTTCATATGATGGTCCACCAGATCGGCAGTCTCCCAGATCAGAGCGCGGATAGCATGAGCAGTCAGATAGGCCTGGGCCGGGTAGGCCGCGTACATGGACGACCCCATTCCGGTGAACACGACGGTGGGCGGCCAGTGCTTCACTAACGCGCGCAGCGCCTTGGAGGGAATCGCTCCGGGGCTTGTATAGAACTTCCGCAAGCCCGAAAGCACCGCCGGCTGCTGAGCAATCTCTTCCATCAAGGTGGTCATGGTGATTTGTCCTCTCGCCGCCAGTGGCTGCTGGTTGCTAGTGGCTAGTGGTTAGTGGCTAGACAAAGTCGAGGAGTCGAGGAGTCGAGAAGCCCGGTTTGTATTCGTTAGCGGCAAGTGGTGAGATTAATGTAACGAGCGCTAGCCACTAAGACTACCGGCCCGACCGCTGACCGAGTACATGCCACTGTCCACTAGCCACCGACCACTAGCCACTAACCACTAGGCACTAGCCACTGAAATTATAGCACTTGCGCTCAGGGGGTCGAGTGAGGTTTCATAGCAGTATGAAAACCATTCAATGCTTCTGCTTAGTTCTTGCGGCGCTGTCGGCGCCGTTCCTACTGACCCTATACGCTCAAGGCACTGAAACGGCTGCAACCAAGAGCAAGTATCTTGTATACATCGGCACTTACACTGAGAAGAAGGGTAAGGGCATTTATGCTTACCGCTTCGATCCAGCCACAGGCCAGTCGACCTCGCTGGGACTGGCAGCCGAAAGCGTGAATCCTTCGTTTCTAGCGATAGATCCCAGCCGGCGATTCCTTTACGCAGTGAATGAGATATCGAAGTACGAGGGGCGAAGTAGCGGCGGAGTCAGCGCCTTCGCCATTGATCCTGGGACTGGCAAGCTCACCTTTTTGAACGAGGTGCCGTCAGGCGGCGCGATCCCCGCCCATTTGGTGGTGGATAAGACTGGGAGATACCTGCTGGTAGCCAACTACGGGGGCGGAAGCTTGGCTGTGTTCCCAATTCTGAAAGACGGCCGCCTGGGAGAGGCCTCGGCCTTTGTGCGGCAGAGCGGCGCCAGCATCGACCCTCGACGCCAGGAGGGGCCACACGCGCACTCGATTTACCTGTCACCTGACAACCGTTTCGCCCTCTGCGCCGACTTGGGGCTTGATGAGGTGCTCGTTTTTCGTTTCGATCCGAAGAATGGGACGCTCGCGCCAAACAATCCCCCCTTCGCCAAAGTCAACCCCGGCGCAGGGCCGCGGCACTTTGCCTTTCATACGAGCGGGAAATTTGGATATGTGATCGACGAAATGCAGTCCACCGTCACCGTGTTTTCGTATGAGCCGGCCAGCGGAGCTTTGCACTTGCTGCAGACTGTGTCAACGCTTCCGAAGGACTTCGAGGGCGAGAGCACGGCCGCCGAAGTGCAAGTGCACCCTTCAGGGAAGTTCCTGTATGGGTCCAACCGCGGGCACGACTCTATCGCCGTGTTCGCGATCAACAATCGAAAAGGGACTCTCACGCCCAATGGGTACGCTCTCACGCTCGGGAAGACGCCGCGCAGCTTTGCGGTCGACCCAACTGGCGCGTATCTGTTCGCGGCCAACCAGGACTCCGACAGCATCGTGCAGTTCCGCATCGACCCGAACACCGGCCGCCTGACCCCAACCGGCCAAGTGCTTGAGGTGCCTTCGCCCGTCTGCGTGACATTCGTACCGATCGAATGATCGCCTAATATTATGGGACTTTTCTATTTGGTACGTCACGGGGAGACGAAATGGAATGCTGTGAAGCGGATTTGTGGGCGGTCCGACGCCCCGCTATCGGAGGCCGGGCGCCGGCAGGCGAAGAGGTTGGCGGAGCGCCTGAAGCCCATCTCCTTTGATGCGCTCTATTCAAGCCCGCTGAAGCGCGCCATCGACACGGCCCGCTTCATCTCGGAGCGAATTGGCCTCGAACCCGTCCTGGATGATAGCCTCGTCGAGCTTGACTACGGCCAGTGGGAAGGGAAAACGCTGGAGGAAATAATCAAGAACGACCCCAAGACTTTTCGCGCTTGGCAGGCCGACCCTGGCGAGGTCGCGCCTCCTGGCGGCGAAAGCGGCCTTGAAGCCCAGCAACGCGTCGTGCCCTTCCTGGATTCTCTGGCGGCCAAGCACCGCAAGGGTCACGTGGCGGTGGTGTTCCACAAGACCGTTTGCCGCCTGGCGATCTGCCACGTGCTGGGAATGTCTCCCTCCGACTATAGAAGGAGGCTCATCATGGAAAATGCCGCGCTGAGTATTATCCAATCCCGAGAAGATGGTTGGCAGCTAATTACCTACAATGACACCTCGCACTTATCAGCTTGCCATCGTGACCGCGTTTCACTGGGCGAAGCGTTCTGATTCAAAAGGGGTTTTCACACGCTTCGCGCCCTACGATAAGCATGCCTCTTCGACGAGGATGGCGTGGACTTCGCCCGGGCCGTGGACGCCGCGGATGAGGATCTGTTCGATGTCGGCAGTGCGGCTGGTCCCAGTGATGAAAACAACCGAACGGCCGGGTAGAGCCAGGTCTGGGTGGCTCGCCACGGGAAGCCTTTCCAGGACTTCATCGAGCGACGCCACCAACTGACTCCGCCGGTACAAAGCGACATGCACAGGCGGGGCTAGCGATGCCAGTTGGGCGCCTTCCGTCGAACTGGTAACCACCAAGCTGCCGGTTTCCGCCAGCGCAAATTCCACACCTGTGATCCCCACCGTCGCGGCGAAACTGGCCTCGGCAAAGGCCCGCAGGGAAGCGTCCCCGGCTCCAGGAGAATCTCCGCCCCCAGAGGTCTGCCAAACGGAGATGCCCTGGCCCAACCCGCGCAGCAGCGACACGAGGTTTAACTCCGCCAAAAGTGGATTGCGGGAAAGGACCACGCTTGTGGCATTAGCATGGGAGAGGATGGTCTGCAGAATTTCTTCCAACCCTTGGCGATTAGCTGCGCGGTGGGCAATGCCAGCCACTTTTGTCAATTCTGCCTCGAACTTCGGCAGCAGTTCCTCTGGCGGGATGATAGGCAGTATCCCGGTCAGCGGCGAGGCTGGTGGTAGGGTGCTTTCACTAATCACTGAGGAGCCATCCAAGGGACGGCCCAAAGCCTTCCGAACCCGTTGTATTATCTCTTCGCGTCTTGCCAAGGCGTAACACCTCCCGTGGCCAAGTGGCTGGAATGCAAGCCCAGGGATTGTAGCACGGCTCTCAAATGTCCGGTAACCTGAACGAAAAACCATGGGTACAATAAATAAAATAATCTCAAAAATTGTGCAACCTTAGGGGTACTTAAATCATCTGTTATCGCGGGCGTTTGTTAAAAGGCTTCTGTAGCAGAGGCTAGAAGGAGTAGTTACCAATGCGCACAGCAGTAAAGTCACCAAAGAACCATTATCGAAGTTTATTGTTGAAGAAGCGGAGCGAATTATTGGCATCGGCGAAAGGCGCGCCCGAAGCGCTGGCCACAAGTGTTCAGTCTCCGGATGTTGTTGAATTTGCAGTTAGAACTGCCGAGCAGGACGTGACAGCGATGACCGCAAGTCTGCGAAGTCAGCTACTGAGAGAAGTTGACAACGCACTTGGTCGTTACGTTCGCGGGACATATGGTGCGTGCGAAGGATGCCACGAGGAAATCCCCCCCCATCGCCTCAAGGCTATCCCCTGGGCTCGGTACTGCCGCACCTGCCAGGAACTGCGCTCAGGAAATTCAAGAAATTAGGCGTCCCTCATCCCCACAGTAGTCGTCTGATAAAGGCAACTTCCGAGCAAAAGTGTCGAGTTTCTCGGCGGGCACGAAGACCTTCACCACAGTGCGGCCCGTAGCCGCAACCAAATTGAACCTAAGCTGTTTATTATCAGATAATTCCGAGTGCCAACGATAAGAATCCTTCATGTAAAAAGCGATAGGGGGAGACGGTTTGCCGCTTTTCCACCGCCCGAAGTCAGTATCTCAAGCCCCTCGGAAACGACTCGGGTGTGCTATCGTTAGCAGGTGGGTGAAGATCACACTATGTCCAAGGTTCGAGTTCGGTTTGCACCCAGCCCCACGGGTTACGTCCACGTGGGGAATGCGCGCACGGCGCTTTTCAATTGGCTTTTTGCGCGGCACTACTGCGGCGTTTTCGTTTTGCGCATCGAGGACACGGACGTCGAACGCTCCAAAGAAGAGTACGAGCAACAGTTGCTGGAGGACCTGCGCTGGTTTGGAATCGATTGGGACGAAGGACCGGACAAAGGCGGCGCGTTTGCGCCTTATCGCCAATCCGAGCGCAAGGAGACCTATTCCAGGTTGGCCACCCAGTTGATTGACCAGGGCCACGCCTATTTTTGCTTCTGCACGGCAGAGCAACTCGAGCAGGAGCGCCAGGAGGCTTTGAAAGCTGGACTTCAGCCCCGCTATTCCGGACGCTGCCGGAAGCGCCCACGCGAGGAGGCGGCGCGCAAGGTTGCGGCGGGCGAGCCTGCCGCGATCCGGCTGAAAATCGTGGAAAGCGCGTTCTCTTGGAACGACCTCGTCCACGGACCGACCAGTTTTTCAGCTCAGGTCATTGGCGATCCCATCCTGGTGCGCTCGGACGGGAATCCAGCTTACAACTATGCGGTGGTGATTGACGATCACCTGATGGAGATTACCCACGTCATTCGCGGCGACGATCACATTTCCAACACCCCGCGCCAACTCGCGGTCTACCGCGCACTAGGCTGGGAGCCGCCGCAATTCGCGCACCTCTCGACCATTCTGGGTTCTGACCGAACGCGGCTTTCCAAGCGGCACGGCGCCACCTCGCTCCAGAGTTTCCACGAGCTGGGGATTCTACCCGAGGCGCTTAGGAATTACCTTGCACTGCTCGGCTGGTCACCGGCGGATGGAAAGACGGAAATTCTGAGCCTGCAGGAACTAGTTGGACAGTTCTCGCTGGAGCACATCACCAAGAGTCCCGCGGTGTTCGATACGGAAAAGCTCTACTGGTTGAATCGGCACTATATGAAACAATGCCCGCCGCGACGCCTGGCCGAGCTTGCGGCCCCATTCCTGGAGGAGGTGGGCTACTTGGATGCGCATCCAAGCCTGGAGGTCCTGGCTTGGCTTGAGCGAGTGCTGGATGCTGTCCTCAAGAACATCAGCTCGTTGTGCCAACTGCCTGGTGCGGTGCATATCATTTTTGAATACGATGCTAAGAAAGCAAACCAAGAACTCCAGCTCTCGGCGACGGCGAATGCGGGTCCGGTGCTCGAGGCGTTTGCCACGAAGGCGTTGCCCGAAGGCGAACTGAGTTATGAGCGATTCCGTGCGATCACGAAGGAAGTGCAAAAAGAGACTGGAGAAAAGGGAAGGGAATTGTTTCATCCCATTCGCGTCGCCATAACGGGTGCAGTCTCCGGCCCGGAGCTTGCAAAGCTGATTCCCATTTTCGAAGAGGGATCAAAGCTGCCGCTGGCCCGGCACATAAAGAGCGTTGCCGAGCGTTTAAGGGAATTTACGGAGGCGGCGAAGTTGTGAATGGGGGTCTGATGCACTGAGAAATCAGCCCACTATGCGATGCTACCCGCCCTGGGGGCTGTTCCAATTTCACCTCTTGGAGCCGCTTGAGCTGGCGGGGTTTCTGGTTTTTGGCCGTCCCTTATTCCGATAGCCCGTTTATCTTCTCCCCATCTTCTTTTACAATGGTATGTATAACTATGCGAGACAAACTAATCGTGGCGCTGGATCTGCCCAGCGGCAACGCTGCAACTCGAATGGCGGAAAGGCTGCACGGCCATGCAGGAATGTTCAAGGTGGGCTCGGAACTTTTCACCGCCGAAGGCCCCGTGCCGGTCCGTTACCTCGTAACCACGGGCCATAGGGTTTTCCTCGACCTTAAATTCCATGACATCCCAAACACGGTGCGGGCGGCGGCCCGCGAAGCTGCGGAACTTGGGGTCAGCATGGTAAACGTCCACGCATCGGGTGGGCGGAAAATGATGGAAGCGGCGCTCGAAGGAGCGCGCTCCGCCGGGATTGGGGGCGGGGATGAGGCGCGCCCAAAGGTGCTGGCGGTGACGATCCTGACCAGCCTTGAAAGCCAGGACCTCGAGGAGTTGGGCATTTCAGGAGCGCCGGTCGAAGCTGTTCTCCGCCTGGCTCGCTTGGCGCAATGTGCAGGACTGGATGGCGTGGTGGCCTCGCCGCGCGAAATCTCCGCCATTCGACAGGCGTGCGGCCCAGGCTTCCTGATTGTCACACCAGGGATTCGGCCCGCCTCCGCCGCCACAAACGACCAGGCTCGCATCGCGACCCCGGCGAGCGCCATCGCAGCGGGAGCGGATTATCTGGTTGTGGGACGACCGATTACCGGCGCGCCTGATCCGGTGGCTGCAGCGGATGCGATTGTCGCCGAGATGGAGGGGGCAGTGCATTGACGATTGTTGATTGCCGATTGTTGGAGCAGAAAATCGAAATTCGAAAATCGAAACTCGGCTCAAATGGGTCGCAGCGGCGTCATTTCCGAGTTTCGAGTTTCGAATTTCGAGTTTCGAATATCGTCAATCGTCAATCGACGACAGGGACACAACTCATGACCGACAACGAAATCCTGAAAATCTTTCGCGAGAACTCGGCTCTCCTCGAGGGCCACTTTATCCTTTCCTCGGGCTTGCACAGCGACCGCTACATACAATGCGCGCTGGTGTTGCAACACCCGAAAGTCGCCGAACAACTGTGCTCCGAACTCGCTGCGAAGTTGCGGCATGTGGGCGCAACGGTGGTGGCTGCGCCTGCGCTGGGCGGAATCCTGGTGGCTCACGAGGTCGCCCGAGCGCTTGGCATTCGGGCGCTTTTTACGGAGCGGCAGGACGGCAACATGACTCTGCGCCGGGGATTCAGCCTGGCTACCGGTGAGCCGACACTCGTCGTGGAAGACGTGATGACCACAGGCCTCTCGACGCGTGAAACGATGACATGTGTTGAGGAAGCCGGAGGGAAGGTGGTCGGCGCCGGGGCGCTGATCGACCGCAGCGGCGGCGCGGCCGACCTCGGTGTGCCCAAGGCAGCGCTGTTAACCTTATCCATTCAAAACTACAATCCTGCCGAATGTCCTCTCTGCAAGTCCGGCATCCCCGCCGTCAAACCTGGCAGCCGCAGCAAGCCAGTAGGCAGTAGGCAGTAGGCAGTAGGCAGTAAGCAGAAGGCAGAACCGCAGGGATTGCCGATTGCTGGAGCAGAAAATCGAAACTCGGCTCCAATGTGTCGCAGCGGCGTCTTTTCCGAGTTTCGAATTTGCAGTTTCGACTTTCGAACATCGGCAATCGTCAACCGTCAATCGAGAATCGGCAATTCCAGCTTGTCGATTGCCGATTGATGGAGCAGAAAATCGAAATTCGAAAATCGAAATTCGGCTCCAATGTGTCGCAGCGGCGTCTTTTCCGAGTTTCGAATTTCCAGTTTCGAGTTTCGAATATCGGCAGTCATCAACCGTCAATCGAGAATCGGCAATTCCAGCTTGTCGATTGCCGATTGATGGAACAGAAAATCGAAAATCGGCTCCAATGTGTCGCAGAGGCGTCTTTTCCGAGTTTCGAATTTCCAGTTTCGAGTTTCGAATATCGGCCATCGGCAATCGAAAATCGACAATGATTACGTGCGGCGGTAAACCACTCTCCCACCGACGACAGTCGCCACGACAGCACCTTTAAGCTTCCACCCATCGAAGGGCGAATTGCGGCTTTTGGAGCGGCCTGCGGCGGCGTGGTAGGTCCACTCGAGCTCGGGGTCGAAGATGGTGATGTCGGCTGGCCCGCCCACGCTAAGGCGGCCATAGGGCTGGTTGACGATACGCGCCGGGTTGGTGCTCATCAAGGAGACGAGATGCCACATCGAGATCTTGCCGGTGTGGACCAATTGAGTAAGCGCCAGACCCAGCGCCGTCTCCAGACCGATGAGGCCGAAGGGGGCGTCGCTGCCCAGAGGCTTGGCTTTGAGTTCGGGGGCGTGAGGAGCGTGGTCGCTGGCGATGGCGTCAACCGTTCCATCCCTAAGCCCTGCCACAATGGCTTCAACATCCTGGGCGCTGCGCAGCGGAGGATTCACTTTGGCATTTGTACGCTGTTCCAGCACGGCCTGGTCGGTGAGCGTGAAATGGTGCGGCGTCGCCTCACAAGTCACGCGGATGCCACGGCGTTTGCCCAGGCGTACCAGCTCGATGGAACGGGCGGTGGACACGTGACACACGTGCAGGCGCGCCCCGACAGACTCCGCGACGATCAGATCGCGGGCCACGCAAACGTCTTCCGAGGCGCCGGGAATGCCTCTGACCTTAAGCTGCCTTGAGACCGGGCCTTCGTTGATCACCCCGGAGGCGCTCAAGCTGGGGTCTTCACAGTGGTCCATCAAAGGGGCGTTGACCTCACGCGCCACTTCCAAAGCGCGCCTCAATAAGCCGGCGGTCTTCACCGGTCGTCCATCGTCGGAAAAGGCCACCGCACCGGCCGCCGCCAGGGCACGAAAATCGGTAAGCGATTCCCCCTGGCTTCCCATTGAAACTGCGGCGATGGGAAGCACGCGGGCCAAGCCGATTCGCTGCGCTTTGTCGATCATGGCGCGCACAAGCTCCGGGCGGTCGATGACCGGCTTGGTGTTGGGCATGGGACAGACGGCGGTAAATCCTCCGGCCACCGCGGCTGCCAATCCCGTCTCCAGCGTCTCGGAGATTTCACCCCCGGGCTCGCGCAAGTGAACATGGATGTCGACGAAGCCCGGTGAGACGACTTTGCCGGCTGCCTCCACGAGCTCGTCAGCCGCCTCGCTGATTTGGGGTGCGATGCGGCGAATCGCACCATCTTCCACCAGCACGTCCAGCTCGCCGTCCCATTGGTCTTCGGGAGATATGATATGACCGCCTTTAATGAGTAACGATACCATGAGAGTCCTCGTTTGCAGAGGTTTTGGTCGCGGCCCCAGGTAGCGCGGACCTGTCCTGTAAGGCGTCGTCGCGTAACAACCGTTCCATTCTCGAATCGAAACCCCCTCACCCCCGGCCCCTCTCCCCCAAGGGGGAGAGGGGAGAGTTGATCCGATTTCTACGGCCCTCCCCCCTTGGAGGAGAGGGTGTCCCGATCTATCGGGACGGGTGAGGGGGTTGTTCAGCGACCGATGCAATGGTTATTTCCTGACGACAGCTACGGCGCACCCGAAAACGGGAAGAGCGGAAGCAGGAAATCCTTCACAGGCTGATAGGTTTTCCGGTGCTCGGGACAAGGACCGTAGACAGCGAGAGCTTCGAGGTGTTCTCGCGTCCCGTAACCCTTATTCCTTGCCAGGCCATACTGTGGGTACAAGCGATCGAGGGCTCGGAGATGCGCATCGCGGGCCACTTTGGCCAGGATGGAGGCAGCGGCAATGGAGACCGAGAGCGCGTCGCCGTGGACCACCGCGCGGTGAGGAATCACAAACCCGGTGGCTTTGCGAGAGCCCTCGAGAGGCATGGCATCTGTCAGGATGAATTCGGGAGCCGGGTCGAGGGCCAGCACCGCGCGGATCATCCCCTGCCTTGAGGCCTCGTACACGTTCAGGGCATCAACCTCAGCCGCCGAAAGGGAGACAACCTGGAAAGCAAGGGCTTTTTCAGTGATTTGTAGGGCAAGCGATTCGCGCTCGCGGGGAGTAAGTTTTTTTGAATCATCCACGCCCGGGATGGGTTGGGCGGGATCGAGAATGACGGCGGCGGCATAGAGGGGGCCGAGGAGCGCCCCTCGTCCCACTTCGTCGCATCCCGCAACCAGACGCCACCCCGCACGGAGGGCCTGCATCTCCAACTTCCGCGTACACTTGAATTCACCGGAGTTTCGCAAGGCCGGCATGGTGTGAGCCACAACCGTTCCATTCTCGAATCGAAACCCCCTCACCCCCGGCCCCTCTCCCCCTTGGGGGAGAGGGTGATCGGGACAGGTGAGGGGGTGGTACTGCGGCCAGTGCAATGCTTATTTCATGACGACTCCTTAGGGCACGCGGCGCAACCGAGAGAGGACGGAAGCTCCACGCCCCCCAGACGCTTCCGTCAGGCTTCCTGTTCTGTTCGGACCTCGCGTAGTCGCGCTGCCTTGCCCCGCAGCTTGCGCAGGTAGTAGAGCTTGGCGCGGCGCACCCGGCCGGAACGAACCACTTCGATCTTATCGATAATGGGTGAGTGCAAGGGGAAGATGCGTTCCACTCCCTGGCCGAAGGACGTCTTGCGAACCGTGAAGGTGGAGTGATTCCGGGCTCGCCGTTGGCCGATGACGGTGCCTTCGAAGACCTGAATTCGTTCCTTGTCGCCTTCTTTGATTTTGACGTGCACACGCACGGTGTCTCCGGACCGGAACGAGGGCAAGTCTTTCTTCATTTGCAGTTGTTCAATCTTTTCGAGCTCGTTCATAATTTCTGTTCTCCCAAACCTGAAATAACGACCGGTTCGCACTCCTCGCGCTGGAGGGTATCCAGCCATTGCTGGTCTTCTTCGCTCAATGGAAAGCCGGCCAGTAAGTCGGGCCGCCTCCGCCATGTTTTCTCAAGCGCTCGGTGGCGGCGCCAGCGGCGAATCTCTTGGTGATTTCCCGAAAGCAGGACTTCCGGGACTTTCCAACCCTGGAACTCTGCGGGTCTTGTGTAATGGGGAAAATCGAGCAGGCCGGGTCGGAATTCGCGCGAGCCTGCCTGCCTGGTGGTGAAGGAATCCTGGGGCGCGGATTCTTCGTTGCCCAGAACCCCTGGCAGGAGGCGGACTACGGATTCCATAATCAACGCGGCAGGTAATTCCCCACCACTCAGCACGTAATCCCCAATCGAGATCTCGTCGGTGGCCACGTGTTCCGCGATGCGTTCGTCCACCCCTTCGTACCTGCCACAAATCAACACGAGGCGATCCTGCCGCATCAGCTCCTCGGCCACCGTTTGGGTAAAGAGCCTTCCCTGTGGCGAAAGCAGGATCACGGGGAGGCGCTGGCCCGGCATTCCAGCTTCCAGCGCGGCGACGGCTTTGAAGACCGGGTCGGGCTTGAAAACCATTCCGGGCCCGCCCCCGAAGGGCCGGTCGTCCACGGTTCGGTGGCGGTCCTCGGTGAAGTCGCGCAAGTCGTGCAACCGGATGCCAGCCTGGCCGCTGGCGATGGCGCGCTTGAGCACGCCGTGCTCCAGCATGCTCCTGAAGAAGTCCGGAAAGATGGTGATAACGTCAAACGTCATGCATTCAAGTCCAACAAGTCCTCGGGCGGGTCAATGAAGATCGTCCTCGCTTCCCTGTCGATCTTCGTGCAGATGGCCTGGGCCAGGGGAATCAGAACTTCCCCGCGCGATGTCGCCACGCGAAGAACATCAACACCGCCCGTGGGCTCGATATCTGTTACCGTGCCCACGTCCACTTGCCTTCCCCCGCGTTCCGTAACGACCCGGCACCCTTGGAGTTCCCAGAGGTAATAATGATTCGGAGGAAGTGGCATTCTCTCTTCCGCCAGAATCAGCACATGCCGGCCTTTCAAACGAGAAGCGCTATCGATGGAATCGACACCCGAAAACTTGATCACCACCCGGCCCTTGTGGGACCAGACATTCTCTACCTTGATGGGGTGAGGAGCCTTTCCAGGATTCTCCAGGAACACTTGCCGGGCTTCTTGAAAGCGTGAGGAAGAATCCGTCAGCAGTTCGGCCAGGACTTCCCCCCGGCGCCCCTGTGGACGAACGATGCAAGCGACGGCAAGGAAGCGATCTGGCACGCCCTCGGCCAAGTTTGCTCAATCCCTACGCGCCGCCCGGAGCGCGGGCGTCTCACCCGCTGCGGTGCGGGCATCCTGCCCACTGCTACATGCGGGCGAGACGCCCGCGCTCCGGGAGCGATTCCGAGGGACCTCCTACTCGAGAATCTCCAGGGTGAATCGCTTCTTCAGCTTCATCCCCGCGGCATTGAGAATCGTTCGGATGGAGCGTGCCGTTCGGCCTTGCTTGCCGATGACCTTCCCCAGGTCTGAAGGGTGCACGCGAAGTTCCAACACCGTCACCTGCTCACCCTCTACGGCCCGCACCGACACCTGGTCAGGATTGTCGACCAGCGCCTTTGCGATTGCTTCGATCAGTTCCTTCATGTGGCCCTCCCTAGCACGCAGCTCGTACATGAATCCCGAAATGGAAAGGGTGTGTTAGAACAAATGACTGCAACTCGCACCGGCCTGAACGCGGCAACCGCCCCAGTGTCATCAGCTCTGGCTCGGGACTTCCGGCGCCTTCTTAAGCAGGCTCTGAATCGTCTCGGAAGGCTGGGCGCCGCGGCTAATCCAATAGTTTGCGCGTTCTTTATCAAAGACCACCTCCGGTGGATGCCGGCGCGGATTGTAGTGACCAAGTATCTCCAGGAAGCGCCCATCGCGTGCCTTCTCGCCTTCAATGACCACAATTCTGTAGCTGGCCTTCTTCTTGGCTCCTGTTCGGGTCAAACGTATCCTTAACAATCGTCCCCCTTGACGTGCAAATTTTGAAGGCTAAGAAACCCGCGGCATTTCGCACCGGCTAAACTGCCGCTTGCTCTTGAGCCGAAAAACCCGCCTTGCATGTTCACAAAGGCATCCTTCAGACGTTCACACCGCCCTGCCCCGCCGGCATCTTCAGCCGGCTGAATTGTCGACCCAGGAAGTTCTGGCTGAACGATTTCATCATTTTGCGCATTTGGAAGTATTGTTTCAAGACCTGATTCACTTGCTGGACGCTCGTGCCGCTCCCCTTCGCAATCCTCTTGCGCCGCCGCCCATTGATAATCTCGTGATTGCGGCGCTCCTGAGGAGTCATGGAGTTGATTATCGCCTCGATGTGGGTCAACTCCTTCTCGTTCACGCTCGCCTTACCGGCGTTCTTGAAAATGCCCACCTGGGGGAGCATGCCGAGCATCTGGTCCATCGGCCCCAGGCTCCGCACCTGGCGAAGCTGATCTCGAAGATCCTCCAGCGTGAAAGTATCCGTCTGTAGCTTGCGATGAACCTCCAGCGCCTTCTGTTTATCGATCTTCTCTTCCGCCTTTTCGATCAGGGAAAGAATATCGCCCATGCCCAGGATGCGCGACACAATCCGGTCCGGGTAAAAGACTTCCAGCGCATCGTATTTCTCGCCTACGCCGATAAACTTGATAGGCTGGCCGGTGACGTGATGGATGGAGAGCGCCGCGCCGCCGCGCGCGTCCCCATCGAGCTTGGTCAGGATCACGCCGGTGGTTCCCAGCCGCTCGTGGAAGTCCTGGGCGCTGCGCACGGCGTCCTGGCCGACCATGGCATCGGCCACCAGGAGCACTTCGCTAGGGCGCAGGCGGGTGCGCAGATCGCTGACTTCCTGCATCATCTCTTCATCGATGTGCAGGCGCCCGGCAGTGTCCACGATCAGCACATCATGCCCGCGGTCCGCTGCGTCCTTGCGCGCCGCCAGCGCCAGATCGAGGGGCGAATTAATTCCCAGCCCAGCAAAACAGGGAACCTGGGTTGCCTTGGCGATCACGGCGAGTTGTTCGCGCGCTGCGGGACGGTAAACGTCCGTTGAAACCAGCATGGGTCGCCGCTTGCGGCTGGAAAGCCAAAGCGCCAATTTGCCTGCCGTGGTCGTCTTGCCGGAACCTTGCAATCCCACCAGGAGGAAAACCGTGGGGTATTCCTTCGAAAACGTAAGAAGCGAGGCCTCGCGCCCAAGAATTTCAATGAGCTCATCGCGAACGATCCGAACCACTTCCT
>JBEKME010000044.1:0-45955 GCA_050008675.1 Terriglobia bacterium
CGTTAATTCGCAATGTCAACCATATTCTTACATAATCCACAAGATATTAGTAACTACACGCGAAGGCCAAAAAAGAGCTAACTCCTCTGCATGCACAAGTTAACCTAAACACGTGGGTGAACATCCGCTCAAACGGACCAGCGGCCAAGCAGCAGGGGGCAAGCGGTGCCAACAAGGAGCAGAGCAATTCATAATTCACAATTCACCATTCAGAACCGGTCCTTTGTTTTCATAGACATTCCCGCGTCGGTCCTTCATTTTTTAAAGTTACTAGTCTTTCTTTCCCTGTCGACGGTGACATTGTGTCGTAGAGTGCGGTACGGGCCGAGAGTCCCACCACCTCGAACTCCCCTCAGATGCAGTAGGCAGTCGGCAGTAAGCAGAAGGCAGAAGGCGGAAAGCAGATGCTCTTCATTCTAACCCCTGACTCCTGACTCCTGACTCCTGAATCCTAGATCCTGGATCCTGGATCCTGAATCCTGAATCCTGAATCCTGAATCCTGAATCCTGAATCCTGAATCCTGAATCCTGAATCCTGAATCCTGAATCCTGAATCCTGAATCCTGTTCTTCCCCCACCTACCACCTACGACATACCACCTACCTTCTACTACCTATCACATCTCTAGCCTCGTGTCAAGAGCAAAAACGCCGGATTCACACGAGCAGGAGTGTAGAGGCGGGCGCGATCCCGCCCTGCGGGATGCTGGTGGTCACGTAATGAAGATGATTGAGGCCGTAAAAATGCCGCAGATGAGGCATGCAAGGATTCTACCTCAGCCTCAAGCGGCATCAGCATGTGCCAGACCCGCCGATGTCTGCGCCACCCCCCGAATCGCACTCTGGCCATCGATCGTGTACTGCTGCTGGCTGATCAAGGAGCACGAATTTGAAGGAAAAGCCGCAGAGTCTCTGAAAAACGAGACCCTGGGCTATCTGCCCCGTTACGTCGGGGTCGAATAGGTGTGTGGTGGAACCTGGCCACCGAATTGACCCGCGCCCCGAACCAAGACCGACGGCCAGTTTTCCCTTGACGGAACCGCTGGAAGAATATGTAGCGCAAGGCTCGCTTTCCAGCCTTGCGGCTTTTCCACCGCGGCGTGGTTTTGACGGCGCGGCTTCCCTTATCTGTATCCTGTAACCTGTCCCCAGTTCTTGACGGCGCGGCCTGGATGTTCTCGGAAAGCATATTCGGCGCGGGGCCAAGCCTAAAGCGGATTGTCCTGTTTGCGACGCGGCAAAAACCCGCGTCGCTGGAAGAGCCGCAGGGCCGGACCGCGGGCCCTGCGCTACAAGCGGGGTGGGTGGGGTTGGCGCCGTCCGAGGGCCAGAGCAATAGGTGACAGTCACGCCCTGTGGGATGAGAAGGTATCCGACGATGCGGAAGCCTGGCTCGCCTCGCAGGTCGCCGAGCGTGGTGACGAATTTGAAGGAAAAGCCGCAGAGTCTCTGAAAAACGCGACTCTGCGCTACCCGCTCCGAGTCGAAAAGGCGGGGGCGATCCCGCCCTGCGGGATGCTGGTGGTCACGTAATGAAGATGATTGAGGCCGTAAGAATGCCGCAGCCGAGGCATGAAAAGTTTCTACTTCAGCCTCAAGCGGCATCAGCATGTCGCAGACATCACAAACCGATGTCTGCGCCACCCGCGGGCGCGATCCCGCCCTGCGGGATGCTGGTGGTCATGTAATGAAGATGATTGAGGCCGTAAGAATGCCGCAGCCGAGGCATGAAAAGTTTCTACTTCAGCCTCAAGCGGCATCAGCATGTCGCAGACATCACAAACCGATGTCTGCGCCACCCGCCCGCTCCGGCTGGTGAAAGCGCCGGCAGCGGGCCACCCTCTCCCCTCGGGAGAGGGCTGACACCAAGAACATATAGAATCCCTTGGGGAGAGGGTGGCGATCCCGCAGTCGCGGGAGAGCCGGGTGAGGGGTCCTTCTCTTCGAGTGAGGTTAGACTCCCGTCCAACTTACGGATTCGGGTTCAATGCGGACGAGGTTTTTGGTAACCACACGTACCAATTGATCGGCTCGTTCCCAGTAGCTGGAAAGTGAGTCTGGGGCTAGCCTTCTGGGAATCAGCAGAATACTCCCCGAATCTTCGAGGAACTTCGGCTTATGGCAGGCCTGCGGCAAGGAGGTTGCGATCAGAGCCAGCCACGTGCTTCTGCGCGCTGGTGAACCGGGCCAGCGCTTCGCGAGCGCCTGCTTGATCGCCCTGCCGCTGCCGGATCTGAGCCAGGGCGTAATAGGGCTCAGCCAGCGTGGGGTCGTCGCGGGTCGCCTGCTCAAGTGCAGTCAAGGCTTGCTGCAACTTCCCATCCTGGGATAAGGCCTGCCCCAGGCGGTACTCGGCCAGCGCGAAGCGGGGATGGCAGCGGATGGCCGCCTGCAGCTTGGCCTGGGCTTCGAGCGGCCGGTGCATGCGCAGCAGCGTTGCGCCGTAAAAATAGGAAGCAAGGGCATTGCAGCCGGGCTGCATCTGCTCCACGCGCTCAAAGTAGCCTGCAGCCTCCTGGTAATCTCCACTTTGTGATTTCAGAACCGCCATCAGTAGGACCGGGCGAGGATCCTCTCCCCTTCGCTTTTCAACCAACGGCGATAGGGTTTTGATTGCCGTGGCGCTGCGGTCGAGCAAATAGTTAACGACGGCCTGCTGGTATTGGAACTCCGAGGCGTCAGGAAACTGCCGGGCGGCTTGTTCAGCCGCCTGCTCCGCTTCGTTCAGATGGCCGGCAAGCAGGTTGCACCTCACCAACTTTTGCCAAGGGCCCTGGTTATCAGGTAACCGGCGGGTAAGCTCAAGAAATAAGGGAATTGCCTCTTGGTAATTCCGCAAAGCCATTTGCGTCTCGCCGTAGGCGTAGAGATAGAGAGGCCCACGGGCGGCAGCAGGTGCGCCATTCAGAAGCGCCAGGGCCTGGCTAGACTGCCCCTGGGCAATCCAAAGCTCCGCCAGCGCGGCGTAGGGCAAAGGCTGATTGGGGCCATGGCGAATTGCCGCTTGCCACAACTCGGCGGCGGCTGAGGTCTGCCCGGCACCCGCCAGTATTGTGGCAAGGGTTTTCAGAAGCGGCTGATTGCTGTAATCCGAAGAGGATAGATGACCGACGGTGGCGGAAAGCTTCTGAAAGTCCGCTGCCCCGGCGTAGGCGCGGGCAAGATTCACCAGGATGTCATCAGCCCGGGGCGACTGCTGGTGCAGGCCTTCGAGTATGGGAATAGCGGCTGCGAACTGCCCGTCCTGCAGCAGGAGCACCGCGTAGTCGTAGGCATAATCGGGATTTTCCGGTTCGATTTCACGGGCTTGCCGCAGGTTTCGAAGCGCCCCCGGAGGGTCGTTTTGCCGCGCCAAGATAAGTCCCAACAGAGCATGGGCCCGTGCGGAGTGCGGGTCATGCTGGAGGGCCTGCTCAAGCCACCGGCGAGCGTCGTCCAAACGCCCCTCGTGGTAAGCGGCATCCGCTTTTGCCTCGAGCGAGCCGTTGGCGGAGGGCTGGACGGACTGGCTTCCTCCACTTCGCGCCGGTCCCGCCGCCGCGAGGGGGGCGGTCCACAACAGCAAGGAAGCGATCAGGACGGCGGGACGCAAATTTGATTTCACAGGCATGAATTGCCGCGGAAAATTGCCGGAGACATCTCCATTGCTGAGCTTAACCGACCGGAGGCTGGATTTCAAAATAGACAGCCGGCTTTTCATTGCCTGGGATTTCGCGCAGGGAAGTGACCGTCCCGGCGCCCCCCTTTTCTGGCTGGCGTGAAGAAGAGTGCGCGACCTTCCTGACTTACCCGGGAGCTTCGGGGATCGTCCGGCTCAGTTCCGCACCCGCGTCACTTGTCCGCATAGGCAAGATAAGGCACAAATCCGCGGGTGGCGGTCCTGATGCGATAAATGGAAGTTGTGGCCGTGATGTACAAGGTCTTGTAGTCCTCGTCTCCCCATGCGAGGTTGGCAGGCTGCTCCGGGGTGACGATGGTACCCAGGTGATGTCCTTCCGCATCCCACACCCAGATGCCCATCGGGCCCACCACAAACAAGTTGCCTTGCAGGTCAACCTTCATTCCGTCCGGCACGCCGTCGTCGGCTTTATCGTTTTCGTCGCCGAAAATGCGACCGCTGGACAATGTCCCGCCGGTATTGAAGTTATACACCCGGATGTTACGCTGTTCGCTGTCATCGATATAAAGCCGCTTTCCATCCGGCGAAAAGGCCAGACCGTTGGGTTGAGTCAGGTCCCTTGTCTCCAGGCGGACGCTGCCGTCAGCCCCCAGACGGTAGACTCCCTGGAAGGGAATTTCCTGTCTTTGTCCTTTGGGCAGGTCGAGGGTGGGATCCGTGAAATAAATCGCCTTGTCCGGTCCCACAACCAAGTCATTTGGACTATTAAACCTCTTTCCCTGATACCGGTCGGTGAGAATGGAATACTTTCCGGCGGGTGTGACACGAATGATGGCCCTCAGGACGCTTGCACAATCAAGAAGCTGCTGGTGAAGATCGTAGGTATTGCCGTCCGGATCTGCAAGCGCGATCACCGTTTCCCGGCGTCCGTCCGGATAAACACGGTAAATCTTGTTCTGCACTTCGTCGCTGACATAAAGGAAATTGTGCTTGTCCCAGACCGGACCTTCGGTGAATCCGAATCCGGTTGCCACCTGCGTGAGTTTGGCGTGGCGCGGCACAAGCTGCCAGAACTTCGGCGAGAGGGCCTGAAGCGCGAATTTTCTCTGCGGCGGGCTCGCCTGCAGGTGCGGGGCAAAGCAACACAAAACAAGGGCGGCCGCTGCTGCCCGCAAAATTCCTTTCAGACCGGGAATAGAGATCAAAATGATTCTCCTCAAGGGTTAGAGATGCGAAGCGCAACAAATCTCTGCGTCAAAACACTTCAGATACCTCCCCGGCAGAGCTGGGGGATCTCGCCACGGATTAGACTTCCATCTTTCTCAGCGCCTCAGCCAAGTGGTCGGAGGCGCGAATGGCCACGGCGACGACCGTGAGCGTGGGATTCTTCTCGCAGTAAGAAGTGAAGCTGGCGCCGTCCAGGACCCAGAGATTCTGCACATCGTGGGTGCGGTTATAGCGGTTCAGAACCGAGCGTCTGGGATCATCCCCCATCCGCACCGTCCCCACCAGGTTCTCGCCGTCGAAGCCCGGCTACGGATCAACTTCCTGATGTGCCGATTGTCTGTCGCTCATAATTCCCCCTCCTGTTATCAACAACAGTATTTTTGAAGAAGGGTCGTTTTCCGGGCCACCGGTAATACACACTCGACCGCCTCTGAATACAAGGTCCAGTCGAGTTTTCAGTGCTGGGTACTTCCACGCACTACGGAAGGGGTCAGTTTCAGCTCATAACCGAAACCGGTTTCCCGGTCGAAGGTATCCCTGCCAAAAACTCAGCCCTCTATAAATGGAGAGCTAACAATGTTAAAACACTTCAGAACACAAATTTCAGTGCCATCTGGATGATTCTGGGATCTCGCGCGCTGGTGACAACGCCGAAGACGCCGGGGCCGGCATTGATAAGCCCGTTCGGGTTGTTGAACTGAGCGTGGTTGAAAGCGTTGAAGAATTCCGCCCGGTACTCCAACATCTTGGACTCCGTGACTGCGAAGTTCTTTAAGATCGCCAGATCAAAGTTGTTGATGCCGGGACCGTGGAAGAAGTTCCGACCGGCGTCCCCGATTTGTCCCAATGGCTCGAGGCTGAACAACGAGGTGTTGAAGTAAGTCTGGCCGTCTCGCGGATTCGTGTCGTTGAGAATCTTGCCGGGAGAACGGTCCGGTAAGTCGACGCCCGTACCAGTTCCCAGCAAGGATCGGTCGTCATTCTCGCTCAGACCCACCGGCAAGCCGGTGGCGAAGGTTGTGATGCCTGAAATTCCCCAACCCTTGATGGCCCACTTTCCGACCTTGGAGTTGGCAAAAGAGAAGCGATCAAAAGGTTGGACAGTGTAGCTGACTACAAAATCCTGCGTCAGGTCAAAGGAGCAGAGCGCCTTGCTCGCCTTGTAATTCAAGGGATTAATTCCTTGTTCAAGGGCAGAGGCGTTATCCATGCACTTGGCGTAAGTGTAGCCGAGAAGAAACGACGAATACTTGCTTGTGTGGCGCAGGTTCACCTGAAGTGAATTGTAATTGGAGTTCGCCATTTCATCCATATAGGCATTGCTTATAAAGAGGTTGCCCAAGATCGGACGAGTTCCATAGATGGTTTGTCCCGAGGCCGTCACATAGGTATTGCTTTCAAGTCCCGGGCCGCAGGGCGTCTGCCCGGGGGCGAGCGCGCTCGCTTGGCTCAGCGCAAGGCAAAGAGCTGCGTTGCCGGGATTGGACTCGAGGAAGGAGATCAAATCGTGTCCCTGAGTCCCAACGTAGCTGATACTCAGTGTGGTGTTGGCGCCAAACTGGCGCTGCAACGACGCTTCATAGTCTTCGGCATAGGGCATCCGGTTCTGGTGGAAAAACACCGGTGCGCCGGAGATCGGTTCAACCGCAGGCCAGTTGAAAGTGGTATCGGGGTGAGTGGCAGAAGAATTGGTGGAAGGAAAGGTGAAGGGAAACCGTTGTCCTTCGTTATTCCCGGTCGCCCGATCGATGTAAGGCGTCGCGAACTGTGGCGGCGAGGGACTGACGTAGAAAAGACCGTAAGGAGAGTCGCCGACTTCCACAAACTGGGTCAAATCCTCAACCGAAGTATAGAAGAGTCCCCAGCTCGCTCGGAAGCTGGTTCTCCCAGGTCCGCCAACCAGCTTCCCTAGCAAACCGCTATCCCAATTCGGCGAGTAGGCCAGACCCACCCGGGGAGCAAACCCGTCCCATTTTGTGGGCGCGAGAGTGGGAGGGACACCCGGATCACCTGGAACCAGCCAACCTTTCGGCGCGCCAGGAAAGACTACAGATTGCACGCCAGGAATAATGGTCTCAGTTTTGTTTTGCGTGTCATACCAAGGCTGGCTAACTTCCCAACGCAAGCCGTAGTTCAGTGTCAGGCCAGGCTTGGCGCGCCAGCTATCTTGAACAAACGCGCTGAAATATTTGCTGCGAGAGTCGAGAAATTGCCGGCTGGATTGGATCAGTTGATAGGGAGTGCCGATCAGAAAATCGGCGAAGTCGATGCCGGTTTCGGTGCCGTTGAATGTAAAGACGCCGTTCTCGGCATAGGTGTTGCGCTCATTGATCTGGGCGTAATGGAACTCGCCGCCGAATTTCAAGCTATGTGTCCCAATAATCCGGGCGAAGTTATCCAGAAATTGAAAGGTGTTGTTATCTTGACCCGTTGAGCCGTCAGGCAGCCCGAAATTATAGCTATTGAATTCCATCAAGGGCACGCCTTGATCCGCAGGAACGACCGAACCAATTCCTCCCTGTCCGTTGAAGCTTCCGTTAAAGCCAAGGGAACTCATCGTCGGCCCCAGACCGCCTCCTGGATTATTAAAGACATTGGCATCGCGCATGTAACTGAAGTGAAACTGATTCACGGAAGCGGAGCCAAAGCTTTTCGTGTCAGAAAGCTCGAGTAACTGGGCCCGGCCAGGTGTTATGGCGTAGAAGCCGGGGAACTCTGGGGCGTTGTGATAGGGGTTGTTCAGGAGGTAATCGTCCATGAAGTAGTAGGCGGAAAGCATGCCGAACCGGGAATTCCCATCAACGCGAACGCCTCCTTTGTCGTCCCGCAATCGCTCGTCGTAGGCGGAAGTTGAGAAGTAGTTCCCGGGAAGGTCGGGCGGTTGGATATACTTCAGTAAAGGAGCTGCCGGAGACGCCCAGGCGCTTTGCGGAATGACAGCGTTCGGGAAAACGCATTGTGACGAGGTGGTGCATCCCGAAGTGTAGTACGCCTCCCCGGCTTGCACTGGGTAACCCAGTTGCTTCGAAAGCACGTTGGCCCAGTTGGAGCCGACCACAGAACCGCTCAAAGCGCCTGCGTTACCGGAGAAGTCCCCCGTCCGCTCCTCAGCCGAAGGCACGGGAATCAATCCCGTGGCTTCGCCTTGAACCATCCGAGTTCCTTGGTAATCAACAAAAAAGAAGACCTTATTACGCTTGATGGGCCCGCCGAAAGTGCCTCCAAGCTGGTTCTGCTGGAAGGCTCCGACCCCAGGCGATTCGAAGTTTCGCGCGTCAAACTTGGTGTTGCGAACAAAATCAAACGCGTCACCGTGAAACGAGTTGTCGCCGGATTTGGTCACTACATTGACTTGGCCGCCGCTGTAGTTCCCGTACTCGGCGTCGAAATTGTTGGTGAGGATGCGGAACTCCGCGATCGAATCGAGGTTGGGAATAATCGCCGCGCCGTTGTTTCGCCCCTCTTCAACGTTTGCCCCATTCACCATAAAGCCATTCGAGGTTTCTCGCTGGCCATTCATGGCGTCGTTGCCTGAGTTGGTGATATCGCCGGAGGTGGGGCGGTCACCTCCCACGGCCACGTTCGAGTAGGGCGAGACGCCAGGCTGGAGCGCCAGCAAATCCGTGTAGCTGCGACCGTTCAACGGCACCGCTGTAATCTTGTTACCCTCAATCACTTCTCCCATTTGCGTACTGCTGGTCTCCACGTGGACAGCGGCGCTTGAAACGTTGACTTCCTGCGTCGTTTCGCCCAAAATGAGCTTAACGTCCACGAGCAGAGCCGAGTTGGCATCGATCACCAGTCCGGTCTGGTGAAAATGCCTGAATCCGGGCTTCTGAACCTCCAATTCGTACGTGCCAATTGGCAAAGCCGGAAATTCGTAGAAACCTTTTGAATCCGTCACCACGGACTGCCGGATCCCGGTGCTCGTGTTCAACGTAATCACTTTCACATCGGGAATTACGGCGCCGGTCGGGTCCGTAACCGCGCCAGAGATGCTGCCCGTAATGCTGGCCCATGCGGCCAGGGTCCCGAACAGCAGGACGAGAGCTAACCCCAGACCAAACTTGTGTTTCAAAAGCATTCTAGGTCTCCCTTCGTAAATCGATTTATCTGGAACTACTTTCGACGCTCAACGGACCCGGCGCTTGAATTCTCGCAGAATGAAAACTGCGCTTGTGCCGTGCAAAATAATTCAAACATATATGGGGGGGCCATACCACTTCTCGGGGCCCTTGTCAAGAACCGTGTTGCGCCCTCAACCTTCACTGAAATCTATCATCACGGGCTTTGTCCGAAATCCGCGCGTCATCATGGCATTGTAGATGATGCCTCCAACAAACCAGGTTCCGCCCACGATCTTCGCCGGGCGCGGCAGGCTCCACCAGATCCAAAGGCAAAAGAGGAAGCCGGAAGCCGGCAGAAGGAATCCGCAAGCAGTTGCCGCGTCGCTTTTTCAGGGATTCGACGACACAACTGAACGATTTGTTCAAAATGTCGTCCTTGAGATTGTTGTGGGCTTTGTTATTATAGAATTGCTGCATTGGGACGCAAAGAAGAAGTAAACGCTCAAGCGGGTTGTTGAAATCCTCGCGGCCCCAGCTCGGAGCATCATGAAAACTGGTTCGGCGACCTCGGACATGTTAGAGCGCACCCTAAATTTGTCATTGCTTGCTCTGAACTTACTATTGCTTACGCTGATTTCACCATCTGCTCTTCGGCCAGCCGAATCACACGTGACATTATCGATAGGTGTTAAGGCGCCCGACTTTTGCTTGCCAGGTATTGATGACAAAACCCACTGCCTTAAGGACTATGACTCCAGCAAGGTTTTGGTGATTGTTTTCACGTGCGATCATTGCCCCACAGCGCAGCTTTATGAAAATCGACTCAAGCAACTAGCCACTGATTATCGGAACCGCGGTGTGGCGCTGGTGGCCATTGAGCCGAATAATCCACAAGCCGTAAGGTTGGATGAAATGGGCTACACCGACGTGGGCGACTCGTTTGCGGAAATGAAGATCCGTGCCGCATACCGCCGCTTTAACTTCCCCTATCTTTATGATGGTGAGACGCAGCGCGTCACAGAAGCGTATGGGCCAAGCGCGACCCCACACGTTTTTGTCTTCGACGCAGAACGTCGTCTGCGTTACGAGGGCCGCGTTGATAATAATCCCCGAGAGCTATACGTCACTCAACATGACGCCCGCAACGCAATCGAGGCATTGTTAGCAGGCAAACCGGTGTCCATCGCCAAGACGCCATCATTCGGCTGCTCGACCAAGTGGGCATACAAGGAGGAAGGGCGCAAGGCGGAGCTCGCAGAGATCGAGCGTGAGCCGGTCTCTGTTAAATTGGCGAGCGTTGGGGACCTTAAAGCGCTTCGCAAGAATTCAGGAGGAAAACTTCTCTTAGTCGATTTCTGGGCGTCGTGGTGCGGACCTTGTACCAAGGAGTTCCCCGAATTTCAGACCATGTATCGCATGTATCGCCAGCGTTCTTTCGACCTGGTTACCGTGAGCACTAACGATCCAGATACGAAGGCAGGTGTAATGCGCGTTCTTGAACGGGAACACGCCTCCAGCACTAACCTCCTTTTCGGATCGACGGATATCTACTCGCTAATGGCGGCTTTCGATCCGCAATGGAATGGGGCGGTACCTTACGCGATGCTCATTCGGCCTGATGCTCAGGTTGTCTATAAGCAGCAGGGCGAGATCGATCCCCTGGAAATTCGTCGAGCTATTCTCGCCAACCTGCCTGATGACGATTACATAGGCCTTCAGGCCTACTGGACAGCGAGGTAACCAGGTCGGGAATGGCTGAGGGACGCAAACCGCAAGGAGTTCCCTTCAACGTGGCTTCCACGAGACTGCCGGCCTTCCCGAACACGGAGGGCGCAACCGGGTCGTTCCCCTTCGTAACTGCAGAAAGTGCACGTACGCCCGGGCAGCGCTGGCTACACGGCACTGGGCGTGTACTTTGGCGAGCGTAAGGAGTATTCCTGTGCGGCGGATGCGTTTCGCGCGGCACTTCGTTTCATCAAGGAGAAATTATGCGGCACAAGAGACTGGGAATTCTATTTATAGCAATAATTGTCTGCCTCGGTACCGGATTTGCGGCAGCACAGCGAGAGGCGGTCCGCACCGATACAGCGATCGATCAGGGTTGGGAATTTCGGCAACTGGCGCCGTCGGCGAACAGCACCGACGGGCAATGGCGGCCGGCTCACGTGCCGGGCGACGTGCATCTCGACCTGCTGCGGAACAAACTAATCCCCGATCCTTTCTATCGCGACAACGAGGCGAAGTTGCAGTGGATTGAAGGCGCGAGCTGGGAGTATCGCACCACGATTAACATCACGCCGGAGACCCTAAAGAGGCGGAACCTGGAACTGGTCTTCGACGGGTTGGATGCATACGCCGAAGCCTTTTTGAATGATTCGCAGGTGCTGACGGCGAACAACATGTTTCGCACCTGGCGCGTGAACGCGAAACCGTTGCTGCACGCCGGGGCGAACCAGTTGCGCGTGGTGTTTCCTTCGCCGGACGAGGCTGCGGCACACGCGGCGTCAGCCGATCCATGGCGCCTGAAGACGCATGTTAAAGAGAAGACGTACGTTCGCAAGGCCGCGTATGAGTATGGGTGGGATTGGGGGCCGACATTTGTGACCAGCGGCGTGTGGCGGCAGGTACATCTGGAGGCCTGGGACGAGGCGCGTATCTCGAACCTGCATATTCGCCAGCTTGATGTAAGCGCGGCGGTGGCGCATTTGAACGGCGAGGTGGAGGTGACGGCTACAGAGGATGCAAGCGCGGAGGTGAGCATCCGCTACTCGCAGGGTGGCAAGCCGGCGGAGGCAACGCGGAGCGTGGCGCTCCACGCGGGTGTGAATCACATCGATCTGCCGCTGGAGATCGACAAGCCGGATCTCTGGTATCCCACGGGGTACGGCGCACAGCCATTGTGTACGTTCACGGCACAGGTGAAGACACAGGGCCGCGTGGATGATGATCGCAGCGTGACCACTGGTCTACGCTCCGTGGTATTGCGGCGCGACCTGGATAAGTGGGGGCGATCGTTCGAGTTTGTGGTCAACGGCATTCCGGTCTTCGGCAAAGGCGCAGATGTGATTCCGTTCGATAGCTTCCCCAACCGGGTGACGGAGGAGAATTATCGCCGGATTCTGCAGTCGGCTAAGGACGCCAACATGAACATGATCCGCCTGTGGGGCGGGGGCTACTACGAAAGCGAGGAGTTCTACAGGCTCTGCGACGAACTCGGCATCATGGTGTGGCAGGACTTCATGTTCGGAAATGACTGGCAGCCCGGATTGTATAGCTGGAAGCTGAATGTGGCCGCGGAGATTGAAGACCAGGTGAAGAGGCTGCGCGATCATCCGAGCATCATCATCTGGTGCGGGAACAACGAGACGGAAGGTGCGATCTTCTGGAACGATCGCCAGCAACTGCCGGCAGAGGTTCGCAATCAGATGTGGCAAGACTATGTATCCACATTCAGCGGCGTGATTCCTTCGGTCGTGGAAAGGCTGGACCCGCAACGTCCGTACTGGCCAAGTTCACCCAGCGCCGACTACGAAGAAACGTCACCGACCTTCCAGACGGGCGACGCGCACATCTGGGATGTATGGCATGGACGCGTGCCGTTCTCGACCTACGAACAGCATCATGCGCGCTTTGTGACGGAATACGGATTCCAGTCCTTCCCGGAGATGAAGACGATCGAAGCCTTCACGTCGCCCGAGGATCGCACGGGTATCTTTACGCCGGTGATGCTCGCCCACCAGAAGAACAATGAAGGCAATTCGATCATCCACGACTATCTGCTCAAGGATTATCCTGAGCCGAAGGATTTTGCCTCTTTCCTCTACGTGAGCCAGGTGCTGCAAGCCGAGGGGATCAAGATTGGCGCCGAGCATTTCCGGCGAAGCCGGCCGGAGACGATGGGCTCCATCTTCTGGCAACTGAATGATTGCTGGCCGGTGGCGTCGTGGTCGAGCATTGACTACTACGGACGATGGAAGGCCCTGCAGTACTATGCGCGACGCTTTTATGCGCCCGTGCTTGTATCCCCGCATGTTGAAGACGGCATATTGAAGACCTACATTGTTTCGGATAAGGTGCAGCCGGTCAGCGGCCAACTGCGTCTGCGCATCCTCGACTTCGACGGCAAGGTAGTGAAGGAGACAACTCAGCAGGTGAGCGTGCCGGGGCTCTCGAGCCAGGTGTATTTGCAATGGCCGTTGTCGGACCTGGGTGGGGCCGATGACACCGACGCTGCGCGCGAAGTCACGGTGGCTGAGCTGGTTGTGGATGGAAAGAGCGTATCTCGCAACCTCATCTACCTCGTACCGACAATGCAGGTGCATTTGCCAGAGGCGCGCCTAAGCGCGGAACTGACCCAGTTGACGGATGGGTACCATCTGAAGCTCTCGTCGCCGGTGCTGGCGCGAAGCGTCTATGTGACCTTTGGCGCCGCGAGCCCTGAACTGTCTGACAACTACTTCGATCTGCTGCCGGGTGAAACGGTTGACGTGGTAGTGAAGAGCCGCGAGACGCTGGACTCGCTGAAGGCGAATCTGCAGGTGGTGTCACTGGCAGATGCATTCAAGGCGGCGAACACGAGCAAGTAGGCGCAGTATGGGCAGTCCAACTTTCGCGGCGGGCAAAAACTAGTTAGGATAAATTGCTCGCCGCGCCGGCCCTAAACCGGCATACTCCTTCCGCCGCCGGTAGTACGTCTGCTCGGTGACCTCGGCTTCTTTACGAGCCTGATGCCCAGCCCAATGCTTGGGTGCTGCCTGGCAAACGTGGCAGGCCAATCGACCTGGGCTGGCTGATGTCAAAGCGCATCAAACCGCTCGCGCGTAAGCTGGGTATTCCAGAACTTCGCTGGCACGCCCTACGGCACTTGGTAGGCCTGGAGGGATTCGAACCCCCGACCCACGGTTTAGGAAGCTAAATCAATTAGGGTATCTCGTTGATTTTGCGGCACGGTTGGCAACGCTAAGTCACTGAAAAGCACGTTCGGAACGCTCAAGTTGTACCGATTTTGTACTCGCCAAATTGCCGTCCAAGCAGTCTGCCCATTTCGGCCTCTTCGGGCATTGGTTCACACCCTGATGACTACAATCCTAAGTGGAGTCCCAGGAAGTCCGCCAGGATACAGATCATCCCGTCGTGCGCCTTCACTGAAGCCATCGGCTGAGTGGAAGGTACCTCTTCTTTTCTTGACCCAAGGCGCCGCCCCGCCCGAAAACGTACTCCTCGAACTTTCGCATCGCCTCGACTTTATGCGCCTCCCAATCTCGGATGAAGTCCCACTTTTCCTTCAGAGGGTCCCACATCCAAAAACTTCGGAGCTCCGTCAGCTCGGGATCGGAGAGCATATCAGACACGATCAAGAGCAGCGTGCCACACCCTGGACAACACCTCTTTTTTCTGCGGGCGAAGTCCCACTTACAGTGCGGACACTGGTAGCGTTGCGGCCGGCATCTCAAGGGGATCCTCCCAAAATTCGTAGCATACGCTCAAGCTCACGCCGCGACAACCTGGACCTTTCGCGCTATGTTGTTTCCGCTGCGCCACCTGCCGAGCGGTTTCCTTGCAACCGGCCTTTTCGGCTGTCAGAGTGGGTCGGCATCCCGGAGGCTAACATGGATAAAACAGACGAGGCCATACGGGTTCTCATCACGGACCCAGTTCTGCAGAAACGCCTAGCAAAGTACCTCGTGCATCGGTGCTTTCGCAATTCCGTTCTCGAGGACTTGCACGCAGGTATAGCGCCCGATTCCAAGGCTGGAGATTACTCGGATGTATTGGTAACCACACCCTTCGGGGAAATTCCCTGGCCCAAGCTCTCGCGCTTCGATGACGAGGAGATCAAGACCCTCATGATCGATGTAGTCCAGAAAACATACGGGTTCATTCAGGAGCTGTTCGACGAAGAGAACGGCGGTGAGCTCCTCCTTCGATTGGCCGCACGTGACCCGCTACCGCGGTGGGAAGACCCAAGATAGGATTTGAAGAGGTGGGCTGCCTCAAATAAACCCCGCGACCTCTTCAGTGCCCGACAGCCGGTAGCGCCCCCACATAACCACAATCGTACTGGAGGGGAAATGGAAGCGGAAGAGAAATCTCTTTGCGATGGGGTGGAGGCTCCTCTCCGCAACTGCCTTGACAGCCATCCGTGCATTACGTACAGTGGGGGCTGAACGACCATTTCAACATGGCAATCCTTACAATCCAACGCAGAGAGGAATAGTAGAACCAATGATGACAAAACCTCAGATCGTTGCGCATTTGGCCGAGAAAGCGGAGATTCCGAAGAAGGCCGCTGTCGCGGTGCTCGAAGAACTCGTCACTCTGGCCACAAAGGAAGCCAAGAGCAGCGGGCAGTTTGTGGTTCCCGGGCTGGGCAAGGCGGTGAAGGCAAATCGCAAGGCTCGCATGGGACGCAATCCGCAGACCGGCGAGGCCATCAAGATTCCGGCCAAGACGGTGGTGAAATTCCGTCTGGCGAAGGCGTTCAAAGACGCGGTGGTACCTCCCAAAAAGAAGTAGCCTCCATCGAGGCCGGCTTTCCTCAAGGGAGGGGCGCCGGTGGGCGTGACTCGGGGCTGGCGCAGATCTTATCCTGAAATGCCCAGAGGGACTGGGTGCGTGTTCGAGTGTGACTGCCAAAGCGAGAGGTATTGTGGAGGCGGCGACAGGACCCAATTGAAGCCAGTCGCAAGCAGGATTCCCCACAACAGGTTTCAGACGGTGTTCATGAACGTCCGTCCTTGAAGCGAAGGAGGACCAGTTCCTCGAGAACGCTCCTCACAAATGTCTTGGCGGCGAGGGGTGGCATCGCACGCGTCCGGTTCTTCGGCCAACCTGCTCCGGTTCATCGGTGGGGAGAAGGTGCTCAGGTTCACGCCGAGGATTCCCATTATGAATTGTCTTCTCCCGGGGACAACTCGGACTGTCTTGCTCCGGAATCAGGATCATGTCCAGCAAGAGAGACCCGGAACAAAAGGGTGATCGAGCCACATTGACCTCCTGGGAAGGAACCCCCTCCCCGACCCTATTTTACTCCCCTCGTGGCTCCTGGTGTTGGGTCATTCTCTAAGGGCGTCAAAGCTTCCGCCGAGGAGGCCTGCAACGCTCGATGCCAAGCTGTCGAAGACGAGATTGGAAGACCACTCCTCGCGGATCTCATCCCAGAGTTGCTCCGCGAACCAACCAAAATCTTGCTCGCGTGGCAAATAAACCCCCATTGGAGGGCCCTGAGGTGTACCACCTGTTTCTCCTCTCGCTTGCCTGCTGGTAAATCGCGGGGGGCCCTCTTCCGAAGGTAAAAGGTCGCGTCCTGAGCCCTTTATGCACGAAAAGCAGGCGGAAGAAGCCCCAGGCCAGGCGCGGCCTCGACGGAGGATGCGGTCCCGAAATATCCCTGCCAACTCTGGGCCGGCGGTGTGGAGTTTCATCGTCCAGCGTGCTGACGAAGCATCCCCGCTGCGCCGCTCTCCAGAAAAGCAAGCAGAGGTTTGGGCGTCCGACCGCTTTCAAGATCGTCCAGGGCGTCGAGCAGGACCCGCCCGACGATCCCGAGGCTCACGGCGCTGCACTTTCCCACGGTGTCGAAGGGCGTGTGCCAGAAAATGTTGAACGGGCCGTAATCGAGCGAAATTAACTCAACGGCGGGAATCCCAGCCCGAACAAAAGGCATATGATCATCCTCCACGGATAGCGGCCGTTCCAGAAAATACCGCCCGTAACCGAGGTCCTGGGCATCACGAAAAATGAGATCGGTGAGCTGAGCATCCGAGTGGCTCTCACGGTGGATGTGAAGGTTCCTGTCCCCAATCATATCCACGTTGAACATGGCGCGAATCTGCTTCACCTGGTCCGCGCTGAGCGACTGGGCAAAGTGGCGGCTCCCGTACAAGCCATCCGAGGCAGACCAGTCTTTCAGTGCCTCTTGGCCGTCAAATAAGACAACCCAGTACGTAAAGCGATTTCTCCGCTGAGCGAGCACGTGGGCCATTTCAATGAGGAAAGCTGTGCTGGACGCGCCGTCATTGGCTCCGACAAAGCGAATAGGAGCGCTGGCTGCGGCGGTCAACGTAGGGCCTCCCCGTAAGGCGATGTTTGGAAACGATGTGTCCCTCCCGGTTTACCCAAGTGGAATAGGTGTTCCGACAAATCTTGGGTATTTTGAAAACGTTCTGTCCGGCGCGCTTGACGTGCCTCTCCTTTGCGGAAACGACGCCGGCTCCCCAGCCAAGGTTACTTCCGTTCGAGGCCGAACAGAGTGCGATACCTGGGCTGGCAGTCACCTGGGCTGGCAGTAATTGACGCCGGGCAGAAAAGTATCTAACATTGTTTGGCTGCCACCTAGCTGGGCTTTGTCTTCGAGTGTACGTAGACTTTTGAGGACTATCATTATGACGATTCGTGATGTAGCAAGGCTGGCAAATGTTTCTCTTTCCACAGCCTCCGCCGTAATAAACGGCAAAACTACGGTGAGGGAAGAATTGAGGTAGCGCGTCCTTCGGGCCATCGAAGCGCTCGATTACCACCCGGACGTCATAGCGCGAAGCCTTAAGGTGCGTCGCAGCAAGACCATCGGCGTGGTAGTCCCTGACCTCACCAACTTCTTCTACCCCGAAGTGATGAGGGGCATGGGGGATGTGGCGCGACAGTGCGGTTATTCCGTGATCGTATGCGATTCCAGGGAAGACCGTGAGCTGGAGAGTAGCTCCCTCCACATGGTTTTGTCGCGAAGAGTAGACGGCGTACTGATTGCTCCGGTAGACCCGCATGGAGCTCGGGACTGCCTGACGCGCCAGCGCACGCCGTTCGTATTTTTCGACCGCGTCCCCAGGAATTTTCCGAGTGCGGCGGTGGTCACTGACAATCTAGAGGCATCTCGAGAAGCCACGAATTACCTTGCCGCTCTGGGTCATAAACGGATTGCCATTGTAGCGTGTTGTCGCGAGCTGCCCAATGTGGCAGAGCGGGTTGAGGGTTTCAGCCAGGCCATAAACCAGAATCACCTTCCGGGATGTGAAGACTACTTCCGCTGCGTCGGTCATCAGGCGGAAGAGGCTTATGGCGCCGGTTTGGAGTTGATGCGGTTGGCCACTCCTCCTTCGGCGATCTTTACCTGCAACAACAAAATGACCTTGGGTGTCCTGCGAGCACTGGGAGAACTTCATATTCCATGCCCGGAGGACGTCAGCGTTCTGGGATTTGACGATTTTGAATGGGCTTCGAATACAA
Source organism: Terriglobia bacterium (assembly GCA_050008675.1). Taxonomy (GTDB): domain Bacteria; phylum Acidobacteriota; class Terriglobia; order UBA7540; family UBA7540; genus CAVROP01. The sequence continues at coordinate 18,135 of JBEKME010000044.1, forward strand.
GTCCTCGGCTGACGGCGATCGCCCAGCCGGCTTACGAGATGGGAAAGCTAGCCATGGATCTCTTGATGTGCAAGCTCTCGGACCAGCCTGGAGGGACGGAAGAAGCTCAAGTGACAGTACTCAAGAATGAATTGCGAGTGCGAGGTTCAACCGCGCCTCCCTCCCCTGCCGCTCTTTTGGAGTCCGCCTCGACTGTCAGGCCAGAAGCGGTTATTCGGTAACAGCACCCATCGACCCCGCGCCGTCCCTCGGGGAACAGCTCTGGAGCTCGCCTCAGGCCGCGCGCCGCTCAAATTGGTAAAGTTGATGTTCTGTTGCGTATCGAACCATGGCGCGAAGGTTCTCGGCCGGAGTTGCGGGAGGCACCTCACAGCCAGTGCCAACAATGTGGAAGGGCCCGGAGATCTCGTGGCAACTTCTACACGCTTCGTACACCCGCTCGGGTGTCCCCTCCAGCATATCCTCGACCGTGGCGACATTGCCGAGAATGACCCGTTCAGGACCGAGAATACCGCGTGCCGCCGCCAAGTTCGTCGGGGAGTCGAGCTCAAACACGTGAACCGGCAATTGCTTCATTTGCGCGATCAGCGGGTTGGTATTGCCGCACATGTGTAGCCTGACGATTACTTGGGGGGTGGGCCCTCCGGATGGATTCAACAACCCGCAATTGCCTGGGAAACAGAAACTCGCGGTAATAACGAGGCCCGATCATGCTGGCGGCCGCGTCACTCATTCCGACCGTGTCGGCCCCAGCTTGAACTTGTGCCTCGGCGTAAACCATTGCAACCTCCGCGGCGAAGTCCAGCAGGTCACCCACAAAGGCGGGATCATCTATGAAGTCCGTCATGATGCGGGTCAAACCGCGTAACTCTTGGCCCAGAGCCAGGGGACCTTCAACCCATCCAACTATTGAGACCTCGCCGCCGAACTCCTGGAGCATGACTTCAATGCCCCTGATCCGATCGTGCATTCTTCCCCCCCCGAGCGGATTCGGGATTGGAAAGGTCTTCAACCGTGACTTATCGAGCAGCGCTGCGCGCTCTTCACAGATCGCAGGCCCCTGGTCTGCGTACCAGTTGATGCTTCCCTCGCCCGCGATGTCAAACACTTCCCTGGCGGGGTCAGAACAAGTCATCAGGCAGTCGATGCCGAAATCCCGCACCACCTTTACTTGAGCTTGCGCCATCTTCCTGCCGTCTTTTGTGTACTCAATATAAGGAATTCCCAGATGTTTGGCGGCAAACATCATGATCATGGGCTGAACAGGTAAATGGTCAATCGGCTTTCCTGCGATCAGGCCTCGAACTCTATCGATGGGAAGCATGACTATTATCCCCTTTGACGGTGGCTTTACGAGAGCACGTCGCAAACAGATATCAAATCGGGCTGACTGCTGTCAAATGGAAACGTTGCTGAGCCTAGTCGATTGCGGCCTTAAATTCGCCAAAACATGTTGAAAACGTCGCCTTAGTGTTCGATATGAACGTTTCTATCATCTAAGTTTTCCCCTTGACAAGTACCCGCACTGGGTGTAAACCAAGCCCGATTGGCGAGGGTCTCCAAACAGGACTCGGCGTGGCTCGGGTAGTCCACGAAAGCTAATCGACACCAAAAATGCCCCGCTGGTCCAAGGCTGTCGGGATTGGGTCATATATCGTTTTGGAGGCAATTATGGGGAAAAACGTGCGTCTGTGAACCTTCGGATGTGCTTTGTTATCTGTTTTGCTGCCCTCGGACTTAGAGCTCTTGGTACTTTTGCCGTATTTCTGAAGGAGGACCAATTCGATGAAAACCACGTTCGTGTTTCTTTGCGGAGCGCTGCTTCTTATCGCTGAATTGCCTTCGCCTGCTTGGGCCCAGGCAGTGGGCGAGATCGAAGGAACCGTCAAGGACCCTAGTGGGGCAGTTATTCCCGGTGCCAAAGTGACCGTGGTCCAGCAAGGAACCGGAATCTCGCGCTTCACGGTTTCGGGAGCCTCGGGAACTTACTCGCTTTCTGACCTTCTCGTAGGAACGTACGACGTCAGGGCGGAGGCTAATGGGTTTAAGGAGGCGACCTCCAAGGGAGTCACCCTGGACGTTACCCAGCATCGGTAAGTGGATTTTACTCTGGCTCTCGCGGGAAGCACACAGAGGGTGGAAGTCAGCGCTGCTCCCCCATTGTTAAACACGACCAACGCGACGGTAGCCGGATTAGTGGAGGGACAACAGGTGAGTACGCTTCCCCTTAACGGACGAGATATCACTAATCTGGTGCTGATGCAGCCCGGCATGAATTATGAGGTCGACTCCTCCTTCTCCTTCGAGGGCTTCGTGGCAAGCAATGGGAACAGAGGGACAACAGGGTCGAGCTACTTGGACAACAGCGACACCTCGGACAATGAACTCGGCGGGGGGCAATTCACGAACTTCAACTTGGACGCCATTGCGGAGTTCAAGGTCTTGCAGAACAACTATTCTGCTGAATTCGGTCGTGGCTCCGGAGAGATCGTTCAACTCGTCACTAAACAGGGAACAACCCGCTACACGGGAGCCTGTTCGAGTTTGTCCGAAACAGCGCATTCGATGCGCGCAACTTCTTTTCCAATGCTGTTCCTCCTTTCAGGAGGAACGAATTTGGCGGGACACTGGGCGGACCGATTGTGATTCCTCACGTTTATAGCGGCCAGGAGCGGACATTCTTCTTCGTTCAATATGCGGGCTACCGGCAGCGCTTGGGAGAGCCGGCCTTGTTCCCCGTGCCCACGGCTCAGAACCGCCAAGGTATTGTGACCATCAAAGGTGCAAATGGGCAGCCTGATCAATTGACGGTCCCCCTCAACGCCGTTGCTCAAACGGTCATGAGTCGTTACCCGCTTCCCAACGATCCCGCGGGCCCCTTTGGACCCGGTACGTACAATAGCAATGCGAGTCTTCCCATAAATCGCGACCAGTGGTCAGCACGAATGGATCACCGCTTTTCGTCGAAGGATTCAATATACGGCCGATACACGTGGTCGAACAATATTATGGGCGCCACAGACCCAGTGGCTCTGACGGAGGCATCCAATTTTTCAGAGCTTACGCGTTACAACCAGCGCAACCTGGGAGTGACGGAAACTCACATTGCTTCTCCGACGTTGCTCAATAGTTTCACCTTTGGGTATCTAATGAACGACGAGTTTATAGGCCCGGGAACGATCCAATTCCCACAGTTTACCTTTTCGGATGGCAGCCTGGGAAGCTGGGGCCCCGACACGGGACTCTTCGATTTGCATCCCGAGACCTTTGACTTCAACGATAAGGTAAATTGGACAAAGAACGCTCACTCGATCAGCTTGGGCTTCAGTTTCCAGCGCGTAAGGGATGATGAGTATGGCGCTTCAATCGGCGGCCCCAATGGACAGTATATTTTTCAACTCGGAACCCCACTGTCGGTGGCTATTCCATCGGCCAGTGGAGACAATAATCTGGCGGCCGGTACCCCGAGCCCCAGTTCCCTGATTAGTTTCATGCTGGGACAGGCGGCCGCTTACCAGAGGACCTTGGCTTTTCCCGGCTTTGGGCCGCCGGGGGGCGGGTATGCGCCTTTTGGAATACGCCGATCCACTCTGGCTGGTTGGTTTCAGGATGATGTCAAAGTCATGTCGAAATTAACGCTTAACCTGGGCCTGCGGTATGAGTATAACTCGGTCCCATACGAGGTCGCAAACCGAATGGCAGGAATCATCGATAATCCGGCCATCGCGGGTGGTAGCGTTTACCGCATGCTCGTTATGAATCCACAGCCTGTTTACAGGCCAGACCATACTGGGTTCGGCCCCCGTTTTGGGCTTGCCTACAAGGTTACGCCTGCAACAGTCTTCCGAGGAGGTTTCGGTATCTTCACGAACGTCCCACTAATTCAATTCGCAGATCAGGAGGCTTTCAATTTTCCGTTCGCCGCATATGGCACCCGCTACAACCCTCCTATGTCTTTGACCCCCTTACCTGTCAGTGGGTTACCAACTGTCACCGATTTGCAAGGCAATCCTCTCCCATCGGGGGGCAACACAAAGAACCTTAAACCCAATACGCCCGTCAACCTTCAGCCAGTAGAGGCGTTTTTTGGCGGTCCGCTGATACTTGATCTGGATTCAACAAGTCTTCGCAATGGTTACACGATGTCCGGGAACGTGACCTTGGAGCGACAATTGCCGGGTGATATCGCTTTCCAGATGGCTTACGTGATGAATAACGCCGCCAGGTTATATGGTAATGAGTACCCCAATGCATATGCCGGGGCTCAACCCCAGTACACTCCCTACACGCTTGCCGACCCCGGCTTGGGCATGGTCCAGTTGGCCGACAACCACGCCCACTCTACCTACAACGCTCTGCAGACTTCAGCTCGCAAGGTCTCCCCCACCCATGGGATCACTTTCCAAATCTCCTACACGTGGTCAAAAGCCATTGACAGCGTGGGGACGGTCTATAACGGCCCGGGAGGACAATCCGGTGGGTCCTATAACAACCCATTTTGCATGGGATGCGAAAAGTCGGTTTCCGGGTTCGACTTTACCCAACGCTTTGTGGCAAATTTTATCTACCAGCTTCCCTTCGAGCAGTGGAAGGCTCTCTCTTTCGCGCCGAAGAGGGTGACGCGTGGCTGGGAAATGACAAGTATTATCCAGGCGCAGTCAGGGTTTCCGTTCACTGTGAATTCCCCGTTCGGGACTCAGGAATACGGGACTCTCCCTTGGGGCTACCAAGGTACAAGGCCAAATTTGGTTCAGAAGGCCACTCTGAATACAGGGGGAGCGCCACAAGAAGATCTCTTTTCAAGTGCCGTTATCGCCGATGGGCAGGGTCTGGGACAGCAGTATTTTGCCACTCCGGGCGGCCAGACAACAGGTCTGCAGGACTATCCCGGCAACCTTGGTAGGAATACGTTTCGCACCAGGTGCTTTTCGAACTTTGATGTCTCGCTAATCAAGGACACGACATTAGTTGAAGGGAAGACACTTCAATTCCGTGCCGAATTCTTCAACTTATTCAACCAGCATGCCTTTGGAGTACCGTCCGGCGTGTTAGGCTCTCCAGGGTTTGGCATTGCTAGTGGTACGGTACTTGCGGAGAGGCAAATCCAGTTCGCCTTGAGATTAGTCTTCTAAGCGCCAGGAACGTTCCCGGCGTCGCGGGTTTTTCATCGGCGAAGGCCGTGCGGGGAGGGGCTCACCACGCCGGTTGAGTTACCATCCCGCGTGGAGGGAACGACAAGGTGTGCGACCTTCCTGTCGTTTCCCCCCGACCGGGAGGGCACCGGCTCACTTCCCAGTGCGGCGCAGAATCTCATTCTTTTGAGTTCTCCCCGAGGAAGACGGGCACGTCGTAAGAAAGCTCTGGCCGGTCGGCGGGCGTGTCAGAGCGAATGCACCATTAAAACTCACCCTTGACTGCCCCTCCATACTCGCTTGCAGGCCGGCTTTCAGAAGGTCCGGGATAAGGGATTCTCCATCCAGGGTGCCGCGCCGCGCACCGGGTGGCGAGTGTTGAAAGGAGACTCTATCATGGATTCGAGGCCTTTATCTCGGCGCAGCTTCGTGAAGACAACCGCAGTCGAGGGCGTGATTCTTGCGGTTTCTCCGGACTTAGCGCACTGGCTGGGCGCGGGCGACGGGGTTGCCCACGCGGACATCGCCGGTTCGATCCCGACCCGCCCCGAAATCGATCTCCGTCCGCGGGAGCACCTTCTGTTCGATTTCGACTGGCGATTCTTCCAGGGTCACGCCGACGATCCAACCCGAGACCTCGGTTTTGGCAAAGTTCGTTACGCGGAGGACCTTTCCACGACAGGCGACCTCAAATTCGCCATGCCAGGGTTCGACGATACATCGTGGCGGACGGTAAATCTTCCTCATGATTGGGGCGTCGAGTTGCCGTTCGTATACGACAAAGAATTGCCGTCCCCCTACGGGCTGGAATCGCGGGGTTACAAGCCGCTGGGGCGCAGGTATCCAGAAACGAGCGTTGGTTGGTACCGGCGTGTGTTTGATGTACTGGAAAGCGACTTAGGCCGGCGTATCTTCATCGATTTCGATGGGGCTTTTCAGAGCAGCCTCGTCTTTTGCAACGGCTGCTTTGTGGGCCGCAACAACAGCGGCTATGTGCCGTTCCGTTTTGACCTTACCGATTTCCTCTTCTACGGGCGGAAGAACTGCATCACTGTCCGAGTGGATGCTTCTCTCGGAGAGGGCTGGTATTACGAGGGCGCTGGCATCTATCGCCACGTATGGATTACGAAGGTTGACCCGCTCCATCTGGGCCAATGGGACACGGTTGTGCGGACCGAGGTGCAGGGGAGAGCTGCGTCCTTGGAGTTGAGCACTGTCGTCGAAAACAGCGGCCCAGTGAAGCAGGACTGCCGTGTGGGCTGGCAGATTCTGGATGCGGCCGGAAAGATCGTTGCGACGGCCGGTTCGCCGACCACAGAAGTGCCGGCCGACAGCAAGCAGGGTTTCAGTGCAACGGCAAAGCTCGCAGACGTGGCGCTGTGGTCCCCGGAGACCCCGAGTCTCTACTTTGCCGTCGCTACCGTGGAATCTGCGGGTGCCGTGCGGGACCGTGACCGGGTGACGTTCGGCGTGCGCACCCTGGCCTTTGATGTCAACCAGGGATTCCTGCTCAACGGGAGGAGAATCACCGTGCGGGGTACCTGCAATCACCAGGATCATGCCGGTGTGGGCGTCGCCCTGCCGGATCGGCTGCAATCTTACCGTGTCGAGGTACTGCAGAGAGTGGGATGCAATGCCGTGCGCACCTCGCACCATATGCCCACACCGGAATGGGTGGAAGCCTGCGAGCGGTTAGGGATGCTGATGCTCTGCGAAACGCGGTGCATGTCGGCGAGTGAAGAAGGCATAGCGCAGATGGAAACAATGATCAAGCGCTACCGAAACAGCCCCGCTATCTTCTTATGGTCACTCGGCAATGAGGAAGTAACGCTCCAGTCTAACGAGGTCGGCCCGCGTGTGATCCAGACGATGCAGGGGCATGCACACAGAATGGACCCGACCCGCGCGTGCACCGCTGGCGTGTTGGGCTCGCCATTAGAGCGGTCGTTTGCACCGGTGCTGGACGTGATGGGGTTCAACCACAACCTGTCTGATCCCGACAAATATCACAAGGATCACCCCCGGCAGCCCTTAATAGGAACGGAGGGGCCCAGCACCGTTGCCACTCGCGGTATCTACACGACAGATAAGTTGCGCAACTGGATAAGTGCTTATGATGCAAACGACAAGGCTGTGAGCGAACGGGCGGATGAATATTTGTCATTTTTCGCCGCGCGTCCCTGGCTTTCCGGCGGTTTTGTCTGGACTGGGTTCGACTATCGCGGCGAGCCAACGCCTTATTCCTGGCCCAGCATAAGTTCGCAATTCGGCATTGTTGACACATGCGGGTTCCCGAAGGACAACTATTTCTACTACAAAGCATGGTGGGGCAAGGATCCTGTGTTGCACCTCTTCCCACACTGGAATTGGGCAGGAAGGGAAGGTGAAGAGATTCTTGTGTGGGTGCATTCCAATCTCGACAGCGTCGAGTTGTTTTGCAACGGCCAGAGCCTTGGTTCGAAGAAGGTCGAGCGGTTCCGCCATCTGGAGTGGCGAGTGAAGTATGCACCTGGCACGCTTGAAGCACGAGGCGTGAAGGATGGGAAGGCAGCGCTTACGGCCAGGCGCGAGACGACGGGCGCCCCCGTCAAGGTCATCCTCACGGCTGATCGAACCAGGATCGCAGCCGACGGCGAGGATTTAGCGATCATTCGGGTCGCAACCGTCGATGGCGACGGACGCACGGTTCCTGTGGCTGACAACTTGATCAGGTTCAAGGTCTCGGGCGAGGGCTTGCTGATCGGGGTGGGCAACGGCGACCCCAATTGCCAGGAATGGGACAACGGTAGCCAGAGAAGCCTGTTTAACGGCCTAGCCCAGGTGATTCTTCAGAGCACCAAAAAGCCAGGTTTGCTCACGATCGACGCGACATCGGAGGGACTGGAAGCGGCAACGCTGAGCATTGAAACAAAGGAGGTGAGATTGCGACCGGCTGTCGCTTAGCAACCAATGGCTTGTTTTCAGCTGAAACGGAGGATACGTCGAGTAGAGAGGAAGCGCACCACATGCTGCCCACGTGAACGTCCCCGTTTTTCCCGCCGAAGGCAAGCCACATTGGGCCTCATCCTTCCGGCCGAAGTCGCCGATAACCGAAGCGGGGTAGTGCCGGGGGACCCACGAGGGGGTACGGAGCAGCTTGCTGAGCGGGTCGCCGCCCTGGCGGGCGGCGGGCCGACGTGGCACGGTGCGTCTCGCCCGTGATGGAGCAGGGCGGCTATGGCGCGCCCCTTCATGGCCGAGAGAAGCTGTGAAAAAATCAAACAGTCTCACGCAAAGACGCAAAGGCGCCAAGCTCACGCGAAAGAACTGCCTGGTCTTCTTTGCGCCTTCTCGGCTTTGCGCCTTTGCGAGAAAGCTTTTTTCTTCTCTTGGTATTTTTCACACCTTCAGACGGCCATGCCAAGTTGCCGGTACGGCCATACCGCCTGAGCACGTTCGCCACCGTCTGATCCGACACCCGATGGCCGAGGTTGGCCAAGGCTCCCACGATCCGATCGTATCCCCAGCCGGAGTTCTCTCTGGCCATACGTACGATCAGGGCTTCGGTTTCACCATCGATGGGCGGTCGGCCCGGATAGGATCGGCGCTTGGATCCGTCGAACTTGCGGGCGATCAGCCGGCGGTACCAGGCCAGGATCGTGTCGGGCTGGGCGACACCAGCCACCTGCTCCAGTCCCCTACGGCCGAGTCTCTTGCCCATTTCAGCCAGGGTGGATCGCTCCGGAGCGGACAGCCGCAGACGGGCGGGAAGGTGTGATCGCAAGATCCGGTTCTCCTCGGTGATCACCCCAATCCGGCCATGCGTGATCACCTGAAATCCGGCCAATCAAGAGAGGGCTTTGGGGGTCGGACCGGTCGACAGAATAAGGTTGTGGAAAAGACGGCGACCGAAGCCGCCTTGGAAATCGCTTTGCGATTTCCACTTTCTCACAACCTCTGCTGCTGGTATTACTTAGCCGTGAGAGATGATGCTTGAAGCCGAAGATCCGTACCGGCTAGGACTCAACGCCAAAGCATTAGGCAGAACCACCGCGGCAGGGCGAATTCCCATGGCCGGATTTTGGGTGATCACGCATGGCCGGTTCGTAGGTGATCATTGAGGGTTCTCGGCCGCCAGGTATTCGTTTTGCAGCAGCAACTGCTGGTTTACCAGACCCGTTACATAGGCCAACAACCGCGCCCATTTTTTGTTTTGCATGGTGACCGTACATCATACGTGATCTGGCGCTAAATCCTCCGGTCGAATATTTTGACCATACGGGAAATCCCGAAGAAGGCCGCCGTCGCGGTGCTCGAAGAACTCGTCGCTCTGGCCACAAAGGAAGCCAAGAGCAGCGGGCAGTTTGTGGTTCCCGGGCTGGGCAAGGCGGTGAAGGCAAATCGCAAGGCTCGCATGGGTCGCAATCCTCAGACTGGCGAGGCCATCAAGATTCCGGCCAAGACGGTGGTGAAATTCCGTCTGGCGAAGGCGTTCAAGGACGCGGTGGTGCCTCCCAAGAAGAAATAGCCTCCATCGAGGCCGACTTTCCTCAAGGGAGGGGCGCCGGTGGGCGTGACTCGGGGCTGGCGCAGATCTTATCCTGAAATGCCCAGAGGGACTGGGTACGTGCCCGAGTGTGACTGCCAAAGCGAGAGGTATTGTGGAGGCGGCGACAGGACCCAATTGAAGCCAGTCGCAAGCAGGATTCCCCACAACAGGTTTCAGACGGTGCTCATGAACGTCCGTCCTTGAAGCGAAGGAGGACCAGTTCGTCGAGAACGCTCCTCACAAATGTCTTGGCGGCGAGGGGTAGCATCGCACGCGTCCGGTTCTTCGGCCAAGGAAATCCAGACCGCCGCGAGAGGCCCGGCCGTCTCGGCGTCGATCCAAACACGGTCGCTCGGAACCAGGCGCATTCCTCAGCTGTCGCTCGGCCGCGCGCCGCAATCCAGGCTTCCGATTGCGGGCCGAGTTCTCGTACCACTTCTTCGAAGGTCTGTCTCAGGTTCCAGGCCGCGGAACCGAGAGCGAACAGATTTAGGGCGCGAGCAAGATGAGGCCTCTGCCTGGCAGCTGTCCAGATTTTCCCCAAGGAAACCTGGAGAGGGAGGGCGCCGTCTCCTCGGACTTCCGCGACGGCGCGATCGACATCATCCTGATCCCAAAAGCCCTCACGGTTGACTAGTATGGCGGCGCCCGAATGGATCGGTAGACGCACGGCATAACGCAACCGCGCTGCAGTGTTCAGTTGTTGTAAGACAGCCGCCGCCGCCCAAGCTACTTCCTCAGGCCAGGAGAGGGGGTCAAAAACTTCAGGTGCTTGCAAAAAGAAATGATCGCCTATCCGGACGATTTCAAGACCGCTGTCGTCGAGTTCACCTGCGAGAAGCTGGATCTCAGGCGGCGGGCCGTAAAGGAGGACCGCCCAGCCAGCCTTTGGGCGATTTGCCAGAGTGGGAATCGGCATGTTTCATTGTACGCAGTGCCTAGAGTTTCAGCAATCGCAAATTTGACGAAAACCTTCGTCAAAACCGCCAGCGTATGGGGCCCGTAGCTCAGAGCGCGCTTGCGCCGAACGCTGGGGGGGGGTGGGCTCGCCCGCCCGGGCTCGCCCCGTTCAACAGCCGAATGGCGTACTTGCGGTGATACCTTGTGTTCAAACAGAACTCGTTCAAAATCGCCTGCCGCGCTTTCCGATCGCCCTTCTGATAGCGCCCATAGATCGCCCGAAAATACTCCCATCGCGCCTTGTGACTCACCGTAACCCTCCTCATCCTTCTCGCCGACTCGGGTTACATCCTAAATGGCGCGATCACTCCCCCCACGGTTACATTTTAGATGGCGCGATACGGAAAATTGCGTTCAGCGGCGGTCAGGTGTATGTTATCGCTCGGGCCGGAGGTCGACAATGGAAATTCCGGTTGAAGCGGGAGGGGCTGCTGATATGGCGCGGGGTGCAATGCAATCGAAATGGTTCTGGTACTCCATTCTGTGTGTGGCCTGCTGGGCAGGTTGGACGATCCTGGCCAAGATGCACGCGGGAAGAATTGCCGACAATCTCACGGTCGAGACGGAGGGTCTGATCAAGAGCCTGGACGACTACGACCCGGTCATCTTCATGCTCGAGGACACGACCTTCAGCACCGACAACAGCGTGTACTACAACATGGTCCGTGATATCGGCCGGGACGGTATCTTCCGGGATTGGGGGCTGGACTTTGAAGTGACTCCCTATGGCGCCACCCGGCGCTATTTCGGAGAGCTTTATGGCCTCGACGCTTGGGTCTATCACCAGCATGACCATCCCGATCATTTCTCGAAGCTGGTAGAGGCACAGATCCGTCGTGACGAGCGACGCCTGAAACTGGTCGCCGATTCTCCCGCGGAGTTCCTGGGATTCGGATGGATCGAGGGGCTCTGGGGCCCCGAGGAGTTCCGCAAGTACGAACTGCCGTTCTACAAGAAATGGGTGCCTTATCTTCAACGCCAGGGGAAGATCCTCGCCTTACACTGCGACGTTACTCGCGGCTTTGAGGGTTACAAAGAGGTGATTGCCGAAACCGGCATCGATGTAGTTGAGGCTTTCACCCCGCCCCCCGTTTCCGACCTGTCTCTAAAGGAAGCCCGGGAGGCTTGGGGAAAGATCATCATCTGGGTCAACTTTCCGGAGTCGATCTTCTGGTCAGGCGTCGAAGCGACGAAACAGTACACCATCGACCTTTTGAAGAGCAGCGCGCCGGGAGACCGGCTGGTCTTGAGCTTCACCGAAATGGGAACCTGGGGCGCCACCGACGACGCCACCGAACAGAGCTTCAAGGCAGGCACCCTGGCGATTATGGAGGCCATCGAAGAGCACGGCACCTACCCCATCCAGGCCTAAGCGTGTAGCGTGTACTTGCGGTACAAGTTCCGCGGTTCGTCCCTTGTCCCTCGCCACTATTCCATCCGATTGTGAAATCAATGACATGAAAGCCCGGATGAGAAAACGATCTGGTATAACTATGCCACTATGCTCGACCTTTTCCGGATCTGGTTCGGAGCCGCCCTCCGCTTCTTTCGTACGCGCCAAAACCTAATGTTGGAGAACCTCGCTCTTCGCCAGCAGCTCGTCGTCCTGAAACGCAGGCATCCTAAACCCAGACTGGGTCTGCTTGACAAGCTGTTTTGGGTCGTCCTTCGTCAACTCTGGTCCGACTGGAAGAAGTGCCTCTATCTAGTCGCTCCTGACACTGTGCCCCGCTGGCACCGCGCTGGATTCCGCCTGTATTGGGCCCTGCTCTGCAAAGTGCGCAGGCGAGCAGCCGGCAAGAAGATTCCGAGAGAAGTTCGGGATTTGATTTTCCAGATGGTGGCCGAGAACGCCACCTGCGGTGCTCCACGCATTCATGGCGAACTCCGCATGCTGGGTTTTGAGGTTTCCGAACGAAGCACCTCCCGCTGGATGCGACGCGCCCCCAGAAATCCTGAACCCGCCCAGCGTTGGCGGGCCTTTCTTCATAATCATCGCGAAGCCATCGCGGCCATGGACTTCTTCACCGTTCCCACCCTCACCTTCAACCTCCTGTACTGCTTCTTCGTCATCCGCCACGACCGTCGGCGCATCGTCCACTTCAATATCACCCGGCATCCCACGAGTAGTTGGATCGTTCAGCAGTTACGAGCGGCTTTCCCTTATCAGTCCGCTCCCCGATTCCTCCTCTTTGATCACGACCAGAAGTACGGGCTGGAAGTTCCCGCTGCCATTCGATCCATGCACATGGAGTGCGTGCAAACCTCGATCCGCAGCCCTTGGCAAAACGGGGTGGCCGAGCGCTGGGTTGGAAGCTGTCGGCGTGATCTACTCGACCACGTCATGGCTCTGAATGAAGCCCATCTGAAGCGACTTCTTGGCGATTACCTTCGCTATTACCACGACGATCGCACCCACCTCGGGTTGAGCAAGGAGACGCCAGGTTGCAGAATTCGTTCGGCAGCTCGCGGTCGTGTTATTTCTCACGCGCGACTCGGCGGCCTGCACCACCGGTACGACCGTGCGGCGTAAACGGCAACACGAAAAGACCTCGGGACCCTGGCGCTGCTCAGGGGAGAAGTGTCACGCGTTCCCATCGAATCGCGAGGACGACACTGCCAGGAAACACTTCACCGCCAGAACCAAGCCTCATTCCAGCTGGTAAATCTCGCCGACTATGGACATTCTATTATGCAGATTGGAATGTGGCGAGACACAACGTTCGCCACCGTCTGATCCGACAGCCCGTGGCCGAGGTTGGCTAAGGCTCCCACGATCCGATCGTATCCCCAGCCGGAGTTCTCTCTGGCCATACGTACGATCAGGGCTTCGGTTTTACCATCGAGGGGCGGTCGGCCCGGATAGGATCAGCGCTGGGATCCGTCGAACTTGCGGGCGATCAGGCGGCGGTACCACGCCAGGATCGTGTCGGGCTTGCCGGCACCGGCCACCTGCTCCAGTCCCCTACGGCCGAGTCTCTTGCCCATTTCAGCCAGGGTGGATCTCTCCGGATCGGACAGCCGCAGACGGACGGGAAGGTGTGATCGCAAGATCCGGTTCTCGGCCGCCAGGTATTCGTTTTGCAGCAGCAACTGCTGGTTTACCAGACCCGTTACATAGGCCAACAACCGTGCCCATTTTTTGTTTTGCATGGTGACCGTACATCATATGTGATCTGGCGCTGAATCGTCCGGTCGAATATTTTGACCATACGGGGATGCCCGCGGGAGCAACGCCACCGGGTCCCATCGCCATCTCTGAGGACGATAAAGGGGGGTGCAACCAGACAACAACTAGAACAACGGCGATGGCAAATGCAGGCAAAAGCCAAGCTCGCTTCATTCTTAGGTTTTTCATGTGTGAATCCGTTGAGCACGAATCAGAGTCTTACGGGATCGTGGATATTCGGTTGCTGACCAATTCCGCCGCCTCGGCGGAGCGATACAAGGATGCCTTCACCATGCAGCGCCCTTTTTGCTTGGGGATCGGCAGGTCCAACATGCAGGTCGTCCTCACTGGGAGAAGTTCCCGGCAAACTCCACTGCCCAATCCACAGCGGCCTGCTGTCCTGGGAACGTGACCTTCAGCGAATTGACTTTCAAATCGTGTTGGACGGGGACGGCGGTGTCCCCTTTCGATCGGGCACTCACTCGCGAGACGGTCACACCGGCCGGAACGTAAAACCAAAGCGTGTAGTCATCACCGGGCACAGAAACCGACGTGCCGCGCAGGAGGTGTTTCGAGCCGTCCCACGCCAAGTCCTCAATCGAGTAGGCACCGGAGATATGCCGGGACGTTCCTACGAGCTGCGGCCGGTTTAGCAGCGGATGGATGAGCAACACCCGGGTGTCATGCGGGTCAATCGTGACATCCATCCGGCCTTTAAACACGCCCAGCACCTTCTGCCCCCAGAAGTCAAAAACGATGTAAGAGCCCTCGGGATTCAAGCCTAGCTTGTCGGTGAACGAGAGCGTTCGTTGCGTGGGCCAACTCCGCCAATTGGTGAGACCTGCAACGTCATAAACGCCGGAGGGAGCATTCACTTTCAGATCCAGGATCTCCGGATAGTTGTGAATGTACTCGTCCGGCGTGGTGTGTTTGAAGATGTCCCACATGGGCATGTCGGTCCCACGGCTGAAGAGGTCGACGGGAAGGATGGGCATGGTCGGCAATGTCATCTTCAGGAGCTTGACGCGCTCCGGCGGTAGTTCGGCCACGAGACTGCCCAAAGAATAGACCACTCCGCTTAACGCGACATAACTGAGCACAGTACGCGCTTCGGCCTGCGTGGTGCCAAATCCTTGCAGGGAATCCTCGCGCGTGCGGGCGGTCTCAACCACGTGTGCGGGCCGCCGCTTCAGGGCCTCCGCCACACTCATCGGCGCTTCCACATCCATTTCGCCCGGCATCACGTAAACCGCCAAGTGATTCAAGAACGCGTTGGCGTTGATCGAGCTGAAGATCACATACATTCCCAGCCAACTGTTGTAAGGATCCTCGCCCGTGTAGTAGGAGTTGAAGTATCCGATTCCATCGAGCGGCGTTCCGGCCGGGCAGCCTTCGATGAACCGGTGTGGACCTAGCGTATCCCGTATGACCTTCAGACGATTCCGGTAAGCGACAATTGGATCGACGGACTTATCCGCGATTCTGTCGAGGTCCACGCCCGGAACATACTTCAGGAAGTCATGCTCGCCGTCGAACTTGTAGTAGTCGAACCCCCAGTCGTCGAGGATGGTGAACTCCCGCTTGAGAAAGTCGAGCACCTCAGGGTTGGTGGAATCCAGAGCGGGTGCGTCATAGTCCAGTATGATTTTTCCGTCCTTCTTGTAGCGCAGATACCAATCGGGATGCTGCTCCACGGCGCCCGCGTAAGCGTTCGGAACAAGCCAAACTCCAGCCTGCAACCCTTTGGACTTGATGTAGTCTGTCAGCCACTTCGGCCCGTGCGGGAATTTTCGCTGGTCCCACTTCTCAATCCAGTAATGCTCACCCTGTGGTCCGCGGTCGTAACCGTCGTCAACCTGAACGTACTGGTATCCGTAGGCTTTCAGGTTCGCGGCAATCCAGTCCGTGTTGCGGACGATGTCCTCCTCCCGCACCTGATCGTAGTAACTGCTCCAACTGTCCCAGACCATAGGTGCGCGACGGAAATAGCTGTCGTCAAAGGGGACATAATAGGGTGCGCCCAGGACCTTCGTGAAATAGTCGGGGATGAATCGCACCAGCGCATTTCCCGGCAAAGGAATAGTGACGTTGAGCAGGTTGGGTTCGTTCGGAGAGCGTTGCATTCTCGTGTCGTCGGAGAAGTCGATGATGGTGTCTGCCTCACGATCAAAGAGACTGTGCAAATTGGAACCCGCCACCTGCCCCAACGCGAAGTACATGACGTCCGGGTTGTGCCTGGGAAGAAAGGAAGGGTTACTCGCCTCAGTTCCGCCGTAGCCCCCTTTAGTTTCGGGCGTCATCATCCAATTCACCAGTGTGCCTTGGGGATCCAGCAACCGGGCCACAATGCGGCTGTCGGAGGCCGGCGCCTCTGCCGTCAGCACACCTTCCGCAGAAGTGGCAGAGATCTGGAGCGTTTCGGCGCTGAGTTCGAAGTGCCATAGGGTGCGGGGTTCGGAAGTTCGAATGCTAAGTCCTTTCTCCCCTTTGGTTTCAACCGACCAACCCTTCAGCCTTTCGAGGCCGTGCTCGCCTCTTAAGTTCAGCCGGACTTTCTGCAACACCACGCCCAAACCTTCGTGGCCAACGCTCAGCACTTCCTGTTTGGAATCGGCCGTCACTGTCCAACCGTTACCGCTCAGCGTGATCGGGCCTCCCAATTCCGCCCTGACTGCTGGGAGAATAAGAAGCATGCCAGCGATTGCCAAGTAGATACTCTTCATGTCTTCCTCCTCGGGCCCCACGTCCGCAGCCTGCTCCCAAATCGTATGGACCATAGGCACGAATTAGTGAGCATCAATCGCGCCGTCCTTCTGCGGCTTGCGAACCTGCAGAATCAACGTAGCGCCGGTTTCTATCGAAGTGGAATTCCGGATCGACCACTCCGCTCACGCGGATGGAAACAGTCTCGTGTACCGGAAGGCCGTCTACCCCTTCGGCGCTTACCCGTATTGAGTACGTTCCGGATCTCGTGTAGGTGTGCTTCACACGTGGTCCGTCGTCGGACGTGCCGTCGCCGAAATCCCAATGATAAGAGAGCGCCGGGACACCCTTGGGGTCATACGTAATGGAAGCCGCCACAGGCTGTGCCACCTGGACGGAAGATGGAGCGTTAATCGT
Organism: Terriglobia bacterium; assembly: GCA_050008675.1. GTDB lineage: Bacteria > Acidobacteriota > Terriglobia > UBA7540 > UBA7540 > CAVROP01. The sequence continues at coordinate 35,044 of JBEKME010000044.1, forward strand.
GAGGGACGGATGTGCGGCTGGTATAGCCGTATCCACGATCTTGAGGAGCCGGACCGAATGAGGGGCTTGGTCCCGCAATCCTACACACGTATCTGAGACTGCCACAGGCGCGCCTGGGCGCAAAACATCCGAGACTTCGAAACGATGGCCCGCAGATAGCCCAAGATCGCTCCAAGGGATGGAATGCGAGCGCGTGGCTTCAGTCCAGTTGAAGACCGCGAGCATGGTTTGCCGTACATCTTCGTGCAGTAGGAACACGCCGGGCTGTTCATCTTGCTCCGCATAATTCATCAAATCTACTGGTACCGCGGCACGGCTCAGCTTGACCATCTGCAGTAGCTGCTGGTTCTCGACCAACGCCAGCCGCTCCGGTTCATTTCCCAGGAGCGTCAGATCGTCGCCGATCTCAAACATACTCCCGGAAACCGCCGCCAGCACAATGGCCACCTCCGCTTCCTCCAAATTCAACGGGGGAGTCGAGTCGCCCGGGGTGCGGAGGGGAGATCGGCTTGAGACGGAAAAGGCATCGGGATCCGACACGAAGAAATTGCGGTGCATGTAGTAACGTGCGGCAATCGCCGTAGCGGCAGACTTGCTGGTTTCAAATGACTGGGCAGTATCTTGGGCAATTCTCCCCTCATCGACAACTCCGACCGGATTCAACATGGGACTCCCATCCTTGTCAAGCAGGACATCGTCGCCCACAGCGCTGCGAATCACCTCCAAGCCTATTCGCTGAGCCTGGAGCGCCGTCGTGCCGGCTCGATAATGGAAGCCCTCAATCGCTGAGTCATCCATAAAATCGAGTTTGATGTACCGAACGCCCCATTCCCGTACCATGGTCCGGTAGGTCTGGCGCAAGTATTCCTGCGCGCCAGGGTGGGTCGTATCCAAAACATAAAGAGGTTCCACGGACGGCTGCACAATTTGGATAGGCTCCCCAGCGGCGTTGCGCACAAGCCACTCTTTGTGGTGTTGATAAACCCAGGCGCGCCCCGAAACTTCGAAGGGTGCCGTCCAGACTCCGAACCTCAGGCCAAGATCGCAGATCCGGCGTGACAAGGCGAGCATCCCGCCGGGGAACTGAGCGGCATTGGGCGTCGCATACTCCCCCCGGGCGTATTGGTATCCCTCGTCAATCAAGACGAACTGGTAGCCGTATTTCGCGAGGTGCTCGGCGAGCCACTCGGAATTGGTTAACGTAAGGCCCCCGGTAATGCCGGCGTAGTAGGGAATCCAGCTCCACCAGCCGGCCGGAGCTTCTGACGTAACCCGCGCGTGATTGAGGAGTTTGACGGCTTCTCCATATCCCTGTAACTGTTGGTGGTAGTCGGATCCCGTGCTAAACAGAAGCCGCTCGGAGGCGAGTTCCTGTCCTGGCGGCACCGAAAGGCTTAGTTCGACCTGGTTCTGAGGGGGCACTTTTTCAAGCACTCCCTTCTTTGCAACTTCGGTTGTGCCCGTGGCATCGACGGTGTAGGAATCCACCCGAAATCCAGTGGAGGCAGACTTGTCAACGCCCAAGCGCAACAGGGTCAGCCAACGGTGCGAGGTGAGCGCCCCGAGAAACAGGCTTCGTCCGCTTTCCACGTTATAAACCAGTTGGCTGCCGACGGCGAAATGGCCATTGCTGGAACCCTTATCGACGGTGTCCCAACTCAGCCAACCCGGCGCGTTCCCCAGTGGGTAGATGTGGAGGAACGGACGGTCCTCGCTGAAACTGTCGGAAAGCACCCGCTCGGCGCCCTCGCGACCTCCGAGATCAAGGCGGGGCGAGCCGATCGCTTCGACACTGCGAATCGCCTGCACCGTCACGACCTTGTGTGTGGAGTTTCGGACTCTGACTTCTGCATCGCCATAGGGTCGGTCATCGTACAGACGCAGAATACAAAGGAGCGAGGGGGCATCAGCCAGTCCCCAGTATGTCGTCGTCAGGATCTGGCCCTTTCCAAGGCCGTCCGTGAAGGTTGACTGCACGGTTTTAGAATGAGGGAAACTGCCAGATCTCAACCAGTGATGATCAACTTCTGCCGCCACTCCGGATTGGAGAACCGGGCGATCCGATGCTACCCCCAGGATTTCGTAAGTGCCTGGCGAGTGGCCGACAGTGACTGACAACTGGCGGTTCTGAATCGTTACCGATTGCTGGTCTGCGCCCGACAAGCAAGGTGCGACTATGGAAAGTACTGCCAACATGAGAGCGGACTCTCGAATTCGTGCACTGCTTCCAACTTGCATGACGATCCTCCTGATTAGAACGAGTCTGCAGGGAATGGCCGATCGTGCGGCTACCTCGGACACCCAGTCCGGATGGGATATCTCCCCTCTTCTTCAATAGCCTCCATCACAGCCAGGGTACCCGCCTTAAGGCATCGTTCAGTGGCGTCATCCGTCCCACCCCAGGTTCATAGTGCTGCCAGCGCTTCCAAGTCGCGCGTCAGAGTGGCAGCAACATCGTCTTGATGTAGCTTCTCGATGCCTGCCGGAAATGCCTCAGCCATCCCGATCCTCTGTCCTTACTTCAGCCAGTCTGGCACCGATTGTGGCTCGCGAGGCAATTCCGCCTGCATCGTGGCCAGCGCGTGGGCCAGCACGTCAACGACCGCTGCATTTTCCTGTAATTCGTGCGGATCGATTTTGTCCAGCGTGTCAGCGGCGGTGTGGTGGTAGTCGAAATACTTTCGCAAGTCCTGTATCGGACTGAAGGTCGGCACTCCTGCAACCTTCAGGGGGATAATGTCTGCGCCAGTTTCCTCCGAGGAGCGCAAAACACCGGCGCCGGAAGTTTCGAGCACATTGGCTATCGGCTGCAGAATCTTCAACGATGCCCCATCGCAACACACATTGATGCCGAGCGGATGGCCCGCGCCGAGATCCGTCTCAATGGCCGCGAAATGATTGCCCATCTCCGCCGCATGCTGTTTCGCATAGGCCTTGCCTCCGAAGATTCCGATCTCCTCTGCCATCCAAGCAACCACCCGAATCGTACGCTCCGGTTGCAGGTTTAGCTGCTTCAAAATTTGCGCGGTCTCGATCGCCACCGCGACTCCCGCAGGTTGCCTTTGGCATCGAACTGGCGTCCCTCGTCATCGAAGCCATGGGTTAACTCGTGCCCGATCGTCCCTCCGGTGTTGCCATAGTTGGGAGCGTCATCCATCTTGGGATCGAAGAGGGGCGGTTGCAGAACGCCGGCGGGGAAATTGATGTCGTTCATCTGCGAATCGTAATAAGCGTTTACCGTGGGCGGAGTCATTCCCCACTCGCCGCGATCGACGGGTTTCCCGATTTTCGCCAGTTCCCGCTTCGACTCGAAGATGGCGCTGCGGCGCACGTTGCCTGCGAAATCGCCGCGCACGATCTCGAGCGAGCTGTAATCGCGCCACTTGTCGGGATAGCCGATCTTGTTGACGATGGAGTGCAGCTTGTCGAGCGCCTGCTGTTTGGTTTCCGGACCCATCCACGGCAAGTCTTTCAGGTCGTCCTCCATGGCCGCCTCGATCTCGCGGGTCATCTTCACGGTGCGGGCTTTGACGTCGGGGCCGAAGGTCTTGGCCACGAACACCTGCCCCAGCGCCTCACCCAAATCGCGATCGACCCACCGTACGCACCGCTTCCACCGCGGCTCCATCGCCGTCACGCCACGCAGTGTGTGGCTGTAGAAATCAAAGTTTTCCTGTTGAAAGTTCATCGAGAGATAAGGAGCCCAGGCGTGCACCAGATGCCAGCGCAGATAAGTCTTCCAATCGTCGAGGCTTTCGCTCTGGATCAGCCGGTCCACTTCCTGATAGAACTCCGGTTCGGTGACGTTGAAGGTCTGCAGGCCCGCAAAGCCTTGTGCGTCCAGGTATATATCCCAATCGAAGTCCGGCGTGAGAGCTTTCAACTGGACCCGATCCATTTTGTGGAAAAGGTTGTGGGGCTCGCGCTTCTGAACCCGCGTCAGGGACTTCTGGGCCAGCGCCGTTTCCATTGACATGACGGCTTTGGCTTCCCCGGCAGCCGTGCTGACCGGGTCGCCCATCAACACGTACATCTTCTGCATGTGGGCTACGTACTGGTCGCGAATCTGCTGCGACTTGGGATCGGTCTTAGTGTAGTAATCGCGGTCCGGAAGGCCGAGGCCGCCCGCAACGGCGAAGGCAATCACCTGCGTTGCGTCCGCGAAGTCCTGATTGGAGCCGAAACCGAATAGCATCCCACTGCCTCGCAGGGCCAGATGCTCCTGGCCGAGGTACTTCCCCAGCTCTGCCTTCGACTTCAGCGCGGCAATCTCTCCCAGGCCCGCTTGCAGGGGAGCAGCGCCGAGCTTCTCGATGGCAGGCTCATCCATACACGCCTGGAAATAGTCACCGATCTTCCGCTCGGAGGCATTGCGGGCGCGACCCGGGTCGGACACCTCCTCCAGAAGGCCCCACAGGAACTGCTGGTTCTCGTCGGCGAGTTTGGCGTACACGCTCCAGCTCGCCTGGTCGGACGGGATGGGGTTGTTCTTCATCCAACTGCCGCAGACGTACTGGTAGAAGTCGCCGCAAGGGTCGGCGGTCCTGTCCATCGAGTTGAGATCGAGGCTGGGCGTGTAGGGCAGGGATTGGAGCGGATGCTTCTCGACCTTTGCCGTCGCGCTCCCCGACGGCGAAATCTGGAGGGTTTCACCGCCAGTGGTGGATGGGGGTTGAGTCTGTGCAAGAAGCAAGGTGGCGAACACGAGCAAGCCAAGCCGCAGTGGGGATCGAGTCATGGAACCTCCGTAGAAGCAAGATGCCTTCAGCCCTCGACGAGCCGGGCCAATTTTCACCTACAAAGCGCGCAACCTCAGTCGCAAGCTTAACCTGAAGTCTTCGTCTTCGCTTCTCAGCGCACCGATAATGTACACCTCGCCCCCTCAGGGCGCAACGCTCCAGCCAGGCTTCGGTTCAAAGCCTTTTTCGGAGGCGACCCCAATAGACCTGACAACAACCAGCCGGTTCGTGCGACAGAAAGCCCTCATCCTTTCACCACCAACATGAAGTAGCGGAGCCATCCACCTGACTTCAGGGAGGAGAGAATGCGGATGCTTCGTCTCAAAGCGCCCGCCAGTGCGGTGGCGGATTACTTCCGCCTCTTCGTCAACCGCCGGGCTTACACCCTCCAGTCCAACCGGCCGCACCCAGAAGGTGCCCGGCATTACTACTACCGGCCCACCAACAAGAAAACCGGCCAGGGGCTCAGCCTGACCCTGGACACAATCCGCTGCCACCTCGAAGGCGAAATCACCATCGGCCTCTACGCCATCAACCCCGCCACCCAGTGCTCGAAGTGGGTGGCCATCGACGCGGACTATGAGGATGCGCTCATGGATCTCCTCAAGCTCAGCTTCCACCTCAGGCAGGATGGGGTGGAGTCGGCTCTTGAGAAGAGTCACCGGGGCGGACATCTCTGGATATTCCTGGCGGAGCCGCTCCCAGCGCGGGACTGCCGGATCTATGTTTGTGGCCTTGCCCTGCGGTTGGGTATCCCGTTCAAGGGAGGCAGACAGCGGGAAGGAATCGAGGTCTTCCCCAAGCACGATGCCTTGAAGCCCGGCAGGTACGGCAATGCTATCCGTGGACCGTTGGGCATTCACCGGGGCGCAGCTCAGCGCTTCTGGTTTGACGGTGCCGATGAAGATCTTGAGAAGCAGATGTGCTACCTGAATTCGCTTCCCAAGATGACCGGTGACCAGCTTGCCCGATTGATTGCCGGGAAGGCCATCCCTCCTCAGCTCCTGCCGCCAGATCCGAAGGCTGAACCGGAGATGAGGAGGCACGTGTGTGGGCCAGAATTCCGGATCCTCGACCACATCAACACCAAGCTCCGCACAGTGGGGCACAACAATGTGACCCGGTGCCCATCCTGCGCGGAAGAGGGGCACGACCGTAGCGGAGATAACCTCTCAATCTCGATCGAGGACCCTCGCAAGTACATCTGTTGGGCCGGCTGCACGAGAGACATGATTCGGGCGGCGCTGGGCTGCCCGCGAGCACTCCAACATGACTCACATGGGCAGCAAAAGGAGGCATCGAATGTCGAAATACAGTGTCAATCAGACGGTCTTGCGCGAGGAGAAATACCTCGTGGAGGCTCTGAAGGAGATGGGCTACGAGGTTGAGGTCCACCCCCAGGGCGCACAACTGAACTCGTACTACTCGGAGCAGGAGGCAAGGGTCGCAAACATTGTTATCCGGCGCCAGCACCTGCGCGGGGCCTATGGTGATATCGGATTCGCACGTCAGCCGGATGGTCAGTTCACCTTAATAGCGGATGAACTGGACGGATACCACGGCTACGGAACCAGATGGCTTGGTCGCGTTCAGCAGCTCTACAAAGAGAAGCAGACCTTGGCCATGGCGCGGGCCAAGGGTTACACCCTGAAGGGCCGGGAAGTGATCGAGACCTCGGAAGGACAGCAGGTGCGACTCCAATTTGTCGCGCGGAGGTAGGCCACGATGCAAGAGAAAACCATTACGGTCACCATTGACGAGCGAGGAAATTCCACCCTCGATCTGGAGGGCTTTGCAGGGCACGGCTGTGAGAAGGTCTTTGACGACTTCCGTGGCGGAGACAGTGTGAAGGTGGAGCGGAAGAAGCCTTCCTATTACACCGGCCACGTGATCCAGCAAGAGAAGAGCCAGCGCTGAAGGAGGCCTGCCATGCTGCTTCATGCGTTGATTCCCGCCAGCCGTGCTAATGGACCAAGCCTGCGCGCCGTGGTGTTCTTCCAGGGATGCACCCTTGGCTGTCCTGGGTGCTGGAACCCCGAGACACATCCCTTTCGCGGCGCGGAAGTCACGGTTGATGTCGTAGTTCAGGACGTGCTGCGGGCACAGGCACAGCATGACTTAGAAGGCGTCACCTTCTCAGGTGGCGAGCCCATGCAACAAGCGGACAGTTTGCTGCGATTGATTCACGACTTGCGCCGGCAAGCTCCAGAGCTAAGCTTCGGCATGTTCAGCGGCTATGCGGAATACGAACTCGACCTGGGGCAGTATTGGACGTGGGGTTGCGACTATTCCGAACGGGTTCGTGGCCGAATATGGCGGACGATCCAGGCGTACCTCGACTTCGCCGTCCTCGGGCGTTTCAATCAGGCTCAGCCAAGCACTCTGCCGCTGCGCACAAGTCGCAATCAGGTCCTGCGGCTATTCAGTCACCGCTACACTCCTGCCGATTTCAACGAGCAGTTGACCGAAGTCAACATCGAGGAAGGCGGTCGAGCAGAAGTCACGGGATTCCCCACTCTGGGGTTGCCCTGGTAGGAACCACCTTCAGTTTTCCTCGTTAGCTTTCCCCCTCAAAAGTCCTTTCTCGAAAGGAGCACCTTACATGATTCGATCTATGGAGGAGTTTACGTCGGCATTCCATGCCGCGCGCTGTGTATCAACTCCGCTTGTCGCGGTACGCACTGCCGATCCAGCAAGCACAGCGCATTTCATCATCGAGACTCTCAAGCAAGGCCGGGAGCTTCCACCGCTGCTCGGGTGGGATGTGGTCCGTGGCCTCTATGCGATCGGCAGAGACAGCGGCGAGGAACTAGCGCGTATGCTGGGCGAACGTCAGGCTGCGACCATTGGGCCGGTCGATGCCCTGTTTTTAGCGCAGCAGCTTGGCGAGGACGGCCTCCTGCTCTACTCAAACGCTCACCGCTTCTGGAATGACCCCGGAGTGATGCAAGGGATTTGGGACCTGCGAGATTCATTCAAGACTACTGGCAGGATGCTGGTATTACTGGCAGCGCCTGGCGCGACCTTGCCGCAGGAACTGGGTCAGGATGTTCTCCTCCTTGACGAGCCTCTGCCGTCCACCACTCACCTGGAGCAGATTGTTCGGGAGACCTTCAATGCGGCCAAGCTGGATGCGCCTGAGCGCTCAGTGATCGACAAGGCCGTAGATGCCCTCGTCGGGCTGGTTGCCTTCCCGGCAGAACAGGCACTGGCGATCTCGTTGGTCAAGCGTCAACTCGACACGGAGGACCTGTGGGAGCGCAAGCGCCAGATCATTGAGCAGACGCCGGGCCTCTCGGTGTGGCGAGGCGGTGAGACCTTTGAGGACATTGGCGGGGTTGAGAACGTCAAGAGCTTCCTGCGGGCAGTGCTTCGAGGTGTCGATCCTCCACGCGTTGTCGTCTTCATTGATGAGATTGAGAAGGCGTTTGCAGGAACCGGCACCGACCTCTCTGGTGTAAAGACGGAGATGACGGGGACCATCCTGACGTACATGCAGGACCGCGAGGCGGACGGAGCCGTGTTCATTGGTCCACCCGGCGCCGCCAAGAGTGCGGCAGCGAAGGCCACGGGCGGCACGGCGGGCATCCCCACGATTGCTTTCGACTTGCCGGCCATGGAGAGTTCTCTGGTGGGGGCTTCGACCGAACGGCTGCGTACGGCGCTCCAAATCATTGACGCAGTCTCGCAAGGGCGGATGCTGTTCATTGCGACTTGCAATTCCATCGCGAGCTTGCCACCCGAACTGCGCAGGCGCTTCACGCTGGGCACGTTCTTCTTTGACCTGCCCTCGGACGAGGAGCGTGAGACGATCTGGGGAATCTATCTCAAGAAATACAACGTGTCCGGCGAGCTACCGAATGACGAAGGCTGGACCGGTGCGGAAATCAAAGAGTGCTGCCGGAAGGCGCACCGCCTGGGAATCACTCTGATGCAGGCCTCACGCTATATCGTGCCGGTTTCACGTTCCGCGGCTGAGCAGATCAAGGCACTGCGCCAGATGGCGTCAGGGAAGTTTATCAGCGCCTCGACACCGGGCGTTTACCAGTACCAGGAGACCTCGCCCGCATCCCGGACGACGCGTCATGCGGGATCTGGATGGGCCGCTCACCGTCATGCCACCCTCGAAAGCCGAGGCCTGAACACCCCTTGCCAGACTATGCCCGGATCGCAAGTGGATCTTCCACAACGAATACTGACACAAGGCTCCTGGCAAGCCAGGGTGCCGTATTAAGAGTTTAAGCCGCGATTAACTCTTGGTTGGAGTTTCAGGAACCCAGCCGATCAAGCGCCACGCCAAGAAATTGGTGAGCAGAGTCCAGCCCGCCATAAGCACAATAAGTAATGCTCCAATAATCCAGAAGGAGATTCGCGCTTTGGCAAGCATGATGGAGAGCGGAAAACCACTTACGCAGAACACTATGACCATAATTAGAAGAAAAAGGTACACCCTTGGGCTGCGGCGCAAGTTTGCGCCACAGCTTCCGCAGGCTGAAACCTTATATGGTTCTGCTTCACGCAGAAAGCGTCTGTACGGCATAACTGCTTTTCCACAGTGAGGGCATACGTTTGCTCCCATTGAAACACCCCCATAGTAAGGTATGTATTCAACCGGAATTCGCTTTTTGGCGTTCCGGCACCGGAAAGTATACACCCGGTTGTCTCCAACCGAGTCCTTTCGGTGCATTTTCCCTCTTCGAGATTGTCCGAACGGCTCTATTCTGCCTTCCTCGAGTCCTGAACGCCCGCAGTCGTCGGCTGCTCCATCAGTTTTTCAGACACCGCCGCGTCAGATGGCTCTCTGCCGGCAGTAGCGGGCATGTTTCACCAGCCTGTCGCCCGTCTTCACCAGCCGCTGCCGCAAGCTGGTGAGCGACCACTTGCGGATCTTCCACATTAAGACTTTAAGAGTTCCAACCCCAAGAAGGAGGATGAAATGGCAACGGCAACAGCAGTGCCAATCTTGAATATTCAAAGCTCAGACAATGAGCTTGCCAAGCAAACCGTCTTCATCAAACTTCATCTCGGCTTGCTGGGCAACAGTCGAAAGGTCAGCTCGTCCCGGGTTGAAGTCGATGCCGACAAGGCGTTAATTCGCGTCTCGAAGACTCTGCTCGACTCGCCGGAGTTGCAAGCCATCCGCACCCTCGATGGCGACATCCGTCATTTCCTCTACGACATGTGCTTGCCCTTTCAGGTCGGCATTCACCTCTTGCCGCTCGGTTTGGTGGAGACGGTGGATGAAAAGCTGCGTGAGTTCAGCGAGAAGCGCAGCGTGTTAGTGGAGGTATTCCTCGCTGCCTAGCCGCGCCTCTGCCAAGAAGCCGCTGGGCGACTGCGCACACTCTATAATCCGGCTGACTACCCACCCGTAGACGAGGTGCGCTCCCACTTCACCTTCAGTTGGCAATACGTCAGCTATGGCGTGCCCGAACAACTCCGAGAGATCTCAGCCCGATTCTTCGAAGAGGAACGGGAAAAGGCCGTGGTGGCGATGTCGGAAGCCTGTACCGAGATCCAGCAGGTGATGCGGGCCTCGCTCCTGGAACTGGTGAGCCACCTACGCGACCGGCTGGGGGATCAGCCGGACGGCAAACCACAGCGTCTGCGGGAATCAACCTTGCAGAAACTCCGCGACTTCCTGGGGACGTTTGACTTGCGCAACGTGGTGGACGACCAGGAATTGAGGGAGCAGGTAGAGAAGGCGCGCGCCCTGCTGGAGGGCGTTAGCACGGATGCCCTGCGAAACATGCCTCTCGTTCGCGCCTTTGTGCGGGAAGGCATGGCCGACGTTGCCGCTCAGATGGATGTGCTGGCCGGTGATCGAGTAAGCCGCAAATTCCGCTTCGATGAGGCATAGGCGTGATCAGAGCCCTGCCGATCGGTTCTTACTCACTTATACAAAGGAGGCAATTATACCCATATGCTGAATAAAGTCATGCTCATTGGATACGCCGGCGCCGACAGCGAGATGAAGTTCACCGCTGCCGGCATACCAGCTCATTCTTACATTTTGTCGCTGAATCCTAAATCCTGAATCCTAGATCGGATGTTCACCCACGTGTTTAGGTTAACTTGTGCATGCAGAGGAGTTAGCTCTTTTTTGGCCTTCGCGTGTAGTTACTAATATCTTGTGGATTATGTAAGAATATGGTTGACATTGCGAATTAACG
>JBEKME010000045.1:0-45748 GCA_050008675.1 Terriglobia bacterium
CTCCCCGCCGGAAGTGCGGTCAGAGGCTAATATATCATAGCTGTATAGCTAAGACAAGAAAATTTCTTAATTTTTCGATTTTCTTGATTTTTTCACAGCTTCTTTTTGTCGGGATGTATGCGCCCCAGGGACGGCCTCAATCATCTGCATTACATGCACAACAATGCCGTGAAACGAGCCCTGGTCAAGCACCCGGGCGACTGGTCGTGGTCGAGTTGGAGGTTCTATTTCTGCAATGACGGTTCGATCTTGAGCATGGACAAAATGCTGTGATGGCGTTGACATACCGAGGGGCGTATAGATCCCGACAAAAACCGTCGGGACGTATGCGCCACCCGCCGTACACGCCACCCGCGTATAATCGCCTTTTCTGCGACTGGCTTAGACCGTCAAAACCTTTGACCGATAGATCGCCCCCGAGACGATTCCGGCGATGCTGGGGACAAGCAGAAACATCCAGACCTGGGAAATTGCTTTCCCGCCAACCCAAATAGCCGGCCCTAGACTGCGAGCCGGGTTGACGGATACCCCAGTGATGTTGATGCCGAAAATGTGGATCACCACCAGTGTGATGCCGATCGCCAAACCCGCCATCTGAGTGGGAGCTCCCGCCTGAGTCGACCCCAGGATGACGATCACGAAGAGCAGAGTCGCCACAAACTCGAAGACGACCGCGGAGGAGAGCGCGTACCCTGCCTGATAACCTTCGCCCCACCCGTTCTGCCCCAGACCATTAGCACCGACGTCATATCCTGCCAGAAGGCCTTTGGCAATGACCGCGAGCACGCCGGCTGCGGCAATTCCGCCGAGCAACTGTGCAACAATATAGCCGCCAAGGTCCTTGCCGCTCATGCGTCCGGCGGTGAACACCCCCAGACTGACTGCGGGGTTGACGTGACACCCGGATACCGGACCAATGCCATAGCACATCGCCAACAGGGCGAACCCGAAGGCAAATGCGATTCCCAAGTGGCCCACGGCCTGGCCTGATACAACGGCGGTTCCGCATCCGAACAGAACCAGGGTGAACGTTCCGATGAATTCAGCCACGTATTTCTTCATAGGGTTCGATTACTCCTTTCACTCGCGCGGTAAGGTCCCGCCCGCGCATGGGATTTGGATTGAAATTCGGGGCCTGTGAAAGCACGCCCCTGTGGCCAACCAAAACAAGTCGCTGACTTTCTTGGCCGGAATTTGCATCTTGGCATCCCGGCGCTGCCACAGTATACACCCAGTTGCCTTCTTTCCAGCCCCTGGGCTCGAGTGGGGGTAGTGGAGTGGGGTAGCACGGACCTGTTCTTCTGGCGAAGATGGCACTCCTCCCCTTCCTCCCGGGGCAGGGAAGTGGCGAACAAGCCGCAGTCATTCCCGCGAAAGCGGGAATCTGCTCGGCAAAGCTTCGGAAATGCGCCGTCGAAGGACTGGATTCCCGCTTTCGCGGGAATGACCGGCGTTTCGAAAGGCATCCCATCCCAAATGACACCACCACCCTCAGGCGAGGTGGAATGGCCTCGAGAGCTCCTGCATGGCTGTGTCATGTGGCCTACTCCGTGGGTTCAGGCAGGTCAGCCGAGTTTAGACAGGGCCAAGGCCTCTCTGGCAAGAAATCGCGTAGCGACAGGGTTCTGTCTGACAACCGACAACTGACGACTGACAACCTTGCGCTCCTGCCTTCGCCGCGAGGCAGTGGGAGCGCGCTTTTGCAGAGGCGTGTCTGATAATATTTCTCTGCCCGGTGACTAGTTAACATAATATGTTTTCCACAAAAAGCTCCCAGTTTTCCACAAAATCCAAGCGCCGCCACACCCCAGGGGTCCAGGAGTCAGGGAAAAAGCCCAGTCCTGAATCCCTGGATCTATTTTTTGCCTTGACACCCGCCCGGAGCCATGATAGGCTACTGGAGTTGACCTATGGAGAAGGCCGCAACAGAGCGCGTGAAGGGGGTTCAAAATGGGCCGGGCGGCGGTGGGAAATCGGCAGAAAATGCAAAAAAGATGTTATTTGACGGAACGAAGCTAAGGATCTGCTGAAAATAAAGGAGTTAGCATTTTAAGAGGTGAAAAACGAACTACTTTTGGAGCGCCGAAAACCCCCATCAAAGCGAAAAATATGGCAACAAATCGACGCTTTGTGGAGCAATGAGTGAAACGAGAAACTGGAAAGTGGAAATTGGAAACTTGAAAATAGCGCGCCAGTTTCCATTTTCTAATTTCCAGTTTCCGCCTTGGGATTTCTCGCCTCTGTCGGGCGCGCTCCCCGCACTTTTCGCTTCCCGCGCGCGCGCGGATATGCTAATTTCAATGGGAATGTCGGCGCGTCGACATAAACACTCGGATGCCTCTTCGTGAGACGGAAGCCATTGTTCTAAGGACCTATCGGTTAGCGGAAGCCGACAAGATCGCTTCGCTTTTCACACGTCAAATGGGGCGCCTGCGGGCGGTGGCTACGGGAGCCCGCCGGACCAAGAGCCGTTATGGGGCCGCGCTTGAGCCCCTGAGCCACGTTCGGGTGCTCATCTTCGAGCGTGAACACCGCGACCTGCTGCGGATGAATTCCGCCGAGCTGATTGAGTCCTTCTTCGATATGCAGAAAGACTATCGGATTCAACTGGCAGCCCAATACGTCGCGGAAGTGGCCGAACGCATGATCCCGGAGAGGGAAGTGAACGAGCGCATGTTTCGGCTGTTCCTGGCGGTGCTTCGCAGCCTGAAGCATTCGGGGGAGGTGAACCGGCCGCTGCTTTACTTCGACTACTGGCTGCTGCGCTTGGCAGGCTTTTTGCCGGATTTTGAGCACTGCCACAGTTGTGGCCGGGCGCTTGGCGACGAAGGCGGGTATTACGGGCCTGGGTCCGAGGGTTTGAGCTGTGAGACGTGCCGAACGGGCGTGATGGGCCAGAGAATATCCTCCCAAGTGATAGCCGCCATGCGCGCCGGTTGCCAGAGGCCGCTCGAGCGCTGGATCGGCGAAGAAAAGGCGCCGCCGGGCTGCCGCGAGGCCCGTAGATTCCTCGAGGAGTTGATCGAAGCCCACGCGGAACGAAAACTGGTGACGCGGGCGATGATGGAAGACGCTGTGTGAAGCAGGTGCCAGGCGCCAGGTTTCAGGTGTCCGGGGACGGTGAGGCGGCAAAGGGGGGGAGACAGGAGTCAGAAGTCAGAATGGACCGGGTACGGACCTTGGTCCACGAACAAAAGGAAGCCGTCAGCGCTCAGCCGTCAGCTTTCAGCAAGACCGCGAGAACTGACAACTGAGAACTGAGAACTGAGAACTGAGAACTGAGAACTGACAACTGATAGCTGACGGCTGATAGCTTCAAGATTTATGGCACAAAACCGGAGGAAGTCCATAAAGCAAAAAACGTCTCCACTTACCTTCCAGGACATGCTCTTCCGCCTCAGTGAGTTCTGGGCGCAACAGGGTTGTGTTGTGGCATTGCCTTACGACCTGGAGGTGGGGGCGGGCACGATGTGCCCCGAGACCTTTTTCCGCGTCCTGGGGCCGCAGCCCTGGCGCGTGGCTTACGTGCAGCCCTCGCGCCGCCCTGCCGATGGCCGCTATGGCGAAAACCCCAACCGCCTGCTCAAGCACACGCAGATGCAGGTCATCCTGAAGCCGCCGCCCGCGAATATCCAGGACATGTATCTCGAAAGCCTGGGGGCCCTGGGAATCGACATCCGGCACCACGACATACGCTTCGAGGAAGACAACTGGGAAGCACCAACATTGGGCGCCTGGGGCATCGGCTGGCAGATCATGCTGGATGGCCTGGAGATCACCCAGTTTACCTACTTCCAGCAATCCGGCGGCGTGGACCTCGAGCCCATCAGCGTCGAGTTGACTTACGGGCTGGAGCGCATCGCTGCTTTCCTCCAGAACGTCGAGGACGTTTACCAAGTGCGCTGGAACGACACTGTGACCTACGGTGACATGCGGCGCCAGGAGGAACTGGAGTTGTCCGTGTACGATTTCGAGGTTGCGAATCCTGAGGTCTGCCGCCAACTCCTGGACCTTTACGAACGCGAAGCGGCGAGCCTGCTGGATGAATATCCGCTTATTTTTTTCGATGATGAAGCCTATTTAAAAGAATCAGATACAGGTAACATCAAAAGTAGAACTTCAAGCAAGAATCGCTTCCCCTTGCGCAAGGTTTATGACCTCACCTTGAAGTGCTCGCACCTCTTCAACATCCTCGATGCGCGCGGCGCCATTAGCGTGACGGAGCGCGTGGCGCTGATCGCGCGCGTCCGCAAGCTGGCCTGCGAAGTCGCCGCCATTCACCTCGATCGGCAATCCGAGGTGGCGGCATGACAGCCGAAACTCGAAACTCGAAACTCGAAACTGGAAGCTCGGTTGTTGTTGAGGAGCAATCGTCAATCGACAATCGGCAATCGAAAATTACCGTGCCCTTGCTGCTCGAAGTGGGCTGCGAGGAAATCCCTGCGCGCTTCCTGCACGATGCCGAGAGGAGTTTGGGCGAGCGGGTCCAGGCGGCGCTACGTGAGGCCCGGTTCCTGCCTGAGGCATCTGTAGGGGCGGTTCCCGATCAGATCGGGACAGGTCGCGAACCGCCCCTACGAACGCACTCCACGCCGCGCCGCCTGGTCGTCCATATCCCCGCCTTGTTGGGTCGGCAGCCGGACAAGGTTGAGGAGATCTTCGGACCGCCCGTCAAGGTGGCTGTCGACGCGGAAGGGAAATACACGCGGGCAGCAGAGAGCTTCGCCCAGAAGAACTCCGCCCGCCTGGAGGATTTAATTCGCACCACCATCCCAAAAGGGGAATATCTGGCGCTGCGGAAAACCACCCAGGGACGTTCTGCCCAGGAGATCCTACCGGAAATCTTGCCCGCTGCCATCCTCGGGTTGAGCTTTCCCAAGAGCATGTACTGGATGAAGAAGTCCGACCCGCGCTTCGTGCGGCCTATCCGCTGGGTGCTGGCAATCCTCGGAGAAGGGAAGCGGGCTGAGACGGTTGACTTCGAAATCCTGGGCGTCAAGTCCGCGGATTTCACCTTCGGGCACCGTCTGAAGGGCCCGAAGCCTTTGCGGATAATAGGCTTCAAGGATTACATGAAGAAGCTCAGATTAAATCAAGTAATCATTGACTCTGCAATCCGTCGCGATAAGATAAAGTTAGGGTGCCAAGAGTTGCTTGATGAGTTCCAGAGAAAGGCACTGGGGCGTCCCGACCTTCAGGGCAAAGACTTTCGTTTGTCCGTGGTGAAAGATGAGCGGCTTGAAGGGTGGGTCGTGAACTCCACGGAGTGGCCAACCGCGATCATGGGCACCTTTGATATGCTCTACCAAGCACTCCCGCGCGAAATCCTCGTTACGGTGATGCGGGACCATCAGAAATACTTCGCCATCGAGAATGAGCATGGGGTTTTGCAGTCCCGGTTCATAGCTTTCCTCAACCGGGGTGGTCATCCAAAGGGACTGATTAAGCAAGGTCACGAGCGGGTGCTGAGAGCGCGCTTCGCTGATGCCCTGTTTTTCTGGAATGCGGACCAAAAAGCGCCGCTAGACAAGAGGCGGGAAATACTGGACCGGGTTACCTATCAGGCGGACCTTGGGAGCTACGGCGACAAGGTTCGCCGCATGGGTGTAATCGCATCCGAACTGTGCAAGGAACTTGAGTCCCGACGGATATTCCGGGCAGTCGAAACCGATCAGTCGATGCGCGCGATCAGCCTTTGCAAGTGTGATCTCACGACTCAAATGGTCCAGGAATTCCCCGAACTTCAGGGCATCGTTGGTGGTCTTTACGGGCGAGCGCAGGGCGAGAACCAAGTGGTACATGAAGCTATCTACGACCACTACCTGCCGCTCGGGGCGGAAGGAAAGTCGCCCCGTTCGATCGTAGGCGCCGTGGTTTCTTTCGCCGACAAGCTGGATAGCGTGGTGTCCGGTTTCGCGATAGGGCGCGAGCCCACCGGCTCAAGTGACCCCTTTGCTCTTCGGCGGCAGGCAAACGGATTAGTTAAAGTAACACTTGAATACTTGCTTCCAATCAATTTAAAAGGAACAGTTGATAATGCTCTTGATGTGCTTGAGGTTGAGTACGTTTCCACGCATTTGGTCTCGGACTACTTCCCGGGCGTTGATCAGGTCCAACAGAAGTTTATTACTCGGTGGAAGAGGGGCCGTCAAGAGACTTTCTCGCGTGTCATGGAGTTTCTTGCTGAACGGCTGCGACACTACCTTGAGTCGGTGCGCGGCTTTCGCTACGACACGGTTCGGGCTGTGCTCGCGGCGGGGTCGGATGCGCCCTACGAGGCATTCCTGCGGGCACAAGCGCTCCACAATTTGCGCGGGAGCGAGAACCTGGAAGCCTTGTGCGTGGCAGCGAAGCGGATCAAGAACATTCTGGAGAAGTCGGCGAGCCAGAGCGATTGGGCCCCAGGCGAGGTTGATGAGAGCCTTCTGACGGAAGAAGCCGAGCGCGAGCTTTACCGCGCCTATCTCGCACTCGACCGTGACACACAGGCCCTGGCTCGAGTCGGCGATTATCAGTTGGCGCTGGACGCCATCTCGACGCTCCGGCCGTCCGTCGATACCTTTTTCGATAAGGTGCTCGTGATGGCAGAGGACAAGGCGGTTCGCGAGAATCGCCTGCGGTTGCTTGGGAAGCTTGACCAGATGTTTTCCGGGATCGCTCGATTCTCGGAGATCGCTTCGGAGGCGGAAACAAATTGATGTCGACGCGTCGACATCGGGAAGAGACGAACCGGCCCTGTGAACGGTAGCGGGTCAGTTTGATGTAGAGGCGGCTTTATGCCGCCATTTGGTCCGTCAGTTGACGGATAAACTCGCCGCTACGACATCAAACTGATCCACTACCCCGTGAACGATTCGCTTGTGCGCGGGAGGCGATTCGTGGCATGGTGTTTAGTGCGACGAAGGATAAGCTATGAAGCTGCGATTGCTTGTCGAATTCGACCCCGAGACTAAGCGGTGGTCGGCAGTGTTTCCCGAACTGCCAGGTTGTGCTTCCGCGGGCGATACGGAGGAAGAAGCAGTGCGCAACGCCAAGGAAGCCCTGGAACTGTGGTTTGAACCTTCCGAAATCAAACCTGCCGAGGGCGCGAAACTGCTAGAAGTGTCGCTCCCGTGAGCCCCCGCTTTCCCGCTCTGAGTGCGCCGCTAGTTGAACCTCCTCCGATGCTTTTTGTCCATTGCAGAATCGCCGAAAATGAGCCAAAATCTTGGGTTCTTTGCGCCCGATTACGAACGGCAAACGATTCTTGACTTTCAAGTTTTGACTTTGAACTTTCAGCTTCTAACTTTGAACTAAAAACTACCAACTGAGGTTTAACGATTCGAAAGGAGCAATCATGGAAAAGTACGTTTATTTCTTCGGGGACGGGAAGGCCGATGGCAACGGCGCCATGAAAGATGTTCTGGGCGGCAAAGGCGCCGGCCTGGCGGAAATGACAAACGCAGGCCTGCCCGTGCCTCCGGGATTTACCATTGCGACCTCTGGCTGTCGCCTGTACTTCCAAAACCAAAACAAGACGCCCGATTTCATCCTGCAACAGAAAGACGAAGCACTGGCGAAACTCGAGAGCCTGCTGGGCCAGAAGCTGGGCGACCCCGAGAACCCCCTGCTGGTCTCGGTGCGTTCTGGCGCCAAGTTTTCTATGCCCGGCATGATGGACACCATCCTGAACTTGGGCATGAATGATAAGGTTGTGGAGGTGTTCGCCCGCAAGACCCACAACCCTCGTTTTGCCTACGACAGCTACCGGCGATTCATCCAGATGTTTGGCAACGTCGTAATGGAAATCCCCAAGCAAAAGTTCGAGCACGTCTTCGATGGCCAAAAGAAAAAGAAGAAAGTGAAGCTCGACACTCAGCTCACCGCTGAAGACCTGAAGCAGGTGATTGCGGAATACAAGCAGGTGGTTCGCAAGGAAGCTGGCAAGGACTTCCCCCAGGACCCCCGAGTGCAGCTCAACATGGCCATCGAGGCTGTATTCCGCTCCTGGTACAACCCGCGCGCCCAGACCTACCGTCGCCTGAACAAGATTTCTGACGACCTAGGGACTGCGGTGAGCGTCCAGACCATGGTTTTCGGCAACCTGGGTGACACTTCGGGGACCGGCGTAGGGTTCACTCGCGACCCAGCTACGGGCGCCAAGGAGTTCTATGGCGAGTTCTTGATGAACGCCCAAGGTGAAGATGTCGTGGCAGGGGTGCGGACTCCTGTTCCTATCAAGGAACTCGAGAAGATCATGCCGGAGGTTTACAACCAGCTCCGTGAATTCACTACCCGGCTCGAGCAGCACTACAAAGATGTTCAAGACTTCGAGTTCACTATCCAGGACGGAAAACTTTACATGCTTCAGACCCGCAACGGAAAGCGCACGGGGATTGCAGCCGTGAAGATTGGTCTCGACATGGTGGGCGAAGGCATGATCAGTAAAGAGGAGGCTGTTCTGCGTGTTGAGCCGGAGCAGTTGAATCATTTTCTAGTGCCTCGTCTTGATGAGTCCAAGCCGTTGAGGGAGCTTGCCAAGGGGTTGGCTGCTTCTCCAGGTGGCGCTGTGGGCCGCATCGTATTCAGTGCCGAGGAAGCAGTGAGGCAAGGCAAGGGGTATCCTGTCATTCTGGTGCGGGGCGAGACCGTGCCGGACGACATTAGCGGCATGGAAGTGGCTGTGGGCATTCTCACCTCGCGCGGCGGCATGACTTCGCACGCCGCCGTGGTCACGCGCGGGATGGGGAAGCCTTGCGTCGCTGGGTGCAGCGCTGCCGAAGTGGACGAGAAAGGCAAACAACTCAAGATTGGCGATGCCGTTTTCAAAGAGGGTGACTGGCTATCCCTGGACGGTATAACTGGGCGCGTGATTGAGGGGCGGACACCCTTGCTCGATCCAGATCCTAACAACCCCGACTTCCTTAGGTTTATGGGCTGGGCGGACAAGTATCGTAAGCTGGGTGTGCGCGCCAACGCCGACATTCCGCGCGATGCCCTCAAGGCGTGTGAATACGGCGCTGAGGGCATCGGCCTTTGCCGCACAGAACACATGTTCTTCCGGAAGGACCGCCTGCCGCACATGCAGCGCATGATTATGGCTTGTAAGGACACTCGTCGTAGTCAAGACGTCAGACAGGACATCGAGAAGGCGAACGATGCGACAAAACTCGCTGCTTTGAAAAAGGAGCTCTCCGAGGCGGTTCAATACGAAAAGGAACGGCGGGCGGCGCTGGCCAAACTGCTGCCCATGCAACGCAAAGACTTCTACGGGCTCTTCAAAGCCATGGACGGACTGCCGGTCACCATCAGAACACTCGATCCACCGCTGCACGAGTTCCTGCCGAAGCGAGAGGAATTGCTGGTACTGATGACCATTCTTGAGGCTAAGGGTGAGAAGGGGCTGAGCGACGACCAGCGCGTGCAGCTTAAGGATTGTTTGGCGATGGTTAAAGGGCTGCGCGATTTCAATGGAACCAAGATAAGCAGAATCAAAAACTTACTAAAGGTAGTTGAAGGTTTACATGAATTCAATCCCATGCTTGGTTTGCGCGGCTGCAGGCTGGGAATCATGTACCCTGAGATTACTGAAATGCAGGCGCGGGCCATCTTCGAAGCTGCTTGCGATTGCAGGAAAAAGGGAATCGACGTAAAGCCCGAAGTGATGATTCCTCTGGTTGGAGATGTGAAGGAACTTGAGACCGAGAAGGAAATCGTGGACCGCGTGGCTGGCGAAGTCTTCGCCAAGAAGGGCGTCAAGGTGGAATACCTCGTCGGAACCATGATCGAGTTGCCCGCAGCAGCGCTCTCCGCTGGGGAGATTGCCCAGCAGGCGCAGTTCTTCAGTTTCGGAACCAACGACCTCACCCAGACGACGTTCGGACTCTCTCGGGACGACTGCGGCAAGATTATCAATGCTTACGTCAAGCTGAAGATCTGGCCGGCGGATCCGTTTGCGGTGCTCGACCCGAAGCGTGTGGGCAGGCTGCTGAAGCTTGCGACCGCGGAAGGACGGGCAGTCCGCAATGACCTGCACGTCGGTATTTGCGGTGAGCATGGTGGCGACCCAGCTTCGATTGAGTTTTGTGCCGAGGCGGGGCTGGATTACGTTAGCTGTTCGCCCTACCGGGTACCCATTGCGCGTCTGGCGGCAGCCCAGGCGGCAGTGAAGAAGCAGGCGGGTGCGGCGTACACAACCGCGTAAGGGCAGTGACAAGTGACCAGTGACGAGTGACGAGCGGCGATCAACCTGCTTACCCATCGCTCGTGCTCGGGCGTGAGGGCAGTGACGAGTGATGAGCCAAGCCTGATCGGCTTGCCCGTCGCTTGCATCCAAGCATCATGTATGCGGACTGATATGAAGTAGTACCTTATATCTCTGAGCCATTGCTTTGAAAAATAGGCTATTGCTATGTGCCCTGGGAACCTGAGCCTGACACCTGAGGCGCCCTCTTTTGCTTGTCACTCGTCACTTGTCACTCGTCACCGCTCTTGAGTGTCGGCGCGTCGACATCGGGTAGTTGGCGAAATACTCTGCCGCCTGGCGTGACACCCGGCACCTGACACCTGGAATCTGACACCTGCCGGAAAGCGAGGTACGACATGAATAAGATGAACAGGCGGAAGTTCATCGGAGCTTCCACCGCAGTCCTTGGGTTGTGGAATCTCCCCAGTCGGATCACAAGCGCAAACGAGGGCAGGGGAGGTGTGACGCTTCTTCCTGGAGGGAACGCTCAGACGGCTGTCCGCACCTTCGGTTACAAGGGTGAGCACTTCCTTCTGGACGGTGAACCTTTCCTTCTCATATCAGGAGAAATGCACTATCCGCGCGTGCCACGGCCCTACTGGCGTGACCGCATGCGCAAGATGCGGGCGCTGGGCTTGAACACGCTCTGCACCTACGTCTTCTGGGACTTGCACGAGCCCGAGTTGGGAAAATTCGACTTTACCGGTAACCTCGATGTGGCCGCGTACTTGCGCATGGCGCAGGAAGAGGGGTTATGGGTGATGCTGCGGCCCGGTCCGTACATTTGCACGGAATGGGATTTTGGCGGTCTTCCCTCCTGGCTTTTGTCGACCGCTGACATCAAGGTCCGGACGACCGACCCACGTTTCCTCAAGGCGGCGGCAAAATACTTGCAGCGGGTGGGAGAACAACTGGCGCCCCTGCAAATCACCCGCGGCGGCCCGATCGTCATGGTGCAAGTGGAGAATGAGTACGGCTCTTTCGGCAACGATCATGATTATATGAACGCCATTCGGAGGATTATCCGCGACGCCGGCTTCGAGGTGACTCTCTACACCGCCGACGGGCTGGAAGACCTGGAAGGCGGAACGCTGCCGGACCTGCCTGCCGGGGTAAACTTTGGGCAGGGAGATCCCGCAGCGGAGTTCGCCAAGTTTGCCAGGTTCAGGCAAGACGTCCCGCGCATGTGCACCGAGTATTGGGATGGCTGGTTTGACCACTGGGGAGAGGAGCATCATACCACTTCCCCGGAAGGAGCTGCGCGGGGGTTGGACTGGATGTTTTCTCGCGGCATTTCGGCCAATCTCTACATGGTTCACGGCGGCACATCCTGGGGTTTCATGAGTGGCGCGAACTTTGATGGAACCTATCAACCGGACATTTCCAGTTACGACTACGATTCCCCGCTGGACGAGGCAGGACGGCCCACCAGGAAGTTCTTCCTGATGCGCGAGGTGATCAAGAAATACCTGCCCAGCGGCGCGCAATTGCCAGAAATGCCGGCCCCACTACCGATGATTGAGATCCCACCCTTTGAGTTGAGGGAGGCAGCGGCGCTGCCTGGCCCTCTGGGCAAGCCGGTTCTTTCCGAACGGCCGAAAACCATGGAGGACCTGGGGCAGCAGTACGGATTCGTTCTTTACCGGAAGAGACTTGCCAAGCCAGTTAAAGCACGGCTTGAGATTAAAGGGGTCAGGGACTACGCAGTCGTCCTTCAAGGGGCTAGGCGGTTGGGCGTGCTGGATCGCCGTCTTAAGCAGGAATCACTGGAGGTGGAGCTGGAAGGTGGCGAGCCGCTGGATATTCTCGTAGAGAACACGGGCCGCGTCAATTTCGGTCCACGTCTTGTGGATGACCGGAAGGGAATCGTTGGACAGGTTACGCTCGCCGGGTCGGAGTTGACTGGATGGGAGAATTATCCTCTGCCGATGACGGACCTTTCCGCGTTGCACTTTTCGAATTCGAAGCTGAAGGGACCCGCTTTCCTGCGGGGCCAATTTGAATTGTCGTCCCTGGGCGACACTTTCCTGGACATGCGAGGGTGGGGAAAGGGATATGTTTGGCTAAATGGATACAACCTTGGCCGGTATTGGAAGATTGGGCCGCAACAATGCCTGTTCGTGCCCTCCCTGTGGCTAAGAAAGGGAATCAACCAAGTTATCGTGCTCGACCTTGAGCCGGCAGATCACCCTACGCTTCAGGGCATCAAAGACCCGATATGGTCAGGAGGAATGTCGTAATCAGCATTCCACAGCCTCATGGGACCAAGGGTTCACAGGTTCGGTTGGCCACCCAACCAGTGAGGCATAACTCAAGTGCATGCAATGAGGCAAAAGCTTGCCGGAAAACTGACAAATCTTTCCGGGCAGATACAACTCTTGGCGCCAACTTGCAATCCAAATGCTGGGTAGCCAACAAGAGGGTGAGGATGGGGATCATCAGCAAGAACCTCGGGACAGGCGGGGCAGGTCAGGCCGGCATCTTGAATTGAAAGAGCTTCCCGCTTACGAAGACCGGCGAGCTTTTTTTCGTTGACCTGTTAGAGTGGTATAATGAAGAAGGCTTGGCCACCAGGAGTAAATCTATGAGCAGATCGCGAATGCAAGTCATAGCGCTTCTCGCCATATTCTGCCTTGCCGCCCTCCCTGTGCGTGGCAGAGATGACAAGAAGGACGTCGACGAGATCGGGAACCGGAAAGTAGCGCACAAGAGCATAATTTCAGAGGAAAAAGAAATTGCGGTCGGAAAGCAGTACTCCACTGAAATCGATCGTCAAGCAAAGTTGCTCAATGATCCTGTAATCATCGAGTATGTCAACAGAGTAGCGCAGAACGTGGCTCGGAACTCCGACCTTAAGATACCGCTCACGGTGAAAGTGATCGACTCACCGGAGTTGAACGCCTTTGCCTTGCCCGGCGGCTTTCTCTACGTCAATACGGGCTTGATTCTGGCTGCGGAAGAGGAAGATCAGGTGGCGGGAGTGGTGGGGCATGAAATCGCGCACGTGGCCTGCCGCCACTGGGCAAGCCAAATGACCAAGATGACCTTGGCGCAGTTTGCCATGCTCCCACTCATTTTCGTGCCCATGTCCTATCCTGTGTACATAGGCGTTATGGAAGCTTACATGAATGGTGTGCCGCTGGCCTTTTTGAAGTTCAGCCGGGGCTACGAGGAGGAGGCGGATTACCTGGGGATTCAATACATGTACAAGGCGGGGTACGACCCCAACTCCTACGTGGCGTTCTTTGGCAAGGTCATGGAAGAGGAACGACGGATCCCCGGAAGTATGCCCCAAGTTTTCATGGACCACCCACCCACGGGTGAGCGCATAATCAAGTGCGAAGAAGAAATCAAACAGATTTTGCCCAAACGCGAGCAGTACCTCGTGTCAACGTCGGAATTTGACGATGTAAAAGCCCGGCTCCAACAGGTAATCAGCAACCGGAAGAAACTGAAGCCCGGCGACTCCGGAGGACCTACTCTGCGCAAGCGCGCGCCAACTGACCAGACAACCACTCAAACCCAACAGCCACCGCAGGGTACGGATACGAGTGGAGGCGACGACCAACCTCCCGTACTCAAGCGCCGGGATTAAAGCTTTCTATCGCCAGTTCATAAATGGCCGTCCGCACGCGCGGGCGGCCGTTGCTTTGCGCCCGCCGCCATCGGCGCATGATTGCGTCCGGCGCGTCGGGGTCCGGGTGTCGCAGTATGTTCACCCCGATTTCCGAATTTGGAGTCGTCTTTCATCCTGAGCCCGCCGTGCTTTTGGGCGGGCGAGGGATCTCTGCAGTTTCGGAATTTGGGTTAAACGTATGTGTCCGGGGAATCAGAAATAAGATTGGGTTGGTGGGGGAGCGATCCCCAGCTTGCGCAGTTCTTCAGAATAGTATTTTCTGTACAGGATCTCCCATTCACCGCCGCCCTCCGGAATGGTTCGCTTTTGGGAGGCGATGCGGGCCTTGACGATCTCGTCGATCTTCTCTTCGTCGTGCATGAGATCCGTAAGGATCTTGACGACTTGCTGCCGGATCGTGTTGGGCTCCTCATATATTTCCACTTCGTCCAGCGCCTCGATGGCGGCCATGACTTGGTGCGAGACCTGAACGATTTTTTCATGACTCATCTTCATAGTCGAAAGACCCGTAGCCTCAGAGAATAACCTTGCGCTGGCGCACCAACTCCTTCTTGATGGCCTTAAAGGCGTCTTCGTAGCTGGCCCCCAGCTCTTTCATCTGGTTTCCGTGTTCTTCCAGGATTTTTCGCACTTCGTCGTTAATGCGGTCTTCGAGGCTCAACTCTTCAAACATCACCTGGTTTATAACCTCGGTGACGTATTCCGGCTGTTCATAAGTGATAAGCCTGTCGTCGCTAAGACGCTTCAGAACCTGCTTGGCCATGTAGGCGACGTACTCGCGCTGAAACTGCATAGAACCGGAAGCCCTCTCCTTGACGCTAACGACACGCTAGTGTATATTTCATAGGTTGCGGGTGTCAAGGTTTGAGTGTTGTGGGTAGTGGTGCAGTTTGATGTTGTAGCGGCGAGTTTACCTCGCCAGTTGGCGGTGTAAAGCCGCCTCTACGTCAAAGTGCACCACGTGGCGAGCCCCTGGATTGGGACGGTCCCGGGCGGTTAGCTCAGTTGGTTAGAGCGTCTGCCTTACAAGCAGAAGGTCATCCGTTCGAGCCGGATACCGCCCACCAGAGGAATTGAGTCATTGGTTCATTGCGTCATTGAGCCATCGAAGGACTTGGACAGGAGGGAAAGCACGCGAGCAAGCTCTGCAGTTGGCGAATCTGGTCTTGCAATGAATCAATGACCCGATGAGCCAATGAATCAATTTCGCCGGGGACGTAGTTCAGCTGGTTAGAACGCATGCCTGTCACGCATGAGGTCGCGGGTTCGATTCCCGTCGTCCCCGCCAGCTAACCTGATACGAAATGAGCACATACGAAGTCTTACCTACTTGCAACATTTGCAACTGGGCCACAAACAGTGTTGAATTGTGTTTTTCTTCCCAGGACGCGCAATTCAACATCCGGGAGCGAATGTAGCGCAGGGCTCGCACTCCAGCCCTGCGGCTCTTCCACCGTGGCGTCGTCTGGACGGCGAGGCCTTGTCTGCTGTGGATTTTTCTAACGCTTGGGTAAAAGAAAGAACATTCCCCAGTTTCAAGATCAACATCCCGCGTAATCGGGGCCTCACGGCGGATCCCGCCCAACAAGGTCCGCGCTTCCCGCGTGCTCAGCGGAGCCCAAGCTCTCTTTTTACCTCACTCCATGGGACACCGGGTCTGCCTGCGTTTCGTTCGATCGCGGCGTTCAGGTCGCGCAGATCTTCCAAGTCTTCGACCCTCCGGCGGAGTCGCTGGAGCTCGGAATGAAGCTGGCGGACGGTGGGAAGGTTCGATTTGCGTTGTCTTGCGCTTCTAATCATAGGCTTCTCTTCGATGCTTTACAGCATACACGAAGATCACCGCACCTTCCAGCCGGAACAGGATCCCCTAATCCGTCGATAACGTACGGCCCCCGCGCGAATGGTAGGGGCGAGGCGCCGCCTCGCCCCTACACGCTGCACCCACGGGGTGCAACGAGATGCGGTGTAGGGGCGCATGCCCATGCGCCCCTACAATGTCCATCGGCCCTTATCCACGCATTAGGGCTCCCTGCCCGCACGTGACGCTGCCGCCCAACTGTGGTATAAGATAACGGTGAGAGGGTAGGAATATGGCAACACTCGATTGGTCACAATGCCCCGCCGTCGAGAGTATCCCCGGCAAGCGTAGCGGCGCATGGGTATTCCGGGATTCACGGACGCCGGTTTCAGTTGTCTTTGACAACCTCGAAGCAGGAGCCTCGATCAACGAGATCATGGAGTGGTTTCATTTGTCCCATGAACAGGTGGTTGCCGTGATCGAATTTGCGGCGCGAAGCCTTGACGCGCTACCGGTGCAGCCCCCCGCCCCAAGGATCGATGCTCATACTCTTTGATAACGGTACTCCAGCCCCGCTCCGGTATGCGCTCAAGGGCCATGTGGTGGTTGAAGCCATCGAACGAGGATGGGACCGGCTGCTTAACGGCGAACTGATAGCGGCTGCGGAGGCGGCCGGCTTCGAGCTTTTGGTGACGACTGACAAAAACATGCGCTACCAGCAAGACCTGAAAGGCCGGAAAATCGCGTTCGTGGTTATCGGCAATCAGCAATGGCCCACTTTGCGCCGCTACGTTGAAAGGGTTGTAGCCGCTGTGAATGCAGCGACTCCCGGCAGTTATGCCGAAGTGGACATACCGTTCAGGTAAGCCCCCGTCCCTGACCTCCGCATCGGAACGACCACGGGCAGTCCGCGGCCCTTGGTTGCGGTCCGTGAGAAGAGCCGCAGACCTTGAAAAACAGGTCTGCGCTGCTGCCACACGCACGGGCGGCACTTCGGCGAGGCTGCCTTTACGGTATCCGCAAGCTTCATCGTTGTGGCGTAGGAACCGGTCGCGCCCGCAGCGCACGTCCAAGTGAACTTATTGACATGGCAAACGATTTCAATGCACCATAGGCGTACTCCTTCGCCCCGGGGGAAAGTCATGGGTCGCGTGTTACGCAGGAGCTTTTTCGTAGCTGCCATTTTCGGGTGGCTTAGCGGGATACCAATCCGTGGTCAGACAAATCAGCTCACGGGTGGTTATTCCGGTTCCGTTCACAATTCCACTATCCAATCCATGGCAGGCGTAGAGATTGGAATAAATCAAGAGGGGGGAACCATTTACGGTTGCATGGGTGTAAATCTGCCATTATTTGGCAGTGGGCCGCTGCACGGGAAGACCGAAGGCAGGGATGTTTCATTCGACGTAATTAGTCTAACGATGACGATTCAATTTCATGGGCAGCGCGACGGGGATTCCATAGAGGGGACTTATACCGTCTCACCCTCCGAAGAAGACGGATTGAAACAACATGGTGAGTTCAGCCTTCGGAGGGATACGCTCGAACCATTGCCGATTGGATTCAACCTCCAAGATTGCCCCGATGACACAGCGGTCCATCGTGAAGGCACTCTCTTTGTACAGAAGTTGGGTCGTATTAAAGCTACAGGGACTCCCCCCTCCCAACTTCGCAACGCACCGCAGGCTGGAGGGCCGTCTGTGTCACGCGGAACACAACTAGAGCCCATGAAGCCTTTGACGCAGGACCAAGTACAAAGCCTGGTGCGCGCCGGGCTGGGAGATGAGACGGGAGCGAAGGCTATCGAGCAGCGCGGGATTGGTTTTGCCCCGGCGGAGGAATTTGTGCAGAGCCTCAAAGCCGCAGGGGCGAGCGAGGCATTTCTTAGCGCGCTTCGCGCGGCGAAGCCGCCCGAACCCGCCAGCGCGAAGAAGCCGTTGAACCAAGTGCAGATTATCATGCTGATCGCCGCGCAGGTACCGAGCCACCGCGTGGCGATGCTGGTAAACGAGCGTGGCATCGACTTCGAGCCCCAGGATGATTATCTCTAGGAAGTACACCTGAGCGGCGGCGACGATGAGTTAATCAACGCCCTGAAAACCGCCAAGGTGAGGAAGCCCATGACCGTTGACCCGGCGGCGGAGGCCCGGCTTGCCGAACTGCGGCACCACGTGGCGCGTGGGGCGGAGTTCTATCACAAGCGGCAGTATGCGCAAGCTGAGCAGGAAATCCGCGCGGCCTTGATGTTAGATTCTCAAAACCCCGACGCTTACATGAGCCTTGCCTATATCCTTGTGCAGCAGAACAAGCTGGACGATGCCGAGGCGGCCGCCCGCGAGGCCATCCGCCTGGATGCGAATAATGAGTGGGCGCACGTTACCCTCGGCGGGGTGCTTGGAGCCAAAGGCGACCGGGATGGAGAGATCAGGGAAGAACGTGAGGCGCTGCGCGTGAACCCACGTAACGAGTGGGCGCACAGCCTTGTCGGCGATGCGCTTGGAAACCAAGGCGACTGGGATGGCGCAATCGCTGAATACCGTGAGGCTCTACGCCTGAACCCGAAGAGTGACATGACACACAGCACCCTTGGGGCCGCGCTCGGACGCAAGGGCGACTGGGATGGCCAGGTGGCGGAAGAACGCGAAGCCCTACGGCTGAACCCAAATAATGACATGGCACACTTCGGCCTCGGCCTCGCGCTCGCAAACAAGCATGATTGGGATGGCGCGGTGGCGGAATACCGTGAGGCGCTGCGCTTGAACCCCAAGAATGAAAATGTGCACGTTCACCTCGGCGTCGCGCTCGGAAACAGGGGCGACTGGGACGGAGAAATTGCTGAAGAACGCGAGGCGCTGCGCTTGGACCCCAATTATGACGCCGCGCACGCTAACCTCGGCGCGGCGCTTTCCTGGAAGGGTGACTGGGAAGGAGAAATCACTGAAGAACGCGAGGCGTTGCGCTTGAACCCCAATAATGCCTCGGCCCACAATAACCTCGGTAGCGGGCTGGAAAAGAAAGGCGACCTGCGGGGAGCTCTAGAGGAATATCGCGCGGCCTACATGCTTGACCCCAGGAACACGAACTATAAACAGAATTACGAGCGCCTGTTACAACGGGTGAATCAATGAGGAACAGGACGTGGCAACGACCCGGGTTTCCGCCTTGGGCAGCGACGGGGGTTAGCCGAACTTGCTTACGGCAAGTACAAACGCAAAAGGTTTTTTCGTATGCTTAAGGCCTATCTTGACGAGAGCAATAGCAACAAGCAGGGAAAGGTGTGCGTCGTAGCAGGATTTATAGGAAACCAAGGACAATGGGAATCCTGTGTGGAAGAGTGGCAGCAAGTCTTGAACCGAAGAAAACGGAAAGCCCTTCACATGACAGACCTACGATGGAATCAGAGGACGAAGGATTTTTTGGATGAAATTGGACCCATTCCTCATAGGCATGGTCTTACGAGGATCATGGGCGCTGTGAACAATGAGGACTGCAAAGACCTTATTGAGGGTCGAATCCGGGACAGACAAGCAGTGCCCTACCTGCTTTCTATGCAGGCGTGCGTAGCCCACGTTTTACAGCATCTGCCAGAAGATGAGAAAGTCGCCTTCGTATTTGAATGTCACTCCGTTTATCGGCAATCTGCGCAGACCTGCTATCATGCCGTCTTGGAGCTTAATAAGGGTAACACTTGCCTTCACTCACTTACCCATATTCAAAAGGATCAATCCATTGCCCTACAGCCGGCAGATTATCTTGCGTATGAATTGGCCCATTACTTTGAGGATAAGGATTCCCAAAAATCTCAGTGGGGGCTCTCCATCCTAGGAAATGGCGACATTATAGGTGCGAGGTTAGAACGTGGGCACATTCGCAACATTGTTGACATATGCATTGAGAAGGGGCTCCTACAACCGGTTACAATATAGGGTATGCACTGCGTGCCGTCAACGGACCTTCGTTTTGAATGGAGAGGCATCGTGAAAAAGAAACGCCTTTTCGTCAACAATGGTCGGCCTCACGGAACGGTGGTGCTGAACTGGCATGGCACTTCAGAGCGTGACTTCACCGACTTTGCGGAGGCTTTTCACATCATGGCCAAAGAATCCGTGGCCGCGCTCCGGGAGAAACCACAATTCGGGCTATACGGAAACCCGACCGAGGATTTCCGGGCGTACCCGGTCGTGTTCCTCTATCGTCACGCTCTTGAGTTGTACATGAAAGCGGTGCTTCTCATCGGCTCACCCATGCTTTCAATCAAAGGGCAGCAAGAGGTTGACCGGCAAAAATTGCTCACGACGCACAGGCTCGACAAACTGATGCCAGAATTGGAGCGCATTTTCGACGCTTACGGCTGGGAATGGGATCTCGGCACTGAGCACTTTCGCACTCTTGACGACTTCCGCGAGGTCATCGCAGAGTTTCAGGACGTCGATACTCGCTCGTACGCATTTCGATACCCGCTCGACACTAAAGGTTCTGCGATGCTCGGACCGGATTTCCGCTTTAACATTTTCGAGTTCTGCGATGTCCTCGACGAGTTGTTCCCGGTTCTTGAGGGTGCTGCCATCGGCGCGTACGAAGAACTCCACATGACCGATGGCTAAAGCAAGCATGGACGTGTTTCTTCAAAGCCTGCGGTTCTTTTCACCGATCGCGCCCAAGGGCCGCGGACCTTCTACACGTCCGCGCTTGTTTCTTCATGGTTGCTTCGGTTTAATTGTTCCTTCAGCAGGCACGAAGGCGGCGCAGTTACATATGTAGGGCGGGGTTTCGATTTCGAATTGGCAAACGGAATCGCGATGGTAACCACGCTCGTGGCCGCACCTGCGACAGAGTTCATGTTCAGTTTGGGTAGCCATACGCTCATCCTACCACGGCGTCCGGTATCAGGCTAAGGATTGGTCCATTGCCCTGGAAACCGACAGTTCAGTTCCGATCGTGTGATAGAATCCCGGCATTGCGCGGTGTGAGGTGAAACAATGAAGGCGACCGTATTGGTGTTCGCAGGTCTCTTGGGAGTTCTGATTTTCGCCTGCTCATCACGAGCCGACTTTCGTTCGGCGAAGGACATCCAGAGGGAATGCCGCCTTGCTCTTGCGGTTTTGCAGGGGAGCGCGGAAGACAATTCGACTAACTCGCTTCTTGCTGGAGAGTGCATCGGCTATGTGCAAGGCGCCGTTGATGCGTCTAGCGCATTGGCTGAGAATGTCAGTTGGTACAAGCTATGTGCGCCCGACAACCTCTCGACACAACTTTTGATTCAAAAGTTCATTGTGTTCGTTGACGCAAATCCTAAATACACACTCGCCTCCACAGCGATCCAAATGATGCTCGCGCAAGAATGTCCCTGCCGAAAATGAATTGCAGACCCTTACCAACAAACTTAGCGTGGACTTCGTTTTGAGGTCTGATGCCCTTTGCCGCCCCCGACGAAAAAGCCTCAAAAACAGGCGCGCCGTTACTTTCGGCTTTTGCGTTTTGACCTTTGCCTTTTGGCGTTCCTCTGAATAATGGACAGGTGAGCGAGCTTATTCATTAGAAATTAGCGGCTTTCTCCAACCGCCCGGCTTGAGTTTCCCTCATCCCCTTGTCCTTTTCTGGCGCCGATTTCTCGCGGGCACGGCGAGATGGGAAAGCCGCCTGCGCGCTGGCGGCACGGCGGGCTTCTGCTTTGTCCGTCAATTGACGGACACCCTCCGGGTTTGCGGTTCCCCCAAGAAACAATAAGGCAGTGACGAGTGACAAGTGACAAGCGAACCGCGCCGGCACATTTCAACCCGTCATGAATCACCAGGCTTGGGTCACTTTCCAGGGTCGCGATTCCCCCAAGAGACAAAAGGGTAGTCACAAGTGCCAAGGACGCGCAAGTGCAGACTTCCGTCTCAGGTCTACGGCTCTTCTCACCGACCGCGCCGAGAAACCGTGCACGACCAAGACAGGTCCAGAAGCCCCCTCGCGAAGTCGCAGAACCCAGTCAGCAGGCACGTGGCCGCGAAAGTAATCGACCTGCGGAGAAGCTAAGCAATGCCAGTGTTGAATCTGGCCGAGATGTAATACACTGTAGGCGGAGGCAGTCCGATGAAAACTCTAGAGGAGTTGATGAAAGAACTCCCGGTGGAATTGCAGCAGGAGGTTCAGGATTTCGCCAGCTTCTTGTTCGAAACCAAGGTCCATCCCAAACGCTCGAAACTGCGGATGAATTGGGCGGGAGGTTTATCGGAATTTCGGGAACAATTTACGTCGTTGGAATTGCAAAAGAAGGCATTGGAGTGGCGGGGTGACTGATGTTCCTTCTGGATACAGCGGGGCTCAAGGAAGTGCCCGCATTGTGCCGCAAGTTCGGGCTCGACTTCGACGATGCCTACCAATACCTTGCCGCTGACAAATACAGCCTCACGTTGGTGAGTTTTGATTCCGACTTCGACCGCACGGAGCGCGGAAGGAAAACGCCCGCGGACGTGACAGGACTCAAACCTTGAGGATCTAAAGGTTGATGAAAAACATGGTAGCGCCGACCCCGCCCTGCGGGGTCAGCGCTACAACACACCATCAACCTACTCAACGACCTGTCTTGCTGCTCAAGAAGGCCCTGCATCGTCGGCCCGCGAGACTTCGCCCCGGGGTTATTGCCTTAGTGTAGTGCGTCACAGACCTCTTTGCTTATAGAAGTTGGCTGCCGGAGAGCGAAGCCTTGCGGATTTCAGAGACCAGCAATCTGCCGAAGCGCGGAATGACACTTGTGCTCCGCGCCAGCCTTTCAAATGTAAAGAAGCGTAGGACCCACTACACTAGCTGAACCATGGCAGGGAACCGTCAGGGTTGTAGACGCCGGCGGTGCGGGCGCACTCCATAACGATGTGGATGGAAGTCTCAGGGGTGTCGGCCGGCAACGCGCAGCCCGGCCCCATGATAAATCCTCCTCCTGGCGCCATCGTTCGCATGATGTCCAAGGTATGCCGCCGAACCTCGTAAGAGGTCCCTCGCCCAAGAATCCTGGCCGGATCAAGCATTCCCAGTACGCTCGTCCGCCCGTGGATGGCCTTTTTGCAGGCGATAGGATCTGTTCCGGGATCAAGTTCCAAGCAGTCGGCGCCGGTTCGAATCAGGTTCTCGAGCAATGCTGTCTCATCGCCGCAGGAATGTACGAAGCTCTTGCACCCGAGGCCGCGCATGGCATCACAAAAAGCCTTGTCTCCGGGGAACTCAAGCTGGTCATACATTTGGGGCGAGATCAGGCTGCTTCCATAGGCGCCAATCGAGCTGCCGTGCGCACCGGCACGGCAATGAGCTTCACCATAGATGACGTTCATTTGGGAGCAAATTTCAAGCAAGCGCAGAACTTTCGGGCGCATCGCCTCTTCAGCGCAAGCGAGCAAGAGCTTCTCCGGCCCGCAGAGGGCGGCGGCCAGCGCCATAGGCCCTTGGTCCGCGCGGCCCATCACAAAAGCCTTCCTTTCCGTCTCGCGGACCAGGATGCGGGTGGCCTTCAACAATTCATTAAGTGGGAAAGTCTTCTCGGGATCAGGAATTGTCAACTTATCAACGTCATCAATAGACTTGATCACCGGATCTTCGACGTGGGGCGGACGATCAGATTGATAGAGGATGCCGCACCCGAGGGCTTCCGCTTCCGCGCAGACGCCGTTTTCGTGCATGATGACGTCATGCCCGAACTCGCGCCATGCCGCGAGTTCCGCTTCCGCGAGCATCTCACCGCTGCGCAATGTCTCCCTGAAGTCGGCGCCGCTCATGCGGCATGCCATCAAGAAGTTGTGCAGGCCGACTGGGACCCGGTCCGGCACCTGATGATTGAGCACCGCCAGGGTGCGTTCCAGCGCCGTCATCTGAGCCATGAGAACTCCCCCGGCCTACCCGCCCACGGTGATTCCGAGGGATTTCATTTTCCGGTAAAGATGGCTGCGCTCCAGGCCGAGAGCTTCGGCCGCGCGGGTGACGTTGCCCTGGTTTTCCTCCAGCTTGCGCAGGATGTAATCGCGCTCGTAAGCGGCGCGGGCTTCCTGCAAGGAGGAGAAACCGGTGACGGGGGTTTTGGTGGATTCGGAGCGCGCACGGTCGTGATAGAGGGAAGGGGGGAGGTGCCGGCGCTCGATTTTTTCGCCCTGGACCATGATGACCAACCGCTCCACAAGGTTGCGCAGCTCGCGAACATTGCCCGGCCAGCGGTAGCCCAGGATCACTTCCAGGGCAGATTCGGAAAAGTGCTTTGGCCGGCGGCCATAGGCGCGGGCGAATTCCGCCAGAAAATAGTTGGCGAGGGCAGGAATATCTTCCCCATGGTCGCGCAGCGGGGGAACAAAAAAGGGGATGACGTTGAGCCGGTAAAACAGGTCTTCCCGGAAGTTGCCCTTCTGGATCTCCTCCGCCAGGTTCTTGTTGGTGGCGGCGATCACACGCACATCCACGGTGAGGTTATTGCCCGAGCCTACGGGCGTGAAGCGCTGCTCCTCGATGACGCGCAAGACCTTGGATTGGGTGCGCAGGCTCATGTCACCGACTTCGTCCAGGAACAGCGTGCCGCCGTGGGCCTGCTCGAACTTGCCCACCTTGTCTTCTACGGCCCCGGTGAAAGAGCCTTTCACGTGGCCGAACAATTCGCTTTCGATCAGCTCCTCGGGAATAGCGGCGCAGTTGACTTCCACAAAAGGTTGCTGGGCGCGGAGACTGAGAAGATGCAAGGCATGCGCGACCAATTCCTTTCCCGTCCCACTTTCGCCAAAAATCAGGACGCGGCCGTTGGTGGGAGCCGCCAGAGCTAACTGCTGGCGTAAGGCCTTCATGGGGACGCTTTCACCAATGATGCGGTATTGGCCCTGCAATTCCTCACGCAACTGGCGGTTCTGTGTGGCCAGCTTTAATTGCTCGGCCGCGTGTTTCAACGTCAGGAGAGTCTTATCAATGGAAAGAGGCTTTTCTATGAAATCAAAGGCGCCCAATTTCGTGGAGCGCACCGCAGCGTCAATCGTTCCGTGGCCGGAAATCATGATCACGATGGGCGGGCTGTCGAGAGCCTGGATTTTCTCCAGCGCCTGGATGCCATCCATGCCGGGAAGCCAGATGTCCAGCAACATCACATCGCAATTGTGGTGGGCAAGAAAATCCAGACAGGCTTCGCCGCTTTCCACCGCGTCCACAACGTATCCTTCATCTTGCAGGACACTTGTGAGCGACTCGCGAATGCCTGGTTCATCATCGACAATCAGAACGGAATAGCGCGTCATTGTGAATTCTAAATTATAAATTATGAACTCTGAATTGTCTCCCCCCCCCCGCTGCGATTTTGGATTTTAGATTTGGATTTTGGATTACCCGCCGGCTATCGACTGCCTACTGTTCGCGTGCGGGGACGGGAGGCTCGACAGGGGCGCGCTCGACAGGCAGTTCAATGATGAATTTGGTGCCTGTGGGTTGATTTTCCTCCACCCGGATTATCCCCTTTTGTTCGGCGACGATTCGACTGACGATGGCCAAACCCAAGCCCGTGCCGCGATGCTTGGTGGAGAAAAAAGGAAGGAACAGCTTTTCTTTGTCCTCCGGGGCGATGCCCGGGCCGCTGTCCGCCACGGTGATTTCCGCGACGTCGTGCTCGGCATCGAGCGCGGTTCGAACCCAGATTTCCTTCCGCAGCGCGTGTTCGAGGGCCTCGGCGGCATTGTCAATCAGGTTGGCCACAGCGCGTTTCATCTGTTCAGGATCGACCGGGGCGAGCGGCAGATTGGGGGACAAATCCCGATGGATTTCAATCCCGCTCAGGCGGCCATCGAAGATCTTCAAGGCGTTTTCGACAATGGCGTTCAGGCTGGAGGGAAGAGGTTTGGAGGCGGGAAAACGCGCGAAGGCCGAGAATTCATCCACCAGTGATTTCAGCGTGGCCACTTCGCGGCCCACCAACGAGGCGCTCTCGGAGACGGCGCGCAGCAGGTCCGGCGGAAGCGCCCCCGCGCGCTCGATGAGTCGCCTGATCCGCTCGGTGGAAAGTTGAATGGGAGTGAGGGGGTTCTTGATCTCGTGCGCCACGCGCTGCGCAACTTCCTGCCAGGCCGCGGCCTTTTGAGCCTGCACGAGCTCGGACAAATCCTCAAGAACAAGCACGGACCCAATTTTGCCGTGCCGAGCACGAACTGAAGACACCGTCAGGGAGGTGAAGGCGCGGCGCCCGCCGAGATCGAGTTCCAATTGCCGCGAGGCCACACCTTGGCGCGTGGCGCGGCGAAAAAGGCGGGCCACGTCGCGGGTATCCTCGGGGGTGAAAAGATCGCCCAAGGTTCGGACGGCTCCCATATCGTCGCGGCCAAACATGCGTTTTGCCATCTTGTTCACGCTGGTTATCTGGCCCTGGGGGTCGAAGGAGATGACGCCGGTAGGGATGTTCTCGAGAATGGCTTCAATGGTGTTGCCGCGCTCCTCCAACTGGCGGTTGACTGCCTGGAGTTCCTTGGCGGCCTGGTCGATGGCCAGACGGTTCTCCTGAAGTTGCCGGGTCATGGCGTTGAAGGAATGGATCAATACTCCCAGTTCGTCGTCAGCGCGAGTGGATACCTGGAAGCCGAGATTGCCTCTGGACACCTCTTGCGTAGCCTCGGCCAGGGCCTGGATGGGAACTGTGACCTGCTTGGCGAGGAACAAAGCAAACCAGGTGGCGATAAATAGAATCAACAGGGTCAGCAACCAAAGCATGGAAAGGTAGGTGCGCTTGACGGCCCGCCGCTCGCTGCTGAGCTGAGCGTATTTTTGCGCCTCACGCTGAATCTCCTGAGAGATGAGCATCAGTTTCAGGGGGAGGCGGGTGACCCCAACCACCGTTCCCATGACTCCCCCGGCAGAATCAAGGAGCGGTTGTGCGGAGACGAACATCTCGAAATCAGCAGAGCGCCAGTTGCCGGAAAGACCTGCCGGCGGGACCCGGCCGCTGGACAATTGGGGATACAACCTGGCAACTTCGGAGGGGTCAGGAAACGGGTCGCCGGCATGAGCAAGGAGCCTGCCATGGTGGTTGAAGTACATCGCCGACTCGAGGTTAAGGTCCGCCACTTCGCGCTCGAGAAGGCGCAGGATTTCTTCATTGTCGGAGGCGGCCACGGCGCGGGCCAAAATTTCGGTGCTGGCCAAGTGGTGGGTGATGTGCGAGGAACGGCTTTGCGCCTGGAATTGCAGTAGTCGGACTATTTCCTGCGAGTCCGCGCGGATCAGGTCAAAGGGAATCCCAAACCAGCGGTCGATGGTCCGGTTCAGCAGGCCATAGGCGAAGGCAAAGAGAAAACAGACCGGCACCAAGGAAAGCCCCAGGAAGGCAACCACCATGGTGGTTTTGAACCTGGCGCCCAGTCGTTGCTGCCGGCGCTCGACGTACAACTTGAGCAGAATGCGCAGGAGAATCAAGGCAAAGATGACGAACGCCAGAAAGATGACCGCGGAAAGCGCCAGCAGCAGCAGTGTTTCCTCAGGGTTGCTGGGACGGAGGAAGGAAAGGTTTAAGGAGGCCTGGCTCCAGCCCAGGAAGAACAGAGCGGGCACCAGCACCAGCAGGAAAATCAAGGCAATCTTGCGACGATCGTTGGGATTTTCACCCATATCGGGACCTTAGGCAGGCTGAAGTTCCTGCCAGGAGCAGGTTCCCGCCGGGGCTTGCGCCAACCGTTGAGCAGCGCCTCCCTCAGGCAGGAATTCCTCCAGCGGGCACCCCGCGCACCTCGGGGACTGGGGCTTGCAGTGCTTCTTTCCCACCTCGACCAGGAGCGCATGGAATTCGTTAAAAAGCGACGTATGGGGCGGCAAATGCGCGTGCAGAAACTCCTGGGTTTGATGGTAGTCCGCGGCGTCAGAGACGAATCCATGCCTTGCCAATACGCGCCGGGTGTAAGCATCCGCCACGAAGAGGGGACGCTCGACGGCATAGAGGATGATGGCGTCAACCGTTTCCGGCCCAAGACCCCGGAGGTCCAACAGTCGGCGCCGGAGTTCATCCGTCGGCAGAGAGAATAGCCTATCCAACGAGCCAGCGTGCTCCCGCGAAAGCCAGTCAACAAAATCTCGGATGGTTCGAGCTTTCTGCCTGTAAAAGCCCGCGGGTCGCACACACGCCTCCAGAGCGGAAAGGCAGGCGCGCCGTAATGCCTGCCAGCTTAGCAGGCCGGATTTGCGAAGATTGCGCAAAGCCAGAGTGGCGTTGTGCCACGTGGTGTTCTGGGTGAGGATGGCCCCCAGAATGACTTCCAGACGCGTCCGGGCGGGCCACCAATGTTGTGGTCCGAAGCGGGCGCGCAGCACAGAGTAATAGCGTGGCAACAACTCGCCCGCGGGAATCCCCGGCTGCTTTACCACCCCTTGCATATCCCAGAAACTTATACTCGCCTAAGAGCAAAGTCAAGAAACCCCGGCGGCCGGTGCTGGTGTCATTTGGAATGGGGATCCACTCGAGCCGCTGGTCATTGCCGCGAAAGCGGGAATCCAGTCCGACGACAGCACATTCCCAAGGGTTTGCGGAGTGGATTCCCGCTTTCGCGGCAATGACTAGGTCTCGCAAATGACACCAATGCCCGGCGGCCGAATGGGAAACCTGGAGATGCCAGAGGCGCAACCCAGACAATACCATGATTGATTGGAGGGTGAACTCGTGTAGTGCCACCGGCCGGAGATGGCAAGCCTTGCGCATAGTACAAAGGTACAATTGCCGAGTAATCATGTTTGATCATAACCTTGACAGGATTACAGGAATTTTTATTGGGACGCGGTTTCCTACGCGAGTGCAAAAGACTTGCTATGACCACAGGCAGCGGTGGAACAATGCCCATTGATGGCGCTTCATCCAAAATCAGGTGAGGGTTGGGGGAATGGCTGGAAAGCTCGGTGAAATCCTTCTAAAAGAAAATCTCATCACCTCCGATCAACTCAAGCAGGCTCTCGAAGACCAAAAGGCGAGCGGAGGGCGGCTTGGTAACTCGCTGGTGCGACTCGGTTTCATGAGTGATGATGAGGTCATGGCGGTGCTTTCTCGCCAATACGGTGTCCCGTCCATTAATCTGGACTATTTTGAAGTTGATCCGGGCGTCACCAAGTTGATCCCCATGGATACAGCGCTGAAGTTTCAAGTGCTGCCGCTGAGCCGAGTGGGATCATCCTTGACGTTGGCTATGGTTGACCCGACCAACGTTTTTGCCATGGACGACATCAAGTTTATGACGGGCTTCAACATTGAGC
This sequence comes from Terriglobia bacterium, assembly GCA_050008675.1. GTDB lineage: Bacteria > Acidobacteriota > Terriglobia > UBA7540 > UBA7540 > CAVROP01. The sequence continues at coordinate 28,876 of JBEKME010000045.1, forward strand.
CTGTGGTGGCGTCGGAAACGGCCATTGCCGAGGCGATAAGGAAGAATTACGGGAGCATCGAGGAGCAGGAACGGAAGAGAGAACTGGATGAAATCGTTAGCTTCATCGACGAGGGGCAACATGAGACGCTTGAGCTCGAGGCGCAGGATGAAGCCACCTTAAACCTGGAGCAACTCGAAAAGGCCGCGGAGGAAGCGCCCGTCATCAAGCTCGTGAACTATTTCCTGACCGATGCCGTGAAGCGGGGAGCCAGCGACATTCACATGGAACCGTACGAGAAGGAATACCGTGTTCGGTACCGGATTGATGGCATCCTGCAGACTATGATGAACCCGCCCAATAAGCTCCGCGACGCGATCATCAGCCGCGTCAAGATCATGGCCAAGCTGGATATTTCCGAAAAGCGGCTTCCCCAGGATGGCCGCATCATGATTATAATGATCAAGGATGGGAAGAAGAAGGGACTCGATTTTCGCGTTTCGGTTCTTCCCACCCTGCACGGGGAAAAGATTGTCATGCGGCTGCTCGATAAAGAGCACCTGCAGCTGGACATGACCAAGCTGGGGTTCGAGCCGGAATCCCTGGCAAAGTTCCAGAAGGCCATATTCAAGCCTTATGGAATGGTTTTGGTCACCGGTCCAACGGGCAGTGGCAAGACCAACACTCTCTATTCCTCCATTGCCCAGTTGAACAGCCCTGATACTAATATCGTGACCGCTGAAGATCCGGTGGAATTCCAGTTGCCCGGGATCAACCAGGTTCAGATGAAAGAGCAGATCGGCCTGAACTTTGCTACGGCCTTGCGGTCGTTCCTCCGCCAGGATCCCAATATCATTCTGGTGGGAGAGATCCGCGACTTTGAGACGGCGGAAATCGCCATCAAGGCGGCGCTTACAGGCCACCTGGTTCTTTCAACACTTCATACCAACGACGCCCCTTCAACCATATCGCGCTTGATGAACATGGGGATCGAGCCCTTCCTGGTGGCGACCTCGGTGAATCTTATCTGCGCGCAACGCCTCGTGCGCCGCCTCTGTGCGGAGTGCAAGATACAGGATAAGGTCTCCCCGCAGGTTTTGATGGACGCCGGCTATACGCCGGATGAGGCCCGTACCGTCAAAGTCTGGAAGCGGCAGGGCTGCCCAACCTGTGGCAACAAGGGCTACAAGGGCCGTGTGGGTCTGTATGAAGTGGTGGAAATCACCGACGAGCTGCGCGAACTGATCCTTGTGGGGGCTTCGGCGCTTGAACTCAGGAAGAAGGCCGTCGAGCAGGGTATGATGACCCTTCGCCGCAGCGGGCTGATCAAAGCCGCCGTTGGGATGACGACTCTTGAAGAAGTGATTCGGGAGAGCGTGCTGTAGACCAGTCGAGGAGTCGAGAGTCGAGAAGTCGAAAAGTTAGAGACCTATTCTTCGACTTTCCGTCAGGACCGTGGCCACAGTCGAGTGGCCGAAGCCGTCGTTTTTGACTCTTCGACTCCTCGACTCTTGACTCCTCGACTTTAGGAAGGGGAGAGCGAATTTATGCCAGTTCCGAGTCTTAGCGATCTTTTGAAGCGGATGGTCGATACGGGAGGTTCCGACCTGCATATTACCACGAACTCCCCTCCCAGGATTCGCCTTCATGGCGCGCTAAAACCGCTTGAGGGTGTCCCACCTCTCGGTCCGGCGGATACCAAGCAACTGGCCTACAGCGTCCTGACCGACACCCAAAAGCACCGTTTTGAAGAGAATCTTGAGCTCGACTTCTCCTTTGGGATCAAGAATATGGCGAGATTCCGGGGCAATCTGTTCAATCAGCGTGGCTCCGTGGCCGGAGTATTCCGGATGATCCCTTTTGAAATCAAGACCTTCGAGCAGTTGCGGTTGCCCCCCCTGCTGGGGAATCTCTGTGAGAAGCCACACGGGTTGGTCCTGGTGACCGGGCCGACAGGGAGCGGGAAGTCAACCACCCTGGCGACCATGCTCGACCTGATCAACCAGGGACGCTACGAGCACATGCTCACCATCGAAGATCCTGTCGAGTTTATCCATTCCCACAAAAAGTGCCTGGTGAACCAGCGCGAGATTCACTCGGACACCCATTGCTTTGCGAACGCGTTGCGTGCCGCGCTCCGCGAAGACCCTGACATTCTGCTGATCGGCGAAATGCGTGATCTGGAAACCATCGAGTCAGCGCTCCGAATAGCAGAGACCGGGCATCTTACCTTTGCGACATTGCACACCAACTCTGCTTCTTCCACTATTAACCGCATTATTGATGTCTTCCCTTCGCACCAGCAGGCGCAGATTCGCGCTCAACTCTCGATGGTGCTGGAAGGCATTCTGTGCCAAGCGCTTCTGCCCAGGGCGGACGGGAGGGGCCGAATCTTGGCGGCGGAGATTCTGATTCCAAACCCCGCCATCCGGAACCTCATTCGGGAAGACAAGGTTCACCAGATTTATTCTGCCATGCAGTTGGGGCAAGAAAAGTTCGGCATGCAGACTTTCAATCAGGCGCTTTATTCTCTATACTCGCAAAGGCTGATTACCCTGGAGACAGCCTTGTCGCGTTCGAGCAACGTGGACGAACTCCGGGATATGATCGACCGTGGCGGCGCCGGCGGCGGAGTAGGGCAACAAGCGTCGGCCTCCCATGGTCCTAACCACCGCAGGTAGTGGCGGTGGCCAATACTGGACCCGCAAGAATTGCTTGCCGCTGTCCTCAAGCGTGGGGGCAGGGCAAGGAAGCGTGAGGTGGAATGATGCCGCAATTTGAATATCGAGGAACGTCGCGTACCGGCGCGCAGGTCAGCGGGGTGAGGGTGGCGGCGACCCGCGACGCCCTGGACGCGGTGCTGCGCCGGGAGCAGATCACACCGGCCCACATCGTGCCGAAGCGCGCGACCGCCATCCCCAAACCGAAAGCGCGGGGGAAAGCGAGCGCCAAAGAACTGGCGATTTTCACCCGCCAGTTCTCGGTCATGATTGATGCCGGTCTTCCGCTGGTTCAGTGCCTTGAAATCCTCTCCAGCCAACAGGAGAACAAAGCTTTTGGCAACGCGCTGGCCGGGGTTCGCAGGACGGTTGAAGGCGGCTCGACTCTTGCCAATGCGCTGCGCGAATATCCCAAGATATTTGACGATCTCTATACCAACATGGTCGAGGCGGGCGAGGCCGGGGGTATTCTGGACGGCGTTCTGCAGCGACTCTCCACGCATATTGAAAAAGCCGTCAAGTTGCGGAGGGCGGTGGTGTCAGCCTTGATATATCCCGCGGCCGTAGTGCTCATCGCGGGGGGCGTGATCTTCCTCCTCTTGTGGAAGGTCGTACCCATTTTTGCCACCCTTTTCGCCGGTCTGGGTGTGGACTTGCCTTTGCCGACCCGCATAGTTATTGGTCTCAGCAACGCCATTGCAAGCTTTGCTTTGCCCTTTCTGGTTCTGCTGGGCCTGGGCGGATACGGCCTGAAGTATTACTACGGCACGCGCCAGGGACGCATGGTCATTGATACTCTCATCCTCAAGCTCCCCATCCTGGGCGACCTGATGCGCAAGATCGCCGTGGGGATGTTTACTCGTACGCTGGGTACCCTGATTACGAGCGGCGTTCCAATGCTGGAGGCCATGGATATTACAGCCCGCACGGCGGGCAATGCGGTGGTTGAAAAGGCCGTCCTGGAGGTTCGGAAGGCCATCGAAACAGGCCGGACCATCGTGGATCCCCTGCGCGAAACCGGCGTTTTCCCCAACATCGTGGTGCAGATGATCGGGGTGGGCGAGCAGACCGGATCACTGGACGCCATGCTCCAGAAGATTGCCGACTTTTACGAAGATGAGGTGGATGCGGCAGTCGGCGATCTCTTAACGGCGATGGAACCGATGATCATTCTTTTCCTGGGTGTGGTCGTGGGAGGGGTGGTAATTTCGATGTATCTTCCCTTGTTCAGCTTGATCTCAAAACTGGCAGGTTAGTTTCCGCAACTCGCCCACGATTCCGTCCAGGGCTCCTGAAGAGGGGGCGCAGGCTTGTCCTTTCCGCTGGCTGGACCCAATCCTGCCCAGGACTGCTCAGGGTTTAGTGGCGGCATCCGAAGCCGGACCAGGGATGATGACAATTCCTTTGGCGCGCGAAAGGGTATTGACGGCTCCGCTGAAGCGCATAGAATTGTGGGCTGGTAGGCTTCTTCATGGAAGAACGCTCTTCCCTTAATTCGACCACCGTCTCCGCCGGGTTGCCTGACCAGTTAAAGACGTGGCTCCCCTGGGTGACCAAAATCCGCTTCGTCATTATCAGCTTTGTTTTCGCCATCGATTACGCCATTCGAACCCTTGTCGCCAACCCTCCCAACCCTGCATCCTTCAAATACTTCGGCATCGTCATTATTCTCTGGTACGTCGTTGGCTTGTATTATCTTATTTACAATCAGTTAAGTCGGGAATACCTCTTGCAAGCATACCTGCAGATCTTCTCCGACATCCTCATCATCACCGCCATTTTGCACCTCACGGGAGACTTGGAAAGCAATTACTTCTCGCTTTACCTGGTGGTGATCATTCTTTCCACTATCCTCCTTCCTCGGGGACGGGTGTTCCTGGTGGCGGCGGTATGCTTCGTTTGCATGGGCGGAGTGCTGGAATTGGCATATCTCCCAAGTATCTATCCCGACTTCGCGGACCATTATCCGGCCCTCCGCTTTCTCGTGACCTCCTCGCCCTATGCGGTGGACTTGCGCACCCTGCAGGTCAAGATCGGGGGGAGCCTTTTCGGTTTCTTCGCTGTCGCCTACCTCTCCAGTCATCTGGCGGAGAGTCTCCGAAAAGTCGGAGAAGAACTCAGGGACAAGAGCGGGCAGGTCGTCAGCCTGCAAGCAAAAACCGAGAACATCCTGGAGAGCATGCGCGATGGGCTGATGAGCACGGATTTGGAAGGTTTCGTCAGCGAGCTGAATAGCTCGGGCGCCACCATATTGGGCCGGAAGCCTGAAGAGCTGCGTGGAAAACCGATTCAATCTCTTTTCCCCGACTTGCAGGCCGAGGCGCCTTCAGTCCCTAACGGAAACGCCTTCCCTACGCGGCAGGAAATAACGTATCTGCATCCGCGCGGCGAGCGCCGCATCCTCGGTATTTCTGTTTCTCCACTGATTGTCCCGGAAATCGGTGCGGTCGGTTACGTACACAATTTCCAGGACCTCACGGAGGAAAAACGCCGGGAAGCCGAGTACCGCACCAAGGACCGCATGGCAACACTGGGCCGCATGGCAGCCGGCATCGCGCACGAGATCAGGAATCCGTTGGCGTCTATTGCCGGCTCCGTCAAGCTGTTGCAGTCAATTTCGAGTTTGGATGAGGACCAATCCAAGTTAATCGAGATTGTGAGCAGTGAGTCTGAGCGACTCAATAAACTGGTGTCTGATTTTCTTCTCTATTGTCGGGAGCAGCACCATGAACTCCAGGAAGTTGACCTGGTCAATCTGATCGGAGAGACTCTGGTTTTGCTTTCGCACCATCCGCTGTTCGGAGCCAATGTCCGCGTGGAGAAGCGGGTTCCTGCCAAGCCCCTCCTGATCTGGGCGGATGCCGACAAGTTGCGTCAGGTATTCTGGAATATATCGGACAATGCGCTCAAAGCCATGCCGGATGGGGGGCAGTTGACGGTGCAAGTGGAGGAAGCCAGCGAAAAGACCGTCCGAGTGACCCTGAGTGACACTGGAGTGGGATTTACGGAGCTGCAGCTCGAAAAAGTCTTTGAGCCCTTTCAACCGGGATTCAGCGGTGGCACAGGCCTCGGACTGGCGATCGTTTACCAGATTATGCAGGGACTCCAGGGCACGATCAGGGTGGAATCGAAAGCTGGCAAGGGTGCAAGGTTTGTGCTTGAATTACCCAAGAAGCCTACTCCAGTGGTTGCAGAGCAAATGCGTTTCACGTCGGCTGTTGCCAGTCGGTGATGAGGTTTTGCAGAGAAATTGTGCTTAGGGGAAGGTAAATGGCTCGGCTGCTGATTGTGGACGACGAAAAGTCGTTGTGCCAAATGTTGGAGATTGTCTTCCGCAAGGACGGCCACCTTGTCGAGACGGTGTCCAGCGGCCAAGCGGCGAAAAAGAAGATCGAATCCCAAGTTTACGATCTTATTATCTGCGACATCCGTATGCCGGACCTGACGGGCATTGAACTGCTCGAGTTCTTCCGCGAAAGTCGCAATCCCGCGGGTTTCATTTTGATTACGGCTGTCCCCACGATGTCCACGGCCATCGACGCTCTCAACCTGGGAGCCTATCAGTACGTCATCAAGACGGATAAACTGGTTGAGGAGCTGAAACTCACCGTTAATCGGGCGCTGCAAGAGTTGGCGTTGCGTGAAGAGAATGTGCGCCTGCGCCGGGAATTGCTCCGCGTCTTTGCGCATAACAACATTATTGGCCAAAGCCGGCAGATTCAGAGCATCCTCGAAATGGTGCGGACCGTGGCCCCCACCGCCAGTACGGTCTTGATTACGGGCGAGAGCGGGACCGGCAAAGAGTTGGTAGCGCGGGCCATTCATGAGGCCAGCTTGCGCCGCGAAAGGCCCTTCGTTTCCATCAACTGTGGGGCCTTTCCGGAAACCCTGCTGGAAAGCGAGCTGTTTGGATATCTCAAGGGGGCCTTCACCGGAGCGGATGCCAACCGTAAGGGCATCATCGAATCCGCCCACGGGGGCACGTTATTCCTGGACGAAATCGGGGAGACAAGCCCCACGATGCAAGTCAAGCTTCTGCGCGTCCTGCAGGAGAGAAGGGTACGACCGCTGGGAGGAAGCACCGATATTTCGATCGACGTGAGATTGATTGCCTCCACGAACCGCGACTTAAAGGGCATGGTGGCAGGGGGACAGTTTCGGGAGGACTTCTACTACCGCATCAGCGTCATACCTATCCACGTCCCTCCCTTGCGGGAGCGACCTGACGATATTGGGCCTCTAGCACGCCACTTTCTGCGGAAATTTAGCTTGCAGATGGGGAAGGGGGCGCTGGATTTCGATCGAGACGTCCTGGATGTTCTCAATCGTTATCCCTGGCCGGGAAATATCCGGGAACTCGAAAATGCGGTCGAATATGCGGTGGCCGTGTGTGGGGAATGTGATGGCCGGGTATGCCTGGAACACCTGCCTCAATCAGTGACTGATATCACTCTGAGCGGTGAGACCACAGTTCAAATTCCCCAAGAAGGGTTGGATTTCGAGACCCGTCTATCGCAAATCGAAAAGCAGTACCTGCTTGCTGCGTTGCGTGCCGCGGAGGGTGGTCGCACGCGTGCCGCCGAACTTCTTCACATGTCCTACCGATCGTTTCGACATTATGCCAAGAAATACAACATCTGAGGCCAGTGAATTGGATGCAGGGTCTCACCTTCAACCCACCCCTCTCTCGCAAGAACCTGCGAGCCGTGAAGCCTTGTTTTCCGGCCAAAACATTGACCGGGTGGCCATCCCGCTCCTGATTGCCTTTTCCCTCGCCCTGTATATCGCAACCACCGGCTACGACTTGGTTGGGGATGACGCCATATTGATTGGGGGCAACCCCTACGTGAGAAGCTTTCATTTTCTGCCGGAGATTTTTACGCAAGGCTTCTGGAGCTTTCGGGGCGCGCGCGGGGATAGTATCTACTACCGGCCGTTGGTCATGTTCAGTTTTCTCGTGCAGAGGATGTTGTTTGGTCCTCGACCCGGCCCCTTTCATCTCTTCAATGTCCTCCTGAATGCTTGGGTGGTGGTGATGGTCTATCAACTCGGCAAAAGGTTCTGGCCCAAAGGGAGCGGAGCCTTGTGGGGTGCCTTACTGTTCGCCGCCCTGCCTGTTCACACCGAGGATGTGGCGACCGTCTCAGGGATTTCCGATCTGGAATGCGCGGCATTCTTTTTGCCTGCGCTTCTGATCTACACCAAGCCCGCTGGCAGCGGGTTTTCGCGGGTCCGAGCGTGGATGAGTGCGCTAATGTTTCTCCTGGCGGCGCTGTGCAAAGAGGTGGCGCTGGCTATCCCTGTGCTCATGGTCTTCTTCGAGCATTTCATGCGTGGCGACGAAGCAACGCGATTCGGCGAGCGCCTGAGCCGCTACATGCCCACCTTCTTGGTGTCGGCATTCTATATCGTCGTTCATCTGGCCGTGATCGGGGATATTTCCAGCATCGGGCCGCCCAGTCGCATGCGTCTGAGGGAATCCCTCATCTTCGGCTTTACGCAGCTCGGTGAATATACCGGCAAGCTTCTCTGGCCTCAACACCTTTCCTATTCCTGGAAGTTTCATCCCCCTATAACTTGGCGGGATCCGGCAGTGCTCCTGGGAATGTTGTTTGCACTTTGGGGGGCGGGAGTGGTGGTTGCTTGGTGGAGGCAGGACCGGCCTGTCAGTTTCGCCATAATTTGGTTCTTCTTGACTCTTGCTCCTGTGCTGAACATCGCCGGAGTAGGTGTTACCGCTTATGGGGAGAGATACCTTTACATCCCCTCGGTCGGAATCTGCTGGCTGTTAGGCGAAGGTCTGGGAAGCACGGTGAGCAAGGGCCCAGGCCGCCGCGCAGGGCGGAGAGTTGTTGCCGTGGTGCTCGGCCTGCTTCTGTTGCTGGCTATGGCAGTACGAACCCTCGTGAGACTGCCGGCCTGGCGGAATAACTTCACGCTGGGCCTGGCCACGGTCCGTGAAGATCCCAATGCGGCGGAGTTCCACGTTTACGTGGGCAACACTTACAGAGTGGAGGGCAAGCGTGGGCTTGCACGTGTCGAATACGTGGAGGCAATCGCATCGGACCCTCTTGCCGGCGAAGCTTTCGTAAATCTGGCGGGTGTCCTGTTAGAGGATGGGAACGCGACTGCCGCTGAGGCGGTCCTGAGGCGGGGCGCTCAATTGAATCCCACTTTTTCGAAGCCACTCTTCGTGTTGGGCAAGATTGCGCTCCAACGAGGTAGCCGGGAGGAAGCTCGTGACTTCTTTGCGAGAGCTTTGTCTCTTGACCCGAATGATTCCGAGGCCCTTTTCGCGCTGGGGCTTTTGTCGCTGCAAGACGCACGTCTGGACGAGGCTGAGAACCTCTTCAGCCGGCTAGTAACGGTTGTCCCTGATTTTGCGCCGGCGCACCTGAACCTGGGAGCTGTGTTCGCCCGCGAAAAGAAATTCGGAGGCGCCGAAGCCGCGTTCCGGCGCGCCATCGAACTCGCTCCAAACAGCGAGGCGCCTTATCTGGCGCTTGCCGGTGTTTACGAAGATCAAGGCAAGCTGGTGGCGGCGCTCGACATCTATCGGCAGATCGTGAAGGCCGCCCCCAACTCTGGAAACGCACAGTTTCGGCTTGGCGTGCTCGCGCTAAAAATGGGGAAAGGCGATGAGGCGATCGGGGCTCTTGGAAAAGCGGTCTCGGCTCAGCCGAAGTCCGCCCTAGCCCACGCGCAGCTTGGCCTGGCTTACCTCGATTTCGGCAACCCTACCAGCGCGAGGCGGGAAATCCAGGCGGCCAAGCTCCTTGACCCCAATGATGACACGGTAAAGAGGGCCCTGCAAAAGCTAAAGCCTTGAGCGCCGTGTTGTCCGCAGGTTCGCAAAGAGAGCGACAAATAGAACACTCAGGCACCGTCTTCCTTACTGTCTTGAAAGCGTTATAGATATTATAGGAGTGACAAATTCTGTCGCGCCCTTTGGACAAAAATCGGCGATGATTGCGCGCCTTCAGACCCAAAAGGCGCAGCGGTTTTCAATTGCTTAGCTAACTATCCGAAGACAAGACGGTTAGCATTAATGGAAAAATGTTCTGGAATGCTGCGTTGGCAGGAAAAGTGCTCTATTACAAATCGCAAGGCTTCACGAGAGTTCAGTTTGAGAAGGAGGAGGAATGAAGAAAAGTTCACGAGGTTTTTCACTGATTGAGTTGTTGATTGTGGTCGCGATCATTCTCATCATTGCGGCAATTGCTATCCCGAACCTGCTCCGATCACGGATCGCAGCCAATCAGGCTTCTGCGGTGGGATCACTCCGCACGCTCAACACCGCGGAGATCACCTATGCTACTACTTACAACACGGGCTACTCTGGGTCCTTGGGCGACTTGGGCCCAAATTCCGCCGGATCGAACCCTGTCGCTACTGCCGCAGGATTAATTGACGAGGTTCTGTCAGGGTCGAACGCAGGGCAAGCCACTGCCACCACGAGCTCGAAGAGTGGTTATCAGTTCATCTACTCGCCGGGAGCTACGGATACGAGTGGCAGGGTTAACACTTACGGGATCACCGCCACGCCAGTCAGTGTGGGAACGACTGGGACCAATTTCTACTTCACCGATCAGTCTGGTGTAATCCGTCAAAACAGCACGAATGTGGCCGGTTCAAGCGACTCGCCGCTGGCTGGTTAGACATTGGAAACAACGAAATTACACGTATGGGGAGGGTAGGTGGCCCTCCCCTTGCTTTTGTAGGCGCCTTGGAACGAAATATCCGCTGACCTTCAGTTTCATATTGCAATTGCAGAGTAAACTCTCTCCAGGACGTCGCCGCGTAAGTCATTTGCATTCAACGGCTCGATTACATTAGTTTCGCGGCGACGTCCTGACATCACGGATAGCCTTTTTCGGCTATGAACGCTCACGGCGAAATCACCTTCGAGCTGCCAATTGAGAAATGCGCTGGCGCTGGGGGGCAGCTCCCCCGAAGCTTCCCGAATCCGAAACTTGAATTCCACTCGCCCGAATTGAGGCGGGCGCGGTTGTCTGCTATGATCGACCTTTGACTTGTGTCGCCCAGCACTGAAAATTTCTAATATGTCTGGTTAGACTTCCCTGGAGTTGTTGTCATCAGGTATATTAGTCCCGGGTCCGTGGCGACGGCATGCGACCGCGCCACAGGAGGGATGTAGCCGCCCAGATACGGTGCGTTGAGCATGCTGGCCCTTGAAACCATCGAACTGACGAAAGACTACCGTCTGGGTTTCTGGCGCAACCGGGTTAAGCGGGCGCTCGACCGGCTTAATCTCAGTGTGGAGGCCGGCGAGGTTTTCGGGTTGCTCGGACCGAACGGCGCCGGCAAGACAACCACGCTGAAGTTGCTCTTTCGCTTGATTTTCCCCACTTCAGGGACGGCTCGCATCCTGGGGAAGCGATTCGACGACATCTCAGTTCGGTTCCGCGTCGCCTATTTGCCAGAGAATCCCAGCTTCTATGAGCATCTGACCGCGGAGGAGTTCCTAAACTACGTAGCATCCCTGTTTGGTTTGTCGGCTGCTGAACGCCGCCGCCGCCTCGGCGAACTCATCGACCAGTTGGGTCTCTCCGCCTCCCGCCATGTTCCGCTACGCAGATTTTCCAAGGGCATGATTCAGCGTTTAGGAATTGCTCAGGCCTTGATCAATGACCCTGACCTGGTGTTTTTGGACGAGCCCATGTCCGGCCTGGACCCGCTGGGCAGAAGGGAAGTCCGTGAGGTCATATTGCGCTTGAAGGAACGGCAGAAGACAGTATTCTTCTCCACCCATATTCTCGCGGATGCTGAGACGCTTTGCGGCCGAGTCGCGGTTCTCCACCACGGCCGGCTGCAAGGTTGTGGAGAGTTGAACACAATCCTTTGCCTTGGAGTTTCCACCACCGAGTTGGTGCTCGAAGGCCCGTCCGCAGAGGTCCTGGCAGAGCTGATGCCTTATACGTCGTCGCTTGTCCGGACAGGAGAACGAGTGCGCCTCGAGATACCAGAGGAAAGCCAAGTTCAAAGAACCCTCGAGGTTATCCTGCGCAGCCGTGCCAAGTTGATCTCTCTAAATCCGGTGAAGAGGTCACTGGAGGATTACTTCGTTCAGAAAGTCGGCGACTCGGCGGAGTCTTCCCAAGAAGTGGCGAGTGTTTATGACTCGAGTTAATCACGGGGGCGAGCATGCGCGTGGCCACAATTGCCCTTCATACATTTAAGGAATCGGTTCGCGAAAAAGTCCTGTACAATCTGGTGGCCTTTGCACTCCTGCTGATCGGGGCCGGGATCCTGTTCGGAAGCATTTCTGTGGGTGTGGAACAGATTATCCTGATAACTCTGGGGCTCACCTCGATTTCGGTTTTCGGCCTGCTGATTGCCATTTTCATTGGAATCGACCTCGTCTCGAAAGAGATCGAACGCCGGACGATCTACAATATCCTTTCCAAGCCCGTCTCCCGTGTGGAATTCATTCTCGGGAAATACTTGGGACTTTTGCTCACCCTCTTTGTGAACACGGCGATCATGACGGTGGGCTTCTACGCGGCTTTGTTCTATCAAAAGCGCGCCCTGCTGCTGGACGACCTTAGGTTTCTCGGTGCTGTCTATTTCATCCTGCTCGAACTGGCCATGGTGGTGGGGATCGCTGTGGTCTTTTCCTGTATATCCACCCCGGTACTATCCGCCCTATACACTTTTTGCCTTTATGTAATCGGGAATTTCTCGGCCGACTTACGCGCCTTCGGCCAGGAAACCCAGAGCGCGCTGCTCGGGACTGTGAGCGACGTCCTTTATTACTCGCTGCCCAATTTCGGGAATTTTAATGTTATCAGTCAGGTGGCCCACGCGGAGAAGATCCCGGGTTACCTGTGGCTTGGAAACTCTCTTTACGCTCTTCTATATATAGCAGCCCTTCTGGGCATGGCAGTCCTTGTCTTTGAGGAACGGGAATTCCGATGACATCTTCCTCTGAGTCCCTTTCCCAACTTCGCCTCCGCCGGCATGTCTGCTGGCTTTTGCTTTTGCTTTGCCTTTTAGGATTGATCCCAATCCAACGCAGCATTGACCTCCGAAGGGGAAGTGATCGGGGAGCCGCCGACGCCTTATTTCTGCCCTCAGGCAAGTTTCTGCGTCAACTCAGCTTGGGATACGAAGGCTTACTCGCAGACATTTATTGGACGCGAGTGGTGCAATATTTTGGTAGAAAACGACTGGCCCATTCCACAGAGTTCAAACTTTTGGGGCCTTTGCTTCAGATCACTACCGACTTGGATCCCCACCTGCTTATTGCTTACCGTTTCGGCTCGATCTTCCTTGCGGAGAAGCCACCTAGGGGAGCAGGTCAACCCCTGGAAGCACTGGCGCTTTTGTATCGTGGCATCGTTGCCAATCCAGACTACTGGCGGTTATGGGAAGATGTTGGCTTCATTTACTACTGGGATTTGAAAGATTACCCTGCTGCGGCGCGAGCGTTTCAAGCCGGGAGCGAGAGGCCGGGAGCCATGGAGTGGATGCGGGCTTTGGCAGCGAAGGTGGCGGGGCAGGGCGGCCAACTCGCCACTTCCAGGTTCCTCTGGTCCGAAATCGCCCGCCAGGCTGGCAATGAGCAGATACGCAAGAACGCTGAGGACCACTTGATAGCCATCGAGGCGGAGGAAGAGATAACCAAACTGGACGAGTTGATCGCCCTCTACAACTCGCGCCAGGGACGACCCGCACGCTCCTTCCAGGCACTGGTTGTCGCAGGTTACCTGCGCGCTTTGCCGCGCGATCCTTCGGGGGTACCTTACATCCTTGACGCAGGGGGGCGTGTCCGATTGAATCCTCGAAGCTCGGTTGAATTGAGCTTGCTCGAGTAGGCCTCCTGCCTGCAAGCCGGGAGTGGCGAAGTGGAGCAATACTGAGGAACAACCATGAGCGCGGACCGTCTCAGCAGGGAAGATGCTAAAACGGAGCAGGCCTCTAGGGCCTCAGCCACTCGCGGCCTCCTTCGATTTTCGAGTCACGAATTGCTCGCGGTTCTTATCCTCGTTGCGCTCTTGCCCTACCTTAACTCGCTGTGGAATGGCTTTGTACAAGACGATAACCGTCAGGTCGTGGCTAACCCCTACCTGCGCAGCTTTTCCCACTTGCGGGAAATCTTTGCCACTAATGTATGGTCGTACGTTGGCGCGCAAGGCATGACTAATTACTACCGCCCGCTGATGACGCTTGGGTACCTCCTCTGTTACCAATTCCTTGGACCATTGGCCTACGGATTTCATTTGGCCAACGTGGTCTTGAATGCCGCCGTGGTCTGCCTCGTTTTCCTCGTTACCGAACGGATTTTCACAGACCGAACGTTGGGCTTTGTGGCGGCGGTCATCTTCGCGCTGCACCCGATCCATAGCGAGTCCGTTGACTGGATCGCCGCCGTAACAGACCTCCAGCTCACGTTGTTCTACTTGCTTACCTTCTGGTTTTTCCTCCGGGTTGCGAAACCAGGCGGAAAGCGTTCTGGCGCGGCAGAACTTGGAATGGTCCTGAGCTTCACACTGGCGCTGTTGGCCAAAGAACCGGCAGCGACGTTACCTTTCCTGGCAACTTTTTATGAGCACTTTCTGCGCGACGACCGGGCCCAAACAAGTCTGGGGCAGAAGCTTTCCCGGTATTTCACCTTGTGGCTGCTCGACATCGCCTACCTGTTGTTCAGAACCCGAATCTTTGGCGGGCTGGCGCCGGTACTACAGTTGCCGCAGATTAGCCAGCGCGAGGCGTTCTACTCGTCATTCGCGTTAGTCGCACGATACGTTTGGAAACTCCTCTGGCCTGTGAATCTTTGCGCCTTTTACGCTTTCCACAAATGCCTTGCGCTGTCTGACCCTCGAGTGGTCGTGGGGTTCCTTGTTCTGGGACTGTCCCTGGGTGCGTTTGCCTATTCCTGGAGGAGGGAGCGCCTTGTCTCCTTCGGCCTTTTGTGGTTTTTCCTGAATGTCGCGCCGGTCCTCAATGCGCGCTGGCTGGGTGCTAACGTTTTTACGGAGCGGTACCTTTACCTTCCTTCTCTGGGCTTCTGCTGGATCGCGGCATGGGGAGGGCGGCTGTTGTGGATGAGGTTGGCAGGACGTCCCACGGCTCGCAAGTTCTACGCAGTAGGGCTGGCAATGGTGGCCATCCTTTGCCTGGTTAGGATTGTCACGCGAAACCGCATTTGGCATGATGACTCGACCTTTTACAGGAGCACGCTGGCAGCGCAGCCGGACGCCATCGCGCTGCGGATCAACTTGGGCGCGGTTTACTGGAATTTGGGCTCCCCGGATCAAGCCGAGGCGGAGTGGCGCGAGGCGCTACGCCGAGCCCCCAATCACTGGTTGATTCTGAACAACCTGGGACTTGCCTGTGCCAGGAAGAAGCGTTACGATGAAGCAATCGAAGATTTTCAGCGCTCCATACGGCTTCGCCCAAATTATGCCGACTCCCACATGAACCTGGGGCGAACCTATGCCGAAACTGGTGCCGTAGAAAAGGCGGAGGTGCAGTTGAGGGCGGCCGTTGCCCTTGCTCCCCTCTACGTTGAGGCCAGGAACGAACTGGGAAAGTTTTATTTCGATAGCGGGCGGTTCGTGGAGGCGGAGCAGCAGTTTCGCAGCTCCATATCGAGTGGAGGTACGACTCAGGCCTGGAATTCTTTGGGTGAGATCTACAGTCGCTGGAACCGCAGGCAGGACGCCGAGCACGCCTTCAGACAGGCGGTGGCATTGGACACTTTCGACAGCCGTGCACACTTCGGTCTGGGAGCTGTCTTGGAAGCGCAGGGCCGGACCAACGAAGCGCTGAATGAGTATGAGGCAGGCCTCCAAACTGATCCCAGGAATCCTGTTGCCCTTGAATCGGTGGAACGCTTGAAGAATCGCGGGAACAGGTGATCGGGAGATCGGGGGATCGGGTGATCGGGAGAGCAGGTGATCGGGAGATCGGGGGATCGGGTGATCGGGAGAACGCGGTCTCTTGTTCACCCGATCTCCGGATCTCCCGATCACCCGATGGGCGGCCTCTTGTTCGCCCGATCTCCGGATCACCCGATCACCTGATGGGCGGGCTCTCGTTCACCCGATCTCCGGATCACCCGATCACCCGATTAGCCCGCTCACCCCAGTGCGTGTCGTGCTTCGCCGCGGCGTTCATGTTACTCGGCTGCACGGGGCTGACTGGCGCTCCAGTCGGAAATGGGAGCACGGACTTACTGGAAGAGTACGTGCGTCAATTCGAGTCGAGCTATCATGGGGTCCAGACTATACACGCAGACTTCACGCAAACCTACGTTAGCGGAGGCAGGACACGCATCGAGTCCGGCGTGGTTTATTTCGCGCGCGGGGGCTTGATGCGGTGGGATTATCAGCGGCCTCAACCCAAGCTGTTTCTCTCCGATGGGAAGACGCTGTTGCTTTACATCCCGGAGGAGAAACAACTCACGCGCTCACCCCTCAAAGCGAGTGACGATATTCGTATTCCGTTTCGCCTCTTACTTTCAAGGCTCAACTTGCGCCGCGTCTTTTCGCGGATTGAGTTTGCACCCGACGCCCTCGAGCACGATCCCGCTGATCGTGTCCTGCGCGCATATGCCAAGAAGGGATACGAAGAGGATTATCACCAGGTGCTCATGGTGGTAAGTCCTCAATTTGATATCCGCCGTTTGGTCGTGATCCTTCCCGACCAGAGCACCATGGAGTTTTCCTTTGACCACATGGGGCGAAATGTGCCGCTTAGCCGCTCTTTGTTTCGGTTCACTCCCCCGCCCGGAACCGAAGTCATTGACCAGCATTGATCCCGACCGCCGGCGCCTGATTCCCGCTTTCGCGGGACAGACACGATGCGGGCAGCGCGGACTGTGAGGGCAAGGGAGCTCTGGCCCCTGGCGCATCCTGACGCGTCGAGCCCGGTACAATCGCGGCCGGGCCGTGAGGTGCGATTACCGCTCTCTTACTGCCTCACTCCCACTCGAGCGGCAATCCATCGGACTCATGGCCTCAATCTCTGTTCATCACGGTGGTGGTCTCGAGATCGGGATTATTTGGCTAAGTCATTTATATTCAGTAGAGTCGGGGTTAGGCGCGGTTGCGACTCGGACGTCGTCCCGTTTCCCGTCCCCGCTCATCGAACCGGACGTGCGGATTTCCCGCATCCGGCTCTCCGACTGGTTTCACGGTGTGGCACAC
>JBEKME010000046.1:0-45481 GCA_050008675.1 Terriglobia bacterium
CGGCCCGGTCCGGCCCGTCGCCGGCCTAAGCCGCTTGTCAGCTACCAGACTTACCGACGACTATCTGGGTGGGACTTCCACCCACTGGCGATCCGCGCCGTTGGGGCGCACATAACATTCCCGCTTTTAACGGCTAACTATATTTGTTTTCTACAACATTTCCGCTTTTCCCCACCTGTGGAAAGTCAGTCCTTTGTTTTCATAGACATTCACGCCTCGTTCCTTAAATTCTTAAAGTTACTAGTTCTTTCTTTCCCTGTCAGTGGAGACATATTGTCGTAGACTGCGGTACGGGCCAAGAGGCAACTCGAACTCCTCTCAAATGCAGTAGGTGGTCGGCAGTACGCAGTAGGCAGTCGGCGGTGGCCAGAAGTAAGAACGCAACTCGCAATCCATAATTCACAATTCAGAATCGGCCCCTTTCCCTGTCCTCTGTAATCTGCCCCCAGTTCTCCTGCCCCTTGAATCCTCACTCCTGAGTCTCGACTCCTGACTCCTGAATCCTGACTCCTGACTCCTGAATCCTGACTCCTGAATCCTGTTCCTCCCCGTCCTGGGTCAGCCGCCTTTCAATGCAGCAGATTGGAACGGAGCCTCTCGATTTCCGGCCAGCGGGTGGCGCAGATCTGGCCCGGCGGGACTGCCACCGATGGGTCGCAGCATCGGGTCCATGCTCAGGAGCGGGGCGTCACTTAAGAAGTAGATTCTCCCCACCGCGGCGGGACCACGGCCAGTCTCCTGGCTGTTTCACTAAGCCGCGCTTGACGGGATTGTTGTCCATATTCTGCCGCAGGTTCTTGAGTTGGAGAACAGCAGCCGCTTTCAGGCCAAGCCTCCATCGAAAAGAGCGTGCAACAAGCGGAGGAATTCCCTGAAGGGTTGGAGCCCAGGAAAGCCCGTTATTTCCGCAACTCAGGCTCCGGTCTTCGCACCCTGTGCTTGGCTTCGCAAGCCCCGTAGTAGACGAGGACCATCCGGGCCTGCTCCACCATGTCAGCATCCATCATGCGGTCGATCTCCGCCATCCACGCGGAGCGCGTCGCCAGGGAGAAAGCCCGCTCCGGAGGAAGGTCGATCTCGTTGGTAAGATTCGGAAAGAGTTCCTGAAAAACGATCCGGTGGTGCTCGTTGAGGAAAAACTGGGGCTTTGCCGGAAGCATTCGGGCCATCTCCTGGCGATTGACGTCAAGAATCGTGCGGTCACCCCTGAATCGCTTCTCCATGTCGCTCTTGGCGCCTTTTGCGAAGTGGGCGTAATCGTCAAAATGCTCGGCAATCAGGGCATAGCGCTTGAGAATCTCGGTGGGGGTCAACAGGGGCCGAGAGTCGAAAAAAGTTCCCCTCGCCATCAGGAAACGTTTGGCCATATCTTTTACCAGTTCATGAGCCTCGGCGCGGTTGGGCTTCGCTTCGACGATGGTACTGTGATCGCCCGGCATGATATCGACGTCCGTAAATGGACCCAGGACCGGTGGGTAATAGGGCGCAAACAAGCTGCGGCGATCGTGTTGGGAGAGGACGACGTTGCACATGCGGATATTGCGTGTCATAGCGATGCTTTGCCACATATGGTTGTTAATGCACGATCCCCCTGGAACAGGGTCAATGGCAAAGATGTTGACTGGAATTCGTGAAGTGGCGCGGTCCGCGTGCAGCACGTTAGCGATCTTGATGCACGTAATAGCTCCGCGACTCCAGCCGCACATGTTCAGGACCATATCTTTGTAGGCCCCGCCGGCAAGCTGCCGAACATAATTCACGACTGTCTGAACATTGGCGTCAACACCCTTTCCGCCAAGCAGACCGGAAATCTTCCACGCCCCGCCCGCCTGTCCGTGAGGCCCCCCGCCGCCGGGGCCGTCAGTGATCATGTGGGGCGATATCGTCTCCCGATTCAACTGCGCGACGACGTCGTTGGCGTTGCGGTTGTAGCCCGTGCCGCAATTGTAAGCTGTAAATTTCATTTGCATGGATGTTACCCTCCCGGCGCATCATTCGGAGCGGCCTGTTTTCAGCACGTACAGTATATGCCGACATCTCACGAGTCTCCCGCCACTTTCTAAGGGCTGCGTCAAAGTCCCAGAAGTCTAACCTTACAAAGCACCGCCATTTAGGACTGGCAATTCCTTAGGTTCTTGAGGATGAATTGGGCAGTGCGCTCCTCCAGTCGCTGCACAATCTGGGTGGGGTTGGCGCCGTCCGAGGGCCAGAGCAATAGGTGACAGTCCCGCCCTGCGGGATGCTGGTGGCCACGTAATGAAGATGATTGGGGCCGTAAAAATGCCGCAGCCGGGGCATGAAAAGATTGTACCTCAGCCTCAAGCGGCATCAGCATGTCGCAGACATCACAAACCGATGTTTGCGCCACCTGCCTGACTCCTGTTCTTCCCCCACCTACCACATACCACTTACCGTCTATCACCCACCAAGACAGTCAACAGTCAACGGTCAACAGTCGAAGGTTGGCTGCGGATCTTCCCCCACCTACTACCTGCCACCCACTAACTACCTTTCTTTTCAAGAACATTCCCGATTTAAATGCGTAACTACCTTTGTTTTCATAGACATCCCCGCTTCGTTCTGGGCTGCCGAAAGCTGGCCCTTTGTTTTCATAGACATCCCCGCATCGCTCCTTCACTTTTTGAAGTTACTACAGCTTCCTCTTTCACTGACGCGGAGGACACGTTGTCCCTTGCCGTCGTCTGTGCAAAAGTCCTGGCAGCTTCCGCTGCTCCCAAAGGGACCAGCGGGCAAGCAGCAACCACCAAGCGGCGCCAACTAGGAGCAGTGCAATTCATAATTCACAATTCAGCCTTGCCCCTGAATCCTGTTTCTTCCACAACCCCACTTGCTATCCTAGCCTATTACGCTCCGGCTGTCAAGAGACAAAATGCAGCAGTCAGGGTTGAGGAGTCGGGAGCCAGTAGGACGCACGTAGGGCCGGCACCCGCCTCGGCGCCCCATGAATGTCGGGCTCCCACCGATGCGGGAGCCGATCCCGCCCTGCGGGATCGCAGGTCGGCGAGCGTGGTGACGAATTTGAAGGAAAAGCCGCAGAGTTTCTGAAAAACGAGACTCTGCGCTACACCCTCCGAGCGGAAGAGGCGGGCGCGATCTCCGGTGCTCCTCCCCACTTACCGCCTATCACCTGGAATCTGCTCTTTCACTTCCTGAATCCCGAATCCTGAATCCTGCTCGATGCTGGTGGTCACGTAATGAAGATGATTGAGGCCCTAAGAATGCCGCAGCCGAGGCATGCAAAGATTCTGCCTCAGCCTCAAGCGGCATCAGCATGGCGCAGACTCCCCGGGGCCGAAGGTCCGCCGATCTTAATGGTGGGAGGGTCTGCGCCACCCGCGGGAAAATGTGAGCTATCCCTGGTGCCGCACGATGCTAAGTCGCCTGCGCTTGCCGCCCGCCGTTCACGATGAATCGCACTACCGCCTTTGGCGGGTGGCGCAGACATCGTTCTTTGATGTCTGCGACGGTTGAGGTAAAATCCCCTAATGCCTCGGCAGCAACATTTCTACGGGCTCAATCACCTTCATTACATCACCACAAGTACCTATCGCCGTGCCCGGGTATTTGATTCCGACCGATTCAAGCGCAACTTTACCACCGTCCTTGGTGAACTGCGCGTCGAGCTGCAATTTCGAATCGTTGGGTACGTTTTGATCCCGCAGGGCGGGACTGCCATCTCTTGCTCTGGCCGGGCGCACTCGCCAACCCTTCCGAGATCATGCAGAGGCTGGAAGAGCGTACCGCCAAGTTCATCCTCAAGAACTTGCGCCAAAACCTGCAGTTCCCCTGGTGCCGAAGCATGCGAGAGCGACTTAAGCTGCCGGCGACGGTGCATGACCAGGCTCACTTTCGAGTCTGGCAGCGGAAGTTCTACGACATGAATATCTGGACCGAGAAAAAACGCCTGGAAAAGCTAAACTACATGCCCATGAATCCCGTGAAGCGTCGCCTGGTGCAGAAGCCGGGCGACTGGCCGTTTTCGAGTTGGAGGTTCTACTACCTTGGCGACGCGTCCCTACTCGCTATGGATCGCGTGCCGTAAGCCGCTCCTCTAAGATTCTCGTTCCAGTGACCCCGGGGATCGCAGACATCAACAAACGATGTCTGCGCCACCCGACGTACAGATTATGAAGATGATTGAGGCCGCAAAAACGCCGCAGCCGAGGGATGAAAAGATTTTACCTCAGCCTCAAGCGGAATCAGCATGTCGCAGACATCACGAACCGATGTCTGCGCCAGCCCGCCGAAGTGGGTCATGCGATTTTCCTTGCCTAACCAAAAACACCAGCAGAGATGAGGAGTTCTGAACTTGGTGACATTTATCATCCCACAATACACAAATTCTGTGCTAGAATCGCAGTGACCGTTTATGGTCGACTCAAAGAGAGCGTTTGATATTCGCGAACGAAGATGCGCGCTCCTGTCCCCTCAGCAGATCGCAAGAACGCCCTGGCGAAAGACCAACGGTGGCAAGTCGTCGAGCGCATCGCTGCTAGCCCGGGGTTTCAGAAATCTGCGCACCTGCGCGAACTTTTACTCTACATCACCGAACGAACCCTCCATGGGCATGCAAGCCAATTAACAGAGCACGACATAGGTCATGCGGTCTTCGGTAAACCCGCTGACTACAGCCCGCTGGAAGACAGTTCGGTGCGGGTGCATGCCCGGCAGTTGAGACTCCGCCTGCACGAGTATTTTGATTCGATCGGACGCTCCGAACCACTGGTGGTGGAGATCCCCAAGGGAAGCTACGTGCCGGTATTCCGGAGCGTCACTGCCGACACGACGGCGCCCAGCACGCCCCGAAGGGGGATTCGCTCCCTACGTTCCGCCGCCGGCCGTGTCATCCCCTGGATCCTCTGCGCGATTCTTGCCACGGCGTGCGCCTATTTGGGGAGAAAGGTCGTCGTTTCCCGGAACACCGTCGCTTCACAAGCTCCTGCTTACCCTCCCTGGCCGCTCTCCGAGGTTTTCGATCCCGAGCATCGCACGCACTTCGTCGTGGCGGATGTGAACTACGGCATGATGCGCATTATTGCTCATAAGCCGGGCTCGCTGGAGGATTACCTTAAGCCGGATTTCCCGCGAAGCTTCATGCCAGCCCTTGCTGCCAAGCAAGAGGCCCCGATCATGAATTACATATCCGATTCCGGACTTACCTCTTATGCAGATGTGTCTGTGCTTATTTCCCTCACCAATCTCGCCGGCGATTATCGGGACAGGGTATCCGTTCATTTCGCCCGCGACATCAGGTTGAGGGATCTGGAGGAGGGGAATTACATATTCCTGGGAAGTCCAGGTTCCAATCCTTGGGTACAGTTGTTTCAGAGCCGGCTCAACTTCCAGGAGGCCGAAGGGCTGGTGGGAGCCGGGCCCAAGGAATTCGTGAACAAGGACCCGCACCCCGGCGAGCAGAAGGCTTATGTTGGCCTTCGATTTACGGGCACGGCGGGGGAAGATTACGCCGATATCGCTCTGGTGCCGAACCCTGCATACGGGACCACCATCCTGATCCTGCAAGGGCTGCAACAGGAAGGGACAGAAGCCGCTGGGCGCTTCTTGGCCGACCCCAA
This sequence comes from Terriglobia bacterium, assembly GCA_050008675.1. Lineage (GTDB taxonomy): Bacteria > Acidobacteriota > Terriglobia > UBA7540 > UBA7540 > CAVROP01. The sequence goes on from JBEKME010000046.1 coordinate 5,595, forward strand.
CCAGCGCCGCGCACTCCGCGAGGCCCTGGGCATCTCCTCAGAGCCGAAGAGCAAGGTCTGGTTTGAGGCCCTCATTCGCACCAAGGCTATTGCTGGGACGCCAAACTCCGAGGCTATCGTGGCCGCGCGGCTGATCCGCTAAGATCGGCTATCACTCACTCTGCCCTTTTCGCGGCCACTCCCGGTTCACCAAATTCGCCGTATAATCCACTTGGGCCGGGGTCGCGCGAAACAAGTTCCGGCTCCGCCTTGCGCCCCAAGGGGGCGTGCTGAATGCCGAAAACAGTTCGCCTTTTCATTACTCTGCCGTTGAGATGCTGCCTGCCTCTGCTGCTTGTTCTTTGGGCCGAGGGCCGACTGCCCGGGCAGGCTGAAGTCGATCCCCTCCTGGAGCATGCCCGTAACTACGAAGGGCAGCAGAACTTCGCCGCCGCCGAGGAACAGTACAAACGGGGGCTGGAAATCTCTCCCGACAATCCCGAAATCCTCAAACGACTGGGAATCCTCTATCAAACAGAACTGAAGTTTCAAGATTCCATCGGGGCGTTTGAGAAGGTCCTTGCATCGCAGCCGCAGTACCCGGAAACGAATTTCTTTATGGGCGTCTCTTACTTCGCATTAAACAACTTCGAGAGCGCCATCAGCGGCTTCAACAAGGAACTTGCTACTCCTCATCCACATCCGAAGTGCCGCTACTACCTGGCGCTGGCCCTGGAATCGGAAGGCCGCATAGATGAGGCCATCACGCAACTCGACAAGTTGGTGGGGGAAAACCGCAAACAGGCTGATGCGCTCTACGAACTGGCACGGATTCACAAGAACGCTTCGCTTCGTGCTATCCAAATGCTCCACGACCTGGATCCGGATTCCTTTCAACTGCACGCCCTGATGGGAGAGGTTTACGCCGACGAGGAGCATTATCCCGAAGCCATACGAGAATACCGGGCCGCGCTCGGGAAGCGACCTGAGGGAACAGGGATTCATTACGCCATCGGAATCGCCTACTGGATTCAGAATCAACTGACCGAAGCCGAAAATGAATTCCGGCTCGCTCTGAAGGAAGACTCCGGCAGTGTGACGACGAATCTTTACCTGGGTGACATTTCTGTGAAGCAGGGCAGATTCGACGAGGCTCTTGCTTATCTTCAGAAGGCAGAGGCGGGGCAGCCGCGCATGGAGCAGGTCCATTTGCTGCTGGGGAAGTGCTATCACGGCTTGAAGCAACCCGACAAAGCAAAAGAAGAGCTGCTGAAGGCCGTGGAGGAAGATCCCACGGACGACCAACCTCATTACCTTCTGGCTCAGTTGTACCGTGAGGCGAACGACGCTGATTCAAGCAGCCGCGAGATGGCAGTCTTTGAGAAGCTCTCGAACTCCGCAAAGTCGAAGAAACTCGAGGAGGCTCAACGGGTGATCAGGGCCCCGCAGGAAGAACATCACTGAACGGTGGGCGGCGATTCCCAGGCGGGAAAGAAGAAGTCCGCAGATTCATCCCCCAGCGTCTTGGGGACTTCCCCCGGTTCAATCTTCCGCAAATACTGCGCGGCTTGGTCAGGCTGCTTGCGGATCGCGTAGGCCTGTGCCAAAAGCCGCCCCGCGGGCTGATTATCGGGATCGAGCCTCAGGGCCTCTTTCAAATCTACAATTGCCTGATCGACCTGCCTGGCGCGCAACTCCGCCTTTCCCAACCACTGGTGTGCCTCCGCACTTCGCGGATTCAGCCGGACCGCTTCCCGGAACTGTTGCACCGCTTCCTCCGGCTTGGCGGCCCGGCCAAGCATAATGCCGCGAAAGTAAACCAGGAGGAAGCTCGGGCCCAGCCGCTTTTGAGCCTCCTCCAGCACTTCTGAAGCATCCTCCGGCCGCCCCTCTCGCATGAAGACCTGTGCCAGTCCGAGGGCGCTGGTAGGTTCAGGATCTCCCTTGGCAATCAAATCGCGGAACACATCCTCGGCTTCCTTGTAACGCGCGGACTTCAGGTAAGCCGCGCCCAAGCGCAGTCGCAGCGCGTAGGAACGCGGCAGGTGATCGAGAGCCTGCTGCGCGGCAGCCACGGCGTCAACATAAAGTTGCTTTTCCATCAACTCCCGGGTCAGGTCGAGCCAGCGGTCTTCCTCCTGGGGCGCGATTTTGGCCGCCTTCCGGAAGGCCCTGATGGCTTCTTCGTGGCGCTGCATTTCAGCCTCGGCGATGGCGATGACAGTCCAGGCTGCCCCTGAACGTTTTGACTCGGGGATGGAGCGAGCCGTCCTCTCCGCCTCCGCCGGCTGGCTCGCTTCCAGGTAGGCGAGCGCGAGGTCGAACTGCGCCCAGTCCGCGTTCGGGTACTGTGTCTCCAGACGCTGGAAAACCGCAATGCCCTCTTCCGGTTGCTGGCAGGCAATGCGCAGCGCGCCGAGTCGGACCGACTGCGTGTGGGTGAGATTAAAGTGCTGCACACGCGCGAGCACGCCGCGGGCGTCGGCCGTCAGGTGCAAACTCGCATAACCCGCGGCAGCCTGAAGGTAGAACTGCGCATCCTGGGGCCACACACTTTTCGATTTATCCAGGTGGCCCACGGCCTCCGGGTAATTCTTCAAATCCAGTTCCACGCGGCCAAGGTAATAGTGCGCGTAGGGATCATCCGGCGATAGATCGAGCGCCTTCTGCAGCGCCTCGCGCGCCAGGTCGGGATGCCGTTCGGTCCACTCCAGGTGGCCGAGGTTGCGGTAAGCATCAACCATTTGCGGATTCAAGCGAATGGCCTCGCGATACTCCCTTGCGGCCTCGTCGCCGCGGCCCAGTTGGGCCAGGGCGATGCCGCGGAAGTTGCGGATAGCCGCGTCGCGCGGATTCTCCTGCTCGGCTGCGGTGAGAGCCTCAAGCGCCTCCGGGGCGCGGTTCTGTTGCAGCGCGAGCAAGCCCTGCTGGTACAGAGACAGGGTCTGCGCGGCCCCTGACACCCTGGAAAGAGCAGCGAAGATAAGAATGATGGCTGGAGGTTTCATCAAGGCTGTTTCAGCGCCGCCTCCGCCGCGGCAATGCGCTGAACACGTTCTTCGTTGTTGCGGTGAGTTACCACTCTGAGTTGATTGGACAATGCGAACTCCCGCTGCGCCTCCGCAGACTTCCCCATCGCCAGGTAAACTCGCGCCAACTGATAGTGAATTGTCCCATCTTTATCGCTGGGGGCGGCAATTTTCAGTTCCTTCTCAGCCTCGGCGTAGCGATTCAGCCGGGTATAGGCGATTCCCATAAACTGGTGAACGTCAGGGTACTTCGGATCCAAATCGTAGACCCTCTTCAAGTATGCGAGCGCCTTGTCCGCTTGTCGCTCTTGCAAATAGGTGCTTCCCAGGTCGAACAGCGCTCCGGTGTGACGAGGATTCATGGCGAGTTCCGCCTGGAACTGTTCTCGCGCTTCCGGCGTTTTGTAGGTTTTCCATTCCAGATGGCCGATCTGGTAATGAAGATTGGGCAGCGTGGGCCGCTTTACGAGGGCTTTCTCGTACTCTTCAACTGCTTTGGAGTCCTCTTCCCGCGCTTCGTCCATGTCCCCGAGGACCTGGTGCGCCCGATACGAATCCGGGTCGACTTCGAATAGCCGCAAGTAGGCCGCAAGCGCCAAACGCTTGTAGCACCGGGCTTTCCAGTACTGCGCTTGGGGGGAGTCCACCTGCGCAGGGGCCAGGCCGTCCAGCGCGGCCAAGGCGGGCTCCGGCAGACCCGTCTCGTAAAGGGCTCGCGCTATTTCCAGGCGCAGGTCTGCGGCCAGCGGCTGTTTGAGCATCTGAGCCGAACAGGCGGCAACCAGTTGGAGGAGGTCCGTTGCAAGCCAGGTACGGATTTGCCGCAGGGCGCAAGGCGAAACAGATTTGACCGAATCCGAATCCCCAGCACCGGTGGCGCTCGCTACCGCCCGCGTGGCGTCCTCCTGCGTGGAGATGAACGCCAAGGCCAGCCGGCTTGCGGGGCCGGCCTGGGATTCAATTTGGGAGCGTAGCCCAGTTAATTGGGCACGCAAATTCTCCGTAAGCTTCTCCTGGGAAGTGTCACCGAATCCCAACTCTCGCACACCGAGGATCGCTTCCGAGCGCGCCGGGTCCAACGCAACCGCCTGGGACCAGTCTGCTAACGCCGCCGGGACATCGCCCCTCAGGAGCTTAACCTCACCCAGCCGCACCAGGGCTCTCAGGCTGTGAGGCGCGAGGCGCAACTCGGCAGCGATCTCATCCTCGGCGCGTTTCAGATTGCCGGCATGCAGCAACACTTCGGCCATCTCGATGTGCAGGCCGGCGCGGGCGGGCGATGCCTTGAGGGCGTCCTCGAGGTGCAACATGGCGACGGACGGATAACCGCTCGCAGCGTAATTCTCCGCGAGCAGTTGCGCAAGAAAGCTCGATTCCGAATCCTTCTGCTGCATCCGGTCCACAGCGTCCTTGCCGAGTTGCTGGTAGGCTTGGCCAAGCAGATACAACAGATCGATGCTATGAGGGTTCGCACCGAGGCCTGCCTGCAAGGTATCCACCTGCCTGGAAGTGCGGCCGGTCACCTGGTACGCTGATGCCAGCCACGTCCAGGCGTCGGGGAGATCCGGCCGGGCACGAACGGCAGCCTCCAGGTGTGGTGTGGCCCTCTTCGCATCTCCCAGCTTGCAGTAGTCTACCCCTAGAAGGAACTGCGCGCCCGCCAAGCCAGGCTTTAAGCGGACAGCTTTTTCAAACATGGCGAGCGCATCCTGGCGGCGACTCTGGAGCTCATAGACGAGCCCCAGATTCATGTATGCTTCCGCAAACCCGGGAGAAAGACTTATAACCTTGCGATATTCCTGCTCGGCAGTTGCGTAGTCCTTTTGCTGCTGGGCCCGCTGTGCCGCAGCCCAGGAGGCCTCGACAACGGGAGACAAGGATGAATCCGGATTCGATTCCTGCCCCCCGATGGGCATGGTTAGAATGAGAAGCAAAAAGGAGATGGCAAAAGGAACCGACATCCGTCTATAAGGTATTCCAGAATAGAAACCAAGCATGCAGGAATAATAAGCAGAAACGGTTGAGTCCGCAAATCTCATGGTGAATAGCCGGCTGGGTTTTTGGAGGGAGTGTGCCTCCAGCTCATTCAGATAGACCGGGAGGGGAATAATCCGGGTCCATTTCGGGCTTGCGCAGTCCCGCCAGCTCGAGCGCCAGCAGCACGAATGAATTCCATGCGAAGACGCGGTGATAACCGAAGAAGGGGTGTGCCGGGTCGGTGGCAAGATACTCCTGGCTGGTGGGAAAGTCAGGTGCGATGTTGAGCTCCGCCCACAGGCGGTTGGCGATGGCCTTGTCGGCTTTGCTCCAACCGTGAAGCTTACCGGCGACGTAACCGCAAATCTCAATTCGCATCCAACTGCCGCCGTTGTAGTAGATGCCGTCCATGCTGTGATTCGCATAGTTGGCCGCAAAGGAGTCGCTGATCATCGGGTGCCACGTGTCCGAGGCGTAACGCCACCCCTTCCTGTCCTCCGTGATACCAATGAGGACCGCCCGTGCCGTGCCGCCGGTTTCGGGATAGGGGGCATCCTCTCGTGGGAGGAACACCGGCATGCGGTCAAGATGGTTACACATCATCTCACCCGTAAGGATCTTCCGGTGGAACAGCCAGAGCGAGAGAAACTCAGGGAAGATTTCATCAAAGCCGATGGCGTCCGTGACCTTGCGCGCCGGGCGGATGATCTTCCGCGCTGGATCGTAGTAGCTGCGGTAGGCTTCCTCCGCTTTTGCGATGTAATCTTCGGAGATGTTTTCACTGATTCCGGGGATGTTGAGTTCTTTGATCACGCGCAGCGTCACCGCCCACATGCCCTGGCTGGTGCAGATGTCAGTAGTGCCCTCGGGAAAATCGATCACGTCGTTCTCGCCGATAACAAACTGCGCCCAGCAGATGCCGTCGCGGTCGGGGTCATAGGTCCGAAGGCAATAATCCGCTGCCTTCCGCACCTTATCCATCGGCAGCTTGGTACTGAACCGGCGGCGATTCAGGAGCGCCCACATCAGCCATAACGGCGTCGAGTCGTTCGATTTGCGCTCCAGGTTGGCCATGTTGGGTTCTACCAGCGTGTTGATGGCCCCGTTAGTTCCCTGGTTATCGGCCCAGAGATTGAAGACACGCTCGTTTAGGTCGCGGTTGTGGACACCGTTCAGCGCGAAAAAGCTGTCGCGGAAGTACATCTCGCCGGCCGCGGAGTACCAGATGCTGGGCGCCAGCATTGGTCCGGGTGTTTCCGGCCCGGCCATCCAGGAGAGCATCATCAGGTCAGCGTACAGAACCTTTTCAGTTTGGCCCCCGCGAAAACCAAGCGCATCAGCCAGGTGAAGTTGGCTGGCCAGGCGATAACCACGCACCGTTTCTGGTGTCTTGCCGGCCACAAAGATGAAAACCGTTTTCTGCTCGGGGCGGTCCATCTCCAAACGATGGTAGGGCTCGCAGCGTGTCGAAAGGCGACGCACTTCCAGCCCCCGCATTTCGATTATCCCTACGCCGCCCGGCGCCTTCAGACTTGTGGCTTGCTCCGATTCCGCGAGCGAAATAAACAGGGCCCCGCTGCGTCCCCGCCTGGCGTAGAAAAACACTGAAGTTCGAAATTCTGACCAGCTCCCCGGCGATTCCGGCACGCGGTCGTTATACAGCGTGATGTCCTCGAGTTCTTGCAGCCGGTCATCTACATCCCAGACCTCGACCGCGAACGCCTGCGGCGAACGGTACTGCAAGCGCAGCGAGTACACTTCACCGTCTCTGGCGGGGAAAGGTATCACGACGCCGTCCTCGGAACTCCGCACCGAGACGACTATAGCGCCCTCCCGTTCTTTTAGGGTTACTTCGCCGCGCTTAGACCAGGAGGAGATCGGCGCCAGCTCCACATTCTCACCAGGAACGCCACCCGCAGCCCGCACCAGCGCTTCGCCGAAGGTCTGCTGCACAAAGAATTGGCTGGCGGCCCGCTCCTCGGGACGACAAACAGAATAGAGGTGGGCGTCAGGGATTCTGCGCGGCGCAGGTTTAACCGGCTTGCCATCGCGGCGAATCAGCCGGCTCCATTGGTTGCGGAAGCCGGCATCGGTAAGCAGGCCAACCGTCAGGTCGTCTTGCGTGCGAAAGCCGGCGGCCGGAAAATACTCGTGCAGTGCCCCGCCCGCACAGTCAGTTTGATTGAAACTCCAGAATTTCGCCGGCGGCTCGGTGGGCTCCAGACGGTTGCTCACCTGGTAGAAAAGCACGTACATGTCGGATTGGTGCAACCGTACCTGCTTTCGGACGACCTGGGGCGTGACCACTGCATAGTCCACCTCAACGAGAACAGAGGTATTCAGGTTTTTAAGTTTGCATTCTCCTTTCAGCGCCACATGCGTCGCATCGCGGGTCCACGACGTCGCCTTCCAGTTTTCAACTCGGTCTTCCACGCTGCGTTCGCCGTTCTGGAAAACGGCTGAGAATTCTCCTCCCCCATTGTGCTGTGCAATGGGCCGGCCGCCGGATTGGATGACTACTCCAAAGCCCTGCCGGGAATCGCCCCTGACCTGTAGCGATAGCCCACCCGCACCAGAAGCGCTTGGGGAGGCGTTGACCCTTCGTGGATTCATTTTCCACGCCGCATTCGCGGCAAGACTGCCCGCTAGGGATTCTTCGATAAACTGACGCCGGGTGATTCTTCGGGAAGTCGTCATGCGCGCCCTGCAAACAGGAGTGTAGAAGGCAGAAGTGTAACCGAAGGAACTATCCAAATCGAGACCCAGGCTTGAAGCAACCGTTCACATGCTTACGAAGCTAACGAGAATCGGCCGCGGCGGCTCCAATATACTTGTCTGCGCCACCATAGTAAAAGAGCCAGCGGTTCCCGCGACGGACGAGTCCTTCCACAAAGACCACGTTGGGAACTTGCCCAATCTTCTCCCAGGTGTCGACGGGATGAAAGATCGGCTCTTCGGCGCGAGCCAGCACCTTCGTAGGATCGGTCCTATCGAACAGAACCCAGCCCGTGGAATACACCAGATTGTCGTCAGCTCCGTTGTAAAGCAGGAAAATGCCCTCGGGAGTAACGAGGGGAGGTGGCCCTGGTTCCGTCACTTTGGAATCAAAATACTTCGGACGCCTGGAGATCACTGGGTGGCCGAGCGCATCGGCCCAATGCAAGAGGTCTTCCGAATAAGCCACACCCATCTGTCCGGTAGTGTCGTTGGCATCGCCAAAGTAATACATCCAATACTTCCCGTTAATTTTCTCCGGGAGGATTGCCCCGGACTTGGTCCAGCCAGCGTTCCACTTACCTCGGTAAGCTGGCAGGATGACCCCCTGCCGGACCCAATGGATCAGGTCAGTGGACGTGGCCAGGCACAATTGTGCGTCTCTCTTGCCTGGCCCCACACCGTCAACGTCGTTATAGCCCGTATAAGTCATGTAGTACGTTCCGTTGATCTCGGCGACGCGGGGATCCTCTGTCCCGCCGCCTTTCTCATAGGGTGCTTCGGGGCCGAAGATGGGGTTGGGCGAGCGCTGGAAGTGAACCCCGTCCTCGCTCACAGCATATCCGAGCCTCGAAGTTCCCTTCTTATCCTGAGCCCGGTAGAGCATCACAATCTTTCCGTTCTTCTCCACAACGGCGGGATTGAAGGTCCCGGCGGATTCAAAGCCCGTGCCCTGCGGAGATATGACCGGTTCAGGCGAAAGCCGGTTCCAGGAGCCGAAGGGTGGGCTGAACTGAGCGGCAGCGAATAGACCAACAGCGAAGAGGAGTGTGGCGCTGGTCCGGAAAAAATAGCGAATCTCACGTCCGGTCATCGATTGCGATCTCCTTCCATGCGGGCTTGCCAGCGTACCGAGGGACGCGGCCCGAGGTTGCGCCTCATACGCAATTTCCGTCATTCGTAGAGGATAACCCCATTGTCTGTCATGCTGAGCGAAGCGAAGAATCCCGGCATTTTTTCGCACTGGTTGAGCTTTCAAATGCGGGGATTCTTCGCTTCGCTCAGAATGACAGTTGGTGGCCTTTTCCTCTACGAATGACGAACAATCCGTATCAGTACTGCGCTTTGATTCGAACATGCTTTCCCCCCGCAACCCGAATCGCTCCACTTGCCGTTTCGTCCCCAACCGTAAGCTTCACGGGAGCTCCTTGAGCGACGGGAATAGAAACCTCCGCGGTCCGGGCGGAATGCGTGGGGTTGAAGAGGATGAAATTCAGCTCCCGGGGCGGAAATTGGTTGGAGTCAAAAGCATCCAGCAGGTCCAGGTTCACGAGCATCAGTTCGCGGTCACTTGTCGTGCCCAGAGCTTCGAACATCAGGTACAACCACAGGACTTCTCCGCTGCCGTAAATTTCCTTTCCGACCACTCCTGTCTGGCCACCCAACTCGAGCGTGCCCAGGTTTTCATAGGGGATGAGCGGCAGCAGCGATTGCTTCGCCGAAGTGTCATGGCAAGCGTCAAAGTAATAGAAATTGTTGCGCCGTTGCTGGTCCATGAAGGGGAGCAATCCGTCGACCATCACACCGCGCTTCAAGACGCCCGTCCAGGGCAGGATGGCTTCAACATTTTCCTTGAAGGCCGGATAGAGGATAGACGCGGCGGCCTGAAACATGCCGCGAATGTCGTGCGTCTTCTGGCTGGGGTCGCTCGACCAGTAGAGCATCCGCAACTGCTCGTAGAGGAGGTAGCGCGCGGCATCCTGCATTCCCAGCTCAGCCGCCGCCAGAGCTCCAAAGGCCAGTTCCTGCGGCTCATGGAAGAGGCTTGCGGCTCGGACCGTGGTCAGCACGTCAACCGCGCGGCGCGCTTCGTCCAGGTATTTCTCGTCCCCCGTCAGATGGTGCGCGATCACACCGCCCCACGCGTAGAGCCCGCCCACGGCGTAATTCGTGCCCGCGCCCTTCTGATCCAGGTTGCCGGTACGGTAGTAGATTGGAAAGAGGTAGTCGTAACGGTGCGCCATGCGAATGGCCGTTTGGTAAGCATGCAGGAAGTTGTCGGTCAGGGTTTTCAATCGCGAGAGTGCGCCGATCACCGGATACTTGATCAGGCTGTTTTCGAATGGGTACCAGGAATCCGCCGTTTCGTTTTCACCGCGGATGAAGTCGTTGCTGATGCTCCGCGTGTCCTGGTGGTAAAAGAGCGGCATGCTTTCGAGCAATTCATTCACGACTTGCTGGTGCGCTGGGTCAGGATGAAGCTTCAGATAGAGCAACGAAGGCCACAAGACATCGGCCATCGTCATCAGCTCGAAATTCTTTCCCGTCTCGTGCCAGAGCTCGGAGGTCGCCTTCACATAGGCGCGCAGCCCGCGGTGGCCATTGACGCTGATCAGCGCCACATCTTTCTGCTGGATGTCGCGGACGGTTCCCGCCGCAAATTCCTTCCAACTGGTGGCGCATTTCGGCCACTCGAGTCTTTCCTCGAAAAGTGGCAGCAGCGCTTCCATCCAGCGGCTCACGGCCTGCCGTTCGGTGATCAGGTCTTTGAAGCTACGCTGCAGAAGAAAGTAGGTGAAACCCACCTCACCCGCCGGCAGCAGGTCTCCGGTGGCCTGGTGGGCGATCAATCCAATCCCCAGCCGTTGATTGCCGCCTCGCTCTAGCACCGTGACCGTCGCGCAGCGGTAGCCGAGAAAGCGCGGAATGTTGTCGAGCGACATCCAACCCATCGCGCTCATGTCGAAGTACATCATGGTTTCGATGCCAGCGTTGGCATCCTGCAAATAAACCGCCGGCAGGTCGTTGCCTGCGGCGCCAAGGGAGTTGCGCGTGGGCTGGTCCAGCAGAATCCTGCGCCAGCTTGCCGACTGGCCTTCCATCATCGTAGAGGTTGAACTGAGCCAGAGGATGATTTGTGGCTCCAGTACCTCGCCTTGCTGTAGTTTCATGTCGCGCGGCAGCCGGAGCGTATTTGCGAACCGGAACCATGCTGTGTTCGCAAGGCTGGTGATAGCGGTGTTCCAAGTGTACTCGAGGGGCGAGCCGTCTTTCGCCGTGGCACGCCCGCTTCCTGTAAGCTCAATGACAGAGTCCGCGCCGGATTTCGCGACTTGTCCGGAACCGAGAGTCAACTGAAAGCCGGACCCCGACACGAGCTGGTTACCCGGAATCGAAGCGTCTACCCAGCCGCTCTTATCCTCACGAACAAAACTCTGGTACGTCACTGTGCCCTGACGGCTGGTCACCACGATCCGTTGCTGGCCGTTCGTGATTTCCCACGAGTCAGCGCTCGCTTGCGGCGGTTGACTCTCCGCGGCAAAGGGCCCAAAGAGAACTGCGGAGGGGAGCCATACAAGGGGTGCAGACAGCGCCCCGGCAGTCTTGAAAAAAGTACGTCTTTTCATGTCGAAAATCCCGCCATCGCATGCCAGCCTGAGGGGGGATCCATGTGGCTAGCGCCAGCGCAAAATGTAACGACCCCATGGATCCCCGTCAAACAAGCGAGAGCCACCGTGGCCTGGCATGAGAGGAAGTCGCACAATCCGGGGACACGGTGGATGCCACGGTTCAGTATTCTATCTTCAGGCCGAGCTGGATATTTCGCGGCCCACTGGCGCTTGTGACGGCGCCGAAACCACAGGAGAACGATCCACTACATCCCGGGGACCCAGCGGCCTGGAACGGTGTGGTGATCGGCGTGGCCCACCCTTCTCCGCCCGCGGCCTGGTAGATATGGCGGTTAAAAAGATTGAAGAACTCCGCTCGGAACTTGATCCTGGCTTTCTCACCTAGCAAGCGGGTGCTCTTCTCCAACACGAAACTCTCGTTTTGGCCACCCCAGCCGCGCGCGTGATCCAATCCCCGGGGCTCGTTGGCAAGAACGTAAGGCGACGGCTCGTAAAACGCCGCAGCATTGAAGAACGAGGTGGTAGCCGGCTGGAAACTGCCGCTCTTGTTGGTTTGCTGCGCGCCGGGGACCACGTTAACAAGGCCGCCAAATCCCCCCGTATTGCATCCGCCAAACAGGATGCCGGCTGCCGTCCCGCTGCAAGGGCCATACACCTCGCTCGGGATGCCGGAGCTATAGTTAAGGATGCCCGCGATGTTCCACCCTCCTACTACGCGATCCAGCGGGCCCGTGTGGTTCAGGAACCGCTTCCCATGGCCCATGGGCAACTCGTAGAAGAAGCTCGCCACCAAGCTCTGCGGCGTATCGAGCTCGCTCACTGCCTTCTCTGCCCGCCGGTTGTAGGAGTTCTGACCTACATAATTGCCCGTCCCGATGAAGCCTGAGACGCCGGGTCCCATGGAATCCGCGTCGGTGATGTTCTTTGAAATGGTGTAGGCGACGAGATAGCTCAGACCCGAGGCGAAGCGTTGAGTCGCGCGGGCCTGCATGGAGTGATAAGTGGAGTTACCCGTCTTATCGTAACCAAAAGAGTTGTCATCCGTCACGAAGTTGCCGTATTGCGGGAAGGGGCGCAGGGCTTGGGCGATGGTGGCGGCGCTACCCCACAGGGTGGAAAAGCCCGACCAGGGGTCCTTCACCCCAGCCGCAATGGAGTTTGGACAGGAGCCGTTACTAAGGCAGCTCACATTCATACCCAGCTCGGAACCCAAAGACAAGTATTGCGGGTTCACCTGGTTGGGAATGATGTTGAGGGCCGGCAGGTGAGTACCTTTGGAGCCCACATAGGCGACGTCCACCATGAGGTTGGTCTTGACTTGGCGCTGGACGTCGAGGTTCCAAGACTGGATGTCGCCGGGACGCCCAGTGTTGGCGGGCGCATAAACCACGTTGCCGTCCCCGTTCTGCCCACTCGGCGTCAGGGAGCCGGTGGGAGGAATGATGTGCGGCATCCCCTGATCGACCTGGAAGGGAGTGGTGACGGTCTCATTATTGAAGAATCCGAGACCGTCCTGATCGGCGAAAGAGGGCTCCTTCAGGGGCTCGTAGAAGATGCCGTATCCGCCTCGCAAAACAGTCTTACCGTCAATGGCATAGGCAAAGCCCACGCGCGGGCCAAAGGCCTTGGTGAAGATGTTCTGGGGACGGGTCTGTCCATTCCGCCCTGTTCCGGTGCCATAGTAGGTGTAACCCCCAGGGATGTTGCCAGCGCCCGGGTCCGGCAGAGTGGGATCGACCACGGAAAAGCGATCGAAGGCCTCGCTGGCCGGAACGTCAACGTCATAGCGCAGGCCGTAATTGACGGTCAACTTCGAGGTGGCCTTGTAGGAATCCTGCGCGTAGCCGGCCATGTCCTTGTAGCGAACGCCGCTGAACGAGCCGTAGAAAAGGACCCCTTGGAACGCGTTGCCGAACAGCGCGCTGGCGATGGCGTTCCCGCCGACGCCCACGCTGCTGCCGGTAGAGCTGGTCTGAGTAGGGTCGAAGTAGAATGCGCCGGCCGAATTGGTGAGGCGGCGCACGTTGAATTGCATGTCCCGCAGCTCGCCACCGAACTTCAGGCTGTGCTTGCCGTGCATCCAACTCACCGAGTCGGCGAACTCAATGACGTTATCGGCAAACTCGGAATCGCCGCAGTTGCTCATGACCTGATAGTACGGTGTGTTGTCGAAATCGAAACACGGGAAAGTGGTGTTCTGAACCCCCGTTAATCCTAGCTTGGCAGGGTATCCATCTCCCAGACCGTTCGAGATCTCGCCACGATAGCGCCGGCTGACTCCCGCCAGAAAATGGTTGAGCACAGAAGGCGTAAGGGTATAGTCGTGGCTGAGTCGCACATAGCGGGTGTTCTGAGGAGTCGCCCCGCCGAACATGGGGCCGATAGATTCGACCGACTCATTGTTAGTGTTGTCATAGTCTAAACCGAACGAAAGCCGCTGCTTGCTGGAAATGTTCTGGTCAATCTTGATGTCGAACATGTTCGCCGGGACTCTTGTAGTGCTGGTCTGATAAACGTTGCTTGTGAGGTTGCCGTTGGTGGCCGGCATGTAGGCAAACATCTTGGCCATGACCGCGCTCTCCTTGTAGTTCGGGTCATTCGCTAGGGTGTCAAAGGGAATCGCCGTGTGGGTAGTGGGGTCATAGATCTGCAGCGTCTGATCAGAGCAGATGCCAGCGCTGTTGAAGCTTGCCGGTGCTGCGCACAGCGCGGACAAGTTGCCTCCACGGAAGTCCTCGTTGGGAAAGCTCATAACCGAAGTGCCGCCCGTGTTGAAGCGGAAGCCCTCGTAGTCGAACATGAAAAAGGTCTTGTCCTTACCATTGTAGATCTTCGGCAGATAAACGGGTCCCCCGACCAGGGCGCCAAAATCGTTCTGATGGTCCAGGCTCTTCGGCGCACCGGCGGTGTTATTGGTCCAACCGTTGGCATCGAGGGCGCTGTTACGCAGGTAATCGTAAAAGTCGCCGTGGAGCTTGTTGGTGCCGGACTTGACCGTCAGGCTAACGATACTGTCGCCTGACTGGCCGTATTCGGCCGAAAAGCTACTTTGCAGAGTTGTGAACTCCTGAACGGCTTCGGGAGAAACGCCCTTATTCTGCTGGGTGTTAGGACTTACCAGCGAGATCGAGACGCCGTCCACCAGGATGTCAGTCCCCCCTTCTTGCCCTCCGTTCAGCTTATAATCGTCGGTAGCGTTGTTCGCCGGGTTGTTACCTACGGCTCCCACAAACCCCGGGATGAGCGTGATGAATTGCACGGGGTTGCGAGGAACCCCCCCTACCTCGAGTGGCAGGTTGTCGATCAGGGCGGTCTGAACCGTGGTACCCACATCCGAGGTAGTGGTTTGGAGTTGCAGGGCGTTGGCATTGACGGTGATGGTCTCGTTCACGGCACCGAGTTGCAGGATGATATTAAGGTCGGTGGTAGTGGCAGTCTGCACCGTCACTCCGGTCTGCTCGTACATTTTCAAGCCGACCCCCCCCTGCGCCGTCACCGAATAGCTGCCGGGCGGCAGGTTGGAAACGGTATAGAGGCCGGCATCGGTGGTCTTCACGGTGACCGTCAGGCCGGTATCCTGGTTGTGGGCCGTGATGGAAATTCCCGGCACCGCGGCGCCAGAGGGATCCGTCACCGCACCTCGAATTGATCCGTCAGCGGTCTGGCCGAAAAGGCAGACCGGTAGAGTCAGCACAAAAAGCAAAGCGCATACAAAAGCTTTCATGGTAAACCTCCTTAACGATGCAAAGCTAAGCACTCACCGGGGGATTCGTCTTAAACTCCACCCCCGGAGTAGTGCACGAGACCCACCCGACGCAAAAGCAGACAGAAGTCAAAAGTGCCTTGAGACCGACAGCACGATACGCCTCGGCCGGACTCGAAGCCCAAAAATCTTGCCTGCCTGAGGATCAGTTGCTTCCCTCAAGCGGCGCGAATCTTAGAACTGGGAATCAGGAACAGAAAAGGGCTTCACCGGTGAATTCTTTGTTAAACGCTTGTGAAGCCCTTCCTGGCCTGCTATCCAACACCCCCCGCAAAGCGGGTGGCTTGGTGAATGTGGCCGCCTCAATTCCTTGACCAAGAACAGACTCACGGGGCAGATATGGAAGGGGTACTTGTCAAGGTCCTTGTCTCGAGCCACCGTCCCTTCGCTGTTCACCCCGCCGACCGGCCAGTGATTCACCTTTACATTCCCGGGTCCTCCGCAGAATTTGTGGGTAAGTTCATGGGTGAACGGAGAGGGCCTTGGAAGAAGGAAGTGGTGGCGCATCCTGCCCAAATCCTGTAAGGGTATGTGAGCCAGCACAAACCCCGAAGCGGGAGAGGACAGGGTGCGCGTAGGGATTCTTCTCCCGCAGGGCGGGATCAGAATGACAGGCGGTGGCGTTTTCCTCTACCAATGACGAACAATCCGTATCAGATGTGGGAAAGAGCGTCCTTGATCCTTTCCGGTGTCATTGGCAGTTGCAACAGCCGGGCGCCGGTGGCATCAAACACTGCATTGGCGATCACTGCCCCCATACAGATTATGGGGGGTTCTCCGCCCCCTTGCGGGGGTGTGTCTTTCGCGTCCAATATTACGGTTTCGATTTCCGGCAACCAGGAGAAACGTGGAATGGTGTAGGTGTCGAAATTAGAGTGCAGAATTTCACCGCCCTGGAATCGAACCTCCTCACTCAATGCATATCCCAGGCCCATGGTGATGCCACCCTCCATTTGCAGCCGGGCGCCTTCGGGATTGACGCACAATCCCATCTCTTGAGCACAGACGACCCGCTTCACCTGGACGTTCCCTGTATTCTTTTCCACGGCAACTTCGGCCATATGAGCGACGTAGGTACCGGCATCGATCCCGCAAGCTACCCCATAGCCGCGCTTGCTCGGAGCCTTCGCGGGTGACCAGCCGAATTTCCTGGCGGCGGCCTGCAAGACGCGTAGCATTCTCTCATCTTTCAAGTTCTTCATTCGGAACTCGACAGGGTCTATTCCGGCCTTTGCCGCTAATATGTCGATGTGGGACTCTCGGGCAAAGCTATTGGTATTGTTGCCGGGAGCGCGCCAAGGTCCCGTGGCAAACGGATGTGACCCTGGGGCCGCAGTCCACCCGGAACCATAGCTGACCGTGCGATGATGTGGGATGTTGTAGAACTGCTGCGAGCCTCTCTCTCCGGCAAAATACACACCGTAGTCCCAAAACGAAATCAGCCCTGATTCTGTGATTCCGGCCTGTATCTTGACGATGGCGGCAGGCCGGAAGGTGTCATAGAAGAACTCCTCCGCCCGAGTCCAGGCTACCTGGACAGGTTTTCCGGTCAGCTTGGCCAGCCTGACCGCCTCAAGGGCTTGCTGGCTGCTGCTCTTCCCTCCGAAGCCTCCGCCGACATAGGGCGTGATGACCCGCACATCTTGCGCAGGCAGGCCGAGAAGAGAAGCAGCCGCGTCCTTCAGGGCGAAGGGGGTTTGCGTGGAGGCCCAGATGGTCACCTTGTTTCCTTCGATCTTCGCCAAAGCGGTGTGGGTTTCGATGGGGGCGTGAGAGACGTAACTGTTCAGGTACGTTTGCTCGAGCACATCGCGAGCTGCATTTCTCCCCTCGCTAAGATTTCCACCTTCAGCCACGGTCTCTCCCTTAGGTGCGACTTTGAGCAAGTGGTCAAAGATCGTCTTGTCATCCACGGCGGGCGCCGGCCGATCAAATTGCGACTTGATTCTGGCAAGGGCTTCTTCAGCCAGGTCGGGATACGGATGAAGCACGGCAATCAGCTCTCCGTCCTCAACGATCTGGGCGCCTTCGATTTCTCGAGCGCCCGAGGTGTCCGCACGAATGAGTTTCGCACCGTGAACCGGAGGCCTCAAGATCCGGGCGTGCAGCAGGCCCGGCTCGCGCACGTCCCCGGCAAACTTGGCTTGGCCGGTGACCTTCTCTCGAGCATCTCTTCTTAAGACGGGTTTCCCTACAATGACGAAGTCGGACGGAGTTTTGAGTGCCGCGCCTTTCAGGTGGCGCAATATCTTCTTTCCCTTGGCAAGTTCGGCGTAGCTTACTTTCTTCTGTCCTGCCTCCTCATAAACGACGCCTGCCTTGGTTTTGAGCTGCTCTTTCGCTACAAGCAGTTGTTCGGCCGCCAGCTCGAGGAGCACGGCCCTGGCTTCCGCGGCGGCGGCTCTGAAATGCGGCCCGAAAATTCGGGTGGTCATGGAACCGAACGTTCCCATGTCCCATGGACAAAGATCCGTATCGCCCATCACCATGTCCACGGATTCCAAAGGGACGTCGAGTTCTTCGGCCAACATTTGGGCCAATGAGGTTATGACTCCCTGGCCATACTCGACCTTGCCAGTAAAACCGGTGACCCGGCCGTCTTCTCCGATCCTGAGAAAGGCATTGAAATCCTCGGGCAGCTCCTGGCCGATACCACGGCGTCTCTCGCGCTCTTGGAGTGCCAGCGAATCGGGGATGGAGAAACAGACGACGATGCCTCCGCCCACAAGTTGCAGGAACTGTCTGCGGTCGAGCGGAAGAACGCGGCTCGCTTTTGCATTCGAGAAGTCAAGTTCCAGGTATTCTTCGTAGAGGCTTCGTTGCTCTTTGTGCTCGCGTTTCATCTTGGCCCCCCTCCCATCTCTTTCGCAGCCGTCTGTATAGCCTGGATGATCCGTCGATGAGCTCCACAGCGGCACAGGTTGCCGTCCATATGTTCGATAATCTGACTCCGCGAAGGTTGAGGAGTATTCAACAGCAAGCTGTAAGCATTCATAATCATTCCAGGAGTGCAGTACCCGCACTGAAGGGCATCGTGCTCGACGAAGGCCTTCTGCAAGGGGTGAAGCTCACCGTTTTTGGCCAAACCTTCAATGGTGGTGACTGCCTTGCCCGCCACGGCTTTAACCTGTAGCAGACACGAGCGCGCGGCTTTCCCATCCACAATCACTGTGCAGGCCCCGCAAAGCCCCTCTCCACAGCCGTACTTTGTACCTGTCAGA
The DNA here is from genome assembly GCA_050008675.1 of Terriglobia bacterium. GTDB lineage: Bacteria > Acidobacteriota > Terriglobia > UBA7540 > UBA7540 > CAVROP01. Next base: position 23,908 of record JBEKME010000046.1, read on the forward strand.
CCCAGGTCATACCGCAGAACCCATAGAAGTATCCGATTGGGATCGACTTCAAAACTCACCGGCTTTCCGTTGAGGCTGAATCCGATGGTCTCCTTCATGCCTGCACCTCCCTGAAGCGCCTCGAGTGTGCCGCGAGGTTCTCTCGGCCATGAGACCCTCGATATGAAGCGCGCTTTGCCACACTCTATTATAGTCCCGCTTTATGCGGGGTCAAACATTTGCCCTCGCTCCCCTCCTGGGCTTCGGGAAATCGGCCCGACTTGTCGGAGCACCGGCCCGCCGCCAGGAAGTACTGCGATGTGGTTTGACCAGTATGCGCATTTGATGCATACTAGCGCATATGAGGACAACACTTATCATTGATGGAAATCTGCTCGAACGCGCTAGAGAACTGACCGGTATCCGGCAAAAGACCGCCTTGGTACGTGCCGGCTTGGAGGCTTTAATCGCGCGGGAAGCCGCTCGGCGCCTGGCCGCTCTGGGCGGTGCGGAGCCTGGATTGCGCGCTGTTCCGAGGCGCCGGACCGGGGCTACGCGATGATTCTTGTTGATACTTCGGTTTGGATTGCGCACTTCCGTAAGGGCGGATCGGGGCTCGCCGAGTTACTGAGCGAAGCCTTGGTCTTGGTGCATCCGTTCGTCGTGGGTGAGCTGGCATGTGGCGATCTCCGGAACCGCGCCCGCATATTGAGCGATCTCGAAGCGCTCCCCTCCGCCGTTTCCGCGACCCACCAGGAGGTTATGCGATTAATTGAAGACCGAAAGCTTTGGGGTCTCGGCATCGGCTGGGTGGATGGGCACCTGCTTGCTTCCGCGCTGCTTTCGAACTGCCAGCTTTGGACGCTGGATACGAGACTTGTCCGGGCAGCGGCCGCCGCAGGAGTCAAGCTCTATCGTAGCCAATGAAGACTAATGCTACAAGGCTCCTCCGCTTGCATCTGGCGAAAACCGCTGGTTGCTCTCACGGCGGCCTCAGGATAGAATCCCAGTCTGGCAGTTATCCTCATTAGTGGCGGTTGTCCATGGCAGAGTGGAGTGGTCCTCTCAAAATAAGAGCCGCGCGGGTTGAAGACGCGAAAGAAATCGCACGGATTTACAACCAGGGTGTGCAAGACCGTTGCGCGACTTTTGAAAACACTTACGTCACGCCGGAAGAGCGTTACCTCTGGTTGGCAGCGCGGCCGGACAAGTTTCCGGTGCTGCTGGCGGAGGTCAAACACACGCTGATGGGTTGGTCTTCGCTCAATCCTTACAGCCCGCGGCACTGTTATGACGGAATCGCGGAGCTGGCCATCTACATTGAGCGCAGCCTGCGCGGCCACGGCGTGGCACAGGAATTGATGAAGGCCATGCAGGACATCGCCCGCGAGAAGGGCTTCTATAAGCTCATCGGGCGCATCCTGGCCGAGAACCAGCCCGCGCGAAAGCTCTGTGAGGTGACCGGCTGGAAGGAAGTGGGAATCCACGAGAAGCACGGCAAGCTGGGGAGCGAGTGGCACGACCTGGTGTTGGTCGAGTACCTGATTCCGGAGAACTTGAAGTAACCCGGGCATGCCGTCTTGCTTCCCTGCTGTCGAATCCTTGCCGGCGACCGTTCAGCCGCTGCGCATGTTTTTGAAGAAGGTCTCCTTCCTCATGACCCGCAGCTACCGCAATGCGATACTGGGCGCAATTACAATTGCAGGACTCTGTGTATTCGGTCCATCGACCCCTTCTTTTCCCACCTTAGCGAGGCCTTCGCGTCCGAACTCTTCCTTGGATCGCCTCGCGGCAACCGCTCCACGGCAACACACATTGATCTTCGTGGGCGACGTTATGCTTTCGCGGGGAGTGGGCGGGAAAATGGACGCCCAAGGCGATTGGGGTTATCCCTTCCGGCGAGTCTCTGGGGTGTTGCACGGCGCTGATCTGGCTTACTGCAACTTGGAGTGTCCGATTTCCGACCGGGGGCGCAACCTCCATCACCTTTATTCTTTCCGCGCCGATCCGCGGGCCTTGGAAGGTCTGAAGGCGGCCGGTTTCACAATCGTTTCCGAAGCCAACAATCATGCCTACGACTGGGGAGCGGCGGCGCTGGTGGACACGCTTGGGCGGCTTCATACCGTGGGCATCCACACGGTAGGCGCAGGTGAAAACGCACTGGAAGCTCACCACCCTACGGTGGTGGATTTGGGCGGACTCCGGGTGGCGTTTCTGGCTTACGTGAACATCGATCCGCAAAACGCGGCGGCCGGAGTCCATCATCCGGGCGTGGCGTGGCTAGACGTTGAGCAGGTTACGGCAGATATTCGCTTCGCCCGGAACCTTGCCGATTTGGTGGTGGTCTGCCCGCACTGGGGCGTGGAGTACGCCACCACTCCCACGCGCCAGCAGGAAGAGCTGGCCCGGAAGATGATTGACGCCGGGGCCGACCTTATCGTGGGCAGCCATCCGCATGTCATTCAGCCACTCGAGCAGTATCGCGGGCGCTGGGTGGCTTACAGCCTCGGCAATTTTGTTTTCGACCAGAAGGATCCAGCCACACATCGAGGCCTCATGTTGAAAGTAACGGTCCGCGATAAAAAGATTGCCGAAGTGACCAAGGTCCCCATCGAGATCAATGCGGATTGCCAGGCCCTGCTCGCCACTCCGAAAGCGCAAGTTTCCCAGCCTCTTCTGGCCACTCGCCTCCCGCATCCTTGACCCTCCGGTCAAGGGTTGAAGTGTCTCGCTTGAGTGAATACATGTCGCGTTGATGCCGGGAACTTCCTGTTTCTTGACTGGTCAAGAGTGGGAAGTCACCACAAGGCGACGAGGTACTGGTGTCATTTGCGAGACATGGGCGCTCGAAGCCGCAGTCATTCCCGCGAAAGCGGGAATCTACTCGGCAAACCTTCGGAAGTGCGCTGTCGACGGACTGGATTCCCGCTTTCGCGGGAATGACCGGCGTTTCAAAAGGGATCCCATCCCAAATGACACCACCACCGGCGACGGTGGATGCTTGACACTGGCGGAGGGTTCGGGTAGCTTTTGGGACGAGGAATGCGGCGAGATTTCTTCCGATATGAGAAAAAAGTACCGACGATGGTTGTGGCTGGGTATCGGAGCCATCATCATCGCACTCATTTTTTACAACCTGAGTCGAAGTCCCGAGTGGGGGAACTTCCGGTGGACGCGGCTGTGGGCTTTGCTCACCGGAGCTAGCCCGGGCCTGTTGCTGCTGACGCTGATCGCTGTTTTCGCCACCTACTTTGTACGAGCCTTGCGGTGGAGATTCTTCCTCAGCCCAATTAAGAAGGCCTCGCTCTGGGTCTTGTTTGTGGGCCAGATCCTGGGTTTCAGTTCCATCTATCTTATCGGCCGGCCAGGAGAATTCGTTCGGCCAGCTTACATTGCCAAGAAGGAAAATGTTTCCATGAGCGCCATGTTGGCAGTGTGGCTACTGGAGCGAATCTTCGATACGGTGTTCCTTGTGTTGCTCTTTGCCGCGGCGCTGGATTTCGAGCCGGTGGAGCCTGAAACCGCGCGCGGGACGAAGGTCCTGGCCACCCTGCATCGTGGCGGGGACGTCATGCTTGTTCTCGCTGTCTTGCTGGTCGTGGGGTTGCTGCTGTTCTGGTTACGCTCCGGACAGTTTACCGCCTGGATGTTGCGGCTGTTCCGCTTCCTGCCCGTAGCGGCACTCAGGCGATTCGAGCGCTTCCTGCGGTCATTTGCCGAGGGCTTGAGCGTCATCCGTAGCTGGAAGGACCTGTTGGGAAGTCTGGCCTTGACCGCCGTGGTGTGGTTTCTCAATACCTCGGTATTCTGGCTGGTTTTCCAAAGCCTGCGTGGGGAGGTGGCGGCCCTGCCTTGGCCGGCGGCTGCTGTGACGCTGTTTTGCGCCGCGCTGGGACTTGCCGTGCAGATCCCGGGGATCGGTGGCGGCTACCAGGTGGGCATTATCCTTGCGCTGAACGAGTTTTTCAACGTGCCGGCCGAGGTGGCCACGGGCGCGGCGATACTGCTGTGGATTATCATGTCGGTCCCATGCTTGGTTGCGGGGTTGGTGCTGCTGGTGCATGAAGGGCTGACGTTGAGAAAGTTGGAGGCCCTCGCCGAAGAGGAAAGGGAGGTCCTGGAGAATAATTAGCACGGTGTTGAAAGCAGAAGAACCGCAGGTCTAGAAGGCAGGAGCTCCGCTACACGCTACACGCGCTGCCTACTGCCTACTGCCTACTGCCTACTGGTACTGACTATGAGGTGTCCATTCTGCGGTCACATAGAAGACAAGGTTGTGGATTCACGCGAGGCAAAGATCGGCGACACCATTCGCCGTCGGCGCGAATGCGCGAAGTGTGGTCGCCGTTTTACCACCTATGAGCGGATCGACGAAATCCCCTATATGGTGGTGAAGAAGGATGGCCGGCGGGAGAAGTTTGACCGGCAGAAGATTCTGGCTGGCTTGCTGAAAGCCTGCGAGAAACGGCCCGTCCCGATGTCCAACTTGGAGGAGATTGTTAATGAGGCAGAGGCCTTTGTGGCCGAGTCGGCAGAGAGGGAGCGTCCGGCGGCGGAGTTGGGCGAACTGGTTATGGGCCGCCTGAAGAAGCTCGACAAAGTCGCCTATGTGCGATTTGCCTCGGTTTACCTCGATTTCAAAGACATTCGGGAATTCATGGATGAGTTGAAGGACCTGCTCAAAGCTAAGGGCAAATGAAATTGCGAATGGTGAATAGTAAATTGTAAATAGTAAATTATGAATTATAGATTGAAGAAGTAAGCGGACACAGAGGCCCTGGGGCCCGGAGCGCCGCACACAAAGCGAAATCTGCGCGCGCAATTCACCATTTACTATTCACTATTTACAATTTACTATTCCTGACACCTGAGACCTGACACCTGCTTTCAGGTGCGGTTGAAGACGAAGGCGCCGAAGGTGCGGAAAGTTTTGAAGCCGAGGCGCTCATAGAGGCGAAAAGCGCCCGAGTTGGCGTCGGTGACGGTCAGGGAAACCCGCTGGTAGCCTGCCCTGGCGAGGTCGTTGAACGCAGATTCCAACAACGCTGTCCCCAGGCCGATTCCTTGCAGCGTCCTGGCGATGGCAATCTGCGGTATGTGAGCTGTATCGGAACGGACGGCAGTCACGGTCAGGACCCCGGCGAGTTTGCGTGTCAGGCGATGAATGGCGACCTTGGAGACTTGCTCAAGAAACTCTCCGCAACCCTGGTGATGGACGATGTTATCGAGCAGGCGTGTTGCTCCTGCCAGGGAGCTGTATTGGTCATTGATCGCCGCATCGATGTGGTTGTGATAGGCGCCAAAGAGGAGTTCGGCGGCCTCGCGGGCATATTTCTTATCGCAGGGCGTGATCCAGAACTCATCCAGGCTGGCAGTGGCTCGCCGCGTGGGATCAGAAGGGCCGAACCCGGACGAGGCATGGGGTTGCCACTCGGGAAGGAACAAGCCCATGAAGCGGCGCCGGTAGCCGCTGTACTTCCAGGAAGTGAAGTTGCTCTCAAGATCCTCGAAGGTGTAGTGCGGAAGCTGCGCTTCAACGCGCCGCAGGCCGGGAGTTGCGAGAAGCGTCTCATTTGCGTGCTCCAGCAGTTCCAGGGCCTGATCCAAACCCGCTGCCGCCGGGCTGACAAATAAATCTCCCATGAGGCCCTTTTCGCCGTCGCAGAAAAAGAAGCAGTAGCCACGAACGACGCCATCCAGAACCAGAGCATACCCTGAGAGACGCTTTTCTTTCAGGCAGGTGGAAATCACGCGAGCCGAGGAAGTGAAATCCCAGTAAAGCTCTTCGTTCCAGGCCCGCGATTCTGCATCCAGCAGCTCCGAGAACGCCGGCACCTCAAAGTGGCGAATATCGATGATTTCAGACCCCACGACACTTTCCTCTTGGACGGCCGGAGCGAAACCTGCGGTCGCGCAAGCCATCCCGGGAGGCCAACAGTCTAAAAACGGCAAAGCCTCTTGGCGCTCGCAAAACGATGCAAGTATAACCCAAAACGTGATTGTTCTTAACCCCTTGCACCTGACACCTGAAACCTGACACCTAACACCTGCTTTTCCCCCCACCTACTACCTACCATCTTCCTTGTCGCGATGTGACGAAAGGATTAGGAAAGAAAAGTTCTTGTAGGCGGGAAAATGGGTTGTGGTAACATTTTGAGTCTGCGAGTCAAGTGCTCAGTTTCTTCTTGGAGAAGCTTTCTCTCAGGGCTGACTGAGAAACGCGGGCTTCGACGGCGGAGGGTGAACCGACGCTGGCTGTAGAAGTTCTGCGTCCTCAGAGGGAGTCTGGGGTATGGACCCAACTACGGTCACCAATTCCGGTACCCCGCCACCGCGTCCGAACCTCGCCCAACCATCGTTGCGTACTTCCCTACGACAACGGATGGAATACTATGCTGCTCTCATCTTGCTGAAGTTGCTTGGGGCGTTGCCGCACCGTTTGACGCGGGCGCTGTGCGCAATTCTGGCGTTTCTGAGTTATTGGTTCTGGCCCCGCCTGCGCAGAGTGGGTCTGTTCAACTTGAAGCTGGCTTTCCCTGATTGGCCTGAGAGCCAGCGCCGGAAAGTGCTTTCCGGCTTGTTTCGTAACTTTGGCAGGATGCTGGCAGATTTTGCCCATTTTCCAGGTTGGAACCGCGGCAACATTGAGAAGCTGATCATCTATGATGGATTTGAGAACTATGCGCAAGCCCAGAGCCAGGGTCGCGGCGTTCTTTTTCTCACCGGCCATTTCGGGAACTGGGAACTGAGCTCTTTCGCTCACGGGGTGTACGGCTATCCCTGCGACTTCATTGTGCGCGCCCTTGACAATCCGCTGATGGATGAGCTCATCAATCGCTATCGCTGCCTGGGTGGCGGCAAGGCCATCGAAAGGGCTGATTTTGCGCGTGGCGTTCTGCGCGCTTTCAACCAGGGTGACGCGGTGGGAGTGCTTATTGACCGGAACATGTTGACCAGCGAAGGGGTCTTTGTGGATTTTTTCGGCCTGCCGGCGTGTACCACCACCGGCCCCGCACGTGTGGCCAAGAAAACCGGTGTGCCCATTGTGCTGGGGCTGGTCATCTGGGATTCTAAGCTCAAGAAATATCGGCTGCGATTCGACCCCGTCGAATGGATCAATTGCCAGAATCCGGAAGAGGAAATCCAGGTCAACACTGCGAACTTCACCCGCCTGATTGAAAATTACATTCGCCGCTTCCCGGATCACTGGCTCTGGGTTCACCGCCGCTGGAAAACACGTCCGCCGGGTGAGCCGCCGCTTTATCCGTTTTGAGCAGAAGGCAGAAAGCAGAAAGCAAAAGGCAGTTAGCAGAAGGCAGAAAGCAGTACGGAATTCGTAGTTCAGAATTGCCCTTGTCCCTAGTCCCTAGCTCTATCTTTTGAGGGCTGAAAGCTGATAGCTGAGGGTTGAAAGCTGAGGACTGAGAACTGACAACTGACTACTGACAACTGACCACTGACTACTGACCACTGACTACTGACAACTCTTCCCGCGAGGCGGATCATGAAGACATCGGAGCTTGCCAAGTTGTTGGGGGGAATACTGCACGGAGAGGAGGCTCGGGAAGTTCGCCAGGTGGCAGCACTGGCAACTGCCGGACCGGATGAGCTAACCTATGCCGAAGGCACCAAGTTTCTCGACCTGGCAGTCGGTTCCCAGGCGGGGTGTATCCTAGTGCCGGAGGGTTGCCTTCTGACAGGCCGGACGACTATCGGGGTCGCGAACCCTAAACTGGCTTTCGTTCGCGCCGCCGAGGTCCTTTGTCCCCCCCGCAAGGTCAAGCCGGGAGTCCATCCCACGGCTGTTATTGCTTCGGACGCCCGCTTGGCCGAGGACGTGACCATTCGTCCCTACGTGGTGATTGAGTCAGGAGTAGATGTGGGGCCGGGGACGTATCTTGGAGCGGGAGTGTGCCTGGGCGAGGGGGCTCAGATAGGTTCGCAATGTGTCTTGCATCCACGGGTGAGCGTTTATCCGGGGGCAAGGATAGGCAACCGGGTCATCCTTCACTCCGGCGTGGTGGTTGGCTCCGATGGGTTCGGTTACGTTTTCGCCGAAGGCCATTATGAGAAATTCCCCCAACAGGGTGGGGTGGTCATTGAAGACGACGTCGAAATAGGCAGCAACAGTACGGTGGACCGTGGCTCGCTAGGGGTCACAGTGATTGGTCAAGGGAGCAAGATTGACAACCTGGTTCAAATTGCGCACAACGTGAGGGTGGGGCGCCACTGCGTGATCGCTGCGCAGACGGGCATTTCAGGCAGCGCAGAAATTGGGGACTACGTGGTCATGGGCGGCCAGGTTGGTGTTGCGGACCACGTTCGAATCGAAGAGCGGGCGATGATCGGTGGGCAGGCGGGAATCTTCAGGGTTATTCGCAAGGGAACTAAGGTCTGGGGGACCCCCGCCCGCCCCCTGGATGAGTTCAAGAAGATGTACGCCCAGCTTGCCAACCTGCCCAGCCTCGCCAGGAAAGTGAAGGAAATCTCACGGCAACTTTCAGAACGCCATGGGTAGGACATGCTGGCACGCGCACCCTTTCCTTCCGGGTCTGCCTGCCGGGCCGGAGCTTGTCTGCGACGAGCTTGGAACTGACGGCTTAATACTTCCCAACGCCTGCGCAGATTCCTGCAGTTAGTGAGGCTGGGATGCCAAGACGCCGCCGCGCTGTAATCGACGCCGAGTGTGCGAATCAGCCTCGCGCAAGCCATCCCAATGGCGGTGTCCATAATCACGCCTTGAAGGCCGCCCGCAGCCAGATCCAACAAAGCCAGGCAGAGGAGGTTACGACCGCGATTTGGCCGAAGCTGATCTTTTCTTACGACGACCTGCACGTTCCCATTTTCACCCCTGGCCCGCTTTTCTCACCAGCTATTCCAAGAATCGTTTTCGAGCCATGATCGTCGGTGCTGAGCTGGATATTGGGCGGCGCTGTGTGGGAGCGCAACGATCAGGAGGAGGGAATGGGGGGTGGCACGTATTCCTTCTGTCCGCGTATTGACATAAAAGGACCGAGAATAAAAAGAGCCAACAAGTCCACCTTCCGAACCAAACTCTTACTTCTTCAGCAGGGCAGAATCACGGAGTTTTTGCGCAGCACGGGTGGCAAGAATCCCCAGCAGCGGCGGGCGTCGGGGGTGTTTTCACCCAGCACAAAGGCGCGACCCCATCATCCCTGCTCACTGGAAGTCTGTCGGGAGTAAGGTTTGTTCCACGAAGAATCAACAGCTTACAGACGAAGGCAATTTGCTAAATTGTTGATTCTACGTGCGGCAAAATCTGTCTCCCATAAGCCCCTAGCCGCACTTGCGGTCAGAGTGTCATCTCGGTGACAACGGTGAGTCGGGGTGCTTTGTTGCAAAACACCGCAGGGGAAACTCAGATGGGTGCCACAGTGTCCCTTTTACGGGTCTCATCGCGCTCGATGCATGGTTCGATTGGCTGGTTGGGCGCTGCACGCTTTCGGAACTGACATAAGGCAACTGCCTGGGAGACTGGCCGGTGGAAAAACCCGACTTTGGCTGGCACCTTGCTGGAACCACCCTCTGATTTGGAGTTTGCGTAGCCAAACAATGAAGTAGGTTTATATTAAACTAGGTTGAGTAGTTCTTGCTGGGCGCCGTCAGAGGTCTGGAGGCAGGCCGTGCCAGATAGCAACACGCCCGAAATGATCAGCGAATTGCTGGGGAGTGTGCAGGTCTTTTCCTCGGCCGTTCGAGACGTCCTGGAGGAACAGCTCCTCCTTGAAACAGCACGGGGACGGCTGACCTTCTCCGGCCTAAAACTCCTCAAACTGGTAGCCTTCACCGACTCCCACACAATTGGCGACGTAGCCGCGTTCCTGGGCGTGAGTAACACCGCCGCTAGCAAGGCGGCGGACAAACTGGTGCGTCGCCGGCTTCTTCGTCGTGCGGAGGGACACGCTGACCGGCGCGCCAGCGAGCTTTCGCTCACCGGAGAGGGCCGCCGCCTGTTGAGCGCTTACGAGGCTGCCAGAGACCAGAAGCTTACGGAGATCTTCGGCGCGTGTGTGCCGGAGCAACTGTGTGGAATGGCGGCGACACTGGACCGCCTTTCCGCCAACATTATGGACCATACTGCCAATCCGCAGGAGCTATGCTTCCAGTGCGGCATATATTTCCGCGAAAAGTGCCTGTTGCGCGAATTGGTCCGGCGCACCTGCTTCTATCAGAAACACAAGGTGCGCAAGGCTGCGGAGTCCGCTGTCGAAGGGGCCGGCGGGACGGAGACTCACGTCCAACCGCCGGCGCGCTGAAACGGCGACATAAAAGAGGAGGGACGATGGCGAGTGCGAGAGTGGACGTAAGTCCGACCAAATATCACGCGCCAGTTCCAGGGAGTCTGCCCGCACCGGAGCGGGAACTGCGGCGGAGGTTCCTGGAGGAAGCCCAGGTGGTGCCAGGGGGCGACCGGATTTCCCAGTGCCTGCAATGCGGAACCTGCACCGGGAGTTGCCCGGTAAGTTACGCGATGGACATATCCCCAAGAATGGTCATCGCGCTATTCCGGGCTGGGCAGATCGAGGAGATTCTTCGAAGCCGGACGCTCTGGATTTGCGCTTCCTGTTACATGTGCACGACGCGCTGTCCGCAATCCATCAAAATCACCGATCTGCTCTATGCCCTAAAACGCACCGCGATCGACGCCGGACTTTATCCCGAGCGATTCCCGGTGTACCTGCTGTCGAAGAATTTTGTTCGCATCGTCAACCGGTACGGTCGCAATCAAGAGATGCTTTTGCTCCTGCTCTATTACCTAAGGCGAAATCCTCTGGGACTTTTGCGGATGCTGCCTCTTGGGATAGCGATGATGCGACGAGGGAGAATTTCGCTGTTCCCAAAAAAGATCAAAGGGGTAGGAGCGATCCGCACGATTTTGCGGGCTTCCAAGGACTTCGAATTGCCCCGCGAAAAGGAAGCTGTCCCGTACACTGAAGGAATGGTCGGATACCGGGCAGTGGGATAAAGACCAGCCCGAGAGAACCAGTTGAGAGGCACCCATGGAGTATCTTTACTACCCCGGCTGTAGCCTTGAGTCTTCAGGGAAACCTTACGACGAGAGTCTAAGGGCGGTGTTTCGCGCCTTGGACATCGGGCTCCGCCAACTGGAGGACTGGAACTGCTGCGGCGCGACCATGTACATGAGCGTGAATGAGGCCCTGTCGCTGGCGATCAGCGCAAGAAACCTGGCGCTTGCGGAGCAGGCCGGATTCCGGGACCTTATCGCGCCTTGCAGCGCTTGCTACACCGTGCTGCTCAAGACCAACCGCTTCCTGCGGGAGAGCCCGGAATTGAGGGCCAAGGTCGATCAACTGCTGGGGCAGGTCGGCCTGAAATACAGTCTGGGCGTCAAGGTGCGCCATCCCCTCGACGTTCTGGTCAACGAGGTGGGGGTGGAAGTGATTGCTTCGGCAGCCAAGCAAAGCCTGGAGGGCGTCGCTTTCGCCCCCTATTACGGGTGTCAAATCGTGCGTCCCGAGCGCGGCTTTGACGATGCCGAGTTCCCCTTAACTATGGACACGCTCTTCCAGCGGCTGGGCGCCCGAGCCGCGTACTTCCCTTTGAAGACGCGCTGCTGCGGCGGAATGCTGATGACCACCTTCCCGGACGTGTGTCTGCAACTGGTGAAGGATCTGCTGGAATGCGCTGCGGAGAACGGGGCCCAGTGTATCGTCACCACCTGTCCCTTGTGTCAGGTCAACCTGGAGGCGTACCAGAAGCGCGTAAACAAGATGTTCGGAACGTCGTATCAAGTCCCCGTGATGTACTTCACTCAACTGCTGGGGGTCGCATTGGGCTGCTCCGAGAAAGAGCTTGGATTTCACAGGAATCTCATCCCCTGGAGAGCCCCGATCTCAGTACTAGCCGCATAGAAGGAGGAGACAGATGGAGCAGAATGGGCACCCGCGCATCGGGGTTTATATTTGTCATTGCGGGCTCAACATCGCCGGAACCGTGAACGTGAATGAAGTCCGCGAATTCATCTCCCGCTCGCCTGGCGTCGTGATCGCAAGAGATTACAAGTTCATGTGTTCGGACCCTGGACAGGCGCTCATACAGGACGACATTCGACAACTCGGCGTCAACAGGGTTGTCGTTGCCGCCTGTTCTCCGCTGATGCACGAGATCACCTTCAGGGGTGCGGCCAAGAAGGCGGGGCTCAACCGCTATCTGGTCCAGATCGCCAATATCCGCGAGCACTGCTCCTGGATCCACGACGACGTGCGCATGGCAACGGAAAAAGCCAAAGCTTTGGTCGCGGGAGCGGTCAGACGCGTGGCCCTGCACCAGCCCCTGGAGCCGATGCGCGCCGAAATCAACCCCAACGTGCTGGTTGTGGGCGCCGGGATAACGGGCATTCAAGCGGCCCTCGAGATTGCTGAATCAGGCACCACGGTGTATCTGGTCGAGCGTGATGCAACCATCGGCGGGCGGATGGGCCAGTTTGATAAGACGTTTCCCACCCTGGACTGTGCTGCTTGTATCTTGACGCCGAAGATGGTCTCGGTCGGGCACCGTGAGAACATCAAACTGTTGAGCTACAGCGAAGTGGTTGGATTTTCAGGATACATCGGAAACTTCAAGGTGAAGGTGAGGAGGAAAGCGAGGTTCGTGGACGAATCGAAGTGCACCGGTTGCGGTTTGTGCTGGAACACCTGCCCCGCCACACGGGTCCCGACAAAAAGGACCATCAAGCTCGGCGATCAGATCGTGAAGCAGGTGGTCTGATGAAACTGGAAGCGGTACGAAGGATTCTCGACTGCCAGGTGATCACCGGCAGTGACAAGCTGGAGGAGGAAGTAGGGGTCGGCTGCGGCGCGGACCTGATGAGCGACGTCCTGGCCTTCATCAAGCCCAATGCGCTGTTGTTGACCGGTTTGACTAACGTGCAATCGGTACGCACTGCCGAGATCGCTGAGGTCAGAGCCATCGTTTACGTCCGCGGGAAGCTGCCGGACAAGGACGCGATCGACTTGGCGAAAGAAAAGGGCATCGTTATGCTGTGGACGAATCTTCCCATGTACGAATCGTGTGGGAGACTCCACCAGCACGGTCTGCCCGGAGGCAGCGAACTCGAGGGAGGCCTGCGGGATGACGAGCGAGCCCCTCTTCTGTCAACGCTTTAAAATTCACGGGAGGGATTTCGTTGACGCGGGAAAGGCCTCCATCACCATCAAGGGGATTCTCAGAGAGATCGGGATTCACCCGTCCTTGATCAGGCGGGCGGCGATTGCTTCCTATGAAGCGGAGATGAACGTTGTTTTGTATGCCAGCAAAGGGACGATGGAGTTGAGAGTGACCCCAAAGGATTTCCGAGTTACGGTGGAAGATGAAGGCCCTGGCATCCCGGACATCGAGCTGGCCATGCGAGAAGGGTATTCCACGGCGTCCGACGAAATTCGGGAGATGGGGTTCGGGGCAGGCATGGGCCTGTCCAACATCAAGAAGAATGCCGATGCCTTTTCCATTCATTCCGTGGTGGGTAAAGGCACGACTTTGGAAATAACGTTTCGGCTTTAGCATGGGGGATTACTTTCATTCCGTTCGGGTTGTGCCGGAGCGATGCATCGGTCGAATGGCCTGCCTTAAGGTCTGTCCTACGGAGGCCATCCGGGTGCGGCAGGGCAAGGCAGAGATACTCGAGGACCGCTGCATCGACTGTGGCGAGTGCGCTCGGGCGTGCCGCCACAACGCGATCATCCCCCAAACGAGCTCCTTCACCGACTTCTCGAAGTTCAGGCACACCGTTGCGCTTATCTCGCCCGTCCTCTATGGACAGTTCCGCAAGGACGTTCTTCCCAGCACAATCCTGGCTGGGGTGAGAAAAATCGGCTTCGATGATGCCTGTGACGTAGCTTGCGCCAGCGAGTCCGTCAACGCGGCTATCGATGAGTATCTGGCCAGTTATCGCGGGCCGCTGCCGCTGCTGTCCCCTTTTTGTCCCACCATCGTGCGTCTGATTCAGGCGCGATACCCCAGCCTCATTGATCTCCTGATTCCCATTGATTCTCCCATGGAGATAGCGGCGCGAGAGGTGCGGAACAAGAAGATGAAGGAACTAGGCTTGCGGCGGGACGAGATTGGGGTTATCTACCTGACGCCCTGCCCCGCCAAAATGGTCGCCATCAAGTATCCTCTCAGGAAAAGAGCCTCACACATCGATGGCGCAATCGCCATATCCGACATTTACCGCCCCCTCCTTTCAGCGCTCAGCGACATGAATAACAGTGCGCACGAAATCGAAGAGTCAGTGCGGGGCATGGGCCTGGGCTGGCCAGTCCTCGGCGGGCAAGTTTCCTCCTTGCGGGCCGAAAGCAGTCTGGCGGTGGGCGGTCTTGGGGATGTGGAAAGGATTCTCAACGAAATTGAGCGCGGAAGACTCGGTGATATCCAATTCGTTGAGTGCCACGCATGCGCGCAGGGATGTTGCGGCGGTTCACTTACCGTGGGTGGTCCCTATGTTACTCGGGGCACGATTCTGAGCTTGGTAGCCCGGTTCGGGAATGTCCCCTGCCAGGACCGGGCAAAGATACGAGAGTTGTATCAAAGACGCTATTTCTCGCTGCCAGGCAAAATCTCTTCAAGGCCTTTCGCCCCACTGGATAAGGACATATCGAAGGCAATCGAGAAAAGGAAGCGCATTCAGGAAGCACATGAAGGGCTGCCGCAGATCAATTGCGGGGCCTGCGGCGCGCCCACTTGTCTAAGCTTTGCCGAAGACGTGGTCCTGGGGCGCGCCCAGTTTGAGGACTGCGTGGTCCTCACCGCGAAGCAGGCTCGGGCCGCGGCCGATGCCCCTTCTGGGCTAGCCAGCAACCCGCAGGTACTCACCCTATGACGATTCGGGAGGTTGTCGACAGCTCGCAGCTCGAGATTCTGGCGCAACCCGATGGCCTCGACAAAGAGATAACAGGAGGCTATGCCAGTGACCTCCTAAGTGACGTTATTGCCTACAGCAAGGCAGGCAACCTTTGGGTCACTTTGCAAACGCATCGCAACATCATCGCGGTGGCCACGTTGAAGGAGTTGGCTGCGGTCGTTCTGGTGAACGGGCGAACCCCTGATCCTGAAACACTGGAGAAAGCCCGGGAGGAGAAAGTTATCGTGTTGGGCAGCCGGCTTCCGGCGTTTGAGCTGGTCGGAAGACTGTACCAGATGGGCATCCGGGGGATTCTATGATGCCGCGAATCTTCAAAGCGGATTTGCACATTCATACGTGCCTTTCCCCCTGCGCCGAGTTGAACATGGGTCCCAAAGCGATCGTAGACCAAGCCCTCCAGCAGGGTTTGGACGTGATTGGCATTTCCGATCACAACTCCTCGGAGAACGTGCCCGCGGTCGTGAGGGCGGCGCAAGATAGAAACCTTACGGTACTGCCAGGGATGGAAGTGACCTCGAAGGAAGAGGTGCACATCCTGGCGGTTTTTGACAGCGTCGATAGGGCGCTCCAGCTTCAGGAGATCGTGTACGAGCATTTGCACGGAGAAAATGATGCCGAGGCTTTTGGACTTCAGGTTGTCGTGAATGAAGATCATGACGTACTCGGGTTCAACAACCGGCTGCTGGCCGGCGCGACCGAACTCTCTGTCGAGCAGGTAGTGGATAGCATTTGTGGCTTGGAGGGCCTGGCGATCGCGGCTCACGTCGATCGCGAGACGTTCGGGATCCTCGGGCAGTTGGGGTTTGTCCCTGAAGATTTACACCTGGATGCTTTAGAACTGTCTCGAAACACCAGCCTCGAGGAAGCAAGGCGGCGCTATCCGGAATACGCTGGCTATGCTTTCGTTCGTTCGTCCGACGCACATTCCGCTACGGATATCGGCAAGGTCTGGACTTCTCTGCTGCTCTATGAGCCCAGCACGCGGGAAATCAAGAAGGCCCTGCGCGGGGAGGATGGCAGACGGGTGGTGCCAGAGGAGGCCGGCGTTTGCGCTCCTCGGCGAGAAGAACGGGCGTTGGGATAGGTTTCACATGGAGGATCTTTCTCTGCACGTACTGGACATTGCGGAGAATTCCATCGCAGCGGGAGCCAGGCAGGTGGAAATCCGAGTGCGGGAGAGCCGCCGAGAGGATCTGCTCTCCATCGAGATTATCGACAACGGACGTGGAATGAGCAAGGACATGCTTCAGAAGGCGACGGACCCTTTTTTCACCACTCGAACCACCCGCCGGGTGGGGTTGGGGCTGTCGCTTTTTGAGCAGGCAGCAAAGAGGGCCGGGGGCGAATTCAAGATCGCGTCCAGTCCCGGAGCGGGAACAAAGGTCACCGGCGTGTTTCAATACAGTCATGTTGACCGGCAACCTCTGGGGGATATGGACCAGACGCTTCTTGCCCTGGTGGTCGGAAACCCTCAAATCGAGTTGACATACTTGCATCAAGCCGGCGATTCGGAAATCTCGTTCAGCACCAGAGAAATCAAGGCTCAACTGGGAGACATACCGATTAATTCTCCCCAAGGAATATCGGCCGTCAGGAAAAGTGTGGAAAAGGTGAGGGATCAGCTCAAGAGCTTAGCTTCAAGGGAGGTAGGTGCATATGCAGTTGGAAACGGCTGAAAAGATCATTCAACAACACCACGCACAGAAAAACGCGCTCATCGCCATGCTACAGGACGTGCAGAACGAATTCAGCTATTTGCCGCAGGATGTTCTCACGTATATATCCCGCACTATGCACGTACCCCTCAGTCGCACCTACAGCCTGGCCACCTTTTACCGGGCTTTCAGCTTGAAGCCCAAAGGGAGGCACCCGGTAGCAGTTTGCCTGGGCACGGCCTGCCACGTGAGGGCTGCCGGGAAGATCCTCGAGAAGTTCGAACGGCAACTCGGTATCAAGTGCGGGCAGACCACGCCGGACCTCAAATTCGGTCTGGAGGCGGTCCGCTGCCTCGGATGCTGCGGGCTTGCCCCCGTGGTCACCGTGGGTCCAGAACTGTACGGCAAGGTTTCTCTCCCCAAAGTAGACCAGATCATCAAGCAATACTCAAAAGAAGGAGCCCGAGATGCCAAAACTTAAATTGGAAGACTTAGTGGAGGTCCGAGAGAAAGCCAGGAAGTCCATGTCCCTCCGCGAGGGCGCCGCCCGCGTCAAGATGACGGTTCACATGGGCACTTGCGGTATTGCGGCGGGCTCGCGGAAGATCCTTGAAGCTGCCTTGCGGGAAGTAGAGGGGAGGGATCTCAGGGACGTGATGGTGACTACCTCCGGTTGCGCAGGTCTGTGCAGCCGTGAACCGATGGCTACGGTGGAGGTGGTTGGCGAAGCTCCTGTGAAGTATGTGGATCTGACGGAGGGAAAGATCAAGGAAATATTCACGGAGCACGTTCTGGGGGGAAAGATCTTGCAACCATATGCACTCGCCATAGGGAGCGAACGGACCTATTAACGATTAAGAGCGGAGAATCCTGGAGGAGATCCAAATGGCGTATCGAATGCACTTAATGGTTTGTGCGGGGACGGGCTGCGTCTCTAATCGTTCGCTCGAGTTCAGGGACGCCTTGCAGAAGGAGATCGAAAAGCGCGGGCTGGACAACGAGATTCAGGTAGTGACCACGGGTTGTAATGGTTTTTGCGGCGTCGGTCCTCTCATGGTCGTTCAACCGGATGGGATTTTTTACCAGGCGCTCAGCCCCAAAGACGTTCCGCATCTCGTGGAAGAGCACTTTCTGAAGGGCAGACCTGTCGATAAGCTCATGTACGTTCCACCGGAGACACGCACGCCGGTTCCTAAGATGATGGACATTCCTTTCTTTGCCCGTCAAATGCTCATCGCGCTGCGGAACCGAGGTCTGATCGACCCAGAGAGCATCGATGAATACATTGCCAGAGACGGTTATGCGGCGTTGGCCAAGGCGCTCTCCCAAATGACCCCGGAGGAGATTCTTAATGAAGTCAAGATCTCCGGGCTGCGAGGCAGGGGAGGCGCAGGGTTCCCGGCAGCGACGAAGTGGGAGGCCGTTCGGGACGCGGAGGGAGAGCCGAAGTATGTGATTTGTAACGGCGACGAAGGGGACCCGGGCGCCTTTATGGATCGCAGCATAGTGGAATCGGACCCTCACTCCGTTATTGAAGGAATGCTGCTCGGGGCCAGAGCTATCGGGGCCCGCTGGGGCGTGGTTTATATCAGAAATGAGTACCCCTTGGCCGTCCAGCGAATCCACATTGCCATCGATCAGGCGCGCGAGTACGGCCTTTTAGGGGAAAACATCTTGGACACCGGGTTCGATTTTGACATCTCGGTCTCAAAGGGAGCCGGCGCATTTGTCTGCGGAGAGGCAACGGCGCTGGTGGCGGCCGTGGAAGGCAGACTCGGAGAACCGAGAGCTCGGCCCCCTCGGCTGGCGGAAAAGGGACTCTGGGGGAAACCCACCTGCCTCAACAACGTCGAAACGTGGGCGAATGTCCCTCCCATCATCAACCGGGGCGGCAACTGGTTTGCCCAGATCGGAACCGAAAAGAGCAAAGGCACCAAAGTCTTTTCGCTGGTCGGGAAAATCAAGAGTACCGGGCTGGTCGAAGTCCCCATGGGCATTACTCTCCGCGAGATCATTTACGACATCGGAGGGGGAATACCCGGCGGCAAGAAATTGAAGGCTGTGCAGACCGGGGGACCTTCCGGCGGGTGTATCCCCAACGAACTGATCGACTTGCCGGTGGACTTCGAGACCCTCACCGAAGCTGGCTCCATGATGGGCTCGGGCGGCATGGTGGTCATGGATGAAGACACCTGCATGGTGGATGTGGCCCGGTACTTCCTGGGCTTTACTCAGGACGAGTCTTGCGGCAAATGTACTCCCTGTCGCGAGGGCACCAAGTTGATGCTCGATATCCTGACCAAGATCACCGATGGCCACGGGACCATGGAGGATCTGGAATCCTTGGAGGAAGTCGCCAAGATCGTGGCAGAAACGTCGCTCTGCGGATTGGGAACGTCGGCCCCCAACCCGGTCCTGACAACGCTACGCTATTTCCGCGATGAGTATCTTGCGCACATTGAGGCGCACAAATGTCCCGCCCATGTCTGCCGGCAATTGAACACCTACCGGATCGACCCGGAGGTCTGCGTTCAGCGCGGACACGGTTGCGGTGTGTGCAAGCGTGAGTGTCCGGAAAAAGCGATTTTCGGCGAGAAGAACCAGCCGCACAAGATCGACATCAGTAAGTGCAACAAGTGTGGGACATGCGTGGACATGTGCCATTTCAATGCGGTGATTGTGGAATGAGAGGTGGAGCGTGATAAGCCTGACCATTGACGGAAAAACAGCCGAGGTGGTGAAGGGGACGACCATTCTTCAGGCGGCGAAGCTCCTGGATATCAAGATTCCAACGCTTTGCTACCACCCGCTGATTAAGCCTTTTGCGGCCTGCCGCGTGTGTGTGGTGGAGACGAAGACCAAGTGGGGAGACGAGTTGGTTCCCTCCTGCCAAGTAGCCTGCCGGAATGGCATGGTGGTCAATACCAACAACCAGCACGTCCTCAAGGCCCGCCGGTTCATCCTGGAAATGATGCTGGCGCGATGGCCCAATGTGCCTATTCTCCGAAAGTACGCCGAGGAGGCCGGGCTCAAGGCACCGCGGTTCACCAGCGCACTCAAGGATGAGCGCCAGGACGCGTGCATTCTGTGCGGTTTGTGCGTGCGGGCATGTGACGAGGTGGTCGGCGCGAGCGCCATCAGTTTCGCGGAGCGAGGAATTCAGCGCCACGTTTCCACTCCGTTTAACCTGGAATCGGAGGCGTGCATTGCGTGCGGCGCCTGCGCGCTGGTATGTCCCACCTCGCACATTAAATTCGAGGTTGAGGATCACAAGGGTAAACCTCCTGAGTTCCTTCTGGGGCCGAACACCGCGATCTACGTACCCACGCTTCAATCGGTGCCCAGGGTGCCCGTGATCGATGCTGAGAGCTGCATTCATTTCAAGACCGAGGGCTGTCAAAAGTGCGTCGAGGTTTGTGAACCGAATGCCGTCAATCACAAGATGGTGGATGAAGAAATCGAGCTCAATGTCGGGCAAGTGCTGATCGCGACGGGCTTCGATGCATTCGACCCAACCCCCATGGCTCAGTACGGTTACGGGAGGCTCGACAACATTTACACGGGCCTGGATGTGGAACGAATGCTGAACGCCACAGGGCCTACGGGAGGGCGAGTTCTTCTCAAGAACGGACAAGCCCCGCGCGCCGTGGGGATCCTGCACTGCATTGGTTCCCGGGATGAGAACCACCATCGTTATTGCTCGCGGGTCTGTTGCATGTTCGCGCTGAAATTCTCCCATCTGATTAAGGAGCGCACGCAGGGAGAGGTTTACAACTTTTACATTGATATACGGGCCTTCGGGAAGGGGTACGAGGAGTTCTACTCACGCGTCCTGCACGAAGGCGCCAACGTCATTCGTGGGAAGGTTGCCGAGGTGGTCCAGGCGGGCTGGTCGAAGCGTGACGAAGGTACACTGCTGATCCGGTGCGAGGACACGCTGATCGGCCGGTTCCGCGAGATCCCGGTCGATATGGTGGTGCTCTGCAACGCCATTGAGCCGCGCCGGGACGCCGAGCAGGTCGGGCGTCTTTTCGGCCTCAGCCGCAGCCCGGATGGTTTCTTCCTGGAACGTCATCCGAAGCTGGATCCGGTGGCCACCACTACGGACGGCCTCTTCGTGGCCGGGTGTGCACAGGGACCAAAGGACATTCCCGACTCGGTAGCCCAGGCCAGCGCGGCGGCGGCCCGAATGCTGGCCACCATCGCTAAAGGGGTGGTCGAAATCGACCCGGTGCGGGCCGAGATCGACGAGCTGTATTGCAGCGGCTGCCGCATCTGCAATGCGCTGTGCCCCTACAAAGCGATTGATTATCTCGAGGAAAAGAATGTTTCGCGGGTCAACATGCCACTGTGCAAAGGCTGTGGCACCTGCGTGGCCGCTTGCCCGGCGGGCGCCATCACCGGCAGCGGCTTCACTGACAAGCAGGTCTATGCGGAACTGGAGGGCGTCCTCAGCGTCTAGATTTGGAATGAGTAGGTTCGGATAGCTCTCCCCTCTCCCCCTTGGGGGAGAGGGGCCGGGGGTGAGGGGGTCCTGACATTGTAAAGAGTGAAGTGTGACAGGACACTAGAGGGCGTCCTCAGCGTGTAGACGAAGGGAGGCAGCGAAATTGAAGACGAACAGCAAAAACTTTGAGCCCCGAATCGTCGGATTCTTGTGCAACTGGTGCTCCTACACGGGGGCCGACCTGGCTGGAACCAGCCGGATGAAATCGGCGCCCAACTTGCGCATCATCCGCCTCATGTGCTCGGGGAGGGTGGATCCCTCCTTCATCCTGCGCGCCTTTCAGTTAGGCGCCGATGGAATCCTGGTGGCAGGTTGTCATCCGGGCGATTGCCACTACCAGGAGGGCAATTTCAAGGCGCTTCGGCGGGTCCTCCTGCTGAAGCGCATCCTGCGGGAATTCGGCGTTGACGAACGTCGCCTGCGGCTGGAATGGATCTCGGCTGCGGAGGGCGAAAAGTTTGCCAAGGTCTCTACCGAGTTCACCGAGGAATTACGGGCATTGGGGCCGTTGCGCCTGGAGACCAGCGTGCT